>NZ_JBIBVF010000001.1:344787-1008111 GCF_043080045.1 Streptomyces sp. NPDC015125
GGGGGTGGGGGGCGGCGGGGGGGGGCCCGCTCAACTCTGGGGTGGGGAAATCGGCGCCGGTTCCCGGGGGCCCCCCCCCCCCCCCCCCCCGGCGCCGCCCCCCCCCCCCCCCCGCCCCCCCCCCGCCGCCGTTGGTGGCTCCAGGGAGGGAACCGGGGCTCAGAAGACCGACTCGGCCTCGTCCATCCGCCAGTCCGGCACCGTCTTGAGTTCGGTGACCGCCTCGTGCAGCGGCACCATCGTGATGTCGGTGCCGCGCAGCGCGGTCATCCTGCCGAAGTCGCCGCGGTGCGCGGCCTCGACGGCGTGCCAGCCGAAGCGGGTGGCGAGCACCCGGTCGTACGCGGTGGGGGTGCCGCCGCGCTGGACGTGGCCGAGGATGACCGGGCGGGCCTCCTTGCCCAGGCGCTTTTCCAGCTCCACGGCGAGGTGGTTGCCGATGCCGGTGAACCGCTCATGGCCGAACTGGTCGATCGCGCCCTTCTTGTAGTCCATGGTCTCCTCGGCCGGGTGGGCACCCTCGGCGACACAGACGACCGCGAACTTCTTCCCCCGGGCGAACCGCTCCTCGACCATCGTGACCAGGTCGTTCACATCGAAGGCACGCTCGGGCAGGCAGATGCCGTGGGCACCGCCGGCCATCCCGGACTCCAGCGCGATCCAGCCGGCGTGCCGTCCCATCACCTCGACGACCATGACCCGCTGGTGCGACTCCGCGGTGGTCTTGAGGCGGTCGATCGCCTCCGTCGCGACACCGACGGCGGTGTCGAAGCCGAAAGTGCGGTCGGTGGAGGAGATGTCGTTGTCGATGGTCTTGGGGACGCCGACGACCGGCATCCCGGCGTCCGCCAGCATCCGGGCGGCGGTGAGGGTGCCCTCGCCACCGATCGGGATCAGGACGTCGATGCCGTAGTCCTTGGAGAGGTCCTTGGACTTCTCGCAGGCCTCCCGGAGCCGGTTGCGCTCCAGCCGGGACGAGCCCAGGATGGTGCCACCGCGGGCCAGGATGCCGCTGACCGCCTCGAGGTCGAGCTTGCGGTAGCGGCCTTCGAGCAGTCCCTTGAAGCCGTCCTCGAAACCGATGACCTCGTCGTCGTGTCCGGTGAGGGCGCGGTGGACAACAGACCGGATCACAGCGTTCAGGCCGGGGCAGTCGCCGCCTGCGGTGAGGACTCCGATACGCATCGTGCTGTGTCTCCTGTGCTCGCTGTTGGTTCGTGTGAGCCGGTCCGATTGTTTCACGGGCCGACCCGCCCTCCTCCTCCACGCACCTCACCCCTACTGTCCTCGCACGGACTCCGCAAGGGAAACTGGGAGGGCGACCTAGCCACCCGCGCAGGTATTGTCAAGAGGGGCACGCCCGCAATAACGACTTATTTTGACCTTGTGGCCATCGATTGGATCGGAGAGCACGCGTGACGCGCAGCGTGTACGTGACCGGCATCGACCGCGGCGACGGCCGCCAGGTCGTCGAACTGGGGGTCATGGAGCTGCTGACCCGCCATGTCGACCGGGTGGGGGTCTTCCGCCCGCTGACCCACAGCGACGGGCCCGACCGGCTGTTCGACCTGCTGCGGTCCCGCTACCGGCTCACCCAGTCCCCCGACACCGTGTACGGCCTCAGCTACGAGGAGGCCTCCGCCCTCCAGGCCGAACGCGGCACCGACGAGCTGGTCTCCCGGCTCGTCGACCGCTTTCATGCCGTGGCCAGGGACTATGAGTACGTCCTGGTCCTCGGCTCGGACTTCGCCGGCACCAACCTCCCGGCCGAGCTGAACCTCAACGCACGGCTCGCCAATGAATTCGGCGCCGCCGTGCTGGCCGTCGTCGGCGGCCAGGGCCAGGAGGCCGAGTCCGTACGCGCCGAGGCCCGCAACGCTTACGGCGCCTACCACTCGCTGGGCTGCGATGTCGTGGCCGTGGTCGTCAACCGGGTGGCCCCCGAGCACCGCGAGGCGGTCGTCGACCGGCTCTCCGCCCGGCTCCCCGTGCCCTGCTACGCGCTCCCCGAGGACGGTTCGCTCTCCGCGCCGACCGTCGGCCAGATCGTGCACACCCTCGGTGCCGAGGTACTGCTCGGCGACGACTCGGGCCTCGCCAGGGACGCCCGGGACTTCGTCTTCGGCGGGGCCATGCTGCCGACCTTCCTCAAGGCGCTGACCCCCGGCGCTCTCGTGGTGACCCCCGGAGACCGGGCGGACCTGGTCATCGGCTCGCTCGCCGCGCACAGCGCCGGTGCCCCGCCGATCGCCGGTGTGCTGCTCACCCTGGACGAGCGGCCCGGCCCCGACATCATGGCGCTGGCCGGCCGCCTCGCCCCCGGCACCCCGGTGGTCTCCGTCCCCGGCGGCTCCTTCCCGACCGCGGCCGAGCTGTTCGCGATCGAGGGCAAGCTGAACGCCGCCTCGCCGCGCAAGGCGGAGACCGCGCTCGGCCTGTTCGAGCGGCATGTGGACACCGCGGAGCTGACGAACCGCATCTCCGTCGCCCGCTCCGGCCGGGTCACGCCGATGATGTTCGAACACGAGCTGATCGAGCGCTCCCGCTCCGGCCGCCGCCGGGTGGTCCTTCCGGAGGGGAGCGAGGAGCGGGTGCTGCGGGCCGCCGATGTGCTGCTGCGCCGCGATGTCTGCGAGCTGACCCTGCTGGGCGAGGAGGAGGCGATCCGCAAGCGCGCCGCCGATCTCGCCATCGACCTGGCGGGCGCCCAGATCATCGATCCGCAGACCTCCGAGCTGCGCGAGCGGTTCGCCGAGCGCTACGCCGCGCTGCGCGCCCACAAGGGCGTCAGCATCGAGCTGGCCTTCGACGTGGTCGCGGACGTCTCCTACTTCGGCACCCTGATGGTCGAGGAAGGCCTGGCCGACGGCATGGTCTCCGGCGCGGTGCACTCCACCGCCGCCACCATCCGGCCCGCCTTCGAGATCATCAAGACGAAGCCGGGCGCCCAGATCGTGTCCTCGGTGTTCTTCATGTGCCTGGCCGACCGGGTCCTGGTCTACGGCGACTGCGCGGTCAATCCGGACCCGAACGCCGAACAACTGGCGGACATCGCCATCCAGTCGGCCGCCACCGCCGCCCAGTTCGGCGTCGAGCCGCGGATCGCGATGCTGTCGTACTCCACGGGCACCTCCGGCTCCGGAGCGGACGTCGACAAGGTCCGCAAGGCCACCGAGATCGTCCGCGAGCTGCGCCCCGATCTGCTGGTCGAGGGCCCGATCCAGTACGACGCGGCGGTGGACTCGGCGGTCGCGCAGACCAAGCTCCCCGAGTCCGACGTGGCCGGCAAGGCCACCGTGCTGATCTTCCCGGACCTCAACACCGGCAACAACACCTACAAGGCCGTGCAGCGCTCGGCCGGTGCGGTCGCCGTCGGCCCGGTCCTGCAGGGGCTGCGCAAGCCGGTCAACGACCTCTCGCGCGGCGCCCTGGTCCAGGACATCGTGAACACCGTGGCCATCACCGCTGTCCAGGCGCAGGGCGCCCGGCCCGGCGCCGGCCACACCGCCTGACCCGGCCGCCCCTCCCGTCCCCGCACCCCATCGGAAAGCGCTCCATGACTGCCACCGCCACCCGTGTCCTCGTCCTCAATTCCGGTTCCTCGTCGGTGAAGTACCAGCTGCTCGACATGACCGACGGCACCCGGCTCGCCGTCGGCCTGGTCGAGCGGATCGGCGAGGAGACCTCGCGTCTGGCCCACACCCCGCTGGCCACCGGCGGCGCCCGGCGCGAGACCGAAGGCCCGATGGCCGACCACGAGGCCGCCCTGAAGGCCGTCGCCGCGGAGCTGTCCGCCGACGGTCTCGGCCTGGACTCCCCGCAGCTGGCCGCGATCGGGCACCGGGTGGTGCACGGCGGGCTGAAGTTCACCGAGCCGACCGTGATCGACGACGCGGTGCTCAAGGAGATCGAGCGGCTGGTGCCGGTCGCCCCGCTGCACAACCCGGCCAACATCACCGGCATCCGGACCGCCCGGGCGCTGCGCCCCGACCTGCCGCAGGTCGCGGTCTTCGACACCGCCTTCCACACCACGATGCCGGAGTACGCGGCCCGCTACGCCATCGACGTGGCGACCGCCGACGCCCACCGCATCCGCCGCTACGGCTTCCACGGCACCTCGCACGCCTATGTCTCCCGCAAGACCGCGGCGCTGCTGGGCAAGGACCCCTCCGAGGTCAATGTCATCGTGCTCCACCTGGGCAACGGTGCCTCCGCCTCGGCGGTGGCCGGCGGCCGCTGTGTGGACACCTCGATGGGCCTGACCCCGCTGGAGGGCCTGGTCATGGGCACCCGCTCCGGTGACATCGACCCGGCGGTCACCTTCCACCTCAAGCGGGTGGCGGGGATGTCGGAGGACGAGATCGACACCCTGCTCAACAAGAAGAGCGGTCTGGTCGGGCTGTGCGGCGACAACGACATGCGGGAGATCCGGCGCCGGATCGACGAGGGTGACGAGCGCGCCGAGCTCGCCTTCGACATCTACATCCACCGGCTGAAGAAGTACATCGGCGCCTACAGCGCGGTGCTCGGCCGGGTCGACGCGGTGGCGTTCACCGCGGGCGTCGGGGAGAACGCCGCCCCGGTGCGCGAGGCCGCCGTCGCGGGTCTGGAGGAGATGGGGATGGCCGTGGACGCCTCGCTCAACGCCGTACGGTCCGACGAGCCCCGGCTGATCTCACCGGAGTACGCCCGGGTCGCGGTCGCCGTGGTACCCACGGACGAGGAGCTGGAGATCGCCCAGCAGACATACGCCCTGGTCAGCGCCTAGGTTTCGGTGTTTCCGCCTACCGAAATATTCCGCTCCGAAACAAACCGATAGGATTCCGCCCATGCGCCGTTCCAAAATCGTCTGCACCCTGGGCCCCGCCGTCGACTCCTTCGACCAGCTGAAGACGCTGATCGAGGCCGGCATGAACGTGGCCCGATTCAATATGAGCCACGGGACCCAGCCGGAGCACGAGGAGCGGTACCACCGCCTCCGCAAGGCCTCCGAGGAGACCGGTCGCGCCGTCGGCGTGCTGGCCGACCTCCAGGGCCCCAAGATCCGCCTGGAGACCTTCGCCGACGGACCCGTGGAGCTGGTGCGCGGCGACGAGTTCGTCATCACCACCGAGGACGTCCCCGGCGACCGGACCATCTGCGGTACGACCTACAAGGGCCTGCCCGGCGATGTGTCCAAGGGCGACCCGATCCTGATCAACGACGGCAATGTCGCCCTGCAGGTCGTCGAGGTCGACGGCCCGCGGGTGCGCACCATCGTCATCGAGGGCGGGGTCATCTCCGACCACAAGGGCATCAACCTGCCCGGCGCCGCGGTGAACGTCCCCGCGCTGTCCGAGAAGGACATCGAGGACCTCAAGTTCGCCCTGCGGATGGGCTGCGACATGGTCGCGCTGTCCTTCGTGCGGGACGCCAAGGACGTCCAGGACGTGCACCGCGTCATGGACGAGGTGGGCCGCCGGGTCCCGGTCATCGCCAAGGTCGAGAAGCCGCAGGCGGTCGCCAACATGCAGGAGGTCGTGATGGCCTTCGACGCCGTCATGGTCGCCCGTGGTGACCTGGCGGTGGAGTACCCGCTGGAGAAGGTCCCGATGGTGCAGAAGCGCCTGGTGGAGCTGTGCCGCAGGAACGCCAAGCCGGTGATCGTGGCGACCCAGATGATGGAGTCCATGATCACCAACTCCCGGCCGACCCGCGCCGAGGCGTCCGATGTCGCCAACGCCATCCTGGACGGCGCCGACGCGGTCATGCTCTCCGCCGAGTCGTCCGTCGGCGCCTACCCGATCGAGACCGTCAAGACGATGTCGAAGATCGTCGAGGCGGCCGAGGAAGAGCTGCTTTCCAAGGGGCTGCAGCCGCTGGTGCCCGGCAAGAAGCCGCGCACCCAGGGCGGCGCGGTCGCCCGTGCGGCCTGCGAGATGGCCGACTTCCTGGACGGCAAGGCGCTGGTGGCCTTCACCAAGTCCGGTGACACCGCCCGCCGGCTCTCCCGCTACCGCGCGGCCCAGCCGATCCTGGCCTTCACCACCGACACCGCCACCCGCAACCAGCTCACGCTGAGCTGGGGCGTGGACAGCTTCGTCGTGCAGCACGTCGACAACACCGACGCGATGGTCGACCTGGTCGACGCCGAGCTGCTCAAGCTCAAGCGCTACAGCCAGGGCGACACCATGCTCATCACCGCCGGTTCGCCCCCCGGCGTCCCCGGCACCACCAACATGGTCCGGGTGCACCACCTCGGCGGCGAGCCCTCCTGACGCCTCCGGCACGTGAAACGGCGGTGGGCCGCCCCCGAAAGGGGACGGCCCACCGCCGTTTTCTGCGGCTCCCGGAAGGGTCGGTGTGATCCCCGGCCGCGCCGGTGGCCCTCAGTCCGTGATCGACTGGTGCAGACCCGGGATGTGGAGATTGCCGCCGAACTGGCCCGCCTGGTCGATCTTCACCTTGGTGAAGTAGGCGAACGGGACGTTGATCGGCGGCGGGTGCTCGGGGTCGAAGACGATCGGGATCAGACCGAAGAGGTTGCCCTGCAGCCGCTCGGTGTACATCGTCACCTTGCCGCCGCGGATCGTGGACGTCGAGCCCGGTGCACCCTGGACGTGGTAATGCTTCCCGGACGTCGGGTCGTCGACGATCTGGTGGAGATCGCCGATGTCGACGCTGTCGGCGGTGAACTTCAGGGCCTGCTTGGTGTGGCCGTTCTGCGTCTGGACATTGACGACGCCCTCGTAGTTCAGGCCGCGCAGGGTGAGCGCGCTGGACTCCAGGTGCCAGGGGTCGTCGGGCAGGGTGGCGGGCGTCTGCTCGGCCTTGCCCTTCTGCTTGTTCTCGACGACGCAGGGGAAGGACTTCTTGCCGCTGGCGTCCTTGCCGTCCAGGCCGCCGCCGGGCAGGGCGTTGTCCGCCGTACCCACCGCGCCGTGGACGGTGTCGTTGACCGTCTTCGACCCGTTCTTGACGGCGTCCCCGGCCTTGCCGGCGCCGTCCTTGAGGCCGTCGACCGTGTCCGTGACCGGCTTGGTGACCTTGTCGGTGGCGGAGCCGGAGTCCTTGCCGGAGTCCTGGGACGCGGACGGCGAGGGGCTCGGCGAGGCCGGCTCGGACGCCGAGGGGCTCGGCGAAGCCGAGGAGTCGTCCTTCGCCTTGTCGCCGCCGAAGAGACCGCCGAGCGCATCACCGATGCCGCCCAGCAGGCCGTCGTCCTTCTTCTCCCCGGAGTCCGACGGCGACGGGGTCGCGGAGCCCGCAGGCTCATCGGTCTTCGCGGAGCCGGACGGCGCGGGCTCGGGCGCCTTGCCGGCGTCCTTGCCGGCCGAGGGTGCGGGCGAGGCGGAAGACCCGCCGGACGGCTTGGTGTCGTCCTTGCCCTGTGCGTCGCCCTTGCCCTGTGCGTCGTCCTTGCCCTGTGCGTCGTCCTTCTTGTCCGTCGCACCGCCCTTGGACTTCGCGTCCTTGTCGTCCACCTTGTCCGGGGCGGTGACACACGGGCCGTCCTTGAACGGGCTCTTGGGCGCCGGCTTGGCTATCGCCATCTGGGGCGTCAGCCCCATGCCCATGAGCACGGCGGACGGCATGGCGGCAATGGCTATCGCCTTGCCCGCGGGCACGTGGAGCCGAGTCAGCAGCGGCTTCCTCGGCGCCGCGTGCCTCGGCCCGGTTCTCGCCCCGGCAGCTGCGCTCTCGTGCAGCTCGTCACCCGGCACGGTGCCTCCCGTTCGTTCCGTTGGTCGGGCTCGTTCCTGACAGGTCGTCCAGTCCATTGCCCAACCCGGGGCCGGCGGCCGGCGCGGGGTGCGTGGCGACCACCGGTCCGGCGACCGTCTTGCGGGCCGGCTCCTCGGCGTCGTCCCCGCTCCGGTCGGCCTTGCCCGGTGCCCAGGAGACTCCCAGCGCACCGCCGATCAGCCCCAGGAGGAAGCCGATCAGGAAGGCGCCGAAGTTCGAGACGACCAGGGAGACGAGGGAGAGCAGAATCGCCGCCACACCCGCAAAGACGCGCGAAGCGGGCTGGAACCACATGGTCAGACCGAGCACGACCAGCAGTACGCCGATGATCAGCGAGCCGGCGCCGGCGGTGGTCGCCATGCGGACGGTCAGGGAACCGATCGTGAGATTCGCGTAAGGGATGTACATGATCGGGATGCCGGCCAGCAGAGTCAGCATGCCGCCCCAGAACGGGCGGTGTCCGCGCCACTCCCGGAACGAAAGCCGCTTCCGGCCGATGGTCTCGATCAGCCGTGGTCGCGTGTCGGCGCTCATGTCGTACAGCTCCTCGGGACTGGCAAATCGGTGGTTCTGTGCTGGAGTGTCCTACCGGGCGCTACCCGGCGTACGGGCACGGGGAACGGCGAACGCCGCACAGCTCGCCCCGCACCCGCACGCTCAGTGCGTCAGTAGCACTCGCTCTTGCCCTTGGCGACGCTCATCTTCAGGCCGCTGAGCTTGAACGTTCCGGCCGTCGTGGCCCATGCCTGCTGCCTGACGTGGGTCAGCACGGCCGAGTCGGCCTGCTGGGCGAACGAGCCGGGGTCGGCCTTGTCGCCCTTGTGCATGCCCGGACCCTTGGTCGTCGAGCCTGCAGCAACACCGATGTCGATGTTGTTGAAGGTCGCGTCCGCGGACAGCTGGTCGAGGTCGATGTAGAGGTTCTTCGCCTCGACGGGCGTGTCACCGCCACCGGCCGACAGCTTCATCGACACATCGCCGAAGACCGGCACCGGCACGACTACCGACTGGCACAGGTTCTTGATCTTGGCGTTCGAGAACCCCGAGACCGCCACCGGGACCTGCTTGCCGCCCTTTTGGGCGTCAATGGCTCCGTACTGAACAAATCCGGTGCCGTCCAGCCGGTCCGTAGCGACCTTGAACTGCTGGCCGGACACGCTGAACGACGCCGCGAGCGCACCCTGCGAGAGGGCAACGCCGATCGCGGCCGTAGCCGCGACGCTCGGCACCATGACGACGGCGAACCGCTTCCATCTGGTCCCGCCACGAGCCAGGGACTCCATGACTTTCCTCCTTCTCGGACGTACATCTCCGGTACGGGCCGCCTCAGTTGGGAGCCGTACCTGGGATGGGAGAAGTGCTACGTCCTCGGGAAGGAGAGCGCCTGTCTCGGAGGCACATCGTGTTCCGAACACCGGCGATCACCCCCGAGCGACAACCACTGGCCACGCTCTCGCGCAACCTCCTGGACAGGCCCTGCCGGGTGGGGCAGAGACCCCCCTGTCCACGGCCGGCGACACCTGACGCCGACCACTCGGTGGGGACCCAAGTACCCCGCGACACCAACCGGATGCCGGGCTGCGGGAATGGACCGAGCGTGGCCGATCGTGGTCCATTCGGGGCCGCGGCACAAGGGGCTCGTTACTTGCGGGTAACGGCCCGATAACCACGCCACGACCCACCGAAATCAAGCGGACACATACGGTCGCCACTAACGGTGAGGGGACATTGGGCAATTGCGGACACAGTGCCGCAAGGAGGCTGCTCGGACTTACTTGAAGTAACAGCGGCCACGATTACCAAGTTTTGGTAAAACGTGGCCGCTGTGTCGTTTGTTCGGTCAACTCGCGGAGGTCGTACTGGTCAGAAGCGGGCGAGTCCGAAGACAGCGGTCAGAACAGCACCCGGGCGAGCGCGGTACGCGCCGCCGTCACCCGCGGATCCTCCGCGCCGATGACCTCGAACAGCTCCAGCAGCCGCAGCCGCGCGGCCTCCCGGTCGTCACCCGCCGACCGCTTCACCGCGTCGACCAGCCGGCCGAAGGCGTCCTCGACGTGCCCGCCGACCAGGTCCAGGTCCGCGGCGCGGATCTGCGCCTGCACATCGGCCGGGTTCTCCGCGGCCTCCTTGCGCACCGCCTGCGGGTCGAGATCCTGCACCCGGCGGAGGAGTTCGGCCTGCGCCAGACCGAGCTTGGCCTCCGGGTTGGCCGGGTCGTCGTTGAGCACGTTCTTGTACGCCTGGACGGCACCGCCGAGGTCACCGGAGTCCAGCGCCTGGTTCGCGGCCTCCAGCAGTGCGTCATAGGGACCGGCCGGCGCCGGGGCCTCGGCCTCCTGCTCCACCTCGCCCGCGGCCTGCGGGTCGACGGGCGCCCCCACGATGCCGAACTGCTGCTCGGCGGCCTGCACCAGCTGGTCGAGCACCTGGCGGATCTGCGACTCCGGGGCCGCGCCCTGGAAGAGCGGGATCGGCTGCCCCGCGACGACCGCGAAGACCGCCGGGATGCCCTGCACCCCGAACTGCTGGAACAGCATCTGGTTGGCATCGACGTCGATCTTGGCCAACACGAACTTGCCGGCGTACTCCCCCGCGAGGCGCTCCAGCAGCGGACCCAGCTGCTTGCACGGCTCGCACCACTCGGCCCAGAAGTCGATGACGACCGGGACCTCGGTGGAGCGCTGCAGGACGTCCTGCTGGAACCCCGCCTCGTCTACGTCGAACACCAGGCGGGCACCGCTCGCGGGCGCCCGGCCCGTACGGGCGGCCTCGGCACGCGCCTGTTCCGCTTTCTGCTTCGCTTCCCCCGCCGACTTCACCGCTGCGAGGTCGACGACTCCACTCATGGACATATTGCGTGGCTGCATGGGTCCATCCTCCCCCCTGGGCGGTCCGTTACGGAAAGCGATCCGGAAAGCGCTGCGGTCTGCGACGCGATCGGTCGTGCGGCGGTGCTGCGGATTGCCGGTCCGGTGCCGCCGCCGGGCCGTGTACCGGGCGGCGCACCCCGTCCGTACGCCCCGCCGGAATGCCGGCGTACGTCCGGGATCGCTGCCCGTTGTGGCCCCGAGGAGGGCCGGTGTGCGGCCCCGAGGAGGACCGTCGTGCGCGGCCATGGGTCCCCACCCACGGCCAGTGGCTGTCACTCTTACGCTACGACCCGTAGCGTAACTCGCCGTCGACCCCGCATCACCACCGGGTCCGGTCCCATGAGGGGTGATCTGCCTCACGGGCGGCCCCTCCCGTACTGCCCGGTATGGTCGCCCGCATGCACCACTCCGCCAGCTCCCCGAAGGGCCGCACGGGCCGCCCGCGCAGCGCCGAGACCGATTTCGCGATCCTGGACGCGACCCGTGCCGCACTCGTCGATCTGGGCTGGGGGCGGCTCACCATGAGCGATGTGGCGGCCCGGGCCGGCGTCGCCAAGACGACGCTCTACCGCCGCTGGGCCAACAAGAACGAGCTCGTCGTGGACGCCGTGGCGGTCCTTTTCGACGAGCTCGAACTCCCCGACCGGGGCTCTTTGCAGTCCGACATCGAGGGCGTGGTGCTGCAGTTCGGCGCGCTGCTCGCGCGGCCGGAGACCAAGACGGCGCTGATGGCCGTGGTCGCCGAGTCCACCACCGACGAGGCGCTGCGCGAACGCATCCGCTCGGCGATCGTCGACCGGCAGAAACGGCTGGTTCTGCTCGGCCGCTCGCGCGCCCAGGCCCGCGGCGAACTGCCCCCGGACTCCGCTGGTGAGGAGGGCGAGCGGGCCGCCACCCGCAACATGGACCTGATCTTCGATGTGATCGCCGGGGCGATCGTGCACCGCACCCTGGTCAGCGGTGAGCCCGTGGATGCCGCGTGGGGACGTGACTTCACGGCACTCTTCCTCACCGGGCTCTCCGGTCTGGGCGACCAGGGCTGAGCCCGGGAGGCGGGTGGCGGCCGCGGCGCGACACCGAAGCGCCCCGCCGCGGCACCCGTCAGACCTGGTAGCGGTCCACCGCGAACAGGTGCAGGTTCTCCGCCACCCACTCCGACGTCCGCTTCAACCCCTGCTCCAGGGACACCTCCGGCCGCCACGAAGCCCACTCGCGCGCCCGGGAGTTGTCGGACAGCAGCCGCTCGACCTCACTGCCGGCGGGCCGCAGCCGCGCGGGGTCCACCACCACCTCGGCCTCGCGGCCGGAGGCCGCTATCAGCGCCTCGGCGAGCGCCCCGATGGCGATCTCCCGCCCGGTGCCGAGGTTGACGACCTCGCCCAGCGCCCGGTCGCAGTCGGCCAGCGCCAGGAACCCGGCCGCGGTGTCCGTGACATAGGTGAAGTCGCGGGTCGGGGTGAGCGAGCCCAGCTTGATCTGCCGGACGCCCGCGTGGAGTTGGGCCAGGATCGTGGGGATCACGGCACGCGCGGACTGCCGGGGACCGTAGGTGTTGAACGGCCGCACCACCGTCACCGGCAGCTCGAAGGCGTGCCGGTGCGACAGCGCCATCATGTCCGCGCCGATCTTCGAGGCGGAGTACGGCGACTGCGGCTGCAGCGGGTGGTCCTCGCCGATCGGCGCGGTCAGCGCGGTCCCGTAGACCTCACTGGTGGACGTGTGCACCAGCCGCCGCACCGCATGCCGCCGGCAGGCCTCCGCGACGTTCTCCGTCCCGACGACGTTCGTCTGCACATACGCGCCCGGCGAGTCGTAGCTGTACGGAATCCCGATCAGCGCGGCCAGATGGAACACCGTGTCGCAGCCCTCGACGGCGTCCATCACCCGGCCCGCGTCCCGCACATCGCCCGCGACCATCTCGACCGGGCCGCCCGGCACGAGATAGCGCGCCAGATTTCCCTTTTCGGCGTACGGCTTGTAATGGACGAACGCGCGCACCTCGGCGCCGGCCTCCACCAGCATGTCGACCAGGGTCGAGCCGATGAACCCCTCGGCCCCGGTGACCAGGACCCGACGGCCCGTCCACTGCTGCATACTCCTGCTCATGCTGACTCCTTCATCGTGGGGTGGTGGTGGACCTGCGGGTGACCGGCGAGCGCCAGCACCTTGTCGGCCAGCAGGCCGGCGGCCTGCGCATGGGTGCCCGGGTCGGCGGCCGCGGCCATCGCGGCGAGCCGGGCGGGATCGTCGAGAAGCGGGGTGACCAGCGCGTCCAGCCGCTCCGCCGTGGTCTGCGGGTCGGGCAGCAGCAGCGCCGCCCCGGTGTCCGAGAGCACCCGGGCGTTATGGGTCTGGTGATCGCCCGGCGCATGCGGATACGGCACGAGGACGGCCGGCATCCCGATGGTGGCCAGCTCGGCGACGGTCGCCGAACCGGCCCGGCACACCACGAGATCGGCGGCGGCGTACGCCAGATCCATCCGGTCCAGGTACGGCACGGCCTCGGCGACCGCGTCCCCGCCGTTCGCCGCCAGGAGGGCCCGGGTCTGCTCCAGGGCCGCGGGCCCGGTCTTGATCAGCAGCCGCAGGTCGCTGCGCGACCGGTAGCGGCCGGCCAGGCCCACCGCCGCCTCGGTCAGCCGGGCCGCCCCCAGGCTCCCGCCGTTGACCAGCAGCAGCCGCGCGCCGTTCGGTATGCCCAGGGCCCGGCGGGCGTCGGGCCGCAGTCCCGCCCGGTCCAGCTCGGCCAGCGGGCCCACCAGCGGCATCCCCACCGTCTCCGCCCGCTCCCCGCCGGCCAGGTGCTCGCGGCTGCGGTCGAAGGCGAGGGCGATGTGCGGGGTGAGCCGGGCCGCGAACTTGTTGGCCCGGCCGGGCACCGCGTTGGACTCATGGACCAGGCTCGGCAGCCCGGCCATCTTGGCCCCGACGATCACCGGGGCGCTGGGATAGCCGCCCATACCGACCGCGACCTGGGCTTTCTGTTCCTTGAGGATCGCCCGGCACTGGGTACCCGAGCGCAGCAGCGCGGCCGGCAGCAGATAGCGTCGGGCGCCGAGCGAGGGGTCGAAGGGGATCATGTCGACGGTGTGCAGCCGGTATCCGGCCCGGGGGATCAGCTCTGTCTCCAGGCCGCGTTCGGTCCCGACGAAGGAGATCACCGCATCGGGCACGGCCCGGCGGAGCGCGTCGGCGAGAGCGAGTCCCGGATAGATATGGCCGCCGGTGCCGCCCGCACCGATCACGACGGAGAGTGGTGTGCGCATGGCCGCCACGCTCGCGATACGCCCTAAGAAGCTTCTAAGAGAGGTGTTTGGCAGCCTATGTCCATGCCGCCCACGCCCGGGAACACCCCAGCCCCCAAGATCCTCGTCGTCGACGACCAACCGGAGGTACGTGCCGCCGTCGAGGACGGCCTCGCCGTGGAGGGCTATACGGTACGGGGCGCCGCCGACGGCCTGGCCGCCCTCTCGGAAGTCGCCGGCTGGCAGCCGGACGCCCTCGTCCTGGACGTGATGATGCCCGTCCTGGACGGCCTGGCCGTCTGCCGCCGCCTGCGCGCACTGGACGACCGCACCCCGATCCTCGTCCTGACCGCGCTGGACTCGGTCAGCGAACGGGTCGACGGGCTCGACGCCGGCGCCGACGACTACCTCGTCAAACCGTTCGCCCTGGACGAGTTGGTGGCCCGCGTCCGGGCCCTGCTGCGCCGGGCCTCCACCACGGCCGTCGAGGACTCCCGGCTCTCCTTCGGCGATCTGGTCGTCGACCCGCTGACCCGCACCGGCCACCGGGCCGGCCGGCCCCTGGAGTTCAGCCGCACCGAATGGGCGCTGCTGGAACTGCTGTTGCTGCACCCCCGGCAGGTGCTGCCGCGCGAGGTGATCCTGGAGCGCGTCTGGGGCCGTGACTTCGGGCCCGACTCCAACTCCCTGGCCGTCTACATCGGTTATCTGCGGCGCAAACTGGAGGCGGGGGGCGAGTCCCGCCTCGTCCACACCGTGCACGGCGTGGGCTACCGCCTGGACCACACGGAGTGCGCATGACCGGCAGCCGCGGCCTGGGGGCCCGCTGGCGGCGCCGCCGTCCGCTCCGCGCCCGGCTGGCGCTGGCCGCCTCCTCCGCGGTGGCACTGGTGGCGGTCGGCGTCTGTGCGGCCGCCTTCGTCCTCATCGACTACCAGCTGACCCGCCAGCTCGAACGCAACCTGGCCCTGACGTCCACCGAGGTCATGCGCGAGCGCCGGGACTGGGGCCCGACGCCGAGCGACACCCTCTGCCAGTACCCGGCCTCGGCCTGCTTCCAGATCGTGCCCGCCGACCCCGCCAAGGATCCGCGCAAGCCCTATGGGCTGCCCGTCTCCGACGCCACCCGGAAGGTCGCCGCCGGCCGGCACCCGGCGTTCTACAGCGAGCTGACCGTCGCCGGGCAGCCGGTCCGGATGTTCACCACGCGCCTGACGGGCAAGGACGAGGCAGTACAGGTCGCCCTGCGCTCCGACTCCGTCGACCGGAGCGTGGAGCGGGCCGCCTGGGCACTGTCCGCGGTCGGTGCCGCCGGCGTTCTGCTGGCCGCCGCACTCGGCTACTGGGTGTCCCGTACGGGCCTGGCGCCGGTCGCCCGGCTCACCGCCACCGCGGAACGCATCGCCGCCACCCGCGACGCCCGCCACCGGATCGAACTCCCCCCGGGCCCACCCGCCCGGGAGGACGAGATCACCCGCCTGGCCACCAGTTTCAACACCATGCTCGGCGAACTCGAACAGTCCGTCACCTCGCAGCGCCGTCTGGTCGCCGACGCCTCCCACGAGCTGCGCACCCCGCTGACGGCGCTGCGCACCAACGCCGAACTCCTGGCCCGCGCCGACCGGCTGACCGACGCCCAGCGCGACCGTGCCTCGGCCGCGCTGGGCCGCCAGCTGCGCGAGGTCACCACCCTCGTCAACGACCTGATCGAACTGGCCCGCGACGAGGAGCCACAGCCCCTGGTGGAGCAGGTACGCCCGGCCGCCCTCCTGGAACACGCGGTGGGCGCGGCCCGCGAACACTGGCCAAAGATCACCTTCACCACCGCCATCGCCCCCGCCGCGGCCGGCGTGGCGATCCCCGGCGTGCCGCCCCGTCTGTCCCGGCTGCTGTCCAACCTCCTCGACAACGCCGCGAAGTTCTCCCCGCCGGGCGGCCCGGTCGACACCGAACTCGTCTTCACCGCAGGCGAGTTGGACCTGACGATCCGCGACCACGGCCCCGGCATCACCGAGGCCGACCTCCCCCATGTCTTCGACCGCTTCTACCGCGCCGAGACGGCCCGCGCCCTGCCCGGCTCCGGCCTGGGCCTGGCCATGGCCCGCCAGATCGCCCGCGCCCATCACGCCGAACTCACCGCCGAGCGGGCACCGGGGGGCGGGGCGCTGTTCCGGCTGCGGATGCCGGTCGCGGCGGCGTAGCCCCGCTGCCAACGGCCGTCGGCAGCGGGGCGGACGGCGGGCTCAGAACCCCGCCGGCTCCGTGTAGACCCCCCACTCGTCCCGCAGCACACCGCAGATCTCGCCGAGCGTCGCCTCGGCGCGTACGGCCTCCAGCATCGGCTCGATCATGTTGCCGCCGTCCCGGGCGGCTTCCAGCATCGCCTTCAGCGAGGTCTGGACCCTGGCGTCGTCACGGGCCTCCTTGCGCTGCGCGAGCACCCGCACCTGCTCACGCTCGACCTCGTGGCTGACCCGCAGGATCTCCAGGTCGCCGGTGACCGAGCCGTGGTGGCAGTTGACGCCGACGACCCTCTTGTCGCCCTTCTCCAGCGCCTGCTGGTAGCGGAAGGCGGATTCGGCGATCTCGCCGGTGAACCAGCCGTCCTCGATGCCGCGCAGGATGCCGGAGGTGACCGGGCCGATCGGGTGCTCCCCGTTCGGGACCGCCCGCCTGCCGCGCTCCTTGATCTGCTCGAAGATCTTCTCGGCGTCCGCCTCGATCCGGTCGGTCAGCGACTCGATGAACCACGAACCGCCGAGCGGGTCCGCCACATTGGCGACGCCGGTCTCCTCCATCAGCACCTGCTGGGTGCGCAGCGCGATCTCCGCGGCCTGCTCACTGGGCAGCGCCAGGGTCTCGTCCAGCGCGTTGGTGTGCAGCGAGTTGGTGCCGCCGAGCACGGCCGCCAACGCCTCGACGGCGGTCCGTACGACGTTGTTGTACGGCTGCTGGGCGGTCAGCGAGACACCGGCGGTCTGGGTGTGGAAGCGCAGCCACTGCGCCTTCTCGCTCGTCGCGCCGTAGACGTCCCGCATCCAGCGGGCCCAGATCCGGCGCGCGGCGCGGAACTTGGCGATCTCCTCGAAGAAGTCGAGATGCGCGTCGAAGAAGAAGGACAGGCCGGGGGCGAAGGTGTTGACGTCCAGGCCGCGGGAGAGGCCGAGCTCGACATAGCCGAAGCCGTCGGCGAGCGTGTACGCCAGCTCCTGCGCGGCCGTCGCACCCGCCTCGCGGATGTGGTAGCCGGAGACCGAGAGCGGCTTGTACGCGGGGATGCCGCGCGCACAGTGCTCCATCAGGTCGCCGATCAGGCGCAGGTGCGGCTCGGGCTGGAAGAGCCACTCCTTCTGTGCGATGTACTCCTTGAAGATGTCCGTCTGCAGGGTGCCGTTCAGGACGCCCGGATCGATGCCCTGCCGTTCGGCGGCCACCAGATACATACAGAAGACCGGGACGGCGGGCCCGCTGATCGTCATGGACGTCGTGACATCGCCCAGCGGGATGTCCTGGAACAGGACCTCCATGTCGGCCGCCGAGTCGATGGCGACGCCGCAGTGCCCGACCTCGCCCAGCGAGCGCGGGTCGTCGGAGTCCCGGCCCATCAGGGTGGGCATGTCGAAGGCGACCGAGAGGCCGCCGCCGCCCGCCTTGAGGATCATCTTGTAGCGCTCGTTGGTCTGCTCGGCATTGCCGAAGCCGGCGAACTGGCGAATCGTCCAGGTCCGCCCGCGGTAGCCGGTCGGATACAGGCCCCGCGTGAAGGGGTACTCGCCCGGCCAGCCGATCCGCTCGAACCCCTCGACCGAGTCACCGGGCCGGGGCCCGTACGCCGGCTCGACGGGATCACCCGAGAGGGTGGTGAAGTCCGCGTCCCGCTTCCGGGCGGAGTCGTACCGAGCCTGCCAGCGGCGGCGGCCCTCATCGATCGCGTCAGCGTCCATACCTTCGAATTTACTTGGACGTCCTAGTACTTGTCGACGGGAGAGCGACACGAGTTGCCCCTCACGCCACCGGGGTCACCTTCCGTAATGGACGCCGGATAGCACAAACGCGCCCGCCCGATACCGGGACAGGCGCGTATGAGCAGGTCAGCAGGGGTGCCGCCGGACCGTGCCGAGGTGGGACCGGGTGCGGTCAGGCCTTCACCGGCTCCGGAGCGTCATCGGCGATTAGCGGCTCGACCTCCCGCACCACCTGACGCTCCACGAAGAAGGCAGCGGTGGGGATCGTGCCCGCGATCAGCACCCACAGCAGCTTGCCGAACTTCCACTTGGCCTTGGAGCCCAGGTCGAAGGCGAACACCAGGTAGATGATGTAGAGCACGCCGTGGATCTGCGAGACGACGAGGGTGAGGTCCTTGCCCATCCCGAAGCCGTACTTGAAAACCATGCACGTGCAGAGCACCAGCAGCATCACGGCGGTGATGTAGGCCATCGCCCGGTAACGGGTCAGGACGCTTCGCTTCATGCCCCGAGCGTAACGGCCCGTTCCGGGGCGATCTTCGCCGCCCCCCTGCGCACACCGGGCCTGCCGGGCAGGGCTGCGGCACCCGCTACTCGTCCTGGAAGTCCTCCGCCGCCACCCGCAACGGCCGCAGCATCGCGAAGATCTCCCCGCACTCCTCGGCGTCGTACGTCCCGAGTCCGAAGTCCATCGCCATCAGATCGCGGGTCGCCGCGTCGCACACCTCGCGGCCCTTGTCCGTGATGGTGGCGAGCGTGCCCCGCCCGTCGTTCGGGTTCGGCCGCTTGGCCACGAGACCGGACTTCACCAGCCGGTCGACGGTGTTGGTCACCGAGGTCGGATGCACCATCAGCCGCTCACCGATCTTGGACATCGGCAGCTCACCGGCCTTGGAGAAGGTCAGCAGCACCAGCGCCTCGTAGCGGGCGAAGGTCAGCCCGTACGGCTTGACGACCGCGTCCACCTCGGCCAGCAGGATCTGATGGGCGCGCATGATCGAGGTGATGGCGGCCATCGAGGGCACGGCGCCCCATCGCTGCTGCCACAGTTCGTCGGCGCGCGCGATGGGATCGAAAGCAAGACTGAGCGGCTTCGGCACGCTTCCGACCCTACCCGGCGCTCATATGGTGGTCAGCCGTGTCTCGCTAACCGGGCAGCACCCGGGACGGTCAGCCGGTGGCCGAGCCCTCCGCGGAACACCGTGAGGTGTGGTCGCCCACGGGCACCGACGTCACCTCACCCGAAGGCACCTTCAGCGGCTGACGGCGGTTGACGTCCCACAGCGCGAGCGTCCCGTCCGCGCTCCCGAGCAGCAGATACGGCCGGCGGGGTACGAGCACACCGCCCTCCGCGGCGATCCGGGGCCTGAGCGGCTCGATACAGGCCAGCTGGGGCTCGATGCCGTAGTAGGAGCCCGGGGCCTGGTGGCCGGCGGCCCGGTACCAGGCGCGCTCTCCCGCCCGCGCCGCGTGGAGCGACACCTGGAGCAGCGGCAGCAGCGTGCAGAAGACGCCCGTCAGGGCGATCACCGTGACGGGTATCCACCGGTGCGTGACCATCCGGTGGAAGTGCTTGGCGTAGCCCCACCCGGCGGCCACCACGAGCCAGGCAGGCAGCACCGGCAGGAAGATGAATGCCGCGATCACCCGCCAGACGGCGGGCACGTCGACATCGTCGGGCGTCAGGCCGAACGGGGTGAGGTAGAGCCAGTGGACCACGCCGCCCAGCGCGGGCGTCAGGGTCAGGACCACGGAGGCGACCAGGGGCACCACCCACTGCAGCGCCTCGCGCAGACTGGTCCACTGGCGGACCAGCGCCCGGATGCCGCCCGCCAAAACGGCCGCAACGGCGAGGAGCAGGGATACCCACCAAACCCTTGTGTGATCGCCGGAGACGGTGCCGACCAGCCATCCCGCCAGCGTGGCGGCGGCGGACGCCGCGCTCCCGGTGACCGTGGCACCGCGCTGACGCTCCGGATGGGCGTCCCGGTGCAGCAGCCACCCCGAGAGTGCAGCCGTCCCGCAGGCCGCCACCGCAGCGAGGGCGCCATATACCGTCATCGGCCCCGCGGCGCTCAGTGCCACACCGGCGAACAGGGCCACCAGCGTGGTGATGACCAAGGGCTCGGGCCCCGGCCTCGCCCCGGGCGCCGGGGGGACCGCGGTTGGCTCGGCGGCTGCCCACCCCAGCCTGACGTCCAGGGGGGCCGCCGCGGGGCCCGGGCCGTCCGGGTCCGGCGCTGCCCGCGCGGCCTCCCGCGCCCGGTCCCGGGTGGCCGCCCCCACCACGAGGCCGGTGTCGCGGATACCGGCCAGCACCGCAAGGCGACCGCGTAGGCCCTGGCGTGCGGGGGTGCGGTGGACCGCCCACAGGGGGCGGTTGTCCTCGCCGACCGTGTACGCCTGAGCGTGATGGACCCGGACATCCAGTGCGCGGCGTGAACGCCACGCCGTCAGCTCCAGGGCAGCGGCGCGCTCCGCCCCTCTGCGCGCGCCCTTGAGGCGCGCCTCGACCAACAGGAAAGTCCCGGGTGCCGTGGGCGGGGCGAAGTGTGCCCGTTCCTCGGGTGTGAGCTCACGGACCAGCGGCCAGCGCCGTTCCGCCAGCGACTCGTCGAGCAATTCCCGGTCCGTCGCGTCCCCGTGGAACTCCACGACGACCCGCACCCGCCGGTCGAATCCCCCGCCGGTCACAGCCTCTCCCCCGTGTCTCGGCTTCCCGCCCGTTGACGCACCGGATTACTCCCGACGGGCTGCGCCCGTACGCCGCACCTCCCGGTCACCACCAGTACGCCCCCGCCTCCATCACTCCGGCCGCCGGCCTCACGACCCGCAGCGGGGCATACTCCGCGGCGGCGCCGGCCGGCCTCATCGCCCGGCCCCCTCACCGTCATCCGTCCGGTCTGCATCACCGTCATCGCCTGTCCCAGCAGCCTTTCGGGGCCGCGTCGACGAACCAGCGGTCGCTCGGGTGCAGTGGGGGCACCGCTCAGGAGCGGCGGGCGTCGCCCTCGGCGAGGTAGCGCTCCACGGTCTCCACCTTCGAGGTCAGTCCGTCCGTGACGCCGGGCCGGATATCGGCCTTGAGCACCAGGGAGACCCGCCCGCAGCGCGCCTCGACGGCCGCGACCGCGCGCTTGACGACGTCCATGACCTCGTCCCACTCGCCTTCGACGGAGGTGA
This sequence comes from Streptomyces sp. NPDC015125, assembly GCF_043080045.1. Taxonomy (NCBI): domain Bacteria; kingdom Bacillati; phylum Actinomycetota; class Actinomycetes; order Kitasatosporales; family Streptomycetaceae; genus Streptomyces; species Streptomyces sp. NPDC015125. Next base: position 365,776 of record NZ_JBIBVF010000001.1, read on the forward strand.
ACATCGCGTCCGTGCGGTGCGGCAGCCCCGACTCGCGGACGACCCGGACCGCGTCGGCGACGTACTCGCCGACGTCCTCGCCGACACCCAGGGGGCTCACGGAGAAGGCGACGATCATGTGTTCAGGACCCCTTCCTTGCGGGCGCGGGCCGCGATCACACCGGCCTCTTCCTCGCGCTTGAGCACCTTGTCCCCGTAGAGGCCGCCGAACGGCAGGATCGCCAGCACGAAGAAGAAGGCGACGCGCTTGAAGGGCCACTTGGTGCGGTTCCACACGTCCAGCAGCAGGACCACGTAGGTGATGAAGAGCAAGCCGTGGATCATGCCGAGCGGCATCACCAGGGAGTCGTAGTCGAAGGCCAGGCGGAAGCCGGTGCCGAAGATCAGCAGCGCCGGGAAGGACAGCGCCTCCGGGATGGATGCCAGGCGCAGTCGGTGCAGGGCGGCAGCGGTCTTGATGTCCACGGGAACCTCGTTCGGGTGGCGGGCGAGGAGCACTGCTTGTGCAAGAGTTCACAAGCTTCGCCCCATTGTTACAGCCGCCTCGGCGATCACCGCGCCGGGGGGAGGTGCGGGGCGCTCCCCGGCCGGCTCCCGGCAGAATTCAGGGCGGTATCAGGGCGATATCAGGGCCAAAGGGCCTGCCCCGGGCGGCCGCGGCCGACTACCGTCTGACCCGTGGCTCAGTTTCGGCTCCAGGGGAGCAAGGTGCTCGCCGTCGATATGACGGGCGACGCCGTCAAGGCGAAAAACGGTGCGATGGTCGCGTACGACGGCCAGATGTCGTTCAAGAAGATGTCCGGAGGCGGCGAGGGCCTGCGGGGCATGGTCACCCGGCGGCTCACGGGTGAGCAGATGGCCGTGATGGAGGTGAAGGGCCACGGCACCTGCTACTTCGCCGACCGCGCCAGCGAGATCAATCTCGTCCGATTGCAGGGCGAGAAGCTATATGTCGAGGCCAGCAATCTGCTGTGCACGGACGCCGCGCTGCGGACGGGCACGACCTTCACCGGCCTGCGCGGCGCCTCGCAGGGCAACGGTCTGTTCACCACCACCGTCGAGGGCAGCGGCGAGGCGGCGATCACCTCCGACGGCCCCGCGGTGGTGCTGCGGGTCACCAAGCAGTACCCCCTCCAGGTGGACCCGGGCGCGTATGTCGCCCATACCGGCGACCTCAAGCAGCACTTCCAGACCGGGGTGAACTTCCGCACCGTCCTCGGGGAGGGCTCCGGCGAGTCCTTCCAGATCCGCTTCGAGGGCGAGGGCCTGGTCTACGTACAGCCCAGCGAGCGCAACACCGTGGGAGGTGAGGTCTGATGCCGTTCACGGTGCTCAACTCCCGCATGGTGGAGGCCAGGATCGGGCCGGGGCAGCGGATGTTCAGCCAGCGCGGCGCGATGCTCGCCTACCGCGGCGAGGTCGCGTTCACGCCCAACCTCCAGGGCGGCCAGGGCGGCGTCGGCTCCATGATCGGCCGCCGGATCGCCGGCGAGGCCACGCCCCTGATGACCGTGGAAGGAACGGGCACGGTCATGTTCGGCCACGGCGGCCACCACGTCCAGGTCGTCGACCTGACCGGCGAGACGCTGTACGTCGAGGCCGACCGGCTGCTGGCCTTCGACGGCTCGCTCCAGCAGGGCACGATGTTCATGGGCTCGCAGGGCGGGGTGATGGGCATGGTGCGCGGCCAGGTCACCGGCCAGGGCCTGTTCACCACGACCCTCAAGGGCGTCGGCTCGGCCGCGGTGATGGCGCACGGCGGCGTCATCGAGCTGCCGATCACGCCCCAGCGCCCGGTCCATGTCGACCCGCAGGCCTATGTCGCCCACCGCGGCGACGTCCGCAACAAACTGTCCACGGCGCTCGGCTGGCGCGACATGGTCGGCCGCGGCTCGGGCGAGGCCTTCCAGCTGGAGCTGTCGGGCCAGGGCACCGTCTACGTACAGGCGTCGGAGGAAAAGCTGTGACCGGTCCCGTCGTCCACGACGTCTCGTCGCTCCCCGTCGACGACAACGTCAACGCGTACGCCTTCAGCGTCGAACTGAACGGCCAGTGGTTCCTGCAGAAGGGGAAGATGATCGCCTACTACGGGCAGATCGACTTCCACGGCATCGGACACGGCCGCCTGGACCGCCTGATCGCCGGAAGTTTTCATTCGCCACTGCACGCCGCGGACTGGGTCGTCGCCGAGGGCCGGGGAAAGATGCTGCTCGCCGACCGTGCCTTCGACGTGAATTCCTTCGATCTGGAGGAGGGCAACCTGACGATTCGCTCCGGCAATCTGCTCGCGTTTCAGCCATCTCTCGCGCTGAAGCAGTCGATCATCCCGGGCTTTCTCACCCTCATCGGGACCGGCAAGTTCGTGGCCGCTTCCAACGGGCCGGTGGTCTTCATGGAACCGCCGATCCGGGTGGACCCGCAGGCGCTCGTCGGCTGGGCCGACTGCCCCTCCCCCTGCCACCACTACGACCACCAGTACCTGCGGGGATTCCTGGGCGGACTGCGGGCACACACCGGCATCGGCGGAGCCTCCGGCGAGGAGCACCAGTTCGAGTTCGTCGGCGCCGGCACGGTCCTGCTGCAGTCCACGGAGCAGCTGATGCCGGAGCTGGCAACCGGGGCGGTTCCGATCGAGGAGGGCGTTCCCGGCGGGGGCGGACACGTTCCGCAAAGTGGCTCACAACTGCCTCAGCTCCCCGGCAACCTCGGGAGCCTCCAACGCCGCTTCGGGCTGTGAGCGATACTCTGCGGACGGTGACCTCGAACGTCTGACCAACGTCCGGCCCCGGCCGTCGACGGCACCATCCCCACCCCAATTAATTCACTATTCAACTTTTACGGGTAGAATCATTCCATGACGACCGACAGCGACACCCCCTGGCTGACCGACCAGGAGCAGTGTGCCTGGCGCACCCACCTGGACGTCAGCAGGCTGCTGATGCACCAACTCGAGCGTGATCTGCAGCCGTTCGGCCTGACGAACAACGACTACGAGATCCTGGTCAACCTCTCCGAGGCCGAGGACCGACGGCTCCGGATGAGCGACCTGGCAGCCAGCACCCTGCAGTCCAAGAGCCGTCTCTCCCACCAGATCACCCGGATGGAGAACGCCGGCCTGGTACGCCGCGAGAGCTGCGAGTCGGACCGCCGTGGCCTCTACGCCGTGCTCACCGACGAAGGCTGGGACACCATGCGCCGGGTCGCCCCGCACCATGTCGCCTCGGTCCGCAAGCACTTCATCGGTCTGTTCACCACCGAGGACCTCCAGGCGCTCCGCACCTCCCTCAGCCCTGTCGCCGAACACCTCCGCAAGGAGCGCGGCGGCCTCTGACCGGCCGGCCTCGGCCCCCCGACCGGGCCGGGGCCGGGCGGCCCGGGCCTCGCCGGATCAGCAGGCCACCGGCAGCCGCAGCTCGAACACCGACCCCGCGCGCACGGCCAGCGTGCCGCCGTGCCGCACCGCGACGTCCCGCGCAATGGCCAGTCCCAGCCCGGCCCCGCCGTCGTCCCGTGCCCGCGCATCATCGAGCCGTACGAACCGCTCGAAGATCCGTTCCCGCTCGCCTTCCGGCACCCCGGGTCCGTCGTCCTCGACCCGCAGCACCAGCCACTCCCCCTCCCGCACCACGGCCACCCGCACGGACCCGACGGCATGCCGCTGCGCATTGTCGAGCAGATTCCCCAGCACCCGCGCCAACTGACTGCGCGATCCGGCCACCTCCCCGTCCGCCAGCTCCCCGACGCGCACCGGGATCCGGTCCGCGACCCGCTGCGAGCTCTCCTCGCGCACCATCGCCGCCAGGTCGACCCGGACATCCGCCGGCCGCTCCCCCGCGTCCAGGCGCGCCAGCAACAGCAGATCCGCCGCCAGCCGCTGCAGCCGCACGGTGTCCTCCACCGCACCCGGCACATCCAGCAACTCCGGGTGTGCCACCCCCACTTCGAGCTGTGTCCGCAGACTCGCGATCGGGCTGCGCAGCTCGTGCGAGGCGTCCGCGACGAACCGCCGCTGCCGCTCCACGGACGACTCCAGCGCCGCCAGTGTCTCGTTGGTCGTCCGCGCGAGCCGGCCGACCTCGTCCTGCGACGTCGGCACGGGCACCCGACGGCTCAGATCCGTACTCGCCGTGATCGCGGCCATCTGCCCGCGGATCCCCTCCACCGGCCGCAGCGCCCGCCGGGTCACCAGCCAGGTCACCCCCGCCACCACCACGCACAGCAGCGGCAGCCCGATCAGCATCGCCGTACGCACCGACCCCACGGCCTCCTGCTCCGGCGCCAGCGCCGCCCCCGCCCGCACCGTCGCCTTCTCACCACGGCCGTCCTTGGCCTCGATCACCGCGAACCGGTAGTCGGCCACCTTCCCGTCGACATTCGCGGTCCCGTCCCGGTGGTCGGCATCGCCATCGACCTCACCGGGCTTGAGCCCACCCGTGTCGTCGTCATCCTCGTCGTCCTCCGACGTACCCGGCCCGACGCTCCCCGGCCCCTGCTTCGCGCCGCCCACCGGCTTCCCGTCGACGGCACGCACATCCTCGCCGACCGCCAGCACCCGTCCGTTCTCATCGGCGACCACCACCGGATGGTCCTCGCCATCGGGCAGATCCAGCTTGTCGTACGGCGTACCCGTCGCGATCTGCGCGGCCACCTCCCGCGCCGCGAGCTCGGCCTGCAGCCCGGCCTGGTCCTGCAGCTTGCTGCTCAGCACCAGCAGCGCGGCCGTCCCCGCCGCGATCAGCGCCAGGGCCACCACCACGGTCGCGCCTACCGCCGCCCTGGCCCGTACGGAGCCCAGCACCCTACTCACCCGCCACCAGCCGGTATCCGGCGCCGCGCACCGTCACGATGTGCCCGGCACCGAGCTTGCGCCGCAGTGCGCTCACATACACCTCGATGATGTTGACATCGCCCTCGTAGGCAAAGTCCCAGACGTGCTCCAGGATCTCCGCCTTGGAGACCACCTCGCCCGCCCGCAGCGCCAGCTGCTCCAGCACGGCGAACTCCTTCGCCGTCAGTGCCACTTCTCCGCCGTCCCGCTCCACCCGCTGCGCGCCCTGGTCGATGACCAGCGCCCCCACCCGCAGCACCGGCAGCGCACTGCGGCCGTGCCGGCGCAGCAGCGCCTTCACCCGCGCCACCAGGACCACATACGAGAACGGCTTGGTCAGATAGTCGTCGGCCCCGGTGTCCAGCCCCTCGGCCTCGTCGTACTCGCCGTCCTTGGCGGTCAGCATCAGCACCGGCACGTCATGGCCGGCGGCCCGCAGCGCCCCGCACACGCGGTAGCCGTTCATCCCCGGCAGCATGATGTCGAGCACGATCAGGTCATAGGCGTCCGCCGTCGCCCGGCGCAGCCCCTCCCGGCCGTCGTGCACCACGTCCACCGCATACCCCTCGGCCATCAGTCCCTTGGCCAGCGACAGGGCCAGCCGCTTCTCGTCCTCCACGATCAGCAGACGAAACGGGCGGCGCGCGCCTCCGGGCGGGCTGTGGCGAGTGACAGGCGAGTGCATGCGCTCACCATGCCATCCCTTTCCTGAAGCCCCCTTCAGGCACCTTCAGGTCCCCTTCAGCTTCGTTCAGCGAGTGTGTGGACACAGCCGATCGCAAGGGGAGAACACACATGAAGCGCCATCTGATCATCGCCACCGCCGCCGCGGCCGCCCTCGTCGCCGGCGGCACGGTCACCGCCGTCGCGGTCAGCAACGACGCCGGCTCCGCCAAGGCCGCCTCCGGCGGGCAGCTCACGGCGCAGACGGCCGCCCACCACGCGGGTCCGCAGGCCTCGGGCACGGCCCAGGTGCAGGACGGCAGCTCCAGCATCCGGATGCAGGACGACGACGCGAACGGCCAGGAGGAGATCCGCGAGGCCAACGCCGCCAAGGTGAGCGCACCGGACGCCGCTGCCGCCGCCCTGAAGGCCGTCCCCGGCACCGTGACCGGTCTCGACCTGGACGCGGACCGTCCCGGACTGGTCTGGGACGCGGATGTGCTGGGCAAGGACGGCAAGTGGCACGAGGTCACCCTCGACGCCGGCAACGGGCGCGTGCTGAACCAGCACCTCGACCACGGGGATGACGACGACGCCCAGGAGCGGGCCGCCGCCAGGAACGCCACGACCGACGCCGCGGCCGCCGCGCGTACCGCCGCGGCTTCGCACGGCACGGTGACCTCCGTCGAACTCGACGACGACCACGGCACGAAGGCCGTCTGGGAGGTCGAAACGGTCACCAAGGACGGCAAGGAGCACAAGGTGCTGGTCGACCCGCAGTCCGGCAAGCTGAGCGCCGTTCCGGCGCATGACGCGGACGACGACGACAACGACGGCGCGGACGACTGAGACCCGACTCCGCTCAACCCGGCCCTCGCCCACACTGTCGTGGGCGGGGGCGTTGTCGTGGCATTACGGTCGCCGGGGGCTCAGGCCGTGCGCGGCTGGGGCCGGTGTGCGTTGGTCTGTGGCTGGGGCCGGTGCGCCTACGCCCTGTGGGTGGTGGGTCGGAGGGGACGCCCGGTCCCCCTCCCCCAGCCTTCGGCCGGGAGGTGCCCCCACGGCGCGGGCGCATCTGGTACGTGCAGAAGGCACCCCGGCGTTCGCTCCGGTCCTGCGGGCGGGGCACCGGACATCCCCTCCGACCTCCGCACGTCGGCGACCGCCCCGCCGTACCCATCACCGTTACAGCCACCACGGCACTCGCCCCTTGGCAAGACACTGGGCAGGACACTGGGCAACAACCAGGTACGAGCCGCACCAGGCCTTGGCAGGACGCTGGTCGGGCCGGGCCAGGCATGCAGATTGTCGGCCGCCCAGCTTGTCGGCCACCCAGCCGTCGTCGTCCGGCCGGCGCCGCCACGCCCCGGTCGCTCCTTGGCCAGAGCCGGCATCTGATCGCGTCTTGTGATCGGTGACGGACGGTGCCACCGGGCGGCAGACGGGAACGGACGAAGGCCGGAGGGGATGCACCGGGGGCCGCCCGCAGGACCGGAGCGGACGCCGGGGTACTCAATCCCACGTACCAGATGCGCCCGCGCCGAGGACGGCCCCCGGTGCGTCCCCTCCGGCCCCAGCGGCAACCACCAACCCCGCACGGCGCCAGCCCCCACAGACCAAGCCGCCCCGCCAAAGCCCGGCCCGGTTCCGGCCACGCCCCAAAGGGGCGCGGGGAACTGCGCGACCAGCCACCACGCAGGCGCAGCCGCACCGGCACCGGCACCCGCACCCGCACCCGCACCCGCACCCGCACCCAAACAACGCCCCCCACGGGGCCCTCAGGCCCCGTTCGTCAGCCCGTCAACCAGCTCATCGGCCGCCCGATACGGATCCGTCTCGCCAGAGACGATCCGCTCGGCAAGCGCGTCCAGGCGGCGGTCCCCCCGCAGGTCACCGATCCGTTCCCGCAGCGCCGTGACCGCGATCGTCTCGACCTCGTGGGCTGCACGGGAGCGGCGCCGCTCGGCCAGGACGCCGCGCTCCTCCATCCAGGCCCGGTGCTTCTCCAGCGCCTCGACGACCTCGTCGACACCCTCGCCCCGCGCCGCGACCGTCTTGACGATCGGCGGCCGCCAGTCGCCGGGCGCCCGGGATTCCCCCAGCCCCAGCATGTGGTTGAGCTCGCGGGCGGTGGCGTCCGCGCCGTCCCGGTCCGCCTTGTTGACGACGTAGACGTCGCCGATTTCCAGGATTCCCGCCTTGGCCGCCTGGATGCCGTCGCCCATGCCGGGCGCGAGCAGCACCACGCTGGTATCGGCCTGCGAGGCGATCTCCACCTCGGACTGGCCGACGCCCACCGTCTCGACGAGGACCACGTCGCAGCCCGCCGCGTCCAGGACCCGGATCGCCTGCGGCGCGGCCCACGCCAGTCCGCCGAGATGGCCGCGGGTGGCCATCGAGCGGATGTAGACGCCGGGGTCGGAGGCGTGCTCGCTCATCCGTACCCGGTCGCCGAGCAGCGCGCCCCCGGAGAACGGCGAGGACGGGTCGACGGCGAGCACGCCGACCCGTTTGCCCGTCTTGCGGTACGCCGTCACCAGCGCGGAGGTGGTGGTGGACTTGCCGACGCCGGGCGAACCGGTCAGCCCGACCACATAGGCGTTGCCGGTGAGCGGCGCCAGGGCCGCCATCACCTCGCGCAGCTCCGGTGACGCCCCCTCCACGAGGGAGATCAGCCGGGCCACGGCCCTCGGCCGGCCCTGCCGTGCCTGCTCCACCAGCTGTGGGACGTCCACCATCGCCGCTCGGCTCCTTCGGTTCGCTGGTACGCGAATCGGCCCGCCCGTACGCGTCCGCGTACGGGCACTCGCTTACTTACCCGGTACGCGAATGATCAGCGCGTCGCCCTGACCGCCGCCGCCACAGAGCGCGGCGGCACCCACGCCACCGCCCCGCCGGCGCAGTTCCAGCGCGAGATGCAGCACGATGCGGGCTCCGGACATCCCGATCGGGTGACCCAGCGCAATGGCGCCGCCGTTGACATTCACCTTTTCCGGGGATACCCCGAGGTCCTTCATCGACTGCACGGCGACGGCCGCGAACGCCTCGTTGATCTCGATCAGGTCAAGATCGCCGACGGTCAGTCCGTCCTTGCCCAGCGCGTGGTTGATCGCGTTGGAGGGCTGGGACTGGAGGGAGTTGTCGGGGCCTGCGACATTGCCGTGGGCGCCGATCTCCGCGATCCATTCGAGACCGAGCTCCTCGGCCTTGGCCTTGCTCATGACGACGACGGCGGCGGCACCGTCGGAGATCTGCGAGGAGGTGCCGGCGGTGATCGTGCCGTCCTTGGCGAAGGCCGGACGGAGCTTGCCGAGCGACTCCGCGGTGGTCTCGCCGCGGATGCCCTCGTCCTTGCTGAAGACGACCGGCTCGCCCTTGCGCTGCGGGATCTCCACGGGGGTGATCTCGGCCTCGAAGAGCCCGTTCTTCTGGGCGGCCGCGGCCCGCTGGTGGGAGCGCGCGGCGACCTCGTCCTGCTCCGGTCGGGCGATGCCCAAACGGGTGTTGTGCTTCTCCGTCGACTCGCCCATCGCGACGCCTTCGTAGGCGTCGGTGAGGCCGTCGTGGGCCATCGCGTCGAGCATCTCGACGGCGCCGTACTTGAAGCCCTCACGGGACTTCGGAAGCAGGTGCGGGGCGTTGGTCATGGACTCCTGGCCACCGGCGACGACGACGTCGAACTCACCGGCGCGGATGAGCTGGTCGGCCAGCGCAATGGCGTCGAGACCGGAGAGGCAGACCTTGTTGACGGTCAGCGCGGGGACGTTCATGGGGATACCGGCCTTCACGGCCGCCTGGCGCGCCGGGATCTGCCCCGCCCCGGCCTGGAGCACCTGGCCCATGATCACGTACTGCACCTGGTCGCCGCCGATGCCCGCCCGGTCCAGTGCCGCCTTGATGGCGACGGCGCCCAGGTCGGCGCCGGAGAAGGTCCGCAGGGATCCCAGGAGCCGCCCCATGGGGGTGCGCGCTCCCGCCACGATCACTGAGGTGCTGCCGTTCGTGCCGTTCGTTGCAGACATGCGGTGCGGCCTTCCTTTGCAGGGAAGTTAACGAGGGTTACCCGTCAATGTACTGAGCGGTACGCGCCGGGTCACCGGCAAGCGGGTGTGATCGCGCGCACGTTGCGTAACCAGCGATGCGAGGGGTGCACTGGAGCCATGCTGACGCGAATCGACCACATCGGGATCGCCTGTTTCGACCTCGACAAGACTGTCGAGTTCTACCGTGCCACGTACGGCTTCGAGGTGTTCCACACCGAGGTCAACGAGGAGCAGGGAGTCCGGGAAGCCATGATCAAGATCAATGAGACGTCGGACGGCGGCGCCTCCTATCTGCAGCTCCTGGAGCCCACCCGCGAGGACTCCGCGGTGGGCAAGTGGCTTGCCAAGAACGGCGAGGGCGTCCATCACATCGCCTTCGGTACCGCGGACGTGGACGGCGACTCCGAGGCCATCCGCGACAAGGGCGTCCGGGTCCTCTACGACGAGCCCAGGACGGGTTCGATGGGGTCGCGGATCACCTTCCTGCACCCCAAGGATTGTCACGGAGTGCTCACCGAACTCGTCACCGCGGCGCCCGCCACCTCCGAAGAGCACTGACCTTCACCTTCCCCGGCCGGTAGAGTGCAGCTTCGGCCGGGGTAAGGGAGTGGGGCTCGGTCCATACTCTGCCGATGATCTGACACCATTTCTTCGGAAGGGTCAGCTCCGATGGGCGCGAGTCCGGTACGACGTGACGTGTACGGGACGAGCACCGCAGGACCGGAGACGGCCGCCACCATGACCAGGGGACGGATGGGACCGCGCAGTGCGGGGCAACGACCGCTACGAGGCTGACGACCACCTCTCGCAGTTCGAGGCCGAGATGGAGCGGCTGAAGGGCGAGCGGGACAAGGCCGTCCAGCACGCCGACGACCTCGGCTACCAGGTCGAGGTGCTGCGCGCCAAGCTCCATGAGGCGCGCCGCAACCTCGCGACCCGTCCTGCCTACGACAACGTCAGTCATCAGGCCGAGCAGCTGCTGCGCAATGCGCAGATCCAGGCGGACCAACTGCGTACGGACGCCGAGCGCGAGCTGCGCGAGGCCCGGGCACAGACCCAGCGGCTGCTGCAGGAGCAGGCCGAGCGGCAGTCCCGGCTGGAGGCCGAGCTGCACGCCGAGGCGGTCACCCGGCGCCAGCGGCTCGACGAGGAGCTCAACGAGCGCCGGCAGACCGTCGAATCGCACGTCAACGAGAACGTCGCCTGGGCCGAACAGCTGCGTGCCCGGACGGAGTCGCAGGCCCGCCGGCTGATGGAGGAGTCCCGCCGGGAGGCCGAGCAGGCGCTGTCGGCCGCGCGGGACGAGGCCCAGCGGCTGGCCGAACGCGCCCGTGAGCGGCTCGGCACCGCGGCCGAAGAGGCCCGTACCGAAGCGGAAAGCATCCTGCGCCGCGCCCGCACGGACGCCGAGCGGCTGCTGAACGCCGCCTCCAACCAGGCCCAGGAGGCCACCGATCAGGCCGAGCAGCTGCGTACCAGCGTCGGCACCGAGTCGGAGGAGGCCCGCCGCCAGGCCGCGGAGCTGACCCGTACCGCCGAGACCCGCGTCCAGGAGGCGGACAAGGCGCTGCGCGAGGCGCGCGCCGAGGCCGAGAAGCTGGTCGAGGAGGCGCAGCAGAGCGCCACCAAGCGGCTGACGGCGGCCGAATCGGACAACGAGCAGCGCACCCGTACGGCCAAGGCGGAGATCGCCCGGCTGGTCGGCGAGGCCACCAAGGACGCCGAGGCGCTCAAGGCCGAGGCCGAGCAACTGCGCGAGGACGCCCGCACGGAGGCCGACCGGCTGATCGCCGAGGCGCAGGAGACCGCCCGGTCCCAGGCGTCGGAGGATGCCGCGGCTCAGCTGGCGAAGGCCGCCCGCACCGCCGAGGAGGTGCTGACCAAGGCCTCCGAGGACGCCAAGGCCACCACCAAGGCGGCCGCGGAGGAGGCCGAACGGCTGCGCAGCGAGGCCGAGGCCGAGGCGGACCGGCTGCGCGAAGAGGCGCATGACACCGCGGCCCAGCTCAAGGGCGCCGCGAAGGACGACACCAAGGAGTACCGCGCCAAGACCGCCGAACTCCAGGAGGAGGCACGGCGGCTGCGCGGCGAGGCGGAGCAGCTGCGCGCGGACGCGGTCGCCGAGGGCGAGCGGATCCGCAGCGAGGCCCGCCGGGAGGCGGTCCAGCAGATCGAGGAGGCGGCCGGGTCCGCCGAGGAGCTGCTGGGCAAGGCCAAGGCCGATGCCGAGGAGACCCGTTCGGGCGCCGTCGCGGAGAGCGAGCGGGTGCGGACGGAGGCCATCGAGCGCGCCACGGCGCTGCGCCGGCAGGCCGAGGAGGCGCTGGAGCGCTCCCGTTCGGAGGCCGAGGAGCTGCTGACCGAGGGCGCCCAGGCCGCGGAGATGGTGACCACCGAGGCCGAGGAGTCCGCCGCGCGGCTGCGCGTGGCGGCCGAAGAGGCCGCGGAGGAGCTGCGGACCGACGCGCAGGCCGAGCTGGACCGGCTGCACGGCGAGGCGGAGGAGAAGGTCGCCGCCGCCGAGGAGTCGCTGCGCGGCGCCCGCGCGGAGGCGGAGCGGCTGCGCCGGGAGACGCAGGAGGAGGCGGCCCGCCTCAAGGCGGAGTCGGCCGAGCGGCGCCGGATGCTGACGCAGCAGGCCGAGGAGGAGGCCGAGCGGCTGCGCACGGAGGCCGCGTCCGACGCCTCGTCGGCGCGCTCCGAGGCCGAGTCGGTGGCGGCCCGGCTGCGCACCGAGGCGTCGGCCGAGGCGGAGCGGCTGAAGTCGGAGGCGCAGGAGACCGCGGACCGGGTGCGTGCCGAGGCCGCGACGGCCGCGGAGCGCACGGGCGCGGAGGCGGCGCAGGCACTGGCCGCGGCCCAGGAGGAGGCCGCGCGGCGGCGCCGGGAGGCCGAGCAGCTGCTGGGCGACGCCCGCGAGGAGGCCCACCAGGAGCGGACCGCGGCGCGCGAGCAGAGCGACGAGCTGCTGGCCGCGGCCCGTACGCGGGTGGGCGAGGCGCAGGAGGAAGCCGAGCGGCTGGTCGAGGAAGCGGACCGGCGTGCGGGCGAGTTGGTGGCGGCGGCCGAGCAGACCGCACAGCAGGTGCGGGATGCGGTCGCGGGGCTGCACGAGCAGGCCGGCGAAGAGATCGCCGGGCTGCGTTCGGCGGCCGAGCACGCCGCGGAGCGCACCAAGGCCGAGGCGCAGGACGAGGCGGACCGGGTCCGCAAGGACGCCTATGACGAGCGGGAGCGCGCCTCGCAGGACGCCGCACGGGCGCGGCAGGAGGCCCAGGAGGCCCAGGAGGCCGCGAAGTCCCTGGCAGAGCGGGCGGTTTCCGAGGCCATCGAGGAGGCCGAGGCGCTCCGTACGGAAGCGGCCGGTGTCCTGGACGAGGCGCGCCGGGACGCCAATACGGCGCGGTCCGAGGCCGCCGAGCAGGCCGACCGGCTGGTGTCGGAGGCGACCGAGCAGGCCGAGAAGCTGGTCGCGGACGCCACGGCGAAGGCACAGCAGCTGCGTACCGACGCCTCGGACGCGCTGGCCGCGGGCGAGCAGGACGCGGCGCGGGCCCGTGCGGAGGCGCGCAACGACGCGAACCGGATGCGCTCGGACGCAGCCGAGCAGGCCGACCGCCTGGTCACCGAGGCCCGCACGGAGGCCGAACGGATCGTCACCGAGGCGACCGAGCTGACGTCGTCGGCGCAGGACGACGCGGACCGTACGGTCCAGGAGGCCCAGCAGAACGCCGAGCGGCTGCGGGCCGAGGGCGAACAGCAGGCGCAGTCCCTGGTGGCGGAGGCGACCGAGGCGGCCGAGCGGCTGCGGGCCGAGGCGGCCGAGACGCTGGAGAAGGCCCGTCTCGACGCCGAGCACACCGGCGACCAGGCGCGCGAGGCGGCCAACAAGACCCGCTCGGACGCAGCCGGGCAGGCCGACCAGCTGATGTCGGAGGCCGCGACCGAGGCGGAGCGGCTGCGCACGGCTGCGGCGGAGACGACCGCGGACGCCGAACGGGACGCGGACCGCACCCGGGCCGATGCCCGCGAGCAGGCGGACCGCATGGTCGCGACGGCCACCGCGGAAGCGGACCGGCTGCGCACGGACGCGGCCGAGACGGTCACCGCCGCCCAGGAGCACGCCAACCACACCCGCGGCGAGTCCGCGAAGGTCAAGGAGGACGCCGAGGCGGCGGCCGAGCGGACCCGGACACAAGCGCAGCAGGAGGCGGACCGGCTGATCGACGAGGCGCGCAAGGACGCCGCCAAGCGCCGCGGGGACGCGGCCGAGCAGGCGGACCAGCTCGTCGCCAAGGCCCAGGAGGAGGCCCTGAAGGCCGCCACCGCCGCCGAGGAGCAGGCCGACACGATGGTCGGCGCGGCCCGCAAGGAGGCCGACCGGCTCCTCTCGGAGGCGGCGGCCGACGGCAATGCCCGGGTGGAGAAGGCCCGCACGGACGCGAACACGCTGCTGGAAGAGGCCCGCGGCGACGCCACGGGCATCCGGGAGCGCGCCGAGGAGCTGCGCCAGCGGATCGAGTCCGAGGTCGAGGAGCTGCACGAGCGGGCCCGCCGGGAGTCCGCGGAGACGATGAAGAACGCCGGCGAACGGGTCGACAAGCTCATCGCGCAGGCCACCGCCCAGCAGGTGGAGGCCGAGGAGAAGGCCGACCGGATGGTGGCGGACGCCAACAGCGAGGCGAGCAAGGTCCGGATCTCGGCGGTGAAGAAGGCCGAGGGCCTGATCAAGGAGGCCGAGAACAAGAAGGCCGAGGCGGTGCGCGACGCGGAGCGGATGCGCGGCGAGGCCGAGTCGGAGGCCGCCCGGATCGTGGACGAGGGCAAGCGGGAGCTGGAGGTCCTGGTGCGCCGGCGCGAGGACATCAACGCCGAAATCAGCCGCGTTCAGGACGTTCTGGAGGCCTTGGAATCGTTCGAGGCACCCGGCGGAAACGGGGAAGGCAAAGGCGGCGGGGTGAAGGCAGCCGCAGGCGCGGGGGCAACTCGTTCGAGTGGCAAGCAGTCTGAGGGGTAGCCACTCAAATGAGGGGTCATTCTCCAGATCAAACCGGCAATGACTCGATGACACGCCGTGATGGCCCCTAGGATTCTCCTTATCACCTCACCGGTCTCTTCGACAGGAACCCCATGAGCGACACTTCCTCCCCCTTCGGCTTCGAGCTCGTGCGGCGTGGGTACGACCGCGGTCAGGTGGATGACCGCATTACGAAGCTCGTCGCCGATCGCGACAGCGCGCTGGCCCGCATCACGTCGCTGGAAAAGCGGATCGAGGAGCTGCACCTCGAAACGCAGAACGCCCAGGCGCAGGTCAATGACGCCGAACCGTCCTACGCGGGCCTCGGTGCGCGTGTGGAGAAGATCCTCCGCCTCGCCGAAGAGGAGGCGAAGGATCTGCGCGAAGAGGCCCGCCGGGCCGCCGAGCAGCACCGTGAGCTGGCCGAGTCGGCCGCCCAGCAGGTCCGTAACGACGCCGAGCAGTTCGCCACCGACCGGAAGGCGAAGGCGGAGGACGAGGGCGCCCGGATCGTCGAGAAGGCCAAGGGCGAGGCGGCCACGCTGCGCTCCGAGGCGCAGAAGGACGCGCAGTCCAAGCGCGAGGAGGCGGACTCCCTCTTCGAGGAGACCCGTGCCAAGGCCGCGCAGGCCGCAGCCGACTTCGAGACCAACCTCGCCAAGCGCCGTGAGCAGTCCGAGCGCGATCTGGCCTCGCGTCAGGCCAAGGCCGAGAAGCGGCTCGCGGAGATCGAGCACCGCGCCGAGCAGCTCCGCCTGGAGGCCGAGAAGCTGCGGACGGACGCGGAGCGCCGGGCCCGCCAGACGGTGGAGACCGCGCAGCGCCAGGCCGAGGACATCGTGGCGGACGCCAACGCCAAGGCGGATCGTATCCGTAGCGAATCCGAGCGCGAGCTGGCGGCGCTGACCAACCGCCGCGACTCGATCAACGCCCAGCTGACCAACGTCCGCGAGATGCTGGCGACGCTGACCGGTGCGGCGGTGGCCGCGGCCGGCGCCCCCGGCGAGGACGAGACCGCCTCCCGCGGCGTCCCCGCCCAGCAGACCCGCTGACCTCCCCCAGCCATCGCTGGGAGGTACCCCCACCCGCAGCTGACGCCGGGTGGTGCCCCTCAGGCGGGTTTCGAACCGGTCCGGACCGCGCCCCCGTACCGCCTCTGCGGCGGTACGGGGGCGCGGTGCGTACGGGGGGTCAGCCGGGCGGCCCCGCACCGGTGGCAGGGGCCACGGAGCGGGCCTAGCGTGCTGTACATGATCGAGCTCGAAGGGCTGACCAAGCATTACGGCGACAAGGTCGCCGTGGACCACCTCACCTTCACGGTGCGGCCCGGTATCGTCACCGGCTTCCTCGGCCCCAACGGCGCGGGCAAGTCGACGACCATGCGGATGATGCTCGACCTGGACAACCCGACGTCGGGCACGGTCCGGATCAACGGCAGGCACTACCGCCAGCTGCGGGATCCGCTGACGTACATCGGGGCGCTGCTGGAGGCGAAGTCGGTGCACGGCGGCCGGCGCGCCGCCAACCATCTGCTGTGTCTGGCGCAGAGCAACGGCATTCCCCGCAGACGGGTCGGCGAGGTGCTGGACACCGTGGGGCTGAGCACGGTCGCCAAGAAGCGGACGAACGGCTTCTCGCTCGGTATGAGCCAGCGGCTCGGCATCGCCGCGGCGCTGCTCGGCGATCCGCAGGTGCTGCTCTTCGACGAGCCGGTCAACGGGCTCGACCCCGAAGGCATCCACTGGATCCGCACGCTCATGCAGAACCTCGCGGCCCAGGGCCGCACCGTTTTCGTCTCCTCTCATCTGATGAGCGAGATGGCGCTGACCGCCGAGCACCTGATCGTCATCGGGCAGGGCCGGCTGATGGCGGACACCTCGATGAAGGACTTCATCCACCAGAACTCGCGGTCCTATGTCCGGATGCGGTCCCCGGAGCAGGAGAAGCTGCTGGATCTGCTGCACGCCGAGGGCATGCAGGCGGTGGCGGCCGGCAACGGCTCGCTGGAGGTCGACGGGGTACCCGCGGAGCGGCTGGGCGAACTGGCCGCCGCACATCAGCTGGTGCTCCATGAGCTGAGCCCCCAGCAGGCGTCCCTGGAAGAGGCGTTCATGCAGCTGACGGCGGAGTCGGTGGAGTACCACGCGCACGGCGGCGAACCGGTGCCGGCGCAGGCCGGCGGGTGGTCGCCGGCGGCGCGGCTCCCGGAAGAGCCGCAGCCGGCCGGGGCACGGCCGGGAGAGCCGCAGCCGACCGGCTGGGGCGCAAACTGGCAGAAGAAGAAGAGGAGCTGACGGATGGCGGCGGTCGGGCAGGTCATTCGGTCGGAGTGGACCAAGATCAGGTCGGTGCGGTCCACGGTGTGGACGCTGGGCATCGCCGTCGTGGTCACCGTGGGGCTGGGTGTGGTGATCTGCAGCCTGACCAGCAGCGACTTCAACTCGATGCCGGCCAGGGCCCGGCTGGCGTTCGACGCCACCAACATCAGCTTTGCCGGGATGGGGCTGGGCCAGCTCGCAATGATCGTCTTCGGGGTGCTGGTGGTGTCGAACGAGTACAGCACCGGCATGATCCGCGCCTCGCTGGCGGCCGTACCGCAGCGCGGCACCTTCCTGTTCTGCAAGCTGCTGGTGGCCACCGCGCTGGTCTTCGTCGTCGGCCTGGCGACCAGCTTTGTGACGTTCTTCGCCGGGCAGTCGGTGCTGGGCGATCTCCGGGCGCATATCGGTGATCCGGGTGTGCTGCGCGCGGTGATCGGCGGCGGGCTCTATATGACGCTGATCGCGCTGTTCTCGATGGCGGTGGCCACCATGCTGCGCAGCCCGATGCTTTCGCTGGGCATTCTGATGCCGTTCTTCTTTCTCATTTCCAACATTCTCGGAAATGTCACGGCGACCCGGAAAATCGGCCGCTTTCTGCCGGACCAGGCGGGTTCGAAGATCATGCAAGTGGTGACGCCCGCCAACAGCGATGTGCCATACGGCCCGTGGGGCGGGCTGGCCATCATGATCGCCTGGACGGCCGCGGCACTCGTCGGCGGGTTCGTACTCCTGAAAAGGCGCGACGCATAGCGCATCACACATAGCGCATAGCGCATCGCGCATAGCGGAGAATGCAACTCCCGTCCGGATCCGCGTCCCGTCCGCGTCCCGTCCGCGTCCCGTCCCCTGGCAGCTCGGCCGCACCGGGCGCCCCTCGCCGGCCGCAGGCGCAACGGGGAGACCGCGAGGCTGCCGAACCGCCGAACCGCGAGACGGCAAATCCGGAGCCCGGCGGGGCAGTCGGGAGCATGAGGAATTGACGGGAACCGTCAACGGCCGGATAGCCTCCTAACCCTCACGGGGGCACGAGGGCGCCTCTGCCCCGACCATCTCGCGAGGGGCGGAGAATTGATCGAGGCAGTCGGCCTGACGAAGCGCTACGGCGCCAAGACGGCCGTGTACAACCTGTCGTTCCAGGTAAGGCCGGGCACGGTGACCGGCTTCCTGGGGCCCAACGGCTCCGGTAAGTCGACCACCATGCGCATGATTCTGGGCCTGGACGCACCGACCTCGGGGCGGGCCACCATCGCCGGCCGACCCTTCCGCAGCCTCCCCAACGCTCCGCGCCAGGTGGGCGCGCTGCTCGATGCCAAGGCCGTGCACGGCGGCCGCAGCGCGCGCCAGCATCTGCTCTCGCTCGCCCAGCTGTCCGGTATTCCCGCCCGCCGGGTCGACGAGGTACTGGGGGTGGTCGGTCTGCAGGACGTCGCAGGGCGGCGTTCCAAGGGCTTCTCGCTCGGGATGGGCCAGCGGCTGGGCATCGCCTCGGCCCTGCTCGGCGATCCGCAGGTGCTGCTCTTCGACGAGCCGGTCAACGGCCTCGACCCCGAAGGCATCCTGTGGGTGCGCAATCTGATGAAGCAGCTGGCGGCCGAGGGCCGTACGGTCTTCGTCTCCTCGCATCTGATGAGCGAAATGGCGCTGACCGCCGAGCACTTGATCGTGATCGGCCGTGGACAGCTGATGGCGGACATGCCGGTCAAGGACTTCATCTCGGCCAACTCCGCCGATTTCGCCCGGGTTCGTACGCCGGAGACCGAGCCGGAACAGCGCGAAAAGCTGACCGCCGCGATCGGTGAGGCCGGCGGGCAGGTTGCGCCCGAGCCGGACGGGGCGCTGCGGGTGACCGGGCTGCCGCTCCCCCGTATCAGCGATCTCGCGCACCAGGCCGAGGTCCGGCTGTGGGAGCTGTCGCCGCACCAGGCGTCGCTGGAAGAGGCGTATATGCAGCTGACGCAGGGCGCCGTGGACTACCGCTCGACAAACGACCAGCGGGCAGGTCTCCAGGGCGCCCCCGCCGGGTACGCCCCGCCGGGCGCCGCACCGCAGGGGTTTGCGGGCGGACCCGGATATCCGGGCGGTCAGCCGGCAACGGCCGGTGTTCCCGGCCAGGGGCAGCCGAATCCGTACACCCGGCAAGATCCGTACGCGCAGCAGGATCCGTACGTCCAGCAGGCGCCCGGGGCCGCTCCGGGGCCGGGCTATCCGCCGCCGGCGCAGGCTCAAGGTCACCCGTACGGGTCACCCGAGTCCTACGGCGCACCCCACCCGTACGGGCAGCAGCCCGCCGCGCCGATGCCGCCCGCCGCCCGCGCCGACCAGCCCACGCCGCACCACGAGGACGCCCGATGACCAGCCCTCAGCAGCCGCAGCCTGAGCGCGGATCCCACGACACCGGCGCGCAGCAGCAGCCGATGCCGGCCGCGCCCCCGATGCCGCCCGCCGCACCGCCGGCCGCACCGCAGCAGCAGGGCGCCCCGCCCCAGGCACAGCCCGCCGGTCCGGAGCAGCCCACGCAGCAGCCGGCGCCACAGCAGCACGCGCCCGCTAAGGAGGCCGGCACGATGATGCTCCAGGCCCAGCAGGCCCCCGGACAGCCCGCACCCGCCAAGGAAGCGGGCACGATGATGCTCCAGGCCCAACAGGCCCCCGGGCAGCCCGCACCGGCCCAAGAGGCGGGCACCATGACGCTCCAGGCCCAGCAGGCTCCGCAGCCCCAGCAGCCCCAGCAGGTGCCCGTGCCGCAGCCGCTCGCCGCACACGGACCGGGCAAGGACGCGGGCACGATGATGCTCCAGGCCCAGGGTCAGGCACCGGCCCAGGCCCAGGGCCAGGCCCCGCGGCCTCCCGCCCAGCCGCATCCCCAGCAGGCCTACGACGGCGGACCGAGCGGCTACGTCTCGCCCATCCCGGTGCGCCCCACCCACCTCGGCCATGCACTGCTCTCCGAGTGGACAAAGATCCGCTCCGTGCAGTCGACGCTCTGGACGGCGGGCGTGATGATCCTCCTGACGGTGGGCATCGGCCTGCTGACGGGCTCGGTCGTCGCCGGGCACAGCGACACGCTCGGCCCCGACTCACCCCTGAGCTATGGCACCTTCGGGATGATGATGGGCCTGATCCCCCTGATCACGCTGGGCGTGCTGGTGATCTCCTCCGAGTACGGCACCGGAATGGTCCGCAGCACCCTCACGGCCTGCCCGGCCCGCGCCCGGATCCTGACCGCCAAGGCGATCGTCTTCTTCATCCTGAGCTTCGTCCTCGCCCTGGTGACCACGACCGTGGTGGCCGTCGCGCAGTACTCCATGGTCAGCGGCCTGGAGATCAAGAACGAACCGACCGGAGCGGACTGGTTCCAGGCCACGGTGGGGGTGAGCCTCTTCGTCGCCATGATCGGGCTGCTCTCGCTGGCCGTCGGCGCCCTGCTGCGGCACTCCGCGGGCGCGATCACGCTCATGATCGGCGTCTATCTGCTGCCGTTGGTGCTGGCGATCTTCATGCAGGCGGAGAGCCTCAAGGACATCCAGATCTGGCTGCTGGAGTACGCGCTCCCCAACCAGCTCGGCGTGATGTTCAGCAGCAACCTCATCAACTCCGGCCCGTCCGGCTGGGACCCCCTGTGGATCGTCACGGGCCTGACGGCCGTCACCCTCGGTGCCGCCTACGCGGTCATCAACAAGCGCGACGTCTGAGCCGGTCCGTCCGCACCGGCGCCCCCGGGCGCCGAGGAGCGGGCAGGACGTCGCCCTGAGCCCCGAAGAGGGAGTATCTGCCCTAGTAACGGGGCGCATTCCGGGACCGCTGGAGCCGCGCGCTCCGGCGGTCCCGTGCGTTCCAGCACGCCTTGTGCCAGTGCCTGCGGTCGTCGACGTCGCCGTGCTGCGGCCAGGCGACCACATGCGGGACCCCGGGCGGGATCTCCTGGTCGCAGCCGGGGCAGCGGTAGTGCTTGGCCGCGCCGCCGCCTCCGACGTGCCGCACGACCCAGTCCTCGCCGCGCCACTCCTCGCTGGTCTCCCAGCCACCGCTGCCGGGAGGTGCCCCCATCCGGCCGTAGTGGTCACCGCCCGGGCGGTCGATGGGCTTCGCACCGCCGTGCTGGCGGTTTCGGCGCGGGGACACAGAGCACCTCGGATATGTACGGAGTCACGGGCTGTCACCAGCGTACGCGGCGCGGTCAGGGGCGGACGCCGCTCGGCAGGATTCTGCGATCATCAGGAAATTTCGCGTCAGGCCGTGCCCTTGACACGTGTCACACGTTGTTGCCTGTAAGGGGGAGTCGCGTCGGCTGCGAGGAGGCAGAGAGCGATGCGCGTTGGGGCTTTCATCCTGGCCGCTCAATTCCCCGGTCAGGGACAGGGGGAAGCACTGCACCGCGCGGTGCGCTCCGCGGAGGTCGCGGAGGAGGCCGGACTCGACGATGTCTGGCTGGCGGAACACCACTTCGTACCCTATGGCGTCTGCCCGAATGCGGCGACGCTGGCCGGGCTGCTGCTGGGCCGGACCCGCAGGATCGGCGTCGGGACGGCGGTGAGCGTGCTGCCGACCCAGCATCCGGTGGCACTCGGTGAGCAGGCGGCGCTGCTGCATCTCACCTCCGACGGGCGCTTCACGCTCGGCGTCGGCAGGGGCGGTCCATGGGTCGATCTGGAGGTGTTCGGTTCCGGACTCGAAGCGTATGACCACGGCTTCCCGGAATCGCTCGATCTGCTGATGCGCTGGCTGCGGGAGCCCCGGGTCGGCGCGCAGGGCGAGCGCTATACGTTCCGCGAAGTGGCGGTGGTACCGCGTCCGGCCGAGGCGCTGACCGATCCGGACGATCCGGGAGCCGGGCCTCCGGGCCCGCCGGTCGTGGTCGCCTGTACCTCCCCCTCGTCGGTGCGCACGGCCGCCGCGCGCGGGCTGCCGATGCTGCTGGGCATGCACTGCGGCGACGAGGAGAAGGCGGAGATGGTCGCGCTGTGGCGGGCGGCCGCGCGGGAGGCCGGGCTGGACGGCGACGAGGTGGCCGCGGCCGGGCATGTCTCGGCCGGCGTCGTGCAGATCGCCGACGACCGCGAGGCCGCGCGGGAGACCCTGACGAAGGCGATGCCCGGCTGGCTGCGGCAAGGCCTGGGCGCCCATGTGACGGTCGACGGCCGCTATCGCGCGATGCGCGATCCGCTGGCCTATACGGAGTTGCTGTGCGGGCTGCATCCCGTCGGTCCGCCGCAGTTGTGCGCGGACCGGCTGGCGGCGACCTCGGAGCGTACGGGCATCACACGCTTCGCGCTGCTCGTCGAGGGTTCCGGCGATCTTGCGGCGACGGAGGAGAACGTCCGCCGGCTGGGCACGGAGGTGTTGTCGCAGCTGGCGTGACCGGGCCCGGTACGGCAGACGGCATAGGGACGTCGTATTCGGACGTCGTGTGCGGATGCCGCGCGCGGGCGACGGTGACGGTGCCTGCGATGCGGTGGTGCGATGGCGCGAGGGCGCCGTACGAGGGAGCGGTCGTCCTGCTGTGAGTGGTGCTGCCGCTGGCGCACCGGCACGGTGCGGGTCACCACCGTGTGCGCAGCGGCAGCAACTCCGTTCAGCAGTCGCGGAGTTCGGGCGACTGGTTCAGCAGCTGACCCCGGATGGACGTGAAACGGGCCAGTCGATCGTCCACCACCGGGTCGAGCGGGAAAACCGCGACACGGTGGCAGTTCTGAAAGGCGAGCCGCACACCGAAGTGGCGCTCGAGCGAACCACGGATGGCGTCGCTCGCCAGCGCACGCAGCAGTTGGCCGCGCGCCTGCTCGTCCGGCGGCGGCGTCTGATTGTCGGCGAACTCTCCGCCGTCCACCTTCAGCTGGGCCACCAGAGAGCTGATCATCCCCCATGCATAGGGCAGGGAGGTCCGGACGCAGTCGACAAATGCGGCTTCGTCGACCTCGCCTCGCTCGGCCTGTTCGAGGAGGGCCGGTGAGACGTCGAGCGACATGAGGTTCTCCTCTCGCGGACCCGCCGGGACGGACGGGGCCTAGGGACGGGACTAGGGGCTTTGCGACGGAGCGTGTTCGCTTCACAACCCCCCGCTGTAACGGTATGCCGCACAAGAGGCCCGCACCAGGAGATTGCACATACAACCGGCCATTGGTGAGCGCCGGGGGTGCGGGGATTTCCCCCGTAAAGGCACAGTGATCCAGGGCGAATCGCGTGGGGGGCCTCCGGTCGAGTAGCGTTTCGCCCCATGCGTCTCGTCATCGCCCGCTGCTCCGTGGACTACGCGGGCCGGCTCACCGCCCATCTCCCCTCGGCCCCTCGCCTCATCCTGGTGAAAGCGGACGGCTCCGTCTCCATTCACGCGGACGACCGGGCCTACAAACCCCTCAACTGGATGTCGCCGCCCTGCACTCTCAAGGAGGGCGACGGGGAGGTGTGGACGGTCGAGAACAAGGGGGGCGAGAAGCTGATCATCACCCTTGAGGAGGTCATGCACGACTCCTCGCACGAGCTCGGCGTCGACCCGGGACTCATCAAGGACGGGGTGGAGGCGCACCTCCAGGAGCTGCTCGCGGACCGGATCGAAACCTTGGGCGAGGGATACTCGCTGATTCGGCGTGAATACCCCACTGCCATCGGCCCGGTGGATATCTTGTGCCGGGACGCCGACAACCAGACCGTCGCCGTCGAGATCAAGCGGCGTGGTGAGATCGACGGAGTCGAGCAGCTCACCCGCTATCTCGAACTCCTCAACCGTGACCCGCACTTGGCGCCGGTGAAGGGCATCTTCGCGGCGCAGGAGATCAAGCCGCAGGCGCGGGTGCTGGCCACCGACCGCGGTATCGGCTGCGTCGTCCTGGACTATGACGCGCTGCGTGGCATCGAGGACGACAAGCTCCGGCTGTTCTGACGCCCCGTGCGGCCCCGGGAGCGGCGGCCGCCGGTACGCACACAGTGTGAGGGCCCGGTACGTGTACCGGGCCCTCACACTGTCTGCTGCCCGGCCGTCGGCCGGGATGTTGCGGGGCCGTCAGGCGGCCGGGGCGCTCTGCGTACCGGAGTCGGAGGGAGCCGTTCCGTTCGACGGTGTGCCGGCGCCCGTCGCGGGTGATCCGCCGGACGGAGTGGTGCCACTGCCGCCGGAGGAGCTGCCGGAGGGCGTGGTGCCACGACCACTGGAGGAGCTGCCGGAGGGGTGGGCGGCCGACTGCGACGGGCTCTGTGTCGTCGGCTTGCCCGTGCCGGGGTCGTCCGTGGGCGTCGGATCCGGCGACGGGTCCGTCGGGTCGTCCGTCGGCGTCGGGTCCGTCGGGTCGTCGGTCGGCGGGCGCGTATGGGTCGGCCGGCCGGTGGGCGTGGTGGGGCGCCCGGTCGGCTCGGTCGGGCCGGTCGTGGGGCCCGTGGGCCCGGTGCCGGGGTCGGTGGGCGAGGCGCTGGTGGCGGGGCCGCTGGTCGACGGGGACGGGCTCGCGGAGTGGGCGGGGGTGCCGGGCCGGGAGGTGCCGGGGCCGGTGGGCGGCAGGCTGGAGCCCGTAGCGGGCTGTTCGGCCGGCAACTCGCTGCTGTCGCCGTCGTCCGTGGTCTGTTCCGTGCTGACCTTGTCGTCGTGCGGGTGGTCACCGCCCGTCGCCCCGAGGGTGACGACGGTGCCGAGGACGGCCGCCAGCAGTGCGCCGGCGCCCGCGGCCACGACATTGCGGCGCGCCCCGCCGAACACCCGCAGCGTGCCCTTGCCGGTCTTGGCGCCGCTCCCGGTCACGGCCGGGACGTCCGTGGTGGCGGCGCTCGCCGAGGCGCCCCGGGCGACGATCGTGGCCGCGGTCCCCTCGGCGCGTGCCGCCCGCAGCTTGGCGGTCGAGGCGCCGTCGCGCGGTGTGGCGGCCGGCTTCTTCAGCGCGCCCGGTGACGATACGGAGGACGCGGCGGCCGCTTGCGGGAGCACCGTGGTGGCCGCCGCGGCCGCTTCGGCCCGCGAACGGTCGGTGACCAGCGCCAGGGCCCGCCGTCCGGCCACCGCGCCATTGCGGTCGGAGAGCACCCCGCGCAGCCCGATGGACGCCTCCAGCTCGGCGCGCGCCCGGTCCAGGCTGCCGGTGCACAGTGCCAGGACTCCCAGTTCGTGGTGGAAGTAGGCCTCTTCGGCGACCTCCCCGGCCAGCCGCGCGGCCTCCTGGCCGTGCCGCAGGCTGCGCTCCCACGCGTTCCACTGCAGGGCGGCGGCGAACGCCGGGGCGGCCGTACGGGCGAGCAGCACGGCCGCGCTGGCGTGCCCGCTCTCCCGGCTTCCGGTCAGTGCACCCATGGCTGCCAGTGCCACATCGGACTCGGCGGCGGCCCGCTCGGGCGTGACCGAGGGGTGACCGGCCCACCAGGCGTAGTGCTGAGCGGCGGTGTGCGCCCGTGCGGCGGCGCCCTCCGCGTAACCGGCCGCCTCCAACTGCTCCTGGACGGTGGCGGCGAGCCGGTAGTGACTGCCGACCGGGGTGATCAGGCCGCAGGCCAGCAGCTCGCCGAGGGCGGCGTCCGCGTGGGTGTCCTGGGTGAGGGCCGGCAGATGCGCCTGGTGGGGCAGCTCGCCGCCGAGGGCGACGGCGAAGCGCAGCGTCTCCTGGGCGGCGGCGCCCAGCCGCGAGGCGAGCAGCGGGGCGGGGGCGGCGGCCTCGCCGAGGGACGGCAAGGGCACCTCGGCCTGCTCACCGGGTTCGGCGGCGGCGTCGGCCGCGGTGCCGGTGTCGGTGCCGGCAGCGGTGCCGCCGTCGGCCGATGTGCCGGTGCCGACCGATGTGCCGGTGCCGGCCGCCCCCTCCTCGGGGAAGAGGCCGTAGCCGTCGTCGAGGGCCCCCGGTGCACCCCGCATCCGGTCCCGCTGCCGCAGCAGGGCGGCGGCCTGGACGAAGCGCAGCGGCAGCCCCTCGGACTCGAACCAGAGGTCGGCGGACCAGGCCTCCTCGTCGTCGGTGAGCGGCCGGTCCACGGCGCGCTCCAGCAGCCGGGCGCAGCCGGTGCGGCCGAGACCGCCGAGGAAGACCTCTTCGAGGTGCGAGCCGGGACTGGGGGCCGCGACGTCGGGAGTGGCGGCGATCAGGAAGGCGCACTCGGGGGTGGCGTCGAGCAGTTCGTCGAGCGCGGCGCCGCCGAATTCCAGGTCGTCCAGGACGACGATGGCGCCGATCTCGGCGATCCTGCGCAGCAGTTCGGGCCGGTCGGGTCGGTGCTGCGGGGCCCGGTAGACGGCGGCGAACAGCCCGTACAGCAGGTCGGTGGCGGTGCGGTGGTAGCCGGAGAGCCGGATGACGCCGTCGGGGGCGAGGTCGGCGCAGGCGGTGGCGACGGCGTCCAGCAGCCGGGTGCGGCCCGAGCCGGAGGGACCGGTGACGCGTACCGAGCGGCCGCGGGAGAGCAGCCGGACCAGGCGTTCGGTGTCCTCGGTGCGCTCTTCGAGCACGGCCTGGTGTCCGGCGGACCCGGGCGGGCCCGGGGGCACCGGGGGTGCGGCGGCACGGGCGGCCGCGGCGCGTTCCGGCGGGTCGAGCCTGCCGGGGGCCTCGGGACGCTCCCCGGGCGGGCAGGGCTCTATTTCGCTGCCGTCGACGGGGTTGACGGTGACGAGGTAGGCGCCCGAGACGAGCCGGACGACGCGGGCGAGTCCGCCTGAGCCGCTCCGCGCGCCGCCGAACGCGGGGGCCGGCGGCTCGGCAGGGCTGCCCTGCTCGCCGTACTCCTCAGGTCCCCGGTGGGTGTTCGGGTCCATGCTGCAAGCTCCCAGATCTGGCGTGCCGACTGCGCTTCCGGCCGTCCGCACTCCCCCGGCTCCGGCAGGTCGTCCTCAGCCGTCGCGTCTGGTCCGGTGCCCGCCGCGGATGACGACATACGGGCGGGAACCGAACCTTAGACCTGGAGAGCGGGCCGGTGCACCGCCGGGGGCCGGTCCTGACCGGAACTTCCTGGATTGGTCGGTATCACGCGGTTTGCGACATTTCTCGCTCTCGGCTCTTCAGCCTTCGTCACGCTTTGGGTGCGATCCTGATCGCCCGGGGGCCCGGACGCGCGTGCGGGCCACCGGGCGGCTCCCCGCGCCTGTCTCACACCCGGGGAAGCGATTCCGCTTCGATGCCACCCTCGATGGCGAGGATGCGGTGCAGCCGGGTGGCGACGAGCAGGCGCTGCATCTGGGGCGGCACTCCGCGCAGCACCAGCCTGCGGCCCACCCGGCCGGCGCGGCGGTGCGCGCCCATGATCACGCCGAGGCCGGTGGCGTCCCAGGAATCCAGCTCGGTCAGGTCCAGCACGAGATCGCCCCGACCGGAGTCGACGGCGGCGTGCAGGGCCGTACGGGCGTCCGCCGCGCTGCGGACGTCGAGGCGGCCCCCGACAACCAGCTCGGCGTGGTCGCCCCTGATGTGCATATGCGCTCCCCGATGTCATGGGTGGTGACGCCTGGACGTCTACAGAACTGACTGCCTCTCATGCGGCGAGGTTGCCGCCTGTAAGCGAACCGATACCGAATTCACCCCTCGGGGCGACACCGTCGGCCCGAGGGGGCTGACGCGGCCTCAGTGCTCGTAGAAGCCCTGCCCACTCTTGCGACCGATATCGCCCGCATCGACCATTCGCCGCATGATCTCCGGCGGTGCGAACTTCTCGTCCTGGGACTCGGTGTAGATGTTGTCGGTGGCGTGCAGCAGGATGTCGACGCCCGTCAGGTCGGCGGTGGCCAGCGGTCCCATCGCATGGCCGAAGCCCAACTTGCAGGCGGTGTCGATGTCCTCGGCGCTGGCCACGCCCGATTCGTAGAGCTTGGCGGCCTCGACGACCAGCGCCGAGATCAGGCGCGTGGTGACAAAGCCGGCCACATCGCGGTTGACGACCACGCAGGTCTTGCCGACCGACTCGGCGAACTGCCGGGCGGTGGCGAGGGCTTCGTCGCTGGTCTTGTAGCCGCGGACCAGCTCGCACAGCTGCATCATCGGCACCGGCGAGAAGAAGTGCGTGCCGACGACCCGCTCGGGACGGGAGGTGACCGCGGCGATCTTGGTGATCGGGATGGCCGAGGTATTGGAGGCCAGTACCGCCTCGTCCTTGACGAGCTTGTCCAGCGACTGGAAGATCTCGCGCTTGACGTCGATCCGCTCGAAGACGGCCTCGACGACGATATCGGCGTCGGCGGCGGCCTCCAGGTCGGTCGTGGTGGTGATGCGGGCCAGCGCCTGCTCGGCGTCGGCCGCCGACAGCTTGCCCTTGGCGACGAACTTCTCGAACGAGGCCTCGATACCGCCCTTGCCCCGGGCCAGCGCCCCGTCCGTCACATCGCGAAGAACCACGTCCCAGCCCGCCTGGGCGGAGACCTGCGCGATACCGGACCCCATGAGTCCGGCCCCGATGACGGCGAGCTTCTTTGCCACTGCTGTCCCCTCACACCCTGTGCATTTGACGGTCCTGGGTGACGTTAGCGCTCGTAAGCGATCGTTTGGAGGGTAAGAGATGCGCGTCACGTCTCAGATGACGGACGTCACACCGACGGGGCCTTTGGGCGGGGCGCGATCCGGACAGCCCGCCGTCAGTCGGTCACCCGTACGGCGTAGTTGAGGACCTTCTCCCCCAGCAGTTCCGCCATCTCATCGAGGAGAACGAGGGCATCGCGGGAGGCCTCGGCGGGCTTGCGTCCCGCGAGCATCTGCTGGGCGATCCAGCCCATCAGACTCTGGTGCACCCAGCCGATCTGGCCCGCCATCAGGCCCGGCAGCGGTCGTCGGCGGGGGCGCCGGTCTCCCCCCGGAGGGTTTCCTCCAGGTTGAGGTGGGGCTGCTGCCGCAGGTACCAGGCGGTGCTGCTGGTGCTGGCCGCGCCGGCCATGGGGCAGCGGGCACCGCTGCCCGGCATCCACATCGGCTTTGCGTGCATCGCCTGCTGACCGTGGCGCCGGCCTCGCTGTCGTACGCGCCGGCGCTGGGGCCCAAGTGGCTCGATGTGCTCTCGCACTTCATGCCGTTCCGCTACCTCGTGGACGCGGTGCGGGGGCGTTCGTCGGCTCCTACGCCTCCTCGGCGATGCTCTACGGCGTGCTGGTGGCGGCCGCCTTCGCCACGCTCTCCGTGACCTATTGCACCCGGGCCTTGCGCAGGTCCGCGGCGTAGGCTCGCCCCCATGGTGAATCTGACGCGCATCTACACCCGCACCGGCGACAAGGGCACCACCGCCCTGGGCGATATGAGCCGTACCGCCAAGACGGATTCGCGGATCTCGGCGTATGCGGACGCCAACGAGGCCAACGCGGCGATCGGCGTCGCCCTGGCGCTCGGTTCGCTCCCCGAGGACGTCGCGGCGGTGCTGCTGCGGGTGCAGAACGACCTGTTCGACGTCGGCGCGGATCTGTCGACACCGGTGGTGGAGAACCCCGAATTCCCGCCGCTGCGCGTCGAGCAGAGCTATATCGACAAGCTGGAGGCCGACTGCGACCGCTTCCTGGCGGAGCTGGAGAAGCTGCGCAGCTTCATCCTTCCCGGCGGTACGGCCGGCGCCGCGCTGCTGCACCAGGCGTGCACGGTCGTCCGCCGCGCGGAGCGCTCGACCTGGGCCGCCTTCGAGGAGCACGGCGAGACCATGAACCCACTGACGGCCACGTACCTCAACCGCCTCTCCGACCTCCTGTTCATCCTGGCCCGTACGGCCAACAAGGAGGTCGGGGACGTGCTGTGGGTGCCCGGCGGAGAGCGCTGAGCGGCGGGGAGCCCTGAGCGGCGGCCTGCCGGACGGCGCGGACGCGGCCTAGCGGAGCGTCTTCTGCTCCGGCCGGGCCGCTTCCTCGGGGACCGCAGTCCGGCCGCGGGGGTCCTTCTTCTGCCAGACGAGGTAGCTCAGCGCGATCAGGCCGTGGATGCTGACGATCTTCAGTGAGGTGCCCTGCCACTCGCGCAGCGAGGTGGTGTCACCGCCGGCACCCACGTACCAGATCGCGGCCTGCAGCAGCCCGCACGCGACCACCGCCATCACCACCGTGCGCAGCCACAGCTTCCCTTCGTGCTTGACGCGGGCCATGCCGTAGCCCGGCTTGGCCGGCGGCGGGCCGCCCGCGAAGCGGTGCGCGAAGTGCCCGTCGACCCACTTGATCGTGTAGTGGCCGTAGGCGACCGTGAAGCCGATGTAGACGGCGGCCAGCCCGTGCTTCCAGTCCGCCGGTGCGCCGTTCTTCAGGTCGATCGCCGTGACGATCAGCAGGACCAGCTCCAGCAGCGGCTCCATCAGGAGCACCGCCGCACCGGTCCGCGGCATCTTGGCCAGGTAACGCAGCGCCAGGCCGAGGGCCAGCAGCACCCAGAAACCGACCTCGCAGGCGATGATCAGCACGACGATCACGGCGTCTCCTTTCAGGGCTCTCCACCGAACACCTCAAGCCTTCCAGCGGCCGCCGCCCGCCACGTCGTCGCGCGCGATGATCCGGGACTGCATCTTTCGATGTAGCGCATGGCTGACGGGGATCCCCCGGACGTGGAGGCAGCGGGCCCCCGCGCCGTGTTTGATGGAGGGGTGACCGCCAGATCCCCCGCCGCCCCCGGCCGGCCGCACCGTCTCGATGTGCTCATCGCGGGCGGCGGTCTGCTCGGCGGGCTGCTGCTCTGGGCGATGAATCTGCACGGCGGGCCCTCGCATCTGGGGCTGCCCCCCTCGCTCACCCTGGTCGCGCTCACCGCGATGTCGGTGGCGGAGCTGATGCGCCGTACGGCGCCGATGACGGCGCTGGCCCTAGCGGTGCCGGCCCTGGCGCTGGACATCGGTGCCGGCACCTTGGTCGCCACCGTCCTGATGTTCACGGACGTGGTCTATGCGGCGGTGCTCTACGGACCGGCGAACGCGGCCCGCCGGATCCCGCTGCACTCCGTCCTGGTCACCGTCCTGTCGGCCATCGCACTGACCGCGGCCTGGCAGAACCCGCAGGTCGTGTTGGTCATCATCAGCATCGCGCTGGTCACCATCGCCCCGGCCTGGACCGGCATCATCATCCGTAATCACCGCGAGGCCGCGCAGGCCGCACAGCTGCGGGCCGAGCAGATCGCGCTGCTGGCCGAGATCGACCGGACGCAGGCCGTGGTCGGCGAGCGGGCACGGATGGCACGCGAGCTGCACGACATGGTCGCCAACCATCTGTCCGCCATCGCCATCCACTCCACCGCCGCGCAGTCCATCGACGACCCGTCGGCGACCCGCGAGGCACTCGGGGTGATCCGGGAGAACAGCGTGCAAGGTCTGGCCGAAATGCGCCGTCTCATCGGGCTGTTGCGGGACCCGAAGACGGCCGACCGGGACGAGGAGCCCGCCGCGACCCCCACGCTCGACGGGCTGGACGCCCTGATCGACCAGGCCCGTACGAGCGGCGGCAGCAGCGGACTGACCTTCGAGCTGGAGGACGCCCGGAGCCCGGACGGGCCCGGAGCCGGTCCGAAGCCCACGGCGCCGGTCGCGCTGGCCGCGTACCGCATCGTCCAGGAGTCGCTGACCAACGCGCTCAAGCACGCCGCGCCCGGCCAGGTGCGGGTGCGCATCGCCCATGACCGCGGCGGGGCGCTCACCGTCGCCGTCCGCAGCCCGTTCGCCGACCGTCCCGGCCCCCGTGCGCCCGGTTCCGGCACCGGCCTGGTCGGGATGCGCGAGCGGACCGCCCTGCTGGGCGGAGCATTCGAGGCCGGCCCGGAGAGCGGGCCGGCCGGCAGAGTCTGGCTGGTGCGGGCAGCGTTGCCCGCCGCCGAGGAGGAAGAACAACGATGACAGGCGCCGACGCGCAGCCGATCCGGGTTCTCGTCGCCGAGGACCAGTCCGCCGTACGGGCCGGGCTGGTCCTCATCCTGCGCTCAGCCCCCGACATCGAGGTGGTCGGGGAGGCCGAGGACGGCGAGGAGGCGGTACGGCTCGCCCGCGAGCTGCGGCCCGCCCTCGTCCTCATGGACATCCAGATGCCCCGCCTCGACGGGGTCTCCGCCACCCGGCAGGTGGTCTCCGAGAAGCTGGCGGACGTGCTGGTGCTGACCACCTTCGACCTGGACGAATATGTCTTCGGGGCGCTACGCGCGGGGGCGGCGGGCTTTCTCCTCAAGGACAGCGACGCGGCCGCGCTGCTGACCGCGGTGCGTACCGTGGCGTCCGGCGAGGGGCTGATCGCTCCGGCGGTGACCCGGCGGCTGATCGCGGAGTTCGCCAGCCCGCGTACGGCCCTCCGGCGGCCTGCCCGGGACGGCGAGGCACCGGATCCGGCGGTCCTGGACGCGCTGACGCCACGCGAGCGGGAGGTGCTGGGGTGTCTGGGGCGGGGGCTGTCGAACGCCGATATCGCGCTGCGGCTGGCCATGGCGGAGGCCACCGTGAAAACACATGTCAGCCGGCTGCTGGCAAAGCTGGATCTGCGCAGCCGGGTGCAAGCGGCCGTACTGGCACAGGAGTTGGGAGTGGACGGGCCGTAGGAGGGCGGGCCCGCAGAGGGGTGCGACCGTACGTACGGGACGGGACGGGACCGGCCGGAGGAGGACGGGAGGGGCCGGCGCCGTAGGCGGACGGGACTGCCCGTAGGCGGACGGGACTGCCCGTAGGCGGACGGGACTGCCCGTAGGGGGCCACCGCACACATCCCGTAGGGGATGCACGGCCCCCTTGCAGGGCCACAACGCGGCGGGGTCAGAGCCTCTTCCCCTGGCCCCCCGATTCAGGCCACATTGACCCTCCCCCAGACTTCGTCCGGGGGTACCCCCATCCAGCGAGGGGCGTTTTTCTAGGCCACATTGACCCTCTGGCCGGGCGGTGCCGCCTCCAGCCAGGCGAGGAAGCCGGTGAGCGCATCCTCGCTCATCGCCAGCTCCAGGCGGGTACCGCGGTGCCGGCAGGCGAGCACGACGGAGTCGGAGAGCAGCGCCAGCTCTTCCTCACCCTGCGGGGTGCGCCGCTCCAGGACCTCGATGGCGGAGCGCTCCAGGAGACGGCGCGGCCGGGGCGCGTACGAGAACACCCGGAACCATTCGACCCGGTCGCCGTTGTAGCGCGACACACCGTAGATCCAGCCCTTGCCACCGGTCTCGTTCTCCGGCACGTGCCAGCGCAGACTGCAGTCGAAGGTGCCACCGGACCGCTGGATGAGCCGCCGCCTCAGTCCGAAGACGAACAGCCCCAGCAGCACCAGTACCACGACCACGCCGCTCACAAGCAGAGCGAGGACCATCTCGACCGACCTCCTCGCCTCGATGGGGGTTCCCCCGCGCCGGTCGGGCGTGGAGGAGAGTAACGCATCTGCATTGCCTCAGCCGCGGGCCGCTCCGGACAACTCCGGGCAGCCCGCGGCTGAGGATCGATCTCGTCGGTGACGGGGCTCAGTGAACGCCCGTCACCGCACGCAGCCGGACATCGGCGCGACGCTCGGCGACCTCGTCGGCCGCCGACTTCGCTCGCTCCAGGGCCCGCTCCGCGCGCTGGACATCGATCTCGTCCGACAGTTCCGCGATCTCCGCGAGCAGAGACAGCTTGTTGTCGGCGAACGAAATGAAGCCGCCGTGCACCGCGGCGACGACGGTGCCGTCCCCGCTCTCGCCGGTCGTACGAATCGTCACCGGGCCCGACTGCAGCACGCCGAGCAGCGGCTGGTGTCCGGGCATGACGCCGATGTCGCCCGACGAGGTGCGCGCGACGACCAGGCTGGCCTTGCCGGACCAGACCTGACGGTCCGCGGCGACCAACTCGACGTGCAGCTCAGCCACGATGGCTCCTCGGGTCTCCACCTGCCTGGCTCGGCAGATGTTGGGTCAAATACTAGTGGTCGTAGGGACCGGGGGCGGCCAGGGCCGCCCCCGGGACCGTGCCGGGGTCAGGAGACGCCCAGCTCCTTGGCATTGGCCTTCAGGTCCTCGATGCCACCGCACATGAAGAACGCCTGCTCGGGGAAGTGGTCGTAGTCACCGTCCGCGATCGCGTTGAACGCGGTGATCGACTCGTCGAGCGAGACGTCCGAGCCGTCGACACCGGTGAACTGCTTCGCCACGTGGGTGTTCTGCGACAGGAACCGCTCGATACGACGGGCGCGGTAGACGGTGAGCTTGTCTTCCTCGCCGAGCTCGTCGATGCCCAGGATGGAGATGATGTCCTGGAGGTCCTTGTACTTCTGCAGGATCGTCTTGACGCGCGAGGCGCAGTCGTAGTGGTCCTGCGAGATGTAGCGGGGGTCCAGGATGCGGGACGTCGAGTCCAGCGGGTCGACCGCCGGGTAGATGCCCTTCTCCGAGATCGGGCGCGACAGCACGGTCGTCGCGTCCAGGTGGGCGAAGGTGGTGGCCGGCGCCGGGTCGGTCAGGTCGTCCGCGGGGACGTAGATCGCCTGCATCGAGGTGATCGAGTGACCACGCGTCGAGGTGATGCGCTCCTGGAGGAGACCCATCTCGTCGGCCAGGTTCGGCTGGTAACCCACCGCGGAGGGCATCCGGCCGAGCAGGGTCGACACCTCGGAACCCGCCTGGGTGTACCGGAAGATGTTGTCGATGAAGAAGAGCACGTCCTGCTTCTGCACATCGCGGAAGTACTCCGCCATGGTCAGACCGGCCAGGGCGACGCGGAGACGGGTGCCCGGCGGCTCGTCCATCTGACCGAAGACCAGCGCGGTCTTGTCGATGACGCCGGACTCCGTCATTTCCTCGATGAGGTCGTTGCCCTCACGGGTGCGCTCGCCGACACCGGCGAACACCGACACACCGTCGTGGTTGTTGGCCACGCGGTAGATCATTTCCTGGATCAGAACGGTCTTGCCGACACCGGCACCACCGAACAGACCGATCTTGCCGCCCTTGACGTACGGGGTCAGCAGGTCGATGACCTTGACGCCGGTCTCGAACATCTCGGTCTTGGACTCGAGCTGGTCGAAGCTCGGAGCCTTGCGGTGGATCGCCCAGCGCTCGGTGACCTCGGACGCCGCCTCCGGCTTGTTCAGGATCTCACCGAGGGTGTTGAACACCTTGCCCTTGGTGATGTCACCGACGGGGACGGTGATCCCGGTGCCGGTGTTGGTCACCGTGGCCTGGCGGACCAGACCGTCGGTGGGCTGCATGGAGATCGCGCGGACCAGGCCATCGCCCAGGTGCTGGGCGACCTCGAGGGTCAGGGTCTTGAGCTTGCCCTGCTCGGCCGGGTCGGCGACCTCGACGGTCAGCGCGTTGTAGATGTCCGGCATCGCGTCGACGGGGAACTCCACGTCGACGACCGGGCCGATGACCCGGGCGACGCGGCCCGTTGCCGTGGCCGTTTCAACAGTGGTGGTCATAGTGGTCAGTCACTCCCCGCGGTCGCGTCGGCCAGAGCACTGGCGCCACCGACGATCTCGCTGATTTCCTGGGTGATTTCGGCCTGTCGGGCCGCGTTGGCAAGCCGCGAGAGCGACTTGATGAGCTCTTCCGCGTTGTCGGTCGCCGACTTCATCGCACGACGCGTGGCGGCGTGCTTGGAGGCGGCGGCCTGCAGAAGCGCGTTGTAGATCCGCGACTCGACATACCGCGGAAGCAGGGCGTCGAGGACGTCCTCGGCCGACGGCTCGAATTCGAACAGCGGAAGGATCTCGCCCTTGGCCGACTCCTCCGACTCCGCCGCCGCCTTGTCGAGGCTGAGCGGCAGCAGCCGGTCGTCGACCGCCGTCTGCGTCATCATCGAGATGAACTCGGTGAAGACGATGTGGAGTTCGTCCACGCCGCCCTCGGCGGTGTCCTGCTGGACAGCGTCGATCAGCGGTGCGGCGATCGCCTTGGCGTCCGCGTACGTGGGGCTGTCGGTGAAGCCGGTCCACGATTCCACGACCTTGCGCTCGCGGAAGCTGTAGTACGACACACCCTTGCGCCCGACGATGTAGGCGTCGACCTCCTTGCCCTCGGCCTTGAGCCGCTCGGTGAGCTTCTCGCCGGCCTTGAGGACGTTGGAGGAGTAGCCGCCGGCCAGACCACGGTCGCTCGTGATGAGCAGCAGCGCGGCCCGCGAGGGACGCTCCGCCTCCGTCGTCAGCGGGTGCTGGGTGTTCGAGCCCGTGGCAACCGCTGTCACCGCGCGGGTCAGTTCACTCGCGTACGGCGTCGACGCCGCCACCTGGCGCTGCGCCTTGACGACGCGCGAGGCGGCGATCATCTCCATCGCCTTGGTGATCTTCTTGGTCGCGGTGACGGAGCGGATGCGACGCTTGTAGACCCGGAGCTTGGCTCCCATGGATCAGGTCCCTTCCGTCGTCACTTGCTGGTGCCGGCCGGGGCGTCCTCGCCGAGCAGCTTGCCGTCCGAGGTCTCGAACTGCCGCTTGAAGCCGTCGACGGCCTCGGAGATCGCGCCGATGGTGTCGTCGGACATCTTGCCGCCCTCGACGATGCTGGTCAGCAGGTCCTTCTTCTCCCGGTGCAGGTGGTCGAGGAGCTCCCGCTCGAAGCGGCGGATGTCCTCGACCGGGACGTCGTCCATCTTGCCGTTGGTGCCGGCCCAGACGGAGACGACCTGGTCCTCGGTGGGGTACGGAGCGTACTGGCTCTGCTTGAGCAGCTCGGTCATCCGCTTACCGCGCTCCAGCTGCTGCTTGGAGGCCGCGTCCAGGTCCGAACCGAAGGCGGCGAACGCCTCCAGCTCGCGGTACTGGGCGAGGTCCACGCGGAGCCGGCCGGAGACCTGCTTCATGGCCTTGTGCTGGGCCGAGCCACCGACACGGGAGACGGAGATACCGACGTTCAGCGCGGGACGCTGGTTCGCGTTGAACAGGTCCGACTCCAGGAAGCACTGGCCGTCGGTGATGGAGATGACGTTGGTCGGAATGAACGCCGACACGTCGTTCGCCTTGGTCTCGACGATCGGCAGACCGGTCATCGAGCCGGCGCCCATCTCGTCGGAGAGCTTGGCGCAGCGCTCCAGCAGACGCGAGTGCAGGTAGAAGACGTCGCCCGGGTAGGCCTCACGGCCCGGCGGACGGCGCAGCAGCAGGGAGACGGCGCGGTAGGCGTCGGCCTGCTTCGAGAGGTCGTCGAAGACGATCAGGACGTGCTTGCCCTGGTACATCCAGTGCTGGCCGATGGCCGAGCCGGTGTAGGGCGCCAGGTACTTGAAGCCCGCCGGGTCGGACGCCGGGGCGGCGACGATGGTGGTGTACTCCAGGGCGCCGGCCTCCTCCAGCGCACCGCGCACGGACGCGATGGTGGAGCCCTTCTGGCCGATGGCGACGTAGATGCAGCGGACCTGCTTCTTGGGGTCGCCCGAGCGCCAGTTGTCGCGCTGGTTGATGATCGTGTCGACGGCCAGGGCGGTCTTGCCGGTCTGGCGGTCACCGATGATCAGCTGACGCTGGCCACGGCCGATCGGCACCATGGAGTCGACGGCCTTGTAGCCGGTCTCCATCGGCTCGTGGACCGACTTACGGACCATGACGCCCGGAGCCTGCAGCTCCAGGGCGCGGCGGCCCTCGGACTCGATCTCGCCGAGGCCGTCGATCGGGTTGCCCAGCGGGTCGACGACGCGGCCGAGGTAGCCCTCGCCCACGGCGACCGAGAGCACCTCACCGGTGCGCTGCACCGGCTGGCCCTCCTCGATGCCGCTGAACTCACCGAGGATCACCGCACCGATCTCGCGCTCTTCCAGGTTCAGCGCAAGACCGAGCGTGCCGTCCTCGAACTTCAGCAGCTCGTTCGCCATTGCCGAGGGAAGGCCCTCGACCTTCGCGATGCCGTCTCCGGCCTCGCTTACCGTGCCGACCTCCTCGCGCGAGGCCGCGTCCGGCTTGTACGCCTGGACGAAGTTCTCCAGCGCGTCCCGGATCTCCTCCGGCCGGATCGTGAGCTCCGCCATCTGGGTTCCCTGCTCTCCTTGTTGGGCCCGAAGTTACTTGCGGGTGTCCGGGGGTCTGTCCCCCAGGGGGTTTCCGCTTACGGCCCAACTCGGGCCGCCGTCATGCTTGTGCTGGTCCCCGGGGCTTCGTCCGGACCGCAGCCGGACCTCGTGGTCCGGCCGGCTGGTCCGGCGCCTGACCGCCGGTTGTGCAGCTCTTGAGTTGGTGTGGCCGGGTCAGCCGGCCATCCGCCGGTCCGCCTCTTCGAGGCGTGCCGCGATGGTTCCGTTGATGACCTCGTCGCCGATCCGGACCTGGACTCCGCCGAGGACCTCGGGGTCCACGTCGAGGTTCAGGTGGACCTGCCGTCCGTACAGCTGCGCCAGGGAAGCGCCCAGGCGCTGCCGCTGCCCTTCACTGAGGGGCACCGCGGAGGTGACCACCGCGACCATCCGGTCCCGGCGGCTCGCCGCCAGCTTGGAGAGGGCGTCGAGCCCCGCTTCCAGGCTACGGCCCCGCGGCTGTACGACAAGACGGATCACGATGCGCTCGGTGACCGGGTTGGCCCGGCCGCCCAGCAGCGTACGCAGCAGCTCCGTCTTGGCCGCGACCGTCGCGTTCCGGTCGGTCAGCGCACCGCGCAGCTCGCCGTTGGAGCTGACGATCCGGCCGAACCGGAAGAGCTCGTCCTCGACGTCGTCGAGCTGACCGGCCCGCTGCGCGGCGACCAGGTCGGCGCTGTAGGCCAGCTCCTCGAGCGAGTCCGTCAGGTCACGCGAACGCGACCAGCGGGCGCGGACCATGCCGGACACCAGGTCGACGGCCGGGCCGCCCACCTGGTTGCCGAGCAGTCGTCCGGCCAGTTCGGCACGCGCCTCGGCGCCCTGCGCCGGGTCGGTCAGGACCCGACGCAGCGACACCTCGCGGTCGAGCAGAGCGGTGACGGCAGCCAGCTCCTCGGCGAGCTTCGCGGCGTCGACGGAGGTGTCATCCGTCAGCGCGTTGAACTGCTCGCGTGCGGAGGCGAGTGCCTCGCGGCTCGCTCCGTTCATCGTCCGGCCTCAGCCTTCGTCGCGTCCGAAGCCGCCTTGGCCTCGACGTCGTCGAGGAAGCGGTCGATGGTCCGGCTCTGCCGGGCGTGGTCCTCGAGGGACTCCCCGACGAGCTTGCCGGCCAGGTCGACGGCGAGCTTGCCCACGTCCTGGCGCAGCGCCTGCGCAGCCTGCTTCCG
This sequence comes from Streptomyces sp. NPDC015125, assembly GCF_043080045.1. Lineage (NCBI taxonomy): Bacteria > Bacillati > Actinomycetota > Actinomycetes > Kitasatosporales > Streptomycetaceae > Streptomyces > Streptomyces sp. NPDC015125. Next base: position 404,644 of record NZ_JBIBVF010000001.1, read on the forward strand.
GTCCGCCTCGATCTGGGCGTGACCGGCAGCGATGATCTCCTCACGCTGCCGCTGGCCCTCGACGCGCATCTCGGCGATGAGCGTCGCGCCCTGCTCCTGCGCCTCCTGGCGCAGACGCGCGGCCTCGTGGCGGGCGTCGGCGAGCTGCGCACGGTAGTCCGCGAGCACCTGCTGAGCCTCGGCCTGATTCGCCTCGGCTTCCTCCATGCGGCCTTCGATGAGCGTCCGGCGCTCTTCCAGAACCTTGTTGATGTTCGGGAGGAGCTTCTTGGCCAGGAAGCCGAAGACGATGAAGAAAGCGATCAGGCCGATGACCAGCTCTGGAAGCTCCGGGATCAGGGGGTTCTGAGGAACCTCCTCCGCCATGTTCACCAGGGCGTTCACATCAGTGCCTTCCGTCTGTCAGGGGTTTGCAGCGGTCCGTCAGGCCCTGAAGAGGAAGCCCATGACGATGCCGATCAGGGCGAGCGCCTCACAGAAGGCGAAACCCATGATCTGGTTGGTGCGGATGAGGCCGGCGGCCTCGGGCTGGCGGGCCAGGGCCTGGGTGCCGTTACCGAAGATGATGCCGACGCCGACGCCGGGGCCGATCGCGGCGAGGCCGTAACCGATCGAGCCGAGGTTGCCGGTGACGCCGGCGGCGAGGTTGACAGTCTCGAGAGCAGCGGACATGCCGTTACTTCCTTCTCTTTCACGGACCGGTGGGGGTTGGCCACCGGGCGTCTATAGGGGCTGGGAAAGCGGGGGCTCAGTGGTGCTCGGCGAGCGCGCCCTGGAGGTAGTTCGCGGTCAGGAGCACGAAGACGTACGCCTGGACGGCCTGGATGAACAGCTCGAACGCCGTCAGCAGGATGGTCATCACGAACGAGGCGCCGGCGTAGACGATGCCGATGCCGTTCAGCAGGTACCAGGTGCCGATGGTGAACATCAGCAGCAGGAGGTGACCGGCGAACATGTTCGCGAAGAGCCGTACCGCGTGAGTGAAGGGCCGGATGATCAGGTTCGAGAGGAGCTCGATGACGATCAGCATCGGCAGGACCGGGCCGAGCGACTTGTCGTAGCCGCTGAAGTTCTTCAGCGCACCCACGAAGCCGTGCCTCTTGAAGGTCAGGGAGACCCACGTGATGTAGACGATCGCGGCGAGACCGGCCGGGAAGGCGATGACCGACGTCACCGGGAACTGGGCGACCGGAACGATCGACCACAGGTTCATGATCCAGACGAAGAAGAACAGCGAGACGATGAAGGGGACGTACTTCTCGCCCTCCTTCTTCCCGAGAGCGTCATAGACGATCCCTCGGCGTACGAAGTCATAGCCCGCTTCGCCGATCATCTGCAGCTTGCCCGGGACCACCTTGGCCTTGCCGAACGCCGCCCAGAAGAACCACACGACCACGACGGTGCTGAGCAGCGCCAGCAGCATGATCTTGTTGAACTCGAAGCCGTTGATGGTGAACAGCGGCTTGAAGACGAACGAATGAAGCCCGGGAGCTGGGAAGCCGCACCCGGAGAAGATGTGGCAGTCGGTCTCGAAGGCGAGCATCGTTTCAGCACTCACCGCGAGCTCCTTCAGCGTGGCGCATGGGTACGGCAACCTCGTTGTGTCGGCGCGGCGTTGAGCCACGGAGCGGCACTGGACTGGTCTTACGGATTAGGGGGCGGCTGGCGGGCGCTGGGCCCGGCCACATCACAGGCATCGGCCGCGAGAACTGCCCGTTCCATCGAGTGGAACCCGGGAGCTCAGCCGCCTGCGCCAACTGTGCCGCAGTTGAAACCGGACGATAGCAGGCCCGCAAGAGGGCTTTTATCTCGGCCCTACGTGTCACGTCGGCGACCCCGCCGTCTCCGCCTTCTTCGGCTCGGCGGAGTCGGGATCCACGTACAGAATCTTCGCCTTCATATGACCGCGGGTCTGCGCCGCGATCCATACGAGAGTGGCGCCGAGCAATGTGACCGCAAATGCCTTGGTGTCGAAGAGGGTTGTGTCCTTGAACGCGATCAGGAAGACCAGCACGAACAGGATCTGCGTGGTGTAGAGCAGCAGCCCCATCATCTGGAACAGCTGAGGCAGATTCCTCGCGGTCTTCTGCAGAACGGCCAGGCCGGCCCCCATCACGAGCACCACCAGCACCGTGCCGACGACAGCACCGATCACTCCCTTCACACCGGCGACCGCAGCGCTCACGGCAACGGCGATGACGCCGATGGCGAGGGTGGGCACAACGGCGTGAAGGAGTAGTCGGGCGTCATTCGACTGCATGGCGGCGCTCCGGCAAAAGATGTGGGGTGTGTCGTCATGGACGAGCGTAGACCCGGCCTGAGGCGGAACCTGCAGCCCAAGGGCAGTCGCGCTGTGCCCCTTCGGCTCTATCGCCGGGTTTCGTGAACGGTATCACAAACTATTTGATGAGGTCTTTACCTGGTTCGTGTGGACCCTGTCACACCTGAGCGTGAACGTGCGCGTTGGTGCACTGACAGCCAGTCTTTTGTCTGGTATGAGGTCAACGATCCCGATTCTCGTCGCACGTTCGGGCGATCAAAACCGCGGATCAGTGGTGACTGTCCGCCCTGCGGTGTTCCACGAAGCGTGAGCGGTCGCCGATCGCGGTGGCCCCGTTGACGCCCGCCGGAACCGGCTCCCGCTCCTCCTCCGGGGCGACGTCGCTCTCCCCGTCCCACTCCGCGGCCGGCGCCTCGGGCGTCGTTGCACGGGAGACCCGGCGGTAGCGCGGCGGCACCATCCACTCCGCCCAGCGCGGCGTGCGCGGGGTGAAGCGCGGCAGCAGAAGCAGCACCAGCCCGACCGCGCTCAGCAGCACGATGCCCAGCACGATCCACATGCTGGCGTTGTTCACCGAGTACGCGACCGCCCCGAAGGCGATCAGGGCCGACCAGAAGTACATGATCAGCACGGCCCGGCTGTGCGAGTGCCCGATCTCCAGCAGTCGGTGGTGCAGGTGGCCGCGGTCGGCCGCGAACGGCGACTGGCCCTTCCACGTACGCCGCACGATCGCCAGGACCAGGTCGGCGACCGGGACCGCGATGATCGTCAGCGGCAGCAGCAGCGGGATGTAGACCGGCACCATCGCGTGGGTCGCCTCACGCAGACCGCCCGCCTTCACATTGAGCAGGTCCGGGTCGACCTGGCCGGTCACCGAGACCGCGCCCGCGGCCATCACCAGGCCGATCAGCATCGAGCCCGAGTCGCCCATGAAGATCCGCGCCGGGTGCATGTTGTGCGGCAGGAAGCCCAGGCACATGCCCATCAGGACCACCGAGAACAGCGTGGCCGGCGCGGCCGCCTCGATGCCGTAGCCGAACCACATCCGGTACGCGTACATGAAGAACGCCGCGGCGGCGATGCACACCATGCCGGAGGCGAGACCGTCCAGGCCGTCGACGAAGTTCACCGCGTTGATGGTGATCACCACGAGGGCGACGGTCAGCAGGGTGCCCTGCATCGGGGTCAGCGAGACCGTGCCGACGCCGGGGATCGGGATCCAGAGGATCGTCAGGCCCTGGAGGACCATCACACCCGCGGCGATCATCTGGCCGCCGAGCTTGACCAGGGCGTCCACGCCCCACTTGTCGTCCAGGACACCGAGGATCCAGATCAGGGCGGCGCCGGAGAGCAGCGCCCTGGGCTCGTTGGAGTTCTCGAAGACGCTCTTGAGGTTGGTCAGGTGCGAGGCGACCAGCAGGCCGGCGCACAGTCCGCCGAACATGGCGATACCGCCGAGCCGCGGTGTCGGCTCGCGGTGCACATCACGCGCACGGATCTCCGGCATCGCACCGGCCGCGATCGCGAACTTCCGTACCGGCCCGGTCAGCAGGTAGGTCACCGCGGCCGTGACGCACAGCGTCAGCAGGTATTCACGCACGGGCTGCCCCATTGGTATAGCTGGCCATCACAGCCCCACACCCTATGCGTGTCAGCCCCCTGGCCGTGAATACAGGAAGAGACGCCTGGCGTCGGCGGATGGTTCCCGCCGTCACCCGTGATCGGGATAAGGCGGAAAGCCATGGACCAAAGCGACGGTCCTGGAGCGGGCCGTACCGTCCTCCTCCAGTGCCGCCACGATCAGCTCGGCGACCACCGTCATCTCCGCCTCGCCCATCCCCTGCGTGGTCACCGCGGCGGTGCCCAGCCGCAGGCCGGTCCGGCGGGCCGCGACGTCGTCGGGGGCCTCGGCACACGGCAGCGCGCAGGTGTCCAGCACGATCCCGGCGGCGGCCAGCCGCCCCCGGGCGGTGCGTGCATCCAGGCCGCGGGGAGCGGTATCGACGGTGATCAGATGGGTATCGGTGCCACCGGTGGTGATCGTCAGGCCCTGTCGGGCCAGTGCTCCGGCGAGCACGCGGGCATTGGCGGTGACCTGATGGGCATACGCGCCGAAGGCGGGTGTGGCGGCCTCCCCGAAGGCGACCGCCTTGGCCGCGACCGCGTTCATCTGCGCACCGCCCTGGGTGAAGGGGAACACCGCGCGGTCGATGCGCTCGGCCAGCTTCTCGCCGCACAGGATCAGCCCGCCGCGCGGCCCGCGCAGCACCTTGTGTGTGGTTCCGCACACCACATGCGCGTACGGGACGGGGCTGGGCGCCGCTCCCCCGGCGATCAGCCCGAGCGGATGCGCGACATCCGCGATCAGATACGCGCCGGTCTCGTCGGCGATATCCCGGAAGGCGGCGTAGTCGATGTGCCGGGGGTAGGAGATGGAGCCGCAGACGATGGCCTTGGGGCGGCGGGCGCGGGCCAGCTCGCGGATCGCGTCGTAGTCCAGCAGCCCGGTCTCCTCGTCGACGCCGTAGCCGGCGAAGTCGAACCAGCGGCCGGAGAAGTTGGCGGGCGAGCCGTGGGTGAGGTGCCCGCCGTGCGGGAGGGACATGGCCAGGACGGTGTCACCGGGGCGCAGCAGGGCGGCGTAGGCGGCCAGCACGGCCGAAGAGCCGGAGTGTGCCTGGACGTTGGCGTGTTCGGCGCCGAAAAGGGCCTTGGCGCGTTCCACGGCGATCCGCTCCGCGAGGTCGACGATCTCGCAGCCGCCGTGGTGCCGGGCCCCCGGGTAGCCCTCGGCGTATTTGTTGCCCAGCGGGGAGCCGAGGGCGGCGAGGACGGCCGGTGAGGTGAAGTTCTCCGCGGCGATCAGCTGCAGCCCGTCGCTCTGCCGGGCGCTCTCACCGAGCAGTACGCCGGCGATCTCGGGGTCCTGGTGCAGCAGGGCGGCGAAGTCCGGGGCGCCGGCCGGCCGGGTGACGGCGTCACGGGCAGCGGCCCGTGCGCGGTCCTCGGCGGTCTCGGCCGCCCCTGCGGTCGCGGGCTCGGCCGCCCGGGAGGGGTCGGCCGGGGTCTCGTTACGGGGTGACGCGGTGGTGGCAGGCATCGCTTGCTCCGGGCCTCGTACGGGGACGTAGTCCCAATGTAGGCGCGGCGGGGCGTTCGGGCGCGGTATGCGGGCCGACCGGGTCGGCGTCCGCACACAGGGGGCCCTGGGGCCTGTCTCCCCGGCTCCAGGGGGAGACAGGCCTCAGGCCCGCGCCGGGAGCCCGGTGAGGGCGGTGACGACCGGGTCCAGCGCCTGGTTGATCTCGTCGCCGATGGAGCGGAAGAAGGTGATGGGTGCCCCGTAGGGGTCGTAGACCTCGTCGGACTCCGGGTTGGGCGCCAGCAGCCAGCCGCGCAGCGCCGCGGCGGCGCCGACCAGCGCACGGGCGCGCTCGACCAGCCCGCCGTCCGGCCGGTCCGGGTCGGGCTCGGGCAGCGTGGCCGGGTCTATGGCCCGCACCAGCCGGTTGAACTCCTTGAGCGTGAAGGTGCGCAGCCCCGCGGAGTGGCCCATCGAGATGACCTGGGCGCGGTGGTCACGGGTGGCGGTGAGCACCAGGTCGGCGCGGATGACGTGCTCGTCGAGCAGTTCACGGCCGAGGAAGCCGGCCGGGTCCGCGCCGTAGTCGGTGAGCACCGTCGCGGCGTGGGTCTCCATCGGTGCGCCTTCGTGGCCCCAGGTGCCGGCGCTCTCCACGAGCAGCCCGCCGCTGCGGGCATCGCCCAGCCGCAGCTCCAGGGCACGGCGGTGCAGCCGCTCGGTGATCGGTGAGCGGCAGACGTTGCCGGTGCTGACGTGGAGGATCCGAAAAGGGGGTGAGGGGGGTACAGGGGGGTGGGTGCCGGTGCCTGGTCCCGCTATGCCACGCCCCAGGGGCGCCATCAATTGGCCACCTCGAGCTCGGGTACCACCTTGCGCAGCTCCTCCGCGCTGAGCGCGCCTTCGCGCAGCAGCACCGGGATCTTGCCGGTGACATCGACGATCGAGGAAGGCACCGCGGCGGGCGTCGGACCGCCGTCGAGGTAGACGGAGACCGAGTCGCCGAGCATTTCCTGTGCGGCGTCGCAGTCCTGCGGGGACGGGTGGCCGGTGAGGTTGGCACTGGAGACGGCCATCGGGCCGAATTCGGTGAGCAGCTCGATCGCGACGGGGTGCAGCGGCATCCGCACCGCGACCGTGCCCCGGGTCTCGCCCAGGTCCCAGGTCAGGGACGGCTGGTGCTTGGCGACGAGGGTGAGCGCACCGGGCCAGAAGGCGTCGACCAGCTCCCAGGCCGACTCGGAGAAGTCGGTGACCAGGCCGTGCAGGGTGTTGGGGGACCCGACGAGGACCGGGGAGGGCATACCGCGGCCGCGGCCCTTGGCCTCCAGCAGGTCGCCGACGGCCTCGGCGCTGAAGGCGTCCGCACCGATGCCGTAGACGGTGTCGGTGGGCAGCACGACCAGCTCACCGCGGCGGACGGCCGAGGCGGCCTCGCGCAGACCGGTGGTGCGGTCGGTCGCGTCGCTGCAGTCGTATCGCCGTGCCATTACGGGACCTCCTCGTGCGAAACGAATACTTCGGATGCATCGGCTGCATCAGGCGCCGAAGCGGAACGCGTCATGGCGTCGCCCGGCGCGCGGTGGCGAAACGGGGCCTGTTGTTGAGGTCCGGGTGGTCGGCCGCATCGGCCCAGCCCCGCTCCTCGGTGAAGATCCACGGCACCTGCCCGCCCTGGGTGTCGGCATGCTCGATGACGACCACTCCGCCGGGACGCAGCAGGCGGTGTGCGGTCCGCTCGATGCCCCGGATGGTGTCCAGGCCGTCCTGGCCCGAGAACAGCGCGAGCTCGGGGTCGTGGTCGCGGGCCTCGGGTGCGACGTACTCCCACTCGGTCAGCGGGATGTACGGCGGGTTGGAGACGACCAGGTCGACCTGCCCGTCCAGTTCGGGAAGCGCGGTCAGCGCGTCGCCCTGATGGAGAACGACGCGGGACCCCTCGACGTTCTTGCGGGCGTAGTCCAGCGCCTGTTCGGACAGCTCCACGGCGTGCACCCGCGAACGGGGCACCTCCTGGGCCAGGGCGAGGGCGATGGCCCCCGAGCCGGTGCACAGGTCGACGATCAGCGGCTCGACGACGTCCATGGCCCGTACGGCGTCTATCGCCCAGCCGACCACCGACTCGGTCTCCGGGCGGGGCACGAACACCCCGGGCCCGACGGCGAGTTCGAGGTAGCGGAAGAACGCCCGGCCGGTGATGTGCTGGAGCGGCTCACGCGCCTCGCGGCGGGCGACGGCCTCCCAGTAGCGGGCGTCGAAGTCCGCGTCCTTGACGTGGTGCAGCTCCCCCCGCTTGACGCCGTGCACGAACGCGGCGAGTTCCTCGGCGTCGAAGCGCGGCGAGGGCACACCGGCGTCGGCCAGCCGCTGGGTGGCCTGGGCCACCTCGGCGAGCAGAAGGTTCACGGGGCCTTCCTCCTAGTGCGCTGCGTCTTCATTGTGCGGTGCCGGGCCGTCCGGGGGGCTTGGGGCGCCCCGGGGACGGGGCCGGAGGCCGGTGCGTACGGATCCTGCGGGTCTACTGGGCGGCGGCGAGCTTGGCGGCCGAGTCGGCGTCGACACACGCCTGGATGACCGGGTCGAGTTCGCCGTCGAGCACCTGGTCCAAGTTGTACGCCTTGAAGCCGACCCGGTGGTCCGAGATGCGGTTTTCCGGGAAGTTGTACGTACGGATGCGCTCGGAGCGGTCAACCGTGCGGACCTGGCTGCGCCGGGCGTCCGACGCCTCCCGCTCGGCCTCTTCCTGGGCGGCGGCCAGCAGCCGGGAGCGCAGGATGCGCATCGCCTGTTCCTTGTTCTGGAGCTGGCTCTTCTCGTTCTGGCAGGAGACGACGATGCCGGTGGGCAGGTGGGTGATGCGCACCGCGGAGTCGGTGGTGTTGACGGACTGGCCACCGGGCCCGGAGGAGCGGTAGACGTCGATCCGCAGGTCGTTGGGGCCGATCTCGACCTCGACCTCCTCGGCCTCGGGCGTGACCAGCACGCCGGCCGCGGAGGTGTGGATCCGGCCCTGCGACTCGGTGGCGGGCACGCGCTGGACGCGGTGCACCCCGCCCTCGTACTTCAGCCGCGCCCAGACGCCCTGCCCCGGCTCGGTGGCGCCGCCCCCGCCCTTGGTCTTCACGGCGACCTGGACGTCCTTGTAGCCGCCGAGGTCGGACTCGTTGGCTTCGAGGATCTCGGTCTTCCAGCCGGCCCGTTCGGCGTAGCGCAGGTACATCCGCAGCAGATCGCCGGCGAACAGCGCGGACTCCTCGCCGCCTTCGCCGGCCTTGACCTCCAGGATGACGTCCTTGTCGTCGCTGGGGTCGCGCGGGACGAGCAGCAGCCGCAGCTTTTCGGTCAGCTCCCCGCGCCGGGCGTCGAGCTCCTTGACCTCGTCGGCGAAGTCCGGGTCGTCCGCGGCGAGTTCACGCGCGGTCTCCGTGTCGTCGCCGGTCTGCTTCCAGTCGCGGTACGTCGCGATGATCGGGGTGAGCTCCGCGTAGCGCTTGTTGAGCCGCATGGCCTCGCGCTGGTCGGCGTGGACCGCGGGGTCGGCCAGCCGCTTCTCGAGATCGGCGTGCTCGCCGATCAGTTCCTCGACCGCCTCGAACATCGTGGGTTCCTCTACTGGCTGCTGTGGTGACCCGGGTACCGGGGCGCTGGCACATCTGCGGCTGCGCCGCGGGCCCCGGCCCCCCGTACGGGAGCCAAGGGCCAGGACGACAAAACGCCGGTCCGGTCACCCCTGGGCAGGGGCGACCGGAGACCGGCGCCGTGCGGGTCGCTACTTCTTGGCGGCTGCAGCGCCCTTGCCGAAGCGGGCCTCGAAGCGGGCCACGCGGCCGCCCGTGTCCATGATCTTCTGCTTGCCCGTGTAGAACGGGTGGCACTCGGAGCAGATGTCGGCGCGGATGGTGCCGCCGGCGACCGTGCTACGGGTGGTGAAGGACGCGCCACAGGTGCAGCTGACCTGGGTCTCGACGTACTCCGGGTGGATGTCGCGCTTCAAGGGATTCTCCTAGGTTCGGGAGTGCTCCGGGTCGTGCTGCGGATTGCGTCACGTGAACCGGGGCCGACGGTCCAGTCTGCCAGGACTAGCCGTATCTCCCAAAACCGGGGTACGGCCGCAACTATTCCCCGGCCGGTTCCGGGGCCGCCGGGCCCCGGAACCCCCGCCTTCCGGCTACTTCACGTACTTGTCCGTGCCGCCCTGGTCACCGGCCGAGCCCTTGATCGCGGACTTGGGGATGTCCTTGTCCTGGCGCAGCGCGTCCCAGACCTGCCCGCTCTTCTTCATCAGCGGCACCACGCGGTCCGGGTTGGCGGGGTCGTACGTCACCGGCAGCGTCACCATGTCGATGTTCTCCGACCCGATGCCGCCCAGGCTCTTGGCCAGGCCGGCCAGCTCGCTGACCGAGTTGAGGTCGGTGTCGGTGGTGATGGCCTTGGTGGCCGTATCGGCGATGTCGTAAAGCTTGGTGGGGTTGGTGAACACCCCGACGTTCTTGACCTGGTTCATCAGAGCCTTGATGAACGTCTGCTGCAGCTGGATGCGGCCCAGGTCGCTGCCGTCGCCGCCGGGCACCCCGTGCCGGGTCCGGACGAGGCCGAGCGACTGCTCGCCGTCGAGGGTGTGCTTGCCGGGCTGCAGGTGCAGATGGCTGTGGTCGTCGTCGATCGCCTTGCTGGTGGTGACGTCCACCCCGCCCAGCGCGTCGATGAGCTTCTTGAAGCCGGTGAAGTCGACCTCGACGAAGTGGTTCATACGGACGTTGCTGATCGACTCGACGGTCCTGACCGCGCAGGTCGGCCCGCCGACCTCGAACGCCGTGTTGAACATCGCCCGCTGCGCGCCGGGGACGTCCTTGCCGTCCTTGGTGGTGCAGTCGGGGCGCTTGATCATGGTGTCCCGGGGGACGCTGACCACGCTGGCCTTCTTGTGGCCCTTGTACACGTGCACGATCATCGCCGTGTCGGACCGCGCGGCACCCTCGTCCTTGCCGTACTCCCCGTTCTTTCCGGCACGGGAGTCGGACCCCATCACGAGGATGTTCATCGAGCCGTTGTCGACCGCCTTCGGCCGGTCATGTCCGAGGGCGGCGTTGATGTCGACGCCCTTCAGATTGCCGTTGAGCTTGAAGTAGACGTAGCCGAGTCCGGCCCCACCCAGCAGCACGACGCTGGTCAGCGTGCACAGGGTGATGGTCACTGCTCGGCGGCGTCGGGTCGGGCCCTTTCGCCGGCGGCCCGTGGCACGTATGCCGCGGGCACGGCTTTCGGCCGTCTTCGCGGTCCCGTTGCTGTCCGCCATCTGCTCCTCAGTCCTCATTCGCTCGGCTGCCCCTCGCCGCCGCCGTGCTGTGTGCTGACACGGCCCGTTGCTCCTTGTCAGACGGGAGGTCGACGGGAAGGGTTGCACAGCGAGTCATGAGCGCTTTCTTAGAAATCCGCGGCGGTCCGCTCCACAGGCCCAGGACCTTCGTCCTCCCCACCTGGACTTTCGGCCCTTTTCCCGGCTTGGCTGAAACCATGCGGCTTGCATGGATCTGTGCGGAAGGTCTCAAGCGCGGCGTGTGTACGGCCGCCCCGCGGCGCGCGGGCACTCTCCCCCGATGCCGCCCCGCGGCCGCACCGCACCCGGCCCCGCCCAGCACACAGCCCCCCTCACCCTTCTGCGGGTGAGGGGGGCTGTGCGGTACGGCGCCGGGACGCGCCCTACGGGCGTCAGTCGTTGCCGTTGCCCGCGGTCGGCGTCGTCTTCTGGATCTGCAGCAGGAACTCCGCGTTGGACTTCGTCTGCTTCATCTTGTCCAGCAGCAGCTCGATGGCCTGCTGCTGGTCCAGTGCGTGCAGCACCCGGCGCAGCTTCCACACGACGGCGAGCTCGTCGCTGCCCATGAGGATCTCTTCCTTACGGGTGCTGGACGCGTCCACGTCCACCGCCGGGAAGATGCGCTTGTCCGAGAGCTTGCGGTCGAGCTTGAGCTCCAGGTTGCCGGTGCCCTTGAACTCCTCGAAGATCACCTCGTCCATCCGCGAGCCGGTCTCGACCAGCGCGGTGGCCAGGATGGTCAGCGAACCGCCGTCCTCGATGTTGCGCGCCGCACCGAAGAAGCGCTTCGGCGGGTAGAGCGCGGTCGAGTCGACACCACCGGACAGGATGCGGCCGGAGGCCGGGGCGGCGAGGTTGTACGCACGGCCCAGACGGGTGATCGAGTCCAGCAGGACGACCACGTCGTGACCCAGCTCGACCAGGCGCTTGGCACGCTCGATGGCCAGCTCGGCGACGGTGGTGTGGTCCTCGGCCGGGCGGTCGAAGGTCGAGGAGATGACCTCGCCCTTCACCGACCGCTGCATGTCGGTGACCTCTTCCGGACGCTCGTCGACCAGGACGACCATCAGGTGGCACTCGGGGTTGTTGCGGGTGATCGAGTTGGCGACCGCCTGCATGATCATGGTCTTGCCGGTCTTCGGCGGGGCCACGATCAGACCACGCTGGCCCTTGCCGATCGGCGTGACCAGGTCGATGATCCGGGTCGTCAGACCGCCCGACTCCCCCTCCAGGCGCAGTCGCTCCTGCGGGTAAAGGGGCGTCAGCTTCCCGAACTCCGGCCGCCCGCGGCCCTGTTCGGGCGCCACGCTGTTGACGGTGTCGAGCCGGACCAGCGCGTTGAACTTCTCGCGCCGCTCGCCGTCCTTGGGCTGGCGGACCGCGCCGGTGACGTGGTCACCCTTGCGCAGGCCGTTCTTGCGGACCTGGGCGAGCGAGACGTACACGTCGTTCGGACCGGGCAGGTAGCCGGAGGTCCGGATGAACGCGTAGTTGTCGAGGATGTCGAGGATGCCCGCGACCGGGATCAGGACGTCGTCCTCGGAGACCTGCGGCTCGTTGCCGAAGTCCTCGCGGCCCCCGCGGCGGCCACGGCGGTCGCGGTAGCGGCCGCGACGGCCACGGCGGCCGCCCTCGAAGTCGTCGTCGTCATCGGTACGGCGGTCCCGCTGGCGCTGGCCGCCCTGACCGCCCTGGCCGCCCTGACCGCCGTCGCCGGCGTCGCCCTTGCGGCGGTCACCGCGGTCACCGCGGTCACCGCGGTCACGCTGGCGCTGGCCGCGGTCGCCGCGGTCGCCCTTCTGGCCGCGGTCCTGACGGTCGCCGCGGTCCTGACGCTCGCCGCCCTTGCTCGGCCGGCCCTCGCCGGTGTCCTGCGGGGTGGTCGCGGTGTCGGTCTTGGCATCCGCCTTGACCTCGGTCTTCGCCTCGACCCTGGTCTCGGTCTTGACGTCGCCCGAGGCGCCCTCGGGGCTGCCCGCGGCGGCGGTGGCACGGCGCCGGCGGCGCTCACCGGCCGGCTGCTCGTCGCTGACCGGCTGGCCGGGGATGTCGATCTGCTGCTGGGCGCCGGACTTGTCCGCGGCCTTGCCGCCCTTGGCGGACTTGCCGGCGGTCTGCTCTGCGCTGTCCTCGCCGGTACGGGCCTTGGAGGTCGTACGGCGCTTGGGCTTGGTCTCGGTGTCGGCGGGCGCATCGGCCTTGGCCGCGGAGCCCGAGCCTCCCCCAGAGCCTGAAGCGGCCTGGGAGGTGCCCCCGGCCTGCTTCTCCTTGATGACCTCGATCAGCTGGCTCTTGCGCATCCGCGCGGTGCCCTTGATCCCGAGGCCGGAGGCGACCTGCTGCAGCTCTGCCAGGACCATGCCGTCAAGGCCGGTGCCGGAACGGCGGCGCCGTGCGGTAGCAGGAGCGGCGGGAGCGTCCGCGGCGGGCTCGGTGGCACTGCCATCGGTGCGCGCGCCCATCAGATCGGTGGTGTCGCTCACGAAGGGTCCTTCCCTGGAGCGGGCGTCGGCCTGTCTGGCTCGGCGACCGGTTGTGCTGTCCGGCTGGGTCCTTGGTCTTGTGGACCGGGCCGGGGCGGTGGTCCCGCCGGGAGTGGCGGAGAGAATCAGTTCATGGCTCCGGCGTGAAGAGATGCAGACTGGCCATGTCGTCACGCCGATTCCGGAGCGTGCTCACTTCTGCTCAGGCCATGGCTCCAAGCAGTTTGGGAGGCTCCCGGAAGAAGGTGGTCCCTATGGGGGACACGAAGCACCGCGCCGCTCAGGCGTCGAGTACTGACTTGAGGTTAACACTACCGGGTCCAACAAACATTCCCCCTCTCCAAGACCGGCAATCGTCGATCACCCGCGTGATCACCCGGCGAGCGGCAGCACGCAGGTGCCCGCCGCGTCGAGGGTCAGCCGGTTGGCCGCCCACCCCTCTCCCGCCAGTGCCGCGACCTTCTCGGCCGCCGCGTCCTCGACCAGCGCGAGCACCGTCGGGCCCGCACCGGATACGACTGCAGGGACGCCGTCCGCACGCAGTCGGTTCACCAGGGCCACGCTCTCCGGCATCGCGGGAGCGCGGTATTCCTGGTGGAGTCGGTCCTCGGTCGCGGCGAGCAGCAGCTCGGGGCGCCTGGTCAGGGCCTCGACGAGCAGTGCGGCGCGGCCGGCGTTGGCCGCGGCGTCCACATGGGGGACGGTGCGCGGCAGCAGTCCACGGGCGGTCTCGGTCAGCACCGGCTTTCCGGGGACGAAGACCACCGGAACGATGGAATCGGCGGGATCCATCCGGATCGCGCGGGCGGTGCCGGTGTCCATCCAGGCGAGCGTGAACCCGCCCAGCAGACAGGCGGCGACATTGTCGGGGTGGCCCTCGATCTCGTTGGCCAGCTCCAGCAGCGCGGTGTCGTCGAGCTTTTGCTCACCGCCTATCGTCACCGCGCGGGCGGCGACGATGCCTGCGCAGATGGCGGCGGAGGAAGACCCCAGGCCGCGGCCGTGCGGAATGCGGTTGGCGCAGACGATTTCCAGGCCGCGCGGCTGTCCGCCGAGCAGCTCGAAGGCGGTGCGCATCGACCGGACGAGCAGATGACTCTCGTCGCGCGGCAGGGAGTCGGCACCCTCACCCGCGATGTCGATGTGCAGGCCGGAGTCGGCGACGCGCACCACGACATCGTCGTACAGGCCCAGGGAAAGACCCAGGGCATCGAAGCCGGGACCGAGATTGGCGCTGGTAGCGGGGGTGCGCACCCGGACGGCGGCGGCGCGGAACGCGGGACCGGCCATCGCTCGATGACTCTCCTTGATTGATACTGCGGTACTGCCCCACACAGCGCCGCGGCACCGAAGTGCCCGGCCGGCTCGTGGGGTCTGTTCTGACCTGCCCTGAACGCCACTGCGTTATGCCGTGGGGAGGGGAGTTGGCTCCAGCCTATCGAAGGAAGGTTCTGTCGCGACATAGGGCGCACAGGAGGCGCACGATGCGTGTCGCACGCCTTCCTGTGCCCCGACGCTGCCTTCCCCGGACTTTGCAGCCTTTGCACACTTTGCTGCGAGAGGTGACAGGACATCCGCCGTCCCGTCCCCGGGTGCCGTACGCGCAGGTCCTGCCCGTACGGCTGCGCCCCCGTGCGGGGGCGCCGGGCTTGCTAGGCGAGGCCGAGGCGCTCCGCCGCGGCGTCCGCGTCGATCGGGACCGTGACCGGCTGCGGCGCTCCGGCCACCGCCCAGTCCGGGTCCTTGAGGCCGTTGCCGGTCACCGTGCAGACGATGCGCTGGCCGGGGTCGACCTTGCCCTCCTCGGCAGCCTTGAGCAGACCGGCGACGGAGGCGGCCGAGGCGGGCTCCACGAAGACCCCCTCCTGCGCGGCCAACAGGCGGTAGGCGGACAGGATTTGACGGTCGGTCACGGCGTCGATGAGACCGCCGGACTCGTCCCGCGCCTGTTCGGCGAACGACCACGAGGCGGGGTTGCCGATGCGGATGGCGGTGGCGATGGTCTGCGGGTCCTTGACGACCTCACCACGCACGATCGGCGCGCTGCCGGAGGCCTGGAAACCCCACATCCGCGGAGTGTGCGAGGCGAGGCCGTCGGCCGCGTACTCCTGGTAGCCCCTCCAGTACGCCGTGATGTTGCCGGCGTTGCCGACGGGCAGCACATGGATGTCCGGCGCATCGCGGAGCATGTCGACGATTTCGAAGGCCGCGGTCTTCTGGCCCTCGATACGCACCGGGTTCACGGAGTTCACAAGTGCGACCGGGTAGTTGTCGGACAGCCGCCGGGCCAGCGTCAGACAGTCGTCGAAATTACCCTCGACCTGGAGAATCTTCGCGCCGTGGACCAGCGCCTGGCCCATCTTGCCCAGCGCGATCTTGCCCTGCGGGACGAGCACCGCGCAGACCATCCCGGCCCGGACCGCGTAGGCGGCGGCCGAGGCGGAGGTGTTGCCGGTGGAGGCACAGATGACCGCCTTGGCACCCTCCTCCTTGGCACGGGTGATGGCCATCGTCATGCCACGGTCCTTGAAGGAGCCGGTGGGGTTGGCACCCTCGACCTTGAGGTGCACCTCGCAGCCGGTGCGCTCGGAGAGCACCTGGGCCGGCACCAGAGGGGTGCCGCCCTCCCGGAGGGTGACGGCCTCGGTCGTGTCGCTGACCGGAAGCCGGTCGCGGTACTCCTCGATGATTCCGCGCCACTGGCTGCTCGCCGTGGTCACAGTGGAATTGGCAGACATGGGTTCCTTTACTCCCCTTCGACCCGCATGATGCTGGCGACACCACGAACGGTGTCGAGCTCGCGCAGAGCCCCGACGGTCGACGACAGGGCCGCGTCCGCCGCTCGGTGGGTGACGATGACGAGGGATGCCTCGCCGTCCTTGCCCGACTGACGGACCGTATCGATCGATACGCCGTGTTCCGCGAAGATCGTGGCGACCTGGGCGAGAACGCCGGGCTTATCGGCCACGTCGAGGCTGATGTGGTACCGCGTGACGACCGCGCCCATGGGGCTGACGGGCAGCCGGGTGTAGGCGGACTCACCGGGGCCGGTGGCACCGGCGAGCTTGTTGCGGCAGACCGCGACGAGGTCGCCGAGGACCGCGGAGGCGGTCGGCGCGCCGCCCGCACCCGGCCCGTAGAACATCAGCTGGCCGGCCGCCTCGGCCTCGACGAAGACCGCGTTGTACGCCTCGCGGACGGAGGCGAGCGGATGCGTCAGCGGAATCATCGCGGGGTGCACCCGCGCGGTCACGGACGCCCCGTCCGCGGCCCGCTCGCAGATGGCCAGCAGCTTGACCGTGCACCCCATCCGCTTGGCGGAGGCGATATCGGCCGCGGTGACCTCGGTGAGGCCCTCGCGGTGCACATCGTCGATGGTCACGCGGGTGTGGAAGGCGATACCGGCCAGGATCGCGGCCTTGGCGGCGGCATCGAAGCCCTCGACGTCGGCGGTCGGGTCGGCCTCGGCGTAGCCGAGCGCGGTCGCCTCGTCCAGCGCCTCGCTGTAGCCGGCTCCGGTGGAGTCCATCTTGTCGAGGATGAAGTTGGTGGTGCCGTTGACGATGCCGAGCACCCGGTTGACCTTGTCGCCGGCCAGGGACTCGCGCAGCGGCCGTACCAGCGGGATCGCGCCCGCGACGGCGGCCTCGTAATAGAGGTCCGCACCATTGGCCTCGGCCGCCGCGTGCAGCGCCGCACCGTCCGCCGCGACCAGCGCCTTGTTGGCGGAGACCACACTTGCGCCGTGCTCGAAAGCGGTGGTGATCAGCGTACGGGCCGGCTCGATACCGCCGATGACCTCGATCACGACATCAATATCGCCCCGTTTGACCAGCGCGGTCGCGTCGGTGGTGACCAGCTCGGCCGGGACGCCCTCGCGCACCTTGTCGGGGCGGCGGACGGCGATCCCGGCGAGCTCCACGGGCGCACCGATACGGGCGGCGAGGTCATCGGCGTGCGTCGTCATGATGCGCGTCACCTCTGAGCCGACAACACCACAGCCCAGGAGCGCCACCTTCAGCGGACGCGTACGCATCATTTGACCTCTGCTTCTCATCGATCAGCGAATTCCAGCTTGCTCATGCACCAGTCTCACGCACCGGACGGCGGTTTCCGCCCCACGTCCAGATGCCGAGACATTTATTTCATCCGGGTCCGGGACCCGGCGATCCGGCCCTACCCGACATCCAACCGCAGGAGATCTTCCTCCGTCTCCCGCCGGACGATCACCCTGGCCTGACCATTCTTTACCGCGACAACGGGCGGCCGCAGCGAGTGGTTGTAGTTACTCGCCATGGAACGGCAGTACGCACCGGTGGCCGGCACCGCGAGCAGGTCCCCCGGCGCCACATCGGCCGGCAGGAAGGCATCGCGTACGACGATGTCCCCGCTCTCGCAGTGCTTGCCCACCACACGCGAGAGCATCGGCGCGGCATCGGAGGTGCGCGACACCAGCGCCACGCTGTACTCCGCGTCGTAGAGCGCCGTGCGGATGTTGTCCGACATCCCGCCGTCCACGGACACATACGTCCGCAGGCCTTCCAGCTCCTTGACCGTGCCGACCTCGTACAACGTGAAGGCCGTGGGACCCACGATCGCCCGCCCCGGCTCGACCGACAGCCGCGGCACGCCCAGCCCCGCCGCCGCACACTCCTTGCTCACGATGTCGCCCAGTGCCGACGCGATCTCGTGCGGCTCCCGCGGATCGTCGTCCGAGGTGTACGCGATGCCGAGCCCGCCACCCAGATCGATCTCGGGCAGCTCGATTCCGTGCTCGTCCCGCACCTCGGTCAGCAACTGCACCACGCGGCGCGCGGACACCTCGAATCCCGCCATATCGAAAATCTGCGACCCGATATGGCTGTGAATCCCGATGAGTTCCAGCCCGTCGAGCTTCAGCGCACGACGCACGGCCTCCGCTGCCTGCCCGTCCGCCAGCGCAATACCGAACTTCTGGTCCTCGTGCGCGGTCGCGATGAACTCGTGCGTATGCGCCTCGACACCGACCGTGACCCGGATCTGCACCCGCTGCCGCTTGCCCAGCCGCTGCGCGATATGCGCGACCCGCACAATTTCCTGGAACGAGTCGAGCACGATCCGCCCGACCCCCGCCTCCACGGCCCGGGTGATTTCCTCGGTGCTCTTGTTGTTCCCGTGCAGGGCGATCCTCTCGGCCGGCATTCCCGCCGCCAGCGCCGTGGCCAGTTCGCCGCCGGAGCAGACGTCGAGATTCAGCCCTTCCTCGTTCAGCCAGCGCACAATGGCCCGCGACAGGAAGGCCTTCCCGGCGTAGAAGACATCCGCCCCCGGCCCGAAGGCGTCCTTCCATGCCCGGCAGCGGGCCCGGAAGTCGTCCTCGTCCAGGAAGTACGCCGGAGTGCCGAACTCCGCGGCGAGCGCGGTGACGTCCAGCCCGCCGACGGTGACCACACCGTCGGCATTGCGGGAGACCGTACGGGACCAGACCCGCGGGTCGAGGGTGTTGAGATCGGCGGGCGGCCCGGCGTAGTGCCCCTCGGGCAGTACGTCAGCGTGCCGGGGCCCTGCAGGGTGCGCGGAGCGGCTCATGGCTGTGGAGATCCCCTCAAAATCGTTCAGAGGTGGGCGGGAGCGGAGATGCCGAGCAGACGCAGGCCGTTGGCGAGCACCGTCCCGCTGGCCTCGGCAAGGGCCAGCCGGGCGCGGTGCACGGCCAAGGGTTTCTGCTCCCCGACGGGCAGCGGCGGAAAGAGGTCGTGCCACCGGAAGAACGCATCCGCCGTCGCCTCCAGATGCCGCACCACACGGTCCGGTGCCCGCAGCCGCGCGGCGACGTCGATGACGGAGGGGTAGGTGGCCAGCAGGGTCTGCAGAGCGTGGAGGCCGGGGAAGGACTCGGCGGCGGCGGGTGCGGAGTGCTGCGGCGCTTGCTCTGGCGCGCGCCGGGCCGTGGGCGAGGGCGCGTCGACCTCCGCCGGACGCCCCACATCCCCCGGCTCACTCACCAACCCCAGCTCACCCGCGTTCCGCACCAGCGCCCGCGCCCTCGCGTACGCATACTGCACCCGGAAGCGCGGATTGCTCTCCCGCTGCACGGGCCGCTCGGGCACCCGCACCGGATCGTGGGCGGCCGGCCGCAACAGCACCCAGCGCGCTTCGTCGGAGCCGAGCCGGGCGGTGAGGGTGGCGAGGTCGTACGGAACGGGCGCGACAGCGGGGTGACCGCCGCCCCGACGCCTCCCGGGCCCGGCCGCCGCGTCGATCCGCGCCAGCACCTCGCCGACCACGGCCTCACGAGCGCCACCCGCCGCGGAACCGGCCACCGGACCGACGACATCAGCGACATCACCGAAGACCTCAGGGTCTTGCCCCGCCCTCGCCCCGCCGTAGCCGTCCCCCTGCGCCAGCACCTCCCGTACGAGGGCGACCAGCGCCCCGTCCCCCAGGGTGAAGTTCAAAAAACCCGGACCGGCGATCTCGACCCGGGCGATCCCGGCGCTCCCGGCCAGCCGCTTCCGCAGAATCTCGGCGACCTCCCGGGCCGGCCTCCCCGCCGGCCCCGCGAGCTGCAGCGCGACATTGGAGGCGTAGTCCCCACACCCGGGCCGCGGCGGCGGTTCGACAACGATCCGCGCCGGCACGGGCACGGAGAGCTCCTGCTCCTCCACCGCACCACGCACGGAGCGCAGGACGGTACGGGAGAGCTCAGCGGGGGTCACAGGACAAGCGTATGGGAGACCCGGGGTAGGTCTGCGACCCGGTTTCGCCCTGTGGACACTCCGCGCGACGATCCCGGGCGGGTCCGGCACTCACGCGAGCACGGCCCCCGGGCTCACAGCACACGGGCTGCGCTACTCCCCACCCGCATCCACCATGCCCACCCCGCCGGACGTCGCGACCCCGCCGGACGACGCACCACGCTCCGCCGCACGCCCACCCCCGTCGCTCTCCCCGTCCTCATCCTCGGCCCCGCCCTCGGGCCCGCGTTCCCGCTGGCGCCTCTCGCGCACCAGCATCCCCACGGTCCGCACCAGCTCCGTCGGCTCGAACGGCTTCGCAAGAAACGCGTCCACCCCCACCGACTCGCCGTTGTCCACCTCGCCCTGGGTACATGCGCTGACGATGGCGATCGGGATGTCCCACGTCCGCGGATCGGAACGCAACCGGGCCGCGGTGTGCAGCCCGTTGAGCCGCGGCATCACGACATCAAGGGTCACGACATCAGGTTTCACGTGGTGCACAACGTCCAGACATTCGGCACCATCAGCCGCGGTCACGACCTCGAAGCCCTCCAGCTCGAGATTGACCCTGATCAACTGCCGGATCACCTTGTTGTCGTCGACAACAAGGATCCGACCGGACAAGCCAGGCACACCATGAGACTAGGACTCCGCTTGAGACTGCGTCCCGGTTTTCCCCACTTCCGCCCCCGTGTGAGGGACCTTTCCCCGACCGCCACCGCCACATCGCCGCGATGCGCTACAAGGTCCCGCACAAGGTCCCGCCACCCTTCCCGAACCCCTCCCCCGCCGCCCGCGAAACCTGTTCATGAACACCCCATCAGAGCTGGTAAGGTTCTACCCGTCGCCACGAGAACACAGGCGGCAACGCCCCCGTAGCTCAGGGGATAGAGCAACGGCCTCCGGAGCCGTGTGCGCAGGTTCGAATCCTGCCGGGGGCACCCTTTATGAGGTGCCCAAGACCCCGTCACCAGTGGAAACACTGAGGCCGGGGTCTTCGCGTATGTGCAGGCGTATGCGGCCCTGAGCGGCCCTATGACGACCGCTGTGGACTATTTGTGGACAGGATCTTGGAGCGCCGCCCCAGGTCAGCCCAGCAATTCAGCCATGCCCCTCATCCGGCGTCCGGCCACTCCTCGGGAGGCGGGGCGACTCGGGCTCGTTCAGCCGCTCGGCCTGCCGCGCGTCCTCCCCTCGCAGGCTCGTCAACCACGGTCACAGGTCCAGCAGGGCTTGCTCGGGACAGGCCAGACGATGTTCGATGCGGCCACCGCTGGAACGGATCGGGGCGTCGGCCATGGAGCGCACCCTAACGGAGCGGCTGCTTCGTCCCGAAGCAAATTTGGCAGCACATGAGTGGCCAGGTCATTGGGCAGTTCCGGCTACGCGAGTTGGGGCCCGGCCGAAGCTGACGGCTTCGAGGGACGCCTCCAGGGCGGTGGAGAACTCCAGCTCTCTGTGATGCCGGGAAGTCCACCGCTGCCAGCGGGACGGGTGCCTCGGTCCATCGCCAACCTGAAACACCTGACAGCTTGAGGCGACGAGCCTTTCAACCACCCACTCCACTTGTTCGCGATGGTACTTCCGTGCCGCACCGGTCGGTTCGGAGATGCCCTAAGCCAGCAACACTCCATCACAGACAGAGAAAGCTGGTTCCAGCTGCTGTCTAGCCTGGTCCCATCCGGCTGGGGTTGCACCGAGTGTCGAGATGTCCGTGACAGCGCCTGAGGGCACGGCGAACAGATTCCTGATCGTCAACGTCTCGAAGCCGAGAAGGCCACGGGCCAGCCCAACCCTCGCTCTGGTTCGCTCGCCGCTCCCCAAGGGCGGATTGGCGAGGATGCACAGCAGCTCCCGCCTCGGAAGCACCTCGTCAGTCGGTTCCGTCATTCGCATACAGGATGTCGGCGATGCGGGTGACTTCGCTGTTCCGAACATCCTCTGCGAGCTTGACCAGGCCGAGACTCATGAGGGTCTCGGCGACCTCTGCCGGGTCATCGCATGTCGGGTGGAATGCACGCACTAGGCCGAAGAGCTCCCCGCTTGGGTCAAAGGAGCCGACGTTCATGTTCTGCCCGTCGCCGGCGCGGCCGAAGTCGCTTCCGCGTACCGGTTCGAGATTGAGCCGAAGGGCGTAGGCGAGACCTAGGCGGACCAACTGCTGTTTCTCTCGGAATGGGTATCGGACGCTGATCTCGTCTCGAGCAATCTCAGCGCGGCCAGTGAGAGCGATGTTCACGCGTCCGCGCGTGGTGGTGTCAGACACTGCGAAGCTCCTGGATGTTGGTCTCGTGTGCGGACGCCCCTCGAGACAGCTCGAACTCGGCCAGCATTCGGCCCCGGAGCAGTTCTCGGGCAGTCTCTCGGGGGAGCTCACGCTCGTGAACCAGAAGGAACACCTGAGAGCTGAGCTTGTCGAGGTTGGCGACGACGCCGTCAACGTGGTGATCGTCGAGGCGTCCGAACGGAGAGTCCATAACGAGTGGCCCGCTGATGGGGGAGCTGGCCTGCAGGCCACCCAAGAGTGACAGCGCGACTAGGTGCTCGTAGCCAGCGCTCCGGTGCTTTACGGGGGTTCCGGATCGGTCAAGGATGCGCAAGCCGTAGGACTCGTTTATCGCAAGCTTCACGTAGTCACTTTCGGATCGCATGCTCTGGAAGAGCTCGGTGGCCTTCTCCTGGATGCTTTCCTTGAGCTGGTCGCGATAGATCACGATCGCCTTCTGGTAGAGCTCCGCGAGAGCCTCAGCAGTCCGCTGCCGCTTGTAGACACCCGGGTCAGCCTGACCCGCGCCTGTCTTGCGAATCTGGTCTTCGAGCTTCGCGACATTCTGTTTGGCCTGCTCGTACTTCTCCCGCTCGGCCTTCCACGCAACCTTCGCCTGTTGCAGGAGAATGCTGACGTTCTTGGAGCGCTGGACGAGCTCGGTGAGCCCGGTGTCCTGCCCCTTCAGCTTGTCCTCGAAGTCGTCGAGATCCTCCTGGTAGTCCTCAATTTGCTGCTGCAGGCTCAGGTAGTCGTCCTCGACGGACTTCAGGTTGGCCCGAAGCTCGTGCCCTCGGCCGGACTCGCGCAGCCGCTTGAGGCTTGTCTTCAGCGCTGCCGCCTGATCCTCTGTGGCGCTCAGTTCGCTGGAACCAGCGCTCCGGAGATGTCGCTCGAGGGCAGCACGGTTGTTGGCATCCAGGCCGGACTCACACACCGGGCAGGAATCCTCCCCCCTGGCCTTGAAGTGACGGGCGAGGATGGCGGCGAAGCGCAGCTCATCCAGCTGCTCTTCGAAAGACTCAAGCGCCTTGGTGTCCTGTTCGATGCGGGCCTCGATCGGCTCCACGAGCACCGCCCTCCACGACTCGGCAAGGAGGTCCTCGAACTTTTCCTTGGCCACGTCGCGCTGAACCTCTGCCCTCTTGAGGAGCTTAAGAGTCTCGTCACGCCTAGTCTTTGTCTCGAGCTTGCCTGACTGCTCCGCCAGCTGCTGGTCAAGCTGGCCCGACTCAGCCTCCAGGTCTTTAGCCTTCTGGTCCTCCGACTCGTAGTTCTGGCGAAACGCGCGGAGACTAGTCTGCTCAACATCAAGAGCCTGGCCGAGCCTCTTCGTCTTCGAGTCCCGCTTCGCAGCCGCAGCGACCAGCTCGCCGGCGCGCTCAGCCACCCGAGCACTGTCTCGTGCCGCGTTCTCCAGAATGGGAAGTCCGAGGATGCGTTCAATGGCATCGCGGAGTGTGGTGCCCGCGGTGCTGTCGTCATCGAGGAGCTTTTCGTACTGGTCGAGGAGCTCTCCGTCGAACAGGAAGAACTGCTCAATCGCCCTGGGCATCAGCTCAGTCACCTTGCGCCCAGCATCGGCGGCACTCAGGGCGACCGCATCACGGCGCAGCGTGAGCTCAGTGGAGTACTCCTCCCCCTTGCGGGTGAGGGAACGAGTGAGATCCCACTGCGCGCCCTCCGCTTCGAACTCGAGGCGGACACGGCAGCGGACTGACGCGCCGGACGCCTCCCCGAGGGCGACTTTGTTGGTGATGTCCTCGGGCGGCAGCGGGCGGGTGCTCCGCTTGCGAACTTCACCGGTCCAGGCCCAACGGAAGGCGTTGAGCAGGGACGTCTTACCCTTGCCGTTCCGGCCGTAGAGGACGACCACGCCGTCCTTGTCGGGGATGTTGATCACCTGCTCGCCCTTGAAGACGAGGAAGTTCTCGACGGTGAGCTTCTGGTACCTCAAACCTCAACACTCCTGTCCAGGTGCTCCTGGATGGCGCGGGCCACGGCTTCCTGCGCGCGGGGCCGATCATCAACGTACTGCTTCTCGATCTCCACGATTTGTTGAACCAGCACTGGATCGACGCTGTCGTCAAAGAACCGTGAACGCACCGACTCGACCACTTGGGCAAGGTTGTCTCGCATGAGCTCTACTCCTACTACAGGGGTGCTTGCGCCGAACGAAGTAGGTGAAGCGACAGGTTAATTGTCCGCCTCCTCGCCAGAACCGAGGTACTCATAGAGCGCCTCAAGATCCCCGCCGAGTCCTACAACTAGCCGTTCTAGCGGGTCACGAGCATCACTATTCAGGGCATCTCGGGCGAAGTTGCCCGCACGGGCGAGCTCACCCCGCAGCAGCGACATCCCTGACGTTTCATCGAGGGTCTCGGGCTGCAGGATCGCGTCGTAGATGGTGGCGAGGCTCTTCCCTTCGGCCTTGCGCAGCACGCGCCCGCGGCGCTGGATGAACTCTCGAGGGTTCCTGGACGATGCCAGGATCAAAGCGTGGTCCGCGTTGGGGATGTCGACGCCTTCGTCCAAGCACTTGATCGAGACGATCACGCCACCGTTTTCATCAAAGTGCCGCAGCGTTGCAGCCTTGTCTCCCGGCATGTCCGAGAAGTATTCGTACGCGTCGATCCCTGCAGAACGAAGGCTGTCAGCGATGTCCTGCATCTGGTCCTTATCGTCGCAGTAGACGAGCCAACGCTGCCCGAGCTGATAGCTGTTGGTCACGACCGAACAAGCTAGGGGCGTCTTGCCCGAAGCTTTTTTAGCGATCCGAGCTCGCTGCATCGTCAGCGTTCTGATGCGTTCCAGCCGGCTACTGGTGGCACCACCGGGCGAGTTGTGGGATTGGGCGACGAGCCGTCCGATCTTCTTGCTCAATTCGTCCCAGTCATCCTGCTCTTGCGGGCTGAGCCGGACAAGCTGCGGATAGTAAAGGTAGTTGCAGAGGGAGCCGGCCTTCAAGGCGTCCCTGAGCGTGTAGCGGTGGATGACCCCACCGAAGTAGTCGAGGATTGCCGAGGTACCTTCCTGATCCCCCGCACGCTCTGGCGTCGCCGATAGCCCTAGGCGTGCTGCGGCATCGATCTCCAGAACCTTCCGGTACGACACAGCGCCCAGGCGATGAACCTCATCGCCAACGAGCAGGAGGCCCTTGGCGCGCGAAGCCTGGTTCACAAAAGGCTTTTGAGCTGCCGTGGGAGCTAGGGCAACCACCACGCGCTCCGAGGCAGGCTGTGTCAGCCAGTTATGAAGTCTCGTCTTCCAGGCGAATTCACCGTCGCCGCACAGATGCACCCGGCGACCCGTGTCCTCGATCTGTTCCTTCCACTGGCGTGCAACCAACCGCGAAGGGGCAACCACGAGTGCGGGCCCTTCGTGGCCGACGATCGCGGTGATGCCCGTAACCGTCTTGCCTGACCCAGTCGCGTGGGCGAGGATCCCTCGCTTACCGTGGCGCTCCCACTCGTCGAGTCCTGCAATCTGCTGCTCTCGGAGGGGCCGACCGTCTGGCGTAGTACGGACGACAAGGTCCGGCTCGATCCCCGCAGTGATCTCAGCCGCGAACTCACGCCAGTCAACACCGTCTGCCTGAGTGCGTAGCCAGTGCCGGAAGGGCGCGGGGAGGGCAAGGACTTCAACCCCGTCACTCTTACCGGCCCAGAGGTCCTCGAAACGTTCGGTGGATCGCTGGACTCTGACGCTGTCGTTGCGGCCCGTCCAGCTCGTCCACGCGTCGAAGGACTCGACGTTGCCGTCCGAGGCGATGCCGAAGTGGGTCTCGTTCAAGGATCCGCGGAAGCCGATGCGCTGCCCATCCGCATCAGCGAACAGTCCCACCTTGTCGTGAAACATACGCCGATCGTCGAGTGAGGCGTTGGCGACCCGAGCAAGGCGGATGTCAAGGAGCCTCTCGGAGATCAATGCGGCCAGAGCGAGCGCCGGCTTGCGAAGCTGGTCGGTCGCAAGCAGCACATTGAACTCGGCCCGCAGCACGGCAGCGAGAGAGTCGTCGTCGCGAGCTTCATAGCCGCGTTCGATGCCCTGTGCGTCCTTCTCGGTGACGCGGGGCGAGCAGAGAATGCGCATCCTTCCGCCACGGTCCACGAAGTCAGGCAGTGCTTCCCAGTACAGCGCCAGAGCGCTGCTGGCGAAGAAGCCGGTAATCCGGTCGTAGGTGACGGCTTCGCTGAGAGCACGCAGGTAGAACTCGCTGAGAATGTCCTCCCTGTCGCTCGCATACTCCGGTTCGGGAGTCCATCCTGACTTGCCCCAGCCGTCATCACTCACGAGATGAGCCTCTCGATTGACAGTTGCCAACGCAGCTCTAACGCCTCCGGCAAGGTGTCCGGACGTGACGCGACCACAGTCTCTGACTCGTCAGTGCCGCGGAGCTTCCTTGCCTGACGAGCCACTCCTGCAGACATCGCCTCGAACAAAGTGTCCTCGAGGATTTGGACCCCCTTTGAATGGGGGATGCCTTTCCCGACGTCGTGGGCGTCCGCGTCCCACAGAGCAAAGACCTCCAAGTTCGGTTCGTAACCAGCGAGTACTATGTACGCGTCGTCGGTGGTGTCAAAGTGCCGACCCTTGTTGGGCAGGATGATCTGGATGCGGTAAGCACCCTCTTGCCGCTCCGACGGATGCGTCGTCATCGTGTACAAGTAGACGCGCATGAGAGGAGGCAACGGAGCTGCTGCGTGGAGGTCGAACGGCTTCTTGTCAAGATCCAGAGTGTCGCGAGGGCTGCAGCGGTTTGCGAGGGACTCAGCGAAGAGCCGGTTTGCGAGGCGAGTGCTCGCACCAGCTCTGGACCGCGTCACCATGGGTACCAGTGTGCCAAACGACTCGGGAAACAGGGTGAAGTCATCCCCAGCGTGCGCTGTCACGGCCTACTCCGCCGTGGCGTCTTCTGCCGCAAAGGTCGCCCTGTAGAACGCCTCGAACTCTGTGAGCGCGGATTGGGCCTGATCCGCGAGCTTCCTCGCATTGCTGAGCCGGCGCTTCGCGTCACGGCGTGCTGCGGCAGCGTCGTCGGCCCACGCCTGGGCACGCTCCAGGGCAGCAGCCACAGCCTTCTCAGTATCCGCATCGAGAGTTGCAGCAAGGTCCCTCTCAGCTGCGGACCTGGCTTCCGCGAGGTTCTCCCCCGCACGCAGGAAATCTGCCTCGGCGGCATCCAGAGCCGCTTCCGCAGCCTCTTTGGAAAGTGCTGCCTCTGCGACGGCGGACTGCACGGCAGCGGTAAGGAGCGGCTGGCCATCGTCCGGCAAGGACACAGTCCCTGTCCGTGCCTTCTCGTAAAGGGCCTCGGCGTCCTGGGGGCTCATTCCCGGCAAGAACCGCATGATGGAGAGCGCTGCATAATCCCGGCTCAGTTCGAACGAGTACCACTTGCGGCCAAGTTGTTCCGCGACCATCCCCGTGGTGTTCGAGCCCGAGAAGATGTCGACGACGACGTCACCAGGCTTGGTGAGGAATTCGATGAAGAATCGCGGCAGCTCGCTCGGGAACCGGGCAGGGTGCGATTTGATGTCAAGCGCACGGCACAGCCGTAGGTAGTTCGAGTTCGACTCCGTGTTGGAAATCTGTAGCAGGTTTGGCGGGATGGAACCACCATTATCGTTGCCGAAGTGCTTTGAGATCGAATGCTCGCTGGGGCGGAGAGTCTCCTTGTAGTACTTTTTCGGGTCTTTAAGGAGACGCTTCATGTTCTTCGAGTACGGCAGCAGTACCTGATTGACGTCTGCCTGTGGCCACTCAGTCTTCGAGAACCACCAGACCGTATCTACGGCATCCTTGACCCGGATCCGGCGCTTATTTACCCACTCGAGCGGACTGGGGAGCTTCGCCGGGTTGTACCAGAAGAACTCCTCCGCGAGGTGATACTCCACATCGTCAACGAACTTCAGCAGGACACGGTATGGGTAGAGGGATCGAGTCGGACTGCCTTTGCGGTAAGCGTTGCCGATGTCGACGACGAGGCTCCCGGTTGGCTTCAGGACGCGCTTTGCGGCCTCACCGAACTGGACGAGCCAGTCGACATACGCCTCCTGACCTTCGTTGCCGTATGCCTTCTTCCGCTGCAGGGCGAAGGGCGGGCTCGTGACGATCAGGTCCACACTCTCGTCGTCGAGGCCCTGGAGCAGCCTCAGGGAGTCCCCATGCAACTGGGTGCCGTGGGGTGTCGTGTAAACCTTCTGGTCGGCCGTGAAAGTGGTCAACGCGTTCCTTGCCTAGGGCGTGCTTGTCGGAGTGTGTCCCACCAGCGGAGGTAGCATGCGCCGACATCCCCAGACGAGTAGAGCCTGTGAGCTCCCCCTCCCCGTGGCCACACCCCTGCCGAGGTTCCGTTCGGCAGTTAGCCGACGATACACAACCTCCAGGTGGGCAGAGTCGGGGCTTCCAAAGAATTGCCCCGTGATCTTCGCGCCGCTGCATCGGGCACTTGGCCGACAGCCCTGACCGCTAGCCTCGCGCCTTCGCGAAGTGGACCGTCAGAAGGCTGATCAGAAACGTGGGAGGCGCTCCTGAACTGCAACGATAGGGCTTGTCGAGAGACGGGTACGCCACGAGGGAAGAAGCACTTCTCGGGTGATAAAGCGTAGCGGGTCCTACCCTCCTGTCCGTGTCAATGACGGCGGTTGGGACGTGGCCTCCCAGTCCGGCGGTGTGCTGCTGGTCGAGACCAATCGAAAGACCAGCCTGGACCGGGCGATACCGGCTGCACTGGCGCTGTGACGCCGCCCCCGAGCCATGCAATGAAGTCCATCAGGCACTGGTCGAGGAGAAAGGCCTTCGGGCGGCCGTAGTTACCGCGGTCACCGAGCCCGTGGTTGCGGGCTGTGCTGCCAGGAGGGGTCAGCCCTCTGCCAGCACCGCGCGGATCACGTGCCGGGCGTTGTGTGCCATCGCCGGGTTCGTCTTCCGGTAGTACGGCAGCGCGATCAGCGCCTGTGAGAGAGTCCGCGCACGACCGCGGTTCCAGGTCGCGTCATCCGCGCCGAGCGCCTTGCGGAAGACCTCCCTGGCGTCGGCCGGCAGCAGGTTCCACGCCGGGAACAGATCGCAGGCCGGATCGCCCAGCCCCGTGCACCCGAAGTCGATCACCGAGGTCAGCCTGCCGCCGTTCACCAGCAGATTGCCCGGCATCAGATCGGCGTGCAGCCACACCGGCGGCCCTTCCCAGTCCGGCGCCCGCAGCGCGTTCTCCCAAACGGCGGCCACGGCATCGCAGTCGATACCCTCCTGCGGGATCCCGCGCAGTTGCTCGATCGCCGCCCGGGTCGATGCGTCGAGCGAGGCGAGCGGCCCGCCGCGGTGGGCCCTCGGCGCCTGTGGCAGGGTGATGCTCCGCATCGCCGTCACGAACCCGGCCAGATCCTCGGCCAGCGGCACGGGCTCGCTCAGCGCCCCCGCCTCGGGGTTCTCCCCCGCCCGCCACCGGTACACCGACCAGGGCCACGGATACCCCTCGGCGGGCTCCCCGGCCCCGAGCACCTCGGGGATGTCCGTGGGCAGCCGGGAAGCGAGGCGGGGCAGCCACTGCTGCTCCATCGATACGTCCTGGGCTCCGCCCTGCACCAGCGGCAGCCGTACGACCATGCCGTCACCCAGCCGGTACATGGCGTTGACCGTGCCGCCGGACGGAAACCGCTCCACCGCCAGCCCCGTCCACTGGGGGAACTGCCCGGCGATCAGCTGCCGTACCAGGTCGTCGTCGATGGGGTGCGGGCCGGGATGCATCGGCGCGGTGCTCATAGCGCGCCATCCGATCGCCGGGGGCCGGCGGGCGTCAAACGCATTTCCGGTCCGTAGCGCAGCCGGTCCGTAGCGCAGCCGGTCCATAGCGCAGCCGGTCCGTACCGCGGCCGTGCGTATCGCGGGCGGGCGCGGTTCCGGGGCGAGGGAAGCGGTGCCCGGCCGGCCGGTGACCGCACGAGGCTCCCGGCAGAGACCGGGCACCGAGCCCCTCGGCCGGGTGCCCGGTCGTGTCCGGGACGCGGGGCGGAACTTGTGGTCAGTGTGGTCAGCCGTCCAGCCGGACCGGGAGGGATTCGATTCCGTAGACGATCGAGAGTTTGCGGAATTCCAGTTCCTCCGGCTTGGCGGCGAGGCGCATGTTCGGGAAGCGGCGCACCAATGCGGGGTAGGCGGCGCGGAGTTCCATGCGGGCCAGCTCGGCGCCTACGCAGCGGTGGATTCCGTAGCCGAAGGCGAGGTGGGAGGGGACATTGCGGGTGGGGTCGAACTGTTCCATTTCCGGGCCCAGTTTGCCGTCCCGGTCGGCGCCGCTCAGGGAGCACAGCACCACATCTCCGGAGGAGATCCGGACGCCGCCGATTTCCAGGTCCTCACGGGCGAAGCGCGGGAAAGCGACCTGGACGACGGTCAGGTACCGGAGGAGTTCTTCGACGTAGCTTTCGACGACGTCGTCGCCGTCGTGGAGGGCCGCGAAGTGCTTGGGGTCCTGGAGGAGGACCAGGGCGCCGAGGGCCAGCATGCTGGCGGTGGTTTCGAAGCCGCCGGTGAGGACGCCGTCGGCGAGGCCCGCGAGTTCCTCGTCGCTGACCGAGTCGCCGTGTTCCTTCACGATCATCCCGAGCAGGCCGTCGCCGGGATTTTCGCGCTGCTTTTTGACGATGTCCCGGAAATAGGAAAGGGATTCGGATATGGCGCCGAAGGAGGCGTTTGCGCCACTGAAAAGGTCGAAGCGGGCGGCGCTGAGGCGTTCGAAGTCGGCGCGGTCTTCGTAGGGGACGCCCAGGAGTTCGCAAATGACGAGGGAGGGGATGGGGAGGGCGAAAGAGTGGACGATGTCGACCGGATCTCCGTTTTTGCCCTCCTTTTCCATGGCGTCGAGGCGTTCCTCGACGATCTCGTGGATACGGGGGGTGAGCCGGCTGAGGCGGCGCATGGTGAATTCGGGCGTCAGGAGGCGGCGGAGCCGGGTGTGCACCGGCGGGTCGGCGAATCCGAGTCCACCGGGGTTCTGTTCGGCGCCGGCGCCGGCCTTGCCGACGAGGTTGGTGAAGTCCGAACTGAAGGCATTGGCCTTCCCCAGGACCGCCTTGACCTCGTCGTAGCCGGTGACCAGCCAGACGTTGGCGGCAATCGGCACAGGGAGCTTACTGACGGGCTCCCGCTCCCGGACGGCTGCCAGATCGCCCACAGGGTTGAGCTCATCGCGTCGCAATGGCATCAGGACGGACTCGGGCAAGAAAGACATTCGAGACAGGTCGAAGCCTTTCTTCCGGGTTCTCGCCAGATACATACGGCCGGCCCAGGCGATGATCCGGGAACGGAGAGTCGTCATGACGCTAATACTGCCTTTCGTCGAGGGGGACGGTCCCCCGCGCTCCGCGGCCCAAGGCGGCCGGGGCAGCACGGAACCTCCACTCGGCGTGCACCGGTGTGACGTACGCCATAGCCCCTCGCTTACGGTGGTCATGGCACTGGTCCATGCCATCGACCGATGTCTTCGGTCGCCCGCATCTGCGTGACGAGCTCGGCCTCGGCCTTCTTCTTCTATTCGGTCTGGACGAGTTTACAAAGTGCCATTGGGCGCGTTCACGGAACAACCCGGAACGACCCTGAGCGACCCCTGGGGTACCCCTGATTCCTCCCTTAGACCGGCCTCCTCCGCGGCCCTTGCCGCCTCCCTGCCGGTCTGCGCCCGTCGCCGCCGCGCCCCCTGCCGATCAAGGGGAGGCCGAACCCTTGGTCCGGCGGTGGGCCTGCGGAGATGGCGAGTGGGCGCGAGGTGGGCGCGAGGTGGGCGAGTGGGCGCGGAGGCCGGTGAGCAGTTGCGGAGGCGGGTGAGCAGTTGCGGGGTTGGGGGGCTGTGCGGCCGGCTTGCGTTGTGGGGGTGACTTGCGTTGTGGGGGTGGCTTGCGTCGTGGGGCCGGGTGGGCCGTGCGGCTGGTATGCGTTGTGGGACCGGTCGGGTTGCGCGGTTGATTCGGGCGGTCGGTGTGCCAAGGGTGCTCCCTTGCGGGCGCGTTGGGGGGGGTGGAGGGAGGAGGGAGGAGGGCGTGGTTCCGGTGCCCGACGGGAGCGTTCGGAGCCGAGTGGGCAAGGCCGACCGACTCGCAACATCACGGATGGTGACGAGTTGCGGACTCTCCGGGGCATCTTTAGCGTGAGTAGGGAACGAAGTAAGCGGCGGGCCCGGCGTGGTGCGAGAGCGGCGCGGTAGCGGGCGGCCGCATCACAGCCGGGGAAGGGTGCGACAGGCACCGCACCGGCGGGGCACAGGCCCCGACCCGTCCGTCAGGTGGCGCCCGGCAGCTTCGCTCATCTCACCCCGCAGGGAATCAATCCCCTGGGGCTCCCCCCTTCGCAGGAGGAAGCGCATGTTTCCGCAGTCGAAGTCCGGCAAGTTCGGCCTGTTCGCTCTTTGTGCTCTTTCCGGTGTGCTGGCCGGATTCGTCGCGGCCGGCCCCGCCCTGGCGTCCGACGGCAGCGAGGGCGACAACCTCGCCGTATCCCAGGGCCATGTCGTCGCCGAGGACGGGCTGGTGCTGCGCATCGGCCCGAGCACCCGCTACCGCGTGGTCGGTTCGAAGGAGTACGGGGCCGTGGTGGGGATCGTCTGCCGGGTCAAGGCGGAGCGCATCGAGGGCAACCCGGTCTGGTACAAGCTCTCCGATGCGTCATACGCCTGGTCCTCCCGGCGGGACATCGTGAGCGATGGGGAGGCCCCTCGCTGGTGTTGAGGTCGGGGCCTCCAAAGGTCCGAGTCGCGCCTCAGCTCATCGCGAACTTGGCGACGTACTCGTCGAAGGGCTCGATGCCCACTTCACCCCGCAGGGCGTCCATGCGCTCGGGGTCCTCACAGGGCCAGGGGACGGGCGAGCCCTCGACGACCCCCGCGATCTGTGTGCCATAGATCTGTCGGCGGCCCTCGTTCACCAGCGTCCGGTCGCGCAGGAAAGCCAGCTCGCGAGGGCTCGCCGAGCCCGCTTCCACCGCCTGCTCCATGAGCCGGAGCGCACGCCGCTGCACATCGAGCTGGCGGTCGGCGTGCTGCGCAACCAGCCAGGCGCCGCGAGCGGCATCGTCACCGACCAGCTCCGTCGTCGGCCAGCCGTACTCGTCCATGATCTGGTGGAGCCGGTCACCGTGCTGCGCGGTGAGCCGGCGCCAGGCCATTTGTTCCGCGGGGTCCTCGCTGTTCGCGCGGGGTGAGGTGCTCTGGTCCGCCTGAGCCATGCGGATGAGTTCCGCCGACAGGGCCGCCGTGCTGTTGTCGTTTGTCACGCTCACTCCCTGGTCTGTGCCTGTGGTTTGCGCTCGGGGTCCGCGCTTGTGGTTTGCGCTTGCGGTTTGCGCCTGTTCCGGCCCACCACGCTAGGGGCCTTTCCCGCCGCGAAGATCATTCCGGAGAACGGTGACAGGGAGGGCCGGACCGGGGGATACTGGATCTACGCCGAAAAGAGGCGCCGAAGAGGCCTCAGCCCTGTCCGGCGCGGTGAGCGGTGACGTGGCCCGCATCCGCCGTGGGGTGGCCCGGCGGCAGCGTCCCTCCCGTGTCTCGTGAATCCTTTGGAATGCACGGACGCATGGACGCACGGACGCATGGACGCGGACATATAGATGCGGACGTATAGACGCAGCTGCGCTCCCCCGTCACGGACGCCGAGACGGGCGGACGCCCGAACGTCGTATCCGACATAACGGAAATAGCGGCCACTGCTTGCTACGTTGCCAGACATGACGGCAATGGCAAGGGCGACGGCCGCCGCACGCCCGGCGGACACTCCCCCACCCCTGCCGTCGCTTCCCAAGCGGCGGGGCGTCGAACTGGCCCTCCTCTTAGGCGCCGTCCTCATCAGCGTCTGCGGCTATGTGGCTGTGGGTCTGGCCAGGTGGCATGCCCTGCCGGGTGGGGCGGTCCGCTATGGCGCGGGGCTCGGCGGGCTCGCGCTGCTCGCGCATCTCGCCGTACGCTTCCGCGCCCCGTACGCCGATCCGCTGCTGCTTCCCACCGCCGTGCTGCTCAACGGCGTCGGGCTGGTGCTGATCTTCCGGCTCGACCAGGAGACGCCCCGCAATCACGCCGCACCCACCCAGTTGCTGTGGTCGACCGTCGGCGTCGCGCTGTTCACGGCGGTGGTGGTGCTGCTGCGGGACCACCGCATGCTGCAGCGGTACGCCTATGTGTGTGCGGCACTGGCGCTCGTGCTCATGGCGGCGCCGATTCTTTTTCCCGCCGTCAACGGGGCGAAGATCTGGATCCGTTTCGCCGGATTCTCCCTTCAGCCGGGCGAGTTCGCCAAGGTGCTGATCACCGTCTTCTTCGCGGGCTACCTCGCCGCCAACCGCGGCGCACTGGCACACACCGGGCGCCGGATGTGGCGGCTACGGCTCCCGACCGGCCGGGTGCTCGGGCCGATCGTCGCGATCTGGCTGATCAGCGTCGCCGTGCTGGTGCTCGAACGCGATCTGGGCACCTCGCTGCTCTTCTTCGGGATCTTTGTCGTCCTGCTGTACGTGGCCACCGGTCGGACCGGCTGGATCGCGATCGGGCTGATCCTGGCGGGCATCGGGGCGGCTGCAGTCGGCGCGCTGGAGCCGCATGTGCACAGCCGGGTCGAGGACTGGCAGCACCCGTTCGCCGGTATCGCGGCGGGCAAGGGGCCCGGTCAGCTCGCCCAGTCGCTGTTCGCGTTCGCCGCCGGCGGGATGTTCGGCACCGGCCTCGGCCAGGGCCACTCGTACCTGATCGGCTTCGCCATGAAGTCCGATTTCATCCTGGCGACCTATGGCGAGGAGCTGGGGCTGGCCGGGCTGACCGCGCTCTTTCTGCTGTATGCGCTGCTGGTGGCCTGCGGTTACCGTGCCGCGGTCGCCCTGCGGGACCCGTTCGGCAGCCTGCTGGCCGTGGGCCTCGCGGCGCTGCCCGCCATCCAGGTCTTTGTGATCGCGGGCGGGGTGATGGGGCTGATTCCGCTGACGGGGATGGCGATGCCCTTCCTCGCGCAGGGCGGGTCGTCCGTCGTCACGAACTGGATCATCATCGCGCTGCTGTTGCGGATCAGTAATCGGGCGCGGATGCCGGGTGCGGAGGCGATCAACCGTGGGAGGAGGGGTGGGAGGAGTGGGAGGGGCGAGAGGGGGGCCGGAAGGGCTCGGGGCGCTGCCGGGCGCCCCGGGGCGGGCGGGGCAGCGGACGAGAGGGCGGACGAGACGGCCGACGAGGCCAGGAGTGGTGACGAGGCCAGGAGCGGTGACGAGGCCAGGAGCGGTGTGGCGCATGCTGCCAGGGGTGAGGGCGCCCACGACGGCAGGAGCCCAGGTGTGCACGACGGTAGGAGCGCGGGCGCGCACGACGGCAGGAGCAGTGCGGCGGGCCTTCCCGGAAGCGGCACGGGGCTCGGGGCCGGGAGCTGGGTGGTCGGTTTCATGAAGCCGGCCAAGCCCCAGGTGCCGGAGGCGGTGAGCGGCGCCGAGGAGCAGAGCGGGCCCCGGGCGCAGGGCCGGTTGCCGGCAGCCCCGTCACCGGCGCCCGTCGATGACGCGCCCTCCACGGAGGCCGGCCGTTGATCCGCTGTATTCGCCTTACCGCGGCCTTCTCCTTCCTCCTCCTCGTGGCGCTGCTGGTCAACGCCGCCCGGGTGCAGGTCGTCGACGCGGAACGCTTCAGCGCCAGTCCCGCCAACCGCCGGGGGCCGATCGTCCGTTATGCACAACCGCGCGGTGCCGTGCTCGTCGCCGGCCGCGCGGTCACCGGTTCCCGGGACAGCGGGGGGCGGCTGCGCTACGAGCGCACGTACACCGAGGGGCCGCTGTATGCACCGGTCACCGGCTACTCCTCGCAGACCTACGGGACCTCCCTGTTGGAGAGCGCCGAGGACGGCATCCTCTCGGGGGCCGACGACCGGCTCGCCACCTTCCCGTGGTGGGACCGGCTGACCCGCGCCCACCGGGCGGGCGGCAGCGTGCACACCACCATCAACCCACGGATGCAGCGCGCCGCGTTCGACGGGCTGGGGGGCAAGAAGGGCGCGGTGGCCGCGATCGAGCCGCGCACGGGGCGGGTCCTGGCGCTGGTCAGTACGCCGTCGTACGACCCGGGCGAGCTGTCCGGCAACGGCGCCGAGGTCACCGAGGCCTGGCACCGGCTGAACGGTGCCGAGCAGCAGCCGATGCTCAACCGGGCGCTGCGCCAGACCTATCCGCCCGGCTCCACGTTCAAGGTCGTCACCGCGGCGGCGGCGCTGGAGAGCGGCAAGGTCACCGATATCGACGCCGCCACCGATTCGCCCGATCCCTACCCTCTGCCCGGCACCGACACCCAGCTCGGCAATGCTGCGAAGGGCTGTGCGGACGCGTCGCTCAAGGACGCCTTCCGGGCCTCGTGCAACACCGTCTTCGCGCGGCTGGGCGCGGAGATCGGGCTGCACGGCATGGCCGATACGGCTCGGAGGTTCGGCTTCAACGACCGGCGGCTGTACATCCCCTCGCCCGTCGCGCCGAGCAACTTCGATACGCGGATGGACGCCTCGCAGGTCGCGCTCTCCGCCATCGGGCAGTACGACACCGCCGCCACACCGCTCCAGATGGCGATGGTCGCGGCGGCGGTCGCCAACGGGGGCCAGCTGACGGCGCCGTCGCTCATCGACAAGGTGACCGATGCCCGGGGTGTCGTGGTCACGGCCGATCCGCACCGCCCCACCCGCCAGGTGACCAATCCGGTCACGGCACAGCAGCTCCAGGACATGATGGTCGACGTCGTCGAGCACGGCAGCGGGCGGCTCGCCGCGATCAAGGGCGTCACGGTCGGCGGCAAGACCGGCACCGCGCAGCACGGTGTACGCAACGAGGGCACGCCGTATGCCTGGTTCATCTCCTGGGCGAGGCAGAAGGACGGCTACGAGCCGGCCGTGGCCGTGGCCGTGGTGGTCGAGGATGCGGCCGCCGACCGTGCGGACATCAGCGGCGGGGGGAGCGCGGCGCCGATCGCACGGGCGGTGATGGCGGCGGCTGTGGGCTGAGGCCCTTCGCGGTGTGCCCGGTTGCCCGTCCCGGCGTCACAATGGCCGTATGGCTGATGCGATCCCGTCCATGGAACCTGCTCCGCCCCTGCTGTTGTCCCTGGCCGAGGTGGAGGCGCTGGCCCGGCGCGCACACTCGGGACAGACCGACAAGGCGGGCCGCCCGTATGCCGAACATCTGGCCGCGGTCGCGGCGGGGGTCCGCGAGCGGGGCGGCAGCGATGAGCAGATCGCCGCGGCCTGGCTGCACGACGCGGTCGAGGACGGGGCGCTGAGCCGGGAGTGGCTGGCCGGTGCGGCGCTGGGCGAGACGACCAAGGCGATGATCCTGGCCGTCACCAAGAGGGCGGCCGAACCGGTCGAGGAGTACACCGCGCGCATCCTGGCCACGCCCGGGGCGCTGCTGGTCAA
This sequence comes from Streptomyces sp. NPDC015125, assembly GCF_043080045.1. Classification (NCBI taxonomy): domain Bacteria; kingdom Bacillati; phylum Actinomycetota; class Actinomycetes; order Kitasatosporales; family Streptomycetaceae; genus Streptomyces; species Streptomyces sp. NPDC015125. The sequence goes on from NZ_JBIBVF010000001.1 coordinate 442,205, forward strand.
GGAGTCCGATCTCGCGCACAACGCCGATCCGGAGCGGCTGGCCGTGCTGGATGCGCCGACGCGGGAGCGGCTGACGGCGAAGTACGCGCGGGTGCGGGAGCTGTTGGGGCTGTCCCAGCCGTAACGGGCGCCGGGCTCCGGTCCGTCGACACCGTCGCAGCCTGTCCCTTCCCCCGCCCTGCCCCTGCCCCTGCCCCTGTTTCCCTCCTGCCCCTGTTTCTCCCCTGCCCGTCCTCTTGCCCTCTCCCGTCCTCTTGCCCTCTCCCGGTTCCTGTCGCCGCGGTCAGGGTCCACACATCGGACCCCTCCGCAGAAAGGTGTCGTACGCAGCTACCCTGCGGCGATGAGCTCTACGCAGCCTTCGCCGCCACGGGAGTCCTTGCCGTCCGCGCCGTCCCCGGCGCGGTCCGCTCCGCAGCCGGCCCCCGGAGAAGCCCGCGTGATCGCCGCCCTGGAGGGCGTCGGCGTCAAGCGGTACACCACCGGGCAGGTCATCCTCGACGCCGTCGACTGGAGCGTACGGTCCGGTGAGCACTGGGCGCTGCTCGGTGCGAACGGCGCGGGCAAGACCACCCTCCTGCGTCTCGTCGGGGCGCTGATGTTCCCCACCGTCGGCACCGTCGAGGTGCTCGGGCACCGGCTCGGCTCCGTGGACGTCCGCGAGCTGCGCGCGGTCATCGGACTGGTCTCCGGCGCACAGAAGGTTCCGCAGGACGCGACGGGCCACACGGTCGTCCTGACCGGGGCGACCGGCACCGTGCAGCCGTTGTGGCGCAAGTACGACGAGGCGACCCGTGAGCGCGCCCATGAGCTGCTCGCCGAGCTGGACTGCAAGGAGCTGGCGGAGCGGCCGTTCGGGGTGTGCTCGGGCGGCCAGCGGGCCAGGATCCTGATCGCCCGCGCCTTGATGGCCGACCCCCGGCTCCTGCTGCTCGACGAGCCGTTCAACGCGCTCGATCTGCCCTCCCGCGAGGACCTGATCGATGCGCTGCACCGGCTGGCCCTGGCACGGCCGGGGTTGGCGACCGTGACGGTCACCCACCACCTGGAGGAGCTGTCGCCGTCCATCGGCCACGCCCTGCTGCTGCGCGAGGGCCGGGTGCAGGCACGCGGCCCGGTGGACGAGGTGCTGACGGGAGAGCGGATGACCGCGTGCTTCGGCCGTCCGATCGAGGTGTCCCGGCACGAGGGGCGGTGGCTGGCCCGGTCCGGTAAGCGGTAGTCCGCCGGGGTCGCCGGCCCTGCCCGTCCCACCCCTCGGCCCTGCCCGGCCCTGCCCTGCCCTCCCCCCGGCTCGGCCGGTCGGGAGCGGTGCGCCCGCACAGTCCCGGCGTCGCACAGTCCCGGTGTCGCACAGTCCCGGCGCGTCCCGCCACCCGTGGGTGGTCAGCAGGAACTCGCGGAGCGAAGGCGGCAGCGTCCGGCCGGGCGGGCCTCGGCTGCCGCGTCCTCATCCGCGCTCGCCGGGGTCAACGGCAGCGCAGCGGTCTGCCCTCCACCGCCCGCTCAGTCCTCGTCCGCGCCCTCCGCGATGGCCGTCGCGACCTCCGCCGTACGGGCCTCTTCCTCGGCCGCAAAACGCTCCGCGTCGAGCTTTTCGGCGAGTTCCTCGTCCTCGGCCATGAGCAGATCGAGATTGGAGTCGCCCATCTCGAAGACACCCATGTCCACATAGGCGCGCTGGAGACGTTCGCCCCACAGGCCGATGTCCTTCACACAGGGCACGATCCGGCTGAAGAGCAGCTTGCGGAAGAGGTGCAGGAATTCGGAGTTCTCGGTGAATTCGGCGGCTTCGTCGTGCGGAATGCCGAAGTTTTCGAGGACTTCCAGGCCGCGCAGGCGGTCGCGCATCAAGTAGCAGCCCTCGATGACGAACTCCTCGCGTTCGCGCAGTTCGGCGTCGGTGAGCTGCTTGTAGTAGTCGCGCAGCGCCATACGACCGAAGGCGACATGGCGCGCCTCGTCCTGCATGACGTAGGCGAGGATCTGCTTGGGCAGGGGCTTGGTGGTGGTGTCGCGGATCATGCCGAAGGCGGCCAGTGCCAGGCCCTCGATCAGCACCTGCATGCCGAGATAGGGCATGTCCCAGCGGGAATCCTTGAGGGTGTCGGAGAGCAGCGCCTGGAGATTGTCGTTGATCGGGTAGAGCATCCCGATCTTTTCCCGGAGGAAGCGGCTGTAGATCTCGGCGTGCCGCGCCTCGTCCATGGTCTGGGTGGCGGAGTAGAACTTCGCGTCGAGGTCCGGGACGGATTCCACGATCCGTGCCGCGCAGACCATGGCGCCCTGTTCGCCGTGCAGAAACTGGCTGAACTGCCAGGAGGTGTAGTGCTGACGCAGTTCGCCGCGGTCCTTCTCGGTCATTTTGTCCCAGTACCTGGTGCCGTACAGGGACATGGACTCGTCCGGGGTGCCGAGCGGGTCACAGGGGTCGACCTCCAGGTCCCAGTCGATCCGCAAGGTGGCGTCCCACTGCTTGTCCTTGCCCTTCTGGTAGAGGGCCAGCAGCCGGTCGCGCCCGTCGTCGTAGTCCCAGCTGAAGCGTGCCGCGCCGGACGCGGGCACCTTCCACACGGGGTCGCCAGGGTCCTGAACATAGAGATCTGGGGTCGACACGGACGCCTCCTCGGCTCGCCAAACGCCTTGTCACGGGCGGTCGTTGGCAGGCTCACACGGTTCTTACCGACGGGTCAATAAGTCGTGCACAGGGGATTGACGCCCCTGCTGACACGCAGTCTCATAAGAGGTGACCGCGGGCAGGACGTGACCCACTAGCGAGGTAGCCACAGCCATGACGAGCGCACCCACCGAGATGACCGTGGCGGACACCGAGGTCCTGCGGGACGCCCTCGGCCTGCTCAAGGACCGGGAACAGGTCGCCGAGCGGTTGCTCGAATCCTCCGCCAAGCACTCCTTCGACCCCGACACCGAACTCGACTGGGACGCCCCCCTCGAAGAGGGCAAGTGGTTCTGGCCGCCGGAGCTGGTCTCGCTCTACGACACCCCGCTGTGGAAGCGCATGTCGCTCGAACAGCAGCAGGACCTCTCCCGGCACGAGGCCGCCTCGCTCGCCTCGCTGGGCATCTGGTTCGAGATCATCCTGATGCAGCTGCTCGTACGGCATATCTACGACAAGCCGGTGACCAGCGCACATGTCCGCTACGCCCTCACCGAGATTGCCGACGAGTGCCGGCACTCCAAGATGTTCGCCCGCATGATCCAGAAGGGCGGCGCGCCGGCGTACCCGGTCTCCCGGCTCAACCACCACCTCGCCCGCGTCCTCAAGACCGTCTCCACCACCCCGGGCTCGTTCGCCTGCACCCTGCTCGGCGAGGAGATCCTGGACTGGATGCAGCGGCTGACCTTCCCGGACGAGCGGGTGCAGACGATCGTGCGCGGAGTGACCCGCATCCATGTCGTCGAGGAGGCCCGGCATGTGCGCTACGCCCGTGAGGAGCTGCGCCGCCAGATGGTCACCGCGCCGCGCTGGGAGCGGGAGTTGACCCGTATCAGCTCCGGCGAGGCGGCCCGGATCTTCTCCGTCGCCTTCGTCAACCCGGCCGTCTACACCCACGTGGGCCTGGACCGGCGCGAGGCCGTCGCCCAGGTCAAGGCCAGTGGCCACCGCCGCGAGGTGATGCAGTCCGGCGCCCGGCGGCTGACCGATTTCCTGGACGAGATCGGCGTACTGCGCGGTGTGGGCCGCAGGTTGTGGCGAAGCTCGGGACTGCTGGCCTGAAGCGCCCGGCATGGACCCCGTACACCCCGAGCACCTGTGCGAGCCCGAACCCGAGGCGGTTACGCTGCTGTTCATGAACGGCAGCGGCACCGCCCCAGCAGTACCCCGACCCGCCTACCGCAGGCTGAGCGTCGAGCAGCGCCGCAGCCAACTGCTCACCGCCGCGCTCAGCCTGTTCGCACACCGTGCGCCCGAGGATGTCTCGCTGGACGACGTCGCCACCGCCGCCGAGGTCTCGCGCCCGCTGGTCTACCGCTACTTCCCCGGCGGCAAGCAGCAGTTGTACGAGGCTGCCCTGCGCAGCGCGGCCGACATCCTGGAGCGCTGCTTCGCCGAGCCGGAGACCGGACCGCTCACCCGTCGGCTCTCGCGGGCGCTGGACCGCTATCTGGCCTTCGTCGACGAGCACGACGCGGGGTTCAGCGCGCTGCTGCAGGGCGGCAGCGTGGTGGAGACCACCCGTACGTCCGCGATCGTGGACGAGGTACGGCGCGCCGCCGCCGACCAGATCCTGCGGCATCTGGGCGAGCCGGAGCCGGGCCTGCGGCTGCGGATGACCGTCCGCATGTGGATCACCGCCGTCGAGGCCGCCTCGCTGATCTGGCTGGACGAGGACAAGCAGCCGGCCCTCGACGAACTGCGGGACTGGCTGGTGGACCACTTCGTCGCGCTACTGACCGCCACCGCGGCCACCGACCCACAGACCGCACGGGTGACCCGGGCGGCGCTGAAGCTGGAGACGGCCGACGGCCCGGCCGGTGACCTGGCCCGCCGCATCCTGCCCGTCGTGCGCGACGCCGCGCATCTGCTGTGATCAGCCGCCCGGCCGTGGTGGTGTGACACTGAGGGCGTGAGAAGCGAGAACACCCTCTTCGTCGGCGGCCCGCTGGACGGCCGGGTACTGCCCGTTCTGGTCGGCGCGACCGGCCAGCCGCCGAAGACGTACGAGGTCCCCGTGCCGCACGGCGACGACCGGCCGCCGACGGTGCACGTCTACCGGCGCGTCCCGGCGCGGGTGGGTCGCCTGGGCCTGCCCAGCGGGTGGAAGTACGAGTACGACCCCGCGGGAAAGACACCGAGCGGCGGACCCAAGTGGCCCTGGAGCAGGCCTCGTTGAGCAGTGCGGCGCACGCCGGAAGCCCGCAGGCACCCCACGCTTTCCTCCAGGGAAGGCCGCGGCACCCACGCGAGGTGGCGGGCCGGAGGCGGTGGGGTGCGGGGCGTTGCTTCCGCAGGCTCCGAGGAGGAGCAAAGGCGGAGCGCAGCGGCGCTGCAGCGGAGCGTCAAGCGAAGCAGTCCCGCACCCCAGCGCCGGAGGCCCGTCACCGCCACCACAACACAGCACGCGCCGCGGCGGCAACCCGCCCCCCTCCCCGCCGAAGGCGGGGAGGAACCGGCACGGCGCCGCACCCGACGACGGGGGGCAAGCCCCCGCCGCAGGCGGTTTTCAGCCCGTCAGCGAAGCCAGGTACGCATTCGTCTTCTCCGGCTCGTAGAAGAAGTTCTCGAAGTCGGACGGGTCGTTGAAGCCGTTGGCGAAGCGGTCGGCGACGGGCTGCAGCTGGCCGGCCGCGCCGATGAGGTTCAGGATGTGCTCCGGCGGCGGGGCCAGCATCGCGTTCGTCCACTTGGTGACGTGCTGGGCGGTGTTCCAGTAGCGGTCGAAGGTGCTCTGCATCCACTCCGCGTCGAAGGGCCGGTCGCCGCGCTCGACGATGGAGGCCAGGTAGGAGGCGGCGCACTTGGAGGCCGAGTTGGAGCCCTGGCCGGTGATCGGGTCGTTGGCGACCACGACATCCGCGACACCGAGCACCAGACCGCCCGAGGGCAGCCGGCCGATGGGGTTGCGCACGGTGGGGGCGTAGCGGCCGGCCAGCGTGCCGTTGGCGTCGGTCAGCTCGGCCTTGGTGGAGCGGGCGTACTCCCAGGGCAGGAACTTCTCCATCAGCTCCAGCGTCAGGGCGAGGTGCTCGTTGGGGTCCTTGACGCCCTGGAAGGCGTCCAGCGGACCGCCGGGTATGCCCTCCCAGAAGAGGATGTCGGCGCGGCCGGAGGTGGTGTACGTCGGCATGACGAACAGCTCGCCGACGCCGGGCACCAGGTTGCAGCGCACCGCTTCGAACTCGGGGTGCTCGGGGCGCGGGCCCATGCCGTGGACGTAGGAGACGGCGAGCGCCCGCTGCGGGGTGTCGTACGGGGAGCGGGAGGCGTCCCGGCCGAACATGGACACCAGCTCGCCCTTGCCGGCCGAGACCAGCGTCAGGTCGTAGCGGCTCGCGAAGAAGTCCAGGTCGGAGACGGCCGCGCCGTGGATGACGAGCTGGCCGCCGCGCTGCGCGAAGGTCTCCATCCAGCCAGCCATCTTCACCCGCTGGTCGACGGACTGGGCATAGCCGTCGAGCTTGCCGACCCAGTCGATGGCGCGCTGCGAGCCCTCGGGCGCCTCATGGCTGCCGGGGGCGGCGACCGAGACGCCCAGGCCCTCGATGCGCGGGGCCTGGTTCTCCCAGAAGTTGATCTGAAGGTCGCGCTCGTGCTGGAGCGCGGTGTGGAACATGCACTGCGTCGACATGACCCGGCCGGCGCGGATCTCGTCGGCGGTGCGGTTGGACATGAGGGTGACCTCGTAGCCCTGGGACTGGAGGCCGAGGGCGAGCTGGAGACCGGACTGGCCGGCTCCGATGACGAGTATTTTCCGCATGGCGGCACTCTTCTCTGCTACTGCTACTGCTGGTGTTCGGGGAGGGGAAGTGGGGGGTGAGGTGGCCCGTACGGGGCCGAGGCCCCCTACGGGGGCCGGTTACTCGGGCGTGGTCTCCAGGGCGTGGCCGACCAACGCGAGCAGCGACTCGATCACCGTGACCCGCTTCCGCGCGTCCATGATCACAACGGGCACGTGCGGCGGCACGGTCAGCGCATCGCGTACATGCTCGACGGCGAAGGCCTCGGTCCCCTCGAAGTGGTTGACCGCGACGACATACGGCAGTCCGCAGCTCTCGAAGTAGTCCAGAGCCGGGAAGCAGTCCTCCAGACGCCGGGTGTCGGCCATCACGATCGCACCGATCGCGCCGCGCACCAGGTCGTCCCACATGAACCAGAAGCGCTGCTGTCCGGGCGTGCCGAACAGATACAGCACCAGTTCCTGGTCGAGGGTGATCCGCCCGAAGTCCATCGCGACCGTGGTCGTGGTCTTGTCCGGGGTGGCGGTCAGATCGTCCGTCTCCGCGCTGGCCTGGGTCATCACCGCCTCGGTCTGGAGCGGGGTGATCTCCGAGACCGATCCGACGAACGTCGTTTTGCCGACGCCGAAACCGCCCGCCACCACGATCTTGGTGGCGATCGGCGCCCGCGAACGGTCCGTCTGCCAGCTCTGCAGCCCCGCGTCGGCGGCCGTGGCCACCGGGTCGGCCGGGCTCACGGAACCGGCGCTCGCCGTAGGCCCGGCCGATATCGTGTCAGAGCCTGTGAAGTCCACTCAGCACCCTTTCGAGCAGCGCGCGGTCGGGCCGGCCGGAGCCGTGCCCGGTGCCGTAGACGCGAATCTTTCCCTGGTCGGCGAGGTCGCTGAGCAGTACACGTACCACGCCCAGCGGCATCTTGAGGAGCGCGGAGATCTCCGCGACCGAGCGCATCCGGCGGCACAGCTCGACGATCGCGCGCATCTCCGGCATCACCCGGTCGCCCCAGCCGCCGGACGTCAGCTCGCGCCGCTCCTCGGGGGCCTCCAGCGCGGCCACGAAGGTCTCGACGAGCAGCACATGGCCGAATCGCGTCCGGCCGCCGGTGAGCGAGTACGGCCGCACGCGCGAGGGTTTCCGCTCCCCGCCGCGTACGGGGAGTTTGCGGGAGCTGCTCATGCCGAAACCTCGCTTCGTCCGCCCTCGCACTCGCTCGGGGCGCACCTCTCCATGGTTCGCTCACTACGTTCGCTCACTGGGGGCTCTCCATCGACTTACGCAATTCACTGCGGAGTTCGGGGGTGAGGACATGACCGGCCCGGCCGACGAACAGCGCCATGTGGTAGGCGATGACGCTCATATCGCAATCCGGGGTGGCATGCACCCCGAGCAGCGAGCCGTCGCTGATCGACATGACGAACAGGCTGCCCTCGTCCATCGTGATCATCGTCTGCTTGACCGCCCCGCCGTCCATCAGCTTCGCGGCACCCTGGGTGAGGCTGCCCAGCCCGGACACGATGGTGGCCAGGTCCGCGCTGGATCCCCGCGGACCGTCACCCCCGCCCGGCCGTGCCGACTCCTCCACCCGGCCCGGGTCGGACGACAACAGCAGCAGGCCGTCGGAGGAGACCACCGCGACCGAGCGGATTCCAGGTACCTCGTCGACCAGGTTGGTCAGCAGCCAATGCAGATTCCTTGCCTGACTGCTCAGACCTTGTCCATAAGCAGTGGGCGCTTGCGCCTTCAATCGCGTGCCTCCTCGACAACGTGGCTCTCTCCCGGGGCCCCCGCTCCGTCGGTGTCCGTCTGTGGGATGGTCAGCTCCGCTGTACGTTCCGCGATCTCGGCTTCGACCTCGCGCCGGCCGTCTCGCGCCCCCGCCTGAAATCCGCCGAGGCGGCGCCGCAGCGCCTCGGCATTGGCCGCACCGCTCTTGCGCGGTGCGGTCGGCGCCTCTTGCTGCGCCACGACCTTGGGGGTGCGCTTGGGCAGCCCCATGGAGGTCGTCCGCCGCTCCCCCGCGGGCGGGGCGGCGGCGGTCTGTGGGTCGGCCGGTGTCCCGGCCGGGGACGCGTCGGCGGGTGCCGCGGCCGCGTCCGTGGGTGTCGCATCCGTCCCGGGGCCCGTGTGCTGGTCCGGGCCGATGGCGTAGGGGTCGGACGCGGGCGCACCGGCTCCGGTGGGCTCGTTGTCCGGGGCGGCGGGCCGGCCGGTGCCGGCAGCCGGCGTCCGGGCCGCGGCCTGGTTGGCGGCCGGGTTGGTGTCGTCCTCGGGCCGGAGGTGCTCGCCGGCGCCGCTGGTGGTGGCGGCGTAGGGGCCGGGCGACTGCGGGCCGTACGGGCTCGGCTCGGAACCGGAGTACGTGGTGGGGTCGGCGGGCTGCGGCTCGGTGGGTGCCGGTTCGGCCGGCACGCCGAGTCCGGCCGCGTCGATCGCGCGCTCCGCGGCGGCGACGAACGGGTCGGCGGCGGGGGCAGGTGCGGGGTCCGCGTCCGGGGTGCCCTCGTGGCCGGCTGCCGGTGCGGCTGCTGCCCGGCCGTCGGGCTGTCCGGCGGGCGAAGGGGTGTCCTGGGCCGGGCCCTGGCCGGACTCATGGGCCAAGGTCGCGGCGGCGGCCGACGGGCCGGCCACGGCTGCCGGGTCCCTGCGGGCCCCCCGGGTCGGCAGCGCGTTGGAGTTCGCCTCGGCGACCGAGCCGGGCAGGCCCGGGGTGTGCGCCACGTCCCGGGGCGCGCTCGCCGCGGCTGCCGACGGGGCCGGGCGGGTGGGCAGGATCGAGCCGGGCAGGACGATGACGGCCGTGACGCCGCCCTGCTTCGCGTCCCGCAGCTGGACCCGGACACCGTGCCGGGCGGCCAGCCGCACCACGACGTACAGGCCCAGGCCCAGCGCCTCGTCGATGGTCTCGGAGGACGAGGCGGCTTCGACGTCCGTCAGCCGCTCGTTGAGCTCGGCCATCCGCTCCGAGGTCATCCCTATGCCCTCGTCCTGGACGGAGAGCATGACCTCGCCGCTCTCCAGCAGCCAACCGGCCAGCTCGACATGGGCGTCCGGCGGCGAGAAGGCGGTGGCGTTCTCCAGGAGTTCGGCGACCAGGTGACTGATGTCGTCCGCGGCGAAACCGGCGACCTGGGAGTGCGGCGGCAGCGCCTGGATGCGCACCCGCTCGTAGCGCTCGATCTCACTGATCGCGGCGCGCATCACATCCAGCAGCGGTACCGGCCCCGGGTGGTTGTTGCTGTACTGCTCGGCACCCGCCAGGACGAGGAGGTTCTCGCTGTTGCGGCGCATCCGCGCGGCGAAGTGGTCCAGCTTGAAGAGGGTTTCCAGCCGCTCCGGTTCCTGCTCGCTCTCCTCCAGCGACTCGATCACGCCGAGCTGGCGCTCCACGAGACCGAGGGTGCGCAGCGAGAGGTTGACGAACCGGCCGTGCACACCTGCGTGCAGGGCCGCCAGCCGCTCGGTGAGATCGGCGATCTCCTCCTTGAGGCCCTCGCCCTGCTCCTGGAGCACCTCGCGCTCGGCGACCAGCCGCTGCCGGCCGCCGATCAGCCGCTTGCGCTCGCCCTCCAGCTCGGCGGTGCGCCGCGCCAGCTCGCCGACCTGGGCGTGCAGCGCATTGACGGACCGCACGGTGGTGGCGAATTCGTCGTTGCGACCCTTGTAGGTGAGGGGCTCCTCGTGCGCGGGGTCGGCGGCCAGCCGCTTGGCGCCGATCCGCAGCGCGGCCAGCGGCTGGGTCATGGAGCGGGCGGCCCAGACGCCGGCGCCGACGGCCAGCAGCAGGCACAGCCCTTCCAGGCCGATGCGGATCTCCAGCTCGTTGACGTCGTCGTCGCGCAGCGCGCCGAGACGCTGGACGTCGGCGGTGGCCATGGCGGATTCGACGCCGCGCATCAGTCCGATACGGCTGGTGAGCGTGGCCTGGACCCGCTGGCGGCTGAGCCGCAGATCGACGGCGTCCAGCCGGGGCTGGTCGGTCAGCCGGGCCGTATAGCGCTCGGCGGTGTTGACGTCCTCGCCGTTGACGGTGCGGACGTAACGGTCCCGGGCGCCCTGGCTCGCGGCCTGCTGGAAGTCGCCGAGCGCGCCCTGTTCGCGAAGGTGCGCGACCTGGGCGAGGTTCGTCAGCCGGGGCTGGCTGCCGCCCGCCTTGAGCGCGGCGAGCAGCAGGGCCCGGGTGCCCGCGGCCTGTTCGGCGGCACGGCCGAGGGCGGGCAGCGCGTGGGTGTCGGCGTCGGCGGAGTCCGCACGGCCGGGCAGTTCACGGGCGATGTCGTCGCTGATCGCACCGAGCGCCTGGATCGTCTGGGTGTAGGCGTTATAGATCTGCTCGGCCGATCCACCCGCGGACAGCGCCTTTTGACGGGTTTGCGGCAGCGTGCCCAGGAGCTTGGCGGCGGCCTTGTACACCGCGGTGTCGCCCGAGGCGTCCTGGGCCTCGGAGCGCAGTTCGCCGATCTGCCGGTCCACGCGGGCACGCTGGGCCCGGAGGGCCGCGGCGTCGTCCGCCCGGGCGGCCCGGGCACCGTTGACCGCGGAGTTGCCCAACCCCGCTGCCGTACGGCTGCCGTGCCCCGTGGCGACGTATGCGGTCATACCGTCACGTTCATCCGCGAGGGAGTGCGCCAGCGCGATGGCTTGCGCGTTCAGCTCGGCCAGATCGACCAGTTGCTGGCTGTTGGTGGCGTTGTCGGCCGTGGCCGTCAAACCGGGGGCGCCGGCGCCGAGGACGGCGGCGGCCACGACGGCCACCGCCCCGACGAGCCGGTTGCGCACACGTGCGGGACGCCGTCCCGCACGGCTCTCGCCGCCGTCCGTCACACCCGGACCTTCACCAGGACCCGAGCCCGTATTCGGTCCCGAGACCGAACCGGCCGGTGATCCCGGCTTCCTTGCGCCGCCTCGAAGCCGCATCTTCCGCACCGCTGCTCGCATTCCTGTCTCGCCTGTCCACGCCATATGGCGTCGCGGACCCGGCTCGCTCTCCGCTCACGGGGCGGACCTGCGCGAAGACGCAGCAGCACACACTTCCGCGAGGGGAAACAGCCCGGCTCTGCGCGTCGCGACGAACGTCCTGGCCCCACCCCTATGACCGGGCAACGACCATTCCACCGGCGCCGCGCAGTGGCTCGGCAACACATGCCCGGCCACCTGAACGAGTGAACATCACTCGGAGTTTGACCATCAACTTCCGTGCGCCGATGTTTTCGGCCGCAACCTCTGCCAACGCCCGAACGGGTTTGGAGATGCGTCCGGCTCCTGGAAGGATGCGCGCCCGCACACCGCCGGTCCGGCGGTCCTTACCTCCGGTACGCCGCCGCCCCGGCCGCCCTCCGGCTCCGCCGCCGGCTCCCGTTACCGGGGGCGGAGCCGGGGCCTCCGGCAGACTTGCGGCCATGCGCATCGAACTCGCCACAGAGCCGGGCGACCCCCAACGCCCAAACGAGGACTACGCATCGGTCGCCCTGCCGGCCGCCGGCCAGGGCGGAGCCCTCGTCCTGCTGGACGGCGTGACGCCTCCCGAGGAGGACTACGGCTGCCTCCACACGGTGCCGTGGTTCACCGCACGACTTGGTGGCGCAATGCTCGAACTGTCGGTTTCACACCGGGATATGACGCTCGCTGAGGTACTCTCCGCGGCCATCTCCCGGACGGCCGATACTCATCGGGCGACCTGTGACCTTTCTCACGCCCGTACTCCGCAGGCAACCGTGGTTGCCGCACGGTGGTCCGGGGGCACCGCCGAGTACCTCGTGCTGTCCGATTCGGTGCTGCTCCTGGAGCGGGCGGACGGCTCGGTACAGCCGGTGCTCGACCCGCGGCTGGACGAGCTGCCGCCCGCGGTCCGGGACCGGCGTGCCGCCGTACGGGCGCTGCCCCGCGGCTCGGCGGAACGGGCCGCAGCGGGCCGGAAGTACGCCCGCGCGGTCGAGGCGCTGCGCAACGCGGAGGGCGGCTTCTTCACCGCGGCCGCCGATCCGGCGGTGGCCGCGCGTGCGGTGTCCGGCAGCGTTCCGCGCTCCGGTCTGCGTTCCCTGACCGCGCTCAGCGACGGTGCGGGCCGCTGGACGGAGGTCTTCCACGAGGGCTCCTGGGCCGACTGCGTGGCGCTGGTGGCCGGGCAGGGCCCGCAGTCGCTGATCGACCGGGTCCGGGCAGCGGAGGCGGCTGACACGGAGTGCTCGGCGTATCCGCGCGGCAAGGCGCGGGACGACGCGGCGGTGATCTTTGTGGCGCCGTGACTCTTGTGGCGCCGCGATTCTCGTGGCCCGGGATTTTTGTGACGTCGTGACAATCACCGGCGGGCGGGGAGATTTCTCCCGGCGTCGGGGAACGGCACCACGGCGACACAGGTCCGGGGTACGGCGGCACAGGCCCGGGGTACGGCGACACAGGCCCGGGGTGCGGCACAGGCCCGGGGCGCGGCGGCGCACCCGGAGGCCCGGGAACTCACCCCCGCCCATTGGCCCGGGGACCGGCACCCCGCCCGCAGGCCCGGGGGGGGCGGCGCCGCCACTCCCCCGCCGTACGAGACGACGCCCCTACACCTCGTCCCCCTCCTGCTCCGCGTTCAGCCGGTGCAGCAGACGGGCGAGTTCGGCGACCTCGGTACGGTCCCAGGAGGCGAGGCGGCGGGCGTACTGGGCGCGGCGGCCGGTGCGGACGCGGGTGAAGCGGTCGCGGCCCTCGTCGGTGAGGCGTACCAGGACCGCACGACCGTCGGCGGGATCCGGCTCGCGGGCGACGAGTCCGAGCTTCTCCAGGGCGTGCAGCTGGCGGCTCATCGTGGCCTTGCCTACGCCGAAGAAGCCGGCGAGGCCGGTGGCCCGCTGGGTGCCGGCGTCGGCCAGCCGGACGAGGAGCCCGTACGCGGAGGGCTCCAGATCGGGATGTACCTCTCGCGCCAATTCGCCGGAAGAGGCACGGGCCCGGCGGAGAAATACCGCCAATTCGCGTTCCAGGGCCAGAAATACGTGATCCACACCAGGTGGTTCGCCGTCCGCCGTCGTACCGTCGGCTCCGGTGTTGTGCACGTCAGCGCCCCTTCTCGCTTTCCCCCACCTGAAAGTTTTCGCCACCGGCAGCTGAAGCCGCAGCTCGGCCAGTATTTCGCAGGAGTAGACCAACGGCAGCACGGTGCCCCTCTTTTGTCACGTAGTTCTACGCGCGTACCGCTCTTCTGGCATGGGCATACCAAAGGCCCGGGATGTCAACGGTTCCGCGCGCGTCCTGCCCCTCGCACCGGCGCGCCCGCACGCCGGCGCCATGCCGTCAGTTCCTCCCTCTCAGGCCCCTCAGGTCACCCCTCAGGTCACCCCCCTCAGGTCACCCCCCTCAGGTCCCCCTCAGGTCACCCCCCTCAGGTCCCCCTCAGGTCACCCCCCTCAGATCACCCCCACCGAGATCTTCGGAGGCACGTATGTCCGTGCTCAGATCCGGCTTCCCCCACCGACCCGCACGGTCCCTCGCGACCCTGGCCGGGGTCCTTCTCGCGGTCCTCTCCCTCCTGCTCGGGCTGCCGGGCACCGCCGGCGCCACGGCCACCCGCCGCGCACCGGAGCCCCGCCACCCCGGCCAGGACTGGGCCGGTTCCCAGATCGCCCGGCACGAGGGCACCGCGGCCGGCACCGCACCGCCCGCGTCGTCGCTCGCGGCGTCCGTCGAGGGTGTGGACGTCAGCAGCCACAACGGGAGCGTCGCCTGGTCGACGCTCTGGAACAGCGGCGTCCGCTTCGCCTATGTAAAAGCGACGGAGTCCACCAGCTACACCAATCCGTCCTTCGCGCAGCAGTACAACGGCTCCTACAACACCGGCATGATCCGGGGCGCGTACCACTTCGCCACACCCGACACCTCCAGCGGTGCCGCCCAGGCCACCTACTTCGTGGGCCACGGCGGCGGCTGGTCCAAGGACGGCAGGACGCTGCCCGGGGCACTCGACATGGAGTACAACCCCTACGGCGCCACCTGTTACGGGCTGAGCGCGGCCGGCCTGGTGAACTGGATGAAGGACTGGTTCGCCACCTACAAGGCGCGTACCGGCCGGGACGCCGTCATCTACACCTCCACCGGCTGGTGGAAGCAGTGCACCGGCAACTCCGCCGCCTTCGGTGCCGTCAACCCGCTGTGGATACCGCGCTACGGCTCGTCGGCCGGCGAACTCCCGGCCGGCTGGGGCTTCCACACCCTCTGGCAGTACACCTCGTCCGGCCCGACGGTCGGTGACCACAACCGCTTCAACGGCGCGCTGGACCGCCTCAAGGCCCTCGCCAACGGCTGATACACGGGCGTGCGGCCCCCTCCACGCCCGGGCCGTACGCACGAGCGGGCCCCTGCCGCACACCGGGTGCGGCAGGGGCCCGTCCCTTTCGCCCGCGTCCGCCGGGCCGCGTCCGCCGGGCCGCGTCCGTCAGGCCACACCCCTCATGCCGTATCCCTCATGCCGTATCCCTCATGCCGTATCCCTCATGCCGTATCCCTCAGGCCGTATCCCTCAGGCCGCGACCGGTACTTCCGGAGCCGCCCCGTTCGAGGCCGGGGTCAGCGCCAGGTCCAGCACCTGGCGGACATCGGCGACCGGGTGGACCTCCAGGGAGTCCAGGATCTCGGCCGGTACGTCGTCCAGGTCCGGTTCATTGCGCTGGGGAATGATGACGGTGGTGATCCCGGCACGGTGCGCCGCCAGCAGCTTCTGCTTGACGCCGCCGATCGGCAGCACCCGCCCGGTCAGCGAGACCTCACCGGTCATCGCCACCTCCGGCCGGACCTGCCGGCCCGACAGCAGCGAGGCCAGCGCCGTCGTCATCGTCACGCCCGCGCTCGGCCCGTCCTTGGGGACGGCGCCCGCCGGAACGTGCAGATGCACACCGCGCTTCTTCAGATCGGCGACCGGAAGCTCCAGTTCGGCGCCGTGGGAGCGCAGGAACGACAGCGCGATGTGCGCGGACTCCTTCATCACGTCACCGAGCTGACCGGTCAGCTGGAGCCCGGACGCCCCGGTCTCCGGATCGGCGAGCGAGGCCTCCACATAGAGGACATCGCCGCCGGCGCCGGTGACCGCGAGTCCGGTGACCACTCCGGGGACCGCGGTGCGCCGCTCGGCCGGGTCCTGTGCCGACTCGGGGGTGTGGTGCGGCCGCCCGATCAGCGGGCGCAGCTGGTCCGCACCTACCGTGAACGGCAGCTCCCGCTCCCCCAGCTCGTGCTGTGCGGTGACCTTTCGCAGCAGCCTGGCGACGGCGCGCTCCAGATTCCGTACGCCCGCCTCGCGGGTGTATTCCCCCGCCAGCTTGCGCAGCGCGTCGTCCTGCAGGGTCACCTCACCGGTCTCCAGACCGGCCCGCTCCAGCTGGCGCGGCAGCAGGTGGTCCCGGGCGATGACGACCTTCTCGTCCTCGGTGTAGCCGTCCAGGCGCACCAGCTCCATCCGGTCGAGCAGCGGCTCGGGGATGGCTTCGAGGACATTGGCGGTGGCCAGGAAGACCACATCGCTGAGGTCGAGTTCGACCTCCAGGTAGTGGTCGCGGAAGGTGTGGTTCTGCGCCGGGTCCAGGACCTCCAGGAGGGCGGCGGCCGGGTCGCCCCGGAAGTCCGAGCCCACCTTGTCGATCTCGTCGAGCAGCACCACGGGGTTCATCGACCCGGCCTCCTTGACGGCCCGTACGATCCGGCCGGGCAGCGCGCCGACGTACGTACGGCGGTGGCCGCGGATCTCCGCCTCGTCCCGGATGCCGCCGAGCGCGACCCGGACGAACTTCCGGCCCATGGCCCGCGCGACGGACTCGCCGAGCGAGGTCTTGCCGACGCCGGGCGGCCCGACGAGCGCCAGCACGGCGCCGCCCGCCCGTCGCCCGCCACCGCCCTTGCCCGAATCGCCGCCCGATGCCCCCTTCGACGGCCCGCCGATCAGCCCGAGGCCACGCTCGGCCCGCCGCTTGCGGACGGCCAGGTATTCGGTGATCCGCTCCTTGACGTCCTCCAGGCCCGAGTGGTCGGCGTCCAGGATCTCCCTGGCGCCGGCGATGTCGTAGGCGTCCTCGGTGCGTTCGTTCCAGGGCAGTTCCAGGACGGTGTCCAGCCAGGTGCGGATCCAGGAGCCCTCGGGGTTCTGGTCGCTGGACCGCTCCAGCTTGTCGACCTCCTTGAGGGCGGCCTTGCGGACGTCCTCGGGCAGGTCGGCGGCCTCGACCCGGGCGCGGTAGTCGTCGCCCTCGTCCTCCGGATCGCCGTTCAGCCCGGCGAGTTCCTTGCGGACCGCCTCCAACTGCCGCCGCAGCAGGAACTCCCGCTGCTGCTTGTCGACGCCCTCCTGGACGTCCTTGGCGATGGATTCGGCGACGTCCTGCTCGGCGAGGTGCTCGCGCAGCGCCTCGGTGGCGAACTTCAGCCGGGCGACCGGATCGGCGGTCTCCAGCAGATGGACCTTCTGTTCGGTGGTCAGGAACGGCGAGTAGCCGGAGTTGTCGGCCAGCGTCGGGACGTCCTCGATCTGCTGGACGCGGTCGACGACCTGCCAGGCGCCACGCTTGCGCAGCCAGCTGGTGGCCAGCGCCTTGTACTCCGTGACGAGTTCGGTCACCGCGCCGGGCAGGGGATCGGGGACCGTCTCCTCGACGGTCGTGCCCTCCACCCAGAGCGCTGCGCCGGGCCCGGTCGTGCCGGATCCGATCCGTACCCGGCCCAGGCCCCGGATCAGCGCGCCGGGGTCGCCGTCGGACAGCCGACCGACCTGCTCGATCCGCCCGAGCGTGCCGATGCCGGCGTAGGTGCCGTCGACGCGGGGCACAAGCAGCACCCGCGGTTTGTTGCCCGAGGTGGCGGCGGCCTGTGCGGCCTCCACCGCTGCCCGTACGTCCGCGTCGGACAGGTCCAGGGGCACCACCATGCCGGGGAGCACGACCTCGTCATCGAGCGGCAGCACGGGCAGAGTGAGCGGTGTGGACGTCGCAGCCATGATCTCCCCTTAGGCAAGCAAGTTGAGCTTTACCCACTCAATGCAGCCGGGCCGAGAGATGTTCCCCTCTGTGCGTTCGCTGTGAGCGATCAGATGCGGCGTGCTACCAGTGGGCGGGGCGGGACAAGGCCTGCGGCAGCTTGGTCGCCGCGTCGCCCTTGGCCGCATTGAGCTGCGACTGGGTCAGGAAGAGGGCGCCGGTGAGATCGGCACCACTGAGGTCGGCGTCCCGCAGATCGGCGCCGATCAGGTCCGCCGTGCGCAGATCGGCGCCCTTGAGGTCGGCGGCGATGAGGTAGGCCCCGCGGAGATTGGCGCCCCGGAGATGAGCGCCCTTGAGGCGGGCCCCCATGAGATCGGCCCCCCTCCGCTCCTTCTTGCGGCCCGGTACCCCGGCCCGTACGAGTTCGCTGGTCCGCAGCAGCAGGGCGTTGACCTCGCCCCGGTGGGCGGGCACATCGAGCGCCGTGAGTTCCTGGGCGCCGGCGCGGGTGAGGCCTTCGGTCTTCTCCAGCGCGGCCCGCAGGTCGGCGTGTACCGGATGGGCCGCGGGACGGGTCAGCGCCTCGGCCAGGTACCAGAGGAGTTCGTGCAGCTGCCGCATGACGGGGAAGACGTCGAACATCTGCCGGGCGGTCCCCGGGGCCTGCCGCCAGTCCCGTCCGCCGAAGGTGACCTGGGAGACCTTCTGCCCGGCGCCGAAGCAGTCGAAGACGGTGCAGCCGGAGAAGCCGCGCGGGCGAAGGTCGGTGTGGATGCCGCAGCGGAAGTCCGTCTGCAGATTCGGGCAGGGCCGGCCGGCGTCCTTGTCGATCGCGAAGTCCGCCGAGGCCGCGAACGGCAGCGCGACACAGCAGAGCCCGAAGCAACTGCCGCAGTCGGACTGCAGACCGAGATCGGCGGTGTCCGGAATCGATTGCTCGTGGTCTGTCGATGGCATGCGGTCTGGGGACAAGGCGGGTGCACTCCTGCGGCCGGCAAGCGCCGCACGAGGCCGCGCTCGGAAGGGGCCGCCATTCTCCCAGGCGGTCACGGCGCACCGCGCCCGGCCGGATTCGCTCACGGAGGGAGGGCAACGGCCCCTTCGCCGAACGGCGTTGTCAGTGGTGGCCTCTAGCCTCGGGACCATGAGCATGATCGGTGAGTACGCACGTGTCACCCCTGCCGAACTCGACCGCGCCCTCGGCAATCCCGAGTGGGCGCTGGAGCTGGTCGGCGGCTGGATGGAGGCGGAGGCGGAGGCGGCCGGGCCTTCGCAGTCCGCGCCGGCGCGCTGCTTGGACGTCGACAAGGCCTGGGACGCGCTCGGCTTCCTGCTGCGCCGGGCGGCCTTCCCGGTGGACATCGTCCATGGCGAGGAGCCCGTCCCGGATGCCGACGACTGGGGCTACGGCCCGCCCCGCTACCTCACCCCCGAGCAGGTGCGGGCCGCCGCCGGGGCGCTGGCGGAGATATCCGGAGAGACGCTGACGGCCGGCGTCGGCCCGGAGGATCTCGCCGCGGCGGAGGTGTATCCGGCGATCGTCTGGGAGCGGGGCGAGTCCCTGGACTATGTGCGCGAGCATTACGAGCAGCTGCGGCCGTTCTTCCGCACGGCGGCGGACCAGGGGGACGGCATGCTCATATGGCTCGGATAGCGGGCCGGCCGGGTCCGGACGGACCGCGCGGAAAACCCCGGCGTCTGCGTCCTCACACGGCGTCATGACTGCTACCTTCACCGCATGTTGCAGCGGATGTCCGGAGTCTTCATCGGCGCACTCTTCGGCACGGTTTTCGTGGTCGCCAATGCACACGCCCCGCTGAATCCCGCGATCGGTATCGCCCTGCGGGTGCTCGCGGTGCTCACCTTCGCCGGGCTGCTGGCGCTCGCGCTGCGGGCCGGGCGCCTCGGGCGGCCCGCCGAGGACGCCACCGGCCCCCGAGCGGACTGGTTCCGGGGGCGGTTCGCGTTCGTCGTGGGGGCCGAGGTGGTGCTGCTGATCGGCGGCAATCTCGCGCTGCGCGCTGCGGGCGCCCCCGAGCCGACCGCCGTGGCCTGGACCGCGCTGATCGTCGGTCTGCACTTCGTTGCACTGGCGGCGGTCTGGAAGCGGCGCAGCATCGCCGTCCCCGGCGTCGCGCTGACCGCGCTCGGGGTGGCCGGGCTGGGCATGGCGGCGACCTCGGCCGTGGCATGGGTGCCGTTCGTCAGCGGTGTGCTGTCCGGTGTGGCGCTGCTGGGCGGCTGCGCCTACGCCATCGCCCATACGTACCGCTCGGCCGTGAGCCCGCAGCCGCCGGCCGCTCAGTAGGTCCGCGCGCCCCGCAGCGCCGGATGCCCCAGGTCTCCCAGGAGCGGCGCGGGCCGGGCGAGCCGGGTGCGCCAGCGGCGCAGCAGCGGCCAGCTCGCCACCCCCAGGGCGAGCGAGAGCAGATGGCCCCAGTCGGTCATCGGGTCGATATAGGCGAGCAGATCGATCACGGCCAGGTAGCCGACGCCGGCCAGCACGGGCCAGCGCAACCAGGCGGGCAACAGGCCCGCGAGGGCTCCGATGCTGGTCATCACGCCGAAGCTGATGCCGTAGTCGAGACGGTGCAGCGAGCTCTCCGGCAGCCGTCCGGCGGCGACCGAGAAGGCGACGGGCAGCTCGGTGGCGAGGGTGGCCAGCGCATGGCCGCCGAAGAAGACGGCGGCGGTGCGCAGCCCGCCGATCCGCCGCTCCAGCGCCGTCAGGACGAAGAGGAAGCCGATGGCGTACCCGGAGGTCATACCGCCCGCGATCCACAGTGCGCTGGCGACGAGCACCAGCAGCGGGGCCTGTGCCAGGTGGACGACGTCCGTACTGGAGCCCTGGAGCAGATCGGAGACCAGGACCGGGTCGCCGTACTCGGCGAAGAGCGAGGTGGCCACGAGGAGGAGGGCGTAGCCGAAGGTGAAAGGGGTGCCGGCGGGAGTGGGCAGCAGCCGCCACGGCCGTCGTCGCGGGGGCGCCGCAAGGCCTCCCGGCGCCGCCTCCGAGGGGGCCGGCCGGGAGGCGCGCTGCCGGGGGATGCCCGGCAGCGCGCCCGGCGGGAGGGCCGGCGCCGCGCCCGGCCCGTTGCCCGGCTCGCTGCCCGGCCCGTTACCCGGCCCCGGTATGACGGACGGCGCGCGATCGGCCCGTGCCCTCTCGGCGGTTCCCAGCCAGCTCACTTGTCCGAGGCCCCTTCCGTCCCTGGCGCGCATCCGGTCGGCCACGCCCGTGTCCCCCGGCCGTGATTCCCCTGCCTTGTCCTACGTCGCGGACCAGCCTGCACGCTCAACCCATGAAGAAGCTGTGTGAGTGACATCCCTCACACCAGGCAACCGCCGCAAGGGGCAGCGCGTCCGACGTCACCGGCGGCGCACCCCTGCCCGAAGCGGTGGACCGGCGCGGCCCGTATTGGCCACCATGGCGCCATGGCTCCCGTTACTCCGACGCAGGCGACGACCGGCCTTCCCGAGGCCCCGCGCACCCTCGACCGCCGTGAGGGCCCGTACGGCGAAGTGGTGCTGCGGCAGCGGGGCGGACCCCCCGCAGGCCCCGGAGTTATGGGCTCCGGCGCCCCCGCCGCGCCCCTGATCTACGAGATCATCGCCAACGGCTGCTTCCTGATGGACACCTCCGACGGCCGGTCCGAGCGACTGCTGATCGACGCCGCTCTGGCCGCACTGCCGGCCGACCACGCACGACCTTCCCTGCTGATCGGCGGCCTCGGCGTCGGGTTTTCCCTGGCCAGAGCGGCCGAACAGCCGCGCTGGGGCCGGATCGTCGTCGTCGAGCGCGAGGAAGCGGTCATCGACTGGCACCGCGCGGGCCCGCTCTCGGCGGTCTCGGCGGCCGCGCTGGCCGATCCGCGCAGCGAGATCCTGCACACCGACCTGGTCGCCCACCTGCGGACGGAAGCGGGCCAAGACACCTACGACGCCCTGTGTTTGGACATCGACAACGGACCCGACTGGACCGTCACCGAGGACAACAACGGCCTCTACTCCCCCGGCGGACTCGCCGCCTGCCGCGACCGCCTGACCCCCGGCGGAGTGCTCGCCGTCTGGTCCGCACAGCCCTCGCCGGCCTTCGAAGAAGCCTTGCGAAATGCCGGATTCAGCGGGGTACATACGGAAGAGATCCCCGTTGTCCGAGGCGTCCCTGACGTGGTCCATCTCGCGCGGAAGGGCGCGTAGCCGACACTCACACCATGCCCGTACGCTGCTGCCCAGCAATACGCGACCACGCAGGGGATGCAGGGGCGGGCGATGGACCAGACTCAGACAACGCAGGGCGGCACCGCCGCCACGCCGGGCGCCCAGCGCCGGGTACTGGTCGTGGAGGACGACCCGACGATCGTCGAGGCCATCGCGGCCCGGCTGCGCGCCGAGGGCTTCCAGGTGCAGACGGCGACCGACGGCCCGGCCGCGGTGGAGACCGCGGAGGCCTGGCAGCCGGATCTGCTGGTCCTCGATGTGATGCTGCCGGGCTTCGACGGCCTGGAGGTGTGCCGCCGGGTCCAGGCCCAGCGGCCGGTGCCCGTGATGATGCTCACCGCCCGGGACGACGAGACCGACATGCTCGTCGGCCTCGGCGTCGGCGCCGACGACTACATGACCAAGCCCTTCTCGATGCGGGAGCTGGCCGCCCGGGTGCACGTCCTGCTGCGGCGGGTCGAACGCGCCGCGCTGGCCGCGCACACCCCGCGCACCGGCATCCTCCGGCTGGGCGAGCTGGAGATCGACCACGCCCAGCGCCGGGTGCGGGTACGCGGCTCGGACGTCCATCTGACGCCCACCGAGTTCGATCTGCTGGTCTGCCTGGCGAACACCCCGCGCGCGGTGCTCTCCCGTGAGCAGCTGCTGGCCGAGGTGTGGGACTGGGCGGACGCCTCCGGGACCCGTACGGTCGACAGCCACATCAAGGCGCTGCGCCGCAAGATCGGCGCCGAGCGCATCCGTACGGTCCACGGCGTCGGCTATGCCCTGGAGACCCCGGCCGCATGACGCGGCGCCGGTGGCACACGCCCGTGCGCGAGCTGGGGCGGCGGGTCTGGGAGGGCCTGCGCCCGCTCGACCCGTACCGCTCGGTGAAGGCCGCGCTGGGGGCGCTGGTCAGCGTCTCGGTGATCATCACCACGCTGCTGGTCTTCGTCGCGATGCACTCGGCCACCGAGCTGCGGGTGATCACGATCTTCTCGGTGATCGCCTCGCTGCTGATCACCCAGTTCGTGGCCAACAGTTTGACCGCTCCGCTCGGCGAGATGACGGACGTCACCCGGTCGATGGCGCACGGTAACTACAGCCGCCGGGTCCGCTCGGAGCGCCGCGACGAGTTCGGCGATCTGGCGAACGCCTTCAACCGGATGGCGGCCGATCTGGAGGCGGTGGACACCCACCGCAAGGAGCTGGTGGCGAATGTCTCGCACGAGCTGCGCACTCCGATCGCCGCGCTCCGTGCCGTCCTGGAGAACGTCGTCGACGGGGTCAGCGAGCCGGACCCGGAGACCATGCGGACGGCCCTGCAGCAGACCGAGCGGCTGGGCCGCCTGGTCGAGCACCTGCTGGACCTGTCCCGGCTGGACAACGGGGTGGTGCCGCTGCACGCGCGGCGCTTCGAGGTCTGGCCGTATCTGTCCGGGGTGCTCAAGGAGGCCAATATGAGCCGCGGCGCCTCCACGCTGGCCGGGGTGGCCGGCTCCGGTACCCACACCCGTACGGACGTCCATCTCCACCTCGATGTCTCGCCGCCCGAGCTGACCGCACACGCGGACGCCGAGCGGCTGCACCAGGTCGTGGCCAACCTCATCGACAACGCGATCAAGCACAGTCCGCGGCACGGCCGGGTCACGGTGCACGCGCGCCGCGGCGAGGGCCCCGAGAGCCTGGAGCTGGACGTGCAGGACGAGGGGCCCGGCATCCCCGAGTCGGAGCGCTACCGGGTCTTCGAACGGTTCAACCGCGGCGGCCCCGCCCCCTCGGGCCCCGGCTCCGACGGGGGGACCGGCCTGGGCCTGGCCATCGCGCGCTGGGCCGTCGACCTGCACGGCGGACGCATCGGTGTGGCCGAATCGTCCCGCGGTTGCCGGATCCGGGTCACTCTTCCGGGGTTGGAGTCAGCTCGAAGCTGACGGCCACTGACGTAGGGTCGGTGGTGGGAGCACTCCTGCGCGGGTCCCATGGCGATGTCCCCTACCCGCACGCAGGCAAACTTCGTGTGTTTCCCGCCAAGTCCTGCCCCGAAACCCTTCCGGGAATGTGACGTACGCGACGAGTGACCCTCCCAGCCTGCATCCGGGGTCACAACAGGCGTAGCCTTTATTCCCGCTGTCCACCACCTTAGGAAGCGGAAGAGGGCGGTTGCCGCCGTGTCGCTACAGTCCCCCAACAGCTCGAGCATCTCGACCGACCAAGAGGGGCAGGGGAAGAACCCTGCCGCCGCGTTCGGTCCCAATGAGTGGCTCGTCGACGAGATCTACCAGCAGTACCTCCAGGACCCGAACTCGGTAGACCGAGCCTGGTGGGACTTCTTCGCCGACTACAAGCCGGGCGGCGCCACCGCGCCGAGCCAGCCGGTGGAGGCCTCGGCCCCCGCTCCGGCCGCCCCGGCGCAGTCGTCCCCGGCGGCGCCCGCCGCAGCGGAGCCGAAGCCCGCCTCCGCCGAGCCGGCCACCCCGGCGAAGCCGGCCGCGAGCGCGCCGGCCCCGGCCAAGGCCGTTCCGGCGAAGTCCGCACCGGCCAAGCCGGCCGCCAAGGCCTCCGCTCAGAAGGCCGACGGCGAGGTCACGGCCGGTCCCGAGTTCATCACCCTGCGCGGCCCGTCGGCCGCCGTTGCGAAGAACATGAACGCCTCCCTGGAGCTGCCGACGGCCACGTCCGTCCGCGCGGTCCCGGTGAAGCTGCTCTTCGACAACCGCATCGTGATCAACAACCACCTCAAGCGCGCCCGCGGTGGGAAGGTCTCCTTCACCCACCTCATCGGGTACGCCATGGTGCAGGCCCTCAAGGCCATGCCGTCGATGAACCACTCCTTCGCGGAGAAGGACGGCAAGCCGACGCTGGTCAAGCCCGAGCACGTCAACCTCGGTCTGGCCATCGACCTGGTGAAGCCGAACGGCGACCGCCAGCTCGTCGTCGCCGCCATCAAGAAGGCCGAGACGCTGACCTTCTTCGAGTTCTGGCAGGCCTACGAGGACATCGTCCGCCGGGCCCGCGACAACAAGCTGACGATGGACGACTTCACCGGAGTCACCGCGTCGCTGACGAACCCGGGCGGCATCGGCACCGTGCACTCCGTGCCGCGTCTGATGCCCGGCCAGTCCATGATCATGGGCGTCGGCGCGATGGACTACCCCGCGGAGTTCCAGGGCACCTCCCAGGACGCCCTGAACAAGCTGGGTGTCTCCAAGGTCATGACGCTGACCAGCACCTATGACCACCGCGTGATCCAGGGCGCCGCCTCCGGCGAGTTCCTGCGCATCATGAGCCAGCTGCTGCTCGGCGAGAACGGCTTCTTCGACGACATCTTCAAGTCGCTGCGGATTCCGTACGAGCCGGTCCGCTGGCTGCGGGACATCGACGCCTCGCACGACGACGACGTCACCAAGGCCGCGCGGGTCTTCGAGCTGATCCACTCCTACCGGGTCCGCGGCCACGTCATGGCCGACACCGACCCGC
The DNA here is from genome assembly GCF_043080045.1 of Streptomyces sp. NPDC015125. Taxonomy (NCBI): domain Bacteria; kingdom Bacillati; phylum Actinomycetota; class Actinomycetes; order Kitasatosporales; family Streptomycetaceae; genus Streptomyces; species Streptomyces sp. NPDC015125. The sequence goes on from NZ_JBIBVF010000001.1 coordinate 467,242, forward strand.
TGGAGTACCACCAGCGCAAGCACCCCGACCTCGACATCACCGAGCACGGCCTCACCCTGTGGGACCTGGAGCGCGAGTTCGCGGTCGGCGGCTTCTCCGGCAAGTCCATGATGAAGCTGCGCGACATCCTGGGCGTGCTGCGCGACTCGTACTGCCGCACCACCGGCATCGAGTTCATGCACATCCAGGACCCCAAGCAGCGCCAGTGGATCCAGGACCGGGTCGAGCGCTCGCACAAGTCGCCCGAGCGCGAGGAGCAGCTGCGCATCCTGCGCCGGCTGAACTCCGCCGAGGCGTTCGAGACGTTCCTGCAGACCAAGTACGTCGGCCAGAAGCGCTTCTCGCTGGAGGGCGGCGAGTCCGTCATCCCGCTGCTGGACGCGGTCATCGACTCCGCGGCCGAATCGCGGCTGGACGAGTGCGTCATCGGCATGGCCCACCGCGGCCGCCTGAACGTCCTCGCCAACATCGTCGGCAAGTCGTACGCGCAGATCTTCCGCGAGTTCGAGGGCAACCTCGACCCGAAGTCGATGCACGGCTCCGGCGACGTGAAGTACCACCTGGGCGCCGAGGGCACCTTCACGGGCCTCGACGGTGAGCAGATCAAGGTCTCGCTGGCCGCGAACCCCTCCCACCTGGAGGCCGTCGACCCGATCGTCGAGGGCATCTCGCGCGCCAAGCAGGACATCATCAACAAGGGCGGCACGGACTTCACGGTCCTGCCGATCCAGCTGCACGGTGACGCGGCCTTCGCGGGCCAGGGCGTGGTCGCGGAGACGCTGAACATGTCCCAGCTGCGCGGCTACCGCACCGGCGGCACGGTGCACATCGTCATCAACAACCAGGTCGGCTTCACCGCCGCCCCGGAGTCGGCCCGCTCCTCCATGTACGCCACCGATGTGGCCCGCATGATCGAGGCGCCGATCTTCCATGTGAACGGCGACGACCCCGAGGCCGTCGTCCGCGTTGCCCGTCTGGCCTTCGAGTTCCGCCAGGCGTTCAACAAGGACGTCGTCATCGACCTGATCTGCTACCGCCGCCGCGGTCACAACGAGTCGGACAACCCGGCCTTCACCCAGCCGCTGATGTACGACCTGATCGACAAGAAGCGCTCGGTGCGCAAGCTCTACACCGAGTCCCTGATCGGTCGCGGCGACATCACGCTGGAAGAGGCCGAGCAGGCGCTGCAGGACTTCCAGGGCCAGCTGGAGAAGGTCTTCACCGAGGTCCGCGACGCCACGACGGCCCCGGTGGCCCCCGAGGTGCCGCAGCCCAAGGCCGAGTTCCCGGTCTACGTGGACACCGCGATCTCCCAGGAGGTCGTCAAGCGGATCGCCGAGTCGCAGGTCAACATCCCCGAGCGGGTCACCGTCCACCCGCGTCTGCTGCCCCAGCTGCAGCGGCGCGCGGCCCAGGTCGAGGACGACACCATCGACTGGGGCATGGGCGAGACCCTCGCCATCGGCTCGCTGCTGATGGAGGGCACCCCGGTCCGGCTCGCCGGCCAGGACTCCCGCCGCGGCACCTTCGGCCAGCGCCACGCGGTGCTGATCGACCGGGAGACCGGGGACGACTTCACCCCGCTGCTCTACCTCTCCGAGGACCAGGCCCGCTTCAACGTCTACGACTCGCTGCTGAGCGAGTACGCGGCGATGGGCTTCGAGTACGGCTACTCCCTGGCCCGCCCGGAGGCGCTGGTCATGTGGGAGGCGCAGTTCGGTGACTTCGTCAACGGCGCCCAGACGGTCGTCGACGAGTTCATCTCCTCGGCGGAGCAGAAGTGGGGCCAGACGTCCGGCGTCACCCTGCTGCTCCCGCACGGCTACGAGGGCCAGGGCCCGGACCACTCCTCGGCCCGGATCGAGCGCTTCCTCCAGCTGTGCGCGCAGAACAACATGACGGTCGCCGCGCCGACCCTGCCGTCGAACTACTTCCACCTGCTGCGCTGGCAGGTCCACAACCCGCACCACAAGCCGCTGGTCGTCTTCACCCCGAAGTCGATGCTGCGTCTGAAGGCCGCGGCGTCGAAGACGGAAGAGTTCACGACGGGCGGCTTCCGCCCCGTCATCGGTGACTCCACGGTCAAGGCCGAGGATGTCCGCAAGGTCATCTTCTGCTCCGGCAAGGTCTACTACGACCTGGAGGCGGAGCGGGAGAAGCGCGGCGCGACCGACACGGCGATTGTCCGCATCGAGCGCCTCTACCCGCTTCCCGGCAAGGAGCTCCAGGCGGAGATCGCCAAGTTCCCGAACGCCGAGAAGTACCTGTGGACCCAGGAAGAGCCGGCGAACCAGGGTGCGTGGCCGTTCCTCGGCCTCAACCTGATCGACCACCTCGACCTGGCCGTCGGTGCCGATGTCCCGCACGGCGAGCGCCTGCGCCGTATCTCGCGGCCGCACTCCTCGTCGCCGGCCGTCGGCTCCGCCAAGCGCCACCAGGCGGAGCAGGCACAGCTGGTCTCGGAGGCCTTCGACGCCTGAGGCGTCGGGCCGCCGGGGTGCCCGGTGGTGAACAGCGGATGGGCCCGTCCCCGGTGGGGGCGGGCCCCTCCGCATGCCCGGGGGCGGTGACGCCAGGGTCCGGGCCGGGCTTAGACCGGCTGCGGTTCGAAGTCCCAGTACGGGCGGCGGCGGCGCCGGGCGGAGAGGGTGTGCGGGTGCTCGGCGCCCAGCGTCTCGGAGAGCTGCCCGATCGCCTCCTGCTCCAGCTTCGCCGCCTCCTGGCCACGGCGCAGCGCCCGCAGGTCCTCGGCGAGTGCCGTCTTCGCGGAGAGGGTCAGCGGGTGGGTGTCGCCCAGCGTCCCCTTGGCGCGCTCCAGTGTGGCGCGGCCCAGTTCCGCCGCGCCCTCCTCGTCGTCCACCCGGTTGCGGGCCGCACCGGCGTTCAGCGCACAGCCCAGCGTCCAGGGATGGTCGGTGCCCATCGCCTCGGTCATCCCGCCGAGCGCCCGGTCCGCGAGGTCCAGTGCCTGTGCCTGGTCCCCGAACTCGGCGCGGACCAGCCCGACGTTTCCCAGGGCACCCACGGTGTACGGGTGGCGCTCGCCGGCCAGCGCCCGGTAGCGCTCGGCGACCTCCTCGGCGAGATCGCGGGCGTGCCCGAGGTCGCCGTGCTCCCGCAGAAAGGTGGCGTGGTCCGCGCGCACCATCAGCGTCTCGGGGTGGCGGGGGCCCTGCACCCGACGGGAGCGCTCGACGAGGTCGGCGAGCAGCGTGGCGGCACGGGTGACCTCGCCGGAGCGGCGCAGGCACAGCGCGAGGTTGTGCTCGGCGCGCAGCGTCTGCGGGGTGTGCGGGCCCATCACCTGCAGATGCAGCCGGGCGTTGAGCTCCTGGGCGGAGGTGGCGTCGCGGTAGCGGCCGAGCAGGCGCAGCGTACGGGCGTAGGCGGTGCCCGCGTTGAGCGTGAGGTGGTGCCGGGCGCGCAGTTCGCGCTCCCTAAAGGCCAGCACCTCGCGGTGGGTGACCAGCGCCTCTTCGTAGCGGCCGAGCAGCGCCAGGACCGTGCCGAGGTTGTGCCGCGAGGAGAGGGTGCGGGGGGCCTCCGGGCCGAGCAGGTCGGTATAGGCCCGCCAGACGGCATCGAAGAGGTCGTACGCCTGCTCGTACGAGCCCAGCGCGATCAGGGTGCCGGCCAGGCCGTCCTGCGCCCGCAGCAGGTCGGCGTCGGCACCGTCCCGCTCGGCGGCGAGCTGGTCGGCGACCGCGCTGCCGACCGCCTCGGCCTCGCGGTAGCGGCCGAGCCTGCGCAGCATGTTGGCGTGCTGGTGGGTGAGCACCAGCATGGTGCGCTGGGTGGCCGCGAGGCGGGTGCGCCAGCGGGACATGAACTGTTCGCACAGCCGCAGGCCCATGCGGTATTCGCCGCGGACCCGGAGGTATTCGACGCAGTTGAGCAGCAGCTGCTGGACCGCGGGCTCGGGGCTGTCGAGGACGCCGGCCGGCTCCAGATGCGGGATGAGTTCGGCGTAGCGCTCCCAACAGCGGGTGTCGGCGGGGTTCAGCGGGTCGGCGGTGACCAGCACCCGGCAGGCCGTCGCCGCCATCAGATCGCGCTCGTCCTCGGTCATGTCACTGCGCAGGAACCGGTGGTAGAGCCGGTGCATCAGCGCGGTTTCCACGGCCGGGTCGGCGTCTTCGGAGACCTGGTAGTCGAGGCGTACGGCGGTGGATTCGGTCAGCCTGCGCAGTGCGGTGTTCCAGCTGATCGGCTCGGCGGCCAGGTCGGCGAGGTGTTCGGGCAGGTCGCCGCGGCGGGCCTGGGCGAGCATCGGGACGGGGATGGTGTCCGGGGCGAAGAACGCGAACAGCTTGAGGAGTTCGACCGCGGCCGGACTGCGTTCGCGCAGGGTGTTGAGAGTTATGGCCCAGCTCGTCTGGAAGGCCATCGGGTAGTCGGAGGAGATCCGGATGCCGACGAGGCTGGGCTCGCCGCGGCGGATCAGCTCGATGTACTCCTTGGGCGACATCGGGTTCGCGTCGAGCCAGGCGGCGGTCTGGGCGAGCAGCAGCGGCAGGTCCTGGACGGCGTCGGAGAGCAGATCGGCTTCCAACGGCGTCAGCCGCGGTGCCCGCCGCCGGGCGTAGGCGACGCTCTCGACGCGGTGGAAGGGCAGCACCTCGATCTCCTGGGCGCTGCCGGAGCCCGACCAGTCGCGGGTGAGGGTGGTGATCAGGACGTGCCCGCGGCCGTCGGGGACCAGGTCCTCGATCTGCTCCATGTCGTCGGCGCTGTCGAAGATCAGCAGCCAGCGGCGGTAGGGGCGGCCGACGCGGAGCGCTTCGTGGACGGCGCGGATGCGGTCGCCCAGCTCCCGGCCCACGGGCAGGCCGAGCCGGGTGGCGAGTTCGGCGAGCTGTTCGCGGGCGGCGCCGCGGTTGGTGGCGCTGATCCACCACACCACGTCGTAGTCGTTGCCGAAGCGGTGGGCGTACTCGGCGGCGATCTGGCTCTTGCCGACGCCGGAGGTGCCGTACAGCGCGATCCGGGTCTCCAGCGGCGGGCCCGCGCCGGCCCCGGAGCCGGCCAGCTTGCCGTGCAGCTCTTCGAGGACGTTGTCGCGGCCGGTGAAGCGGTTGTTGCGGCGCGGGATGTTCCACACCTCGGGCGGGTTGTTCGGGAAGCGGGGCGCGCCGGGCGCCTCCTCGTCCACGGCCCGGCCCTGCCCTGCGATGCCGAGCCGTTGCCGCACCCGGCGGTTGGCCTCGTGGGCGTCCAGGTCGCGCAGGTCGGCGGGCCGCAGCAGGGACGCCGTGGCGGGCAGGGACTGGGTAGCCACGCTCACCGCGGCGAACCGGTCGGCGTGCGGGGAGACCACCTCCCGCAGCGCGGTCGTCCACTCCTCCGGGGTCTTGGGGCCCAGCCGGAAGTACCAGTCGTCCAGCACGAGCAGCAGCCGGCCCTCGGCCTCCAGCAGCCCCGACAGCTCCGCCACCAGCGCGGTGTCCGCCTGTGGGTCCCAGCGCAGCAGGGTGGTGCCGTGGCCCTGCGCTTCCAGCTGGTGGGAGATCCATGCCGCCCAGGGCCGGGTGAAACCCGCATAGCTGATGGTGATGTGCTCGTTGGAGCCGGTGGGACCGGAAAAGGTGGCCTGATCGACCATGCGACCGTCTCCCTGGGATGCGGTGGTGCGCGCTGCAGAGGCTGTCTCGTCCGGCACGCCCGGGCTCTTCGGCACGATAGCCCAAGTGTCCCCCCATATGACGACAGTGCGTCAGGTCATGTTGGAGGCACGTCAGTTGAGCGCGATCGTGGCGTCCAGCCGGGCGGCGATATGCCGTATCAGGCGTTCCAGGTCGGCACAGTAGACGGACGGGTTGGCGAATCCGCCGGTGTCCGCGCGGTAGCGGTGGGCGTAATTGCCGCCGCCGCACACCTCCACCAGGGCGCAGCTGCGGCACTGCGCGCCGAGGCCGTCCCGGCCGCTGCGGCGGGCGGCCATGCCGGGGTGTGCCAGGGCCTGGTCGAAGGTGTGGCGGAAGACGTCGAGGCCGGTGGCGGCGGCGCCCTCGTAGGTGGATTTGAGCGAGTCCACCTGTTCGATGGCGCCGTCGGTGTCGACGACCAGGGCGACGACGGGGGAGAGACCGACCGCCTCGCTGGAGCTGGGGCGGCCCAGCAGGAGGCCGAGGATCTCGGTGAACACCCGCACCCGGGGTCCGGGGCCGCCGTCCCACCACAGGTCGAAGACGGTGCACAGCCAGTCGCCGTACGGGGTGCGGCCGGCCGGCCCGCGGGGGCTCCGCCCGGGGCCCCTCCCGGCGGTGGCGGGGGGAGGGCTGGACCAGTTGGCGTGCGGGAGGAGGAAGTCGACCATCGGGGGGTCCAGGGCGCGCAGTGAGTCGTGGACCTCGGCGGGGTCGGCGGTGATGTCGATGGTGCACAGGATGCCGGCGAACACCTCGGGCCGGTCGCGGAGCAGGGGTACGGCGCGGGAGACCGCGGGCCAGGAGGGCCGTCCCGCGTGGTCGATCCGGCGGCGGTTGAGGCCGGGGGTGCCGCCGTCCAGGCTGAGGCCGAGCCGGAACCCCGCGGCCGCGAGGGTGTCGAGCATCTCCCGGGTGAGGAGCGTGCCGTTGGTCTGCAGGCCGAATTCGGCGGTGCAGCCGTCGGGCAGCGCGGCGCGGATCGCGGCGGCCTGCGCCAGGAGCGGACCGGGGCCGGTGAGCAGCGGCTCGCCGCCGTGCAGATCGATACGGACCTCGCGCAGCCGGTGGGTGCGGGCGTGTTCGGCGATGCGCAGGGCGGTCTGCCGGACGGTGGCGGCCGGGACGGTCGGCGGGCGGGCGCGCCAGCTGCGGTCGGGGCCGGTGTAGATGTAGCAGTAGGTGCAGGCGAGGTTGCAGCGGCTGTGGACCTTCAGGACGAACTGCCGGAAGGGTACGACGGCCGTCCGGCCGGTCTTCTCCCCCGCCACGGCGTCGCCCCCTGCCCTCGTCTGCCGGCGTCGAGGTACGGGATCGACGGCTCCCGCCCATGTGACTGGTACATGGCTCCGCCGTCGATCGAGGAACCGAATCCCCCCGGCAACTGGCCGGTTCCCTTGCACGTTTGCCCAAAAACCATCGCTCTTGACGGTCAATGCAAGGCTTTTTCCGGGCCGTCCTCGTAATACGCCACGGCATCGTCCGCCGACGGCCAGTTGCGCAGCAGCAGTGCCGCCACCTCTCCCAGCACCGCATGATCCGTCCGCACCGCCAGAACACCCACGTCAACCCCGGCGAAATCCGGCAGCCGTTCGGCCGACGGCCCCGGCGGGGCGGCCACCGCCGGTGCGGTGCGGGGGGTAGTCGCCACGCTGCTCTCCTCTGGCCGGCTGGACGGGTGTGTTCCCGAACTCCCGTCCACAGAAACACGTTCCGGTGCGGACGGCCAGGCAGCCGGACGGGCGCTCGGGGCGGTCAGGCGGTGGTTTCCAGGGCGCGCATACGGGCGCGGGTGCGCCGGGCCTCGGCGCCGGTCTCCGCCGCGGCACGCTGCCACTGTTCCCAGCTCTCGCGGTAGGCGTGCAGCGCGGAACGGGGACCGGCCGTGACCTCCAGGACCTCGCCGCGGCGGTGGTGGGCACGGGCGGCCAGCAGGGGGCTGTCGGCCCGCCGGGCGGCCGCGGCGGCGCGGCGGAAGCAGGCGGCGGCCCGGTCGTGGCGCTCACGGGAGTCGAAGCGGCGGTCCAGCAGCAGCTGGATATCGCCCACTTCGAGCCAGGCCTCGGCCGACACCGCGTCCGGTACGTCCACACCGCGGGCGGCCAGCTCCAGGATCCAGTCGGCCTCGTGCAGGTCGGCGAGGGAGGGCTGGCGTTCGTAGCGCAGTCGCAGGGCGCGGCCGAACAGCAGACGGTGGTGACCGAGGTCGGGGTCCTGCGGCCCGGCCCGGCCCAGCGCCTCGCGCAGGACGTGCACCGCCTCGTTGGCCAGCCGTTTGCCCGGTCCGCCGGCCGGCTCCTGCCGGGCGCGCAACAGCAGCGCCGCGCCGCGCTCGGCCAGCAGCGCGCTGTGCTCGGGCGAATCGGGGGTGGCCAGGCGGAGCGCGGCGGCCAGTGCGGCGAGGGCGGCGTCGAGGGCGGCCAGGGCGCCGGTGCGGGTGTGTACGGCGCGCTGGACGGCGGCCGTACGGCGCAGGGCGGCCGCTTCCAGGGCCGGGTCGTCGAGTGCACGGGCCATCGCCCCGGCGCGTTCGAGGAGGGGCAGCACGGACGGCAGACCCGCGCCGCCGTGCAGCTGGCGGGCCGCCGCCAGGTCGAGCAGCGTCTCGCAGACCAGCCGGTCGGCGGCGCTGCCGCGGCGGCGCAGCAGGACGGTGGCGGTATCGAGGTCGTCGGCGGCCCGCACCGCGAGCGCCTCGGCGGGGTGCGGCCCTTGCTCGTGGCCGCGGGCGGCCCGGCGGGCCTGGTCGAGCAGGACCCCGCCCCGGGCGGCGTAGACCTCGCCGGGCACCTGCTCGCCGCTGGGCCACTGGTCGAGCAGGGTGGTGAGGCAGCGTTCCGCCTCGTCGAGGGGGTCGTCGGCGGCCAGGTCGTCGGCCCCCGGCAGCTCGTCGGCCCCCGGCAGGCCGTCGGGGGCGGGCAGGGCGGCGAGGCGGCGCAGGACCTCGGTGCGCAGCACCATGCACTCCAGGACGCGGGGGTCGAGCAGGCTCATCAGCCCGCAGGCGGCGTGCAGCCGGCGGGCGGCGTCGGCGAGCGCGGTGCGTTCCTCGGCCGGTGTGCCGGCACTGTGGCGTTCCCGGGCGCGGGCGTGGCCGACCCGGCCGAGCACGATCAGCGCCCGGGTGCGCTCGGCCTCGCGGGCGGCGATGGCGGCCTCCTGGTCGCCGGCGGCCCCCTCGGCCGTGGCCCGCTCCGCGGCGCGTGCCGCGCGCTCCGCCTCCTCCAGGGCGTCCGGCTGGCGCCACTTCGCCCAGGCGTGCAGCAGGGCGCGGGCGAGGTCGGTTCCGGCCACGGGCAGCCGCTCGGTGGCGGCGCGCAGCAGCCGGACGGCCTCGATCAGATCCCGGACGGCGCGGCCCAGTTCGTAACGCTCCAGGAGGGCGGCGCCTTCCGCGGCGGGGCCGTCGGAGGCATACGGCCGCCGCACGGGCGGGCGCAGGGCCGGTTCGAAGCGGCGCAGGACGCGCTCGGAGACCCGGGCGAAGGGTTCGGGGACGGCGCGCTGGCCGGTCTCGGGCTCACGGCCGCTGCCGGAGAGCATGGCGACCGCGACGGCCGGGAAGTTGCGGGCGCTGCGGCCGAAGGTGCGCTCGATGTAGAGCGAGCAGTGTTTGAGGACCAGGGCGGCCTCGCCCGCACTGAGCCGGGCGAGGAGTTCGTCGCGTACGCCGGGCACGAAGTCGTACCACGGGCCGCTCACCCCGGCCTGCTCCCCCGACGGCCCCTCGTCGGCGGGAAGTTGGGTGACCAGGCCGCTGAGCAGCACCTCCGCCAGCTCGGCCGGGCCGGTCTGCGGCAGCATCGCGCGCTGGACGAGCTGGATGACGGGCAGGGCGAGCGGGACGGCCGAGAGGTGGACGGCGAGCAGCCGGGCGGCGGGGGAGGCCTGCTGGTCGAACTCGCGGACCATACGGGCGGGTGCGGCGCGCTCGTGCGCAGGCGGCGGCGGGGCCGGCTGCCCGGCGCCGTGGTCGGCCCGTACGACGCAGGCCGCGCCGCGCAGCGAGAGACCGGCGTCGGCGGCGGCCAGCCGGGCCCAGGAGCCGAGGGCGGAGGGGGTGGCGGACAGGACCGGGATGGCGCGTTCGCGGGGCGCTCCGTGCCCGGCGCCCGGTGTCCCGGCGGGGCGCCGGCGTCGTCGGGACGGGCGGAAGCCGAGGGCCTGGTAGGAGCCCTGGCGGCGGACGAGGGTGCCGGCCACGGCGGGCAGGAGGGTACGCGCCCACATCCGCTGCGGCAGCGGCTGGACCACGGCGAGCGGGGCGTCGGCCGCCCAGCGGTAGAGCAGCCGCTGCATCCGGCCGTCGCGCCACAGCGGGCCCGCGCAGTCGCTGACCACGAGGGTGAGGTGGTGGCCCGTCGGGTCGTGCAGCTGGTCGGCGGGGCGCAGCGGGCGGCCGGGTCCTGGGGCCGCCGCGACGCCGATGTCCGGGCCGTGCGGATGGAGGTAGTGCACCGTCACATCGCGGAAGGCGCCGACCCGTTCGCAGACCTGGCGCAGGTCGTGCAGCATCTGCTCCCAGACGGCCATCGAGGACGAGCCGTCCATCAACAGCCGCAGCGCAGCCGCCCGGCGGTGCACCCCGCGCAGCACCGGGATGATCATTTCGGCATGGGCGGAGAGCTCGGCGGTGGCGGGCTCGTCCAGTTTCCGGCGGGCCGGGGCGACCGGCGGGCGGTAGCGCTGGATGGGCCGCAGCGCCCGCTGCAGCGGCAGCAGCCCGGGGAACGCGGAGGCGATCGGGACCGCGACCTCGCCCAGGCGCTGCCGGTCCGGGTCGGGGAGCCGTTCCTCCCCGGTGGGCAGCAGCTCCGCGACCCGGCGCCGGGCGCTGTCCAGGAGGGCGGACGAGGACGGGTCCGCGTCCACGAGGCCGTTGCCGTTGCCGTCCGGCGGTGTCCCGCCGGCGCCCCCGGGATCCGTGGAGACGGCCGGTCCCACCCGGAAAGTGGCCGGATCCGGATCACCGGGCTCCTGGGTGCGGGCGGCGCGCCCGGCCTGCGCGGAGCCGTCGGCCCGTGTCGCATCCGGGGTGATCCACTGGGCGAGCCAGAGGGCGTCGGCCATCCCGCGGGCGTCGGCCGGCACCCCCGCCGCGGTCAGCCGGGCGACGAGTTCGTCGAGGGGGCCCGGTCCGGGCTCCCCGAGGGGCACCGCACTCACCTCGTCCGATCGAGCGGCCGCATCAGCTCCGCCGTCAGACGCCGTCGGGTCTCCTCCTCGTCCTCGTCCGTCCAGCCGGCCTTCTGCGTGAGGTGGATGGCGTTGAAGAGCTGGTCGACGGCGCGGACATCGCCGGGTTCGCGGTCCAGGAAGCCATCGATCACCGCTTCGTAGCGCTCGGCCGCACCCTCGCCGAAGTGGGCCCGCACCATGGCGGCGAGCCGCTCCTTGTCGGGCACCGGGATGTGGAGGTGGATACAGCGGCGCAGCAGGGGCGCCGGGAAGTCGCGTTCGCCGTTGCTGGTGAGGACGATGAAGGGGAAGGCATGGCAGCGCACCCGGCCGTCGCGCACGGTCACCCGCGCGCCGTCGTCACTGAGCACCTCCACCTCGGGGGCGGATCCGGCCAGCCGCTCCAGCTCCGGAATCCGGAACTCCCCTTCCTCCAGCACATTGAGGAGGTCGTTGGGCAGGTCGATATCGCTCTTGTCGAGCTCGTCGACGAGCAGGACGCGGGGCCGGGCGGCGGGCAGCAGGGCCGTGCCCAGCGGGCCGAGGCGGATATAGCGGCCGATGCCGCCGCCGGGTTCGTCGGTGGGGTCCGCGCCGGACGCCGCCCCGCTGTCCGCGGCGGCCGGGGCCGCGCGGGCGATCTGGAGGTCCTGGAGACGGCCGATGGCGTCGTAGTCGTACAGGCCGTCGCGGAGCGTGCTGCGGCTGACGACCGGCCAGCCGAGCACCCGGCCGAGGCCGAGTTCGTAGGCGACCGAATGCGCCAGGGTGCTCTTGCCGCTGCCCGGTGCACCGGTCACCAGCAGCGGACGGCGCAGATAGAGGGCGGCGTTGACCAGCTCGCGCTCGGTCTCGCCGGGGCGGTGGTGGCTGGCTTCGCGGTGCTGCACGCCGAGCCTGCGCTCGGAGGAGGGGTCGAGGGCGGCCGGCGGCGCCACAAGAGGGCCACCGTCGAAATCACGCCATGGGGGTGGCGGCGGAAGGTGCTCAATTCCGTCGTGCGGTGCCCCCGCGCCACGGTAGATGAGCCAGTCGCTCACGTCGGAACTCCTCGTCGCCGGCCAGGCCTCGGTCAGGAGCGATGGTCATGGCGGATCGCCGGAGACGTCGGCATTTGTCCACCCCGGCCTCCCCCACGTCCGCCACCCGCCATCACGCAGGTGCGCCCTCACGGACAAGTCTTCCACGACGCTATGACAGTACTCAGCCGGACGGAAGCGCACGGGGCGGTTTCCGGTCTCCCGCAGGGGCGTCGCGGGCGGCCAAGTGCCATGTACAGGGCGCCACTTGCCGCAGAAGGGGCGGACGCGGCAGGGGCGGGCACCGGGCGCGTGCGAGGCGCAGGGGGGCGTGCGCGGCGCCCGGACCAGCCAGGGGGCGGCGCCGGGCCCGGTCATCGCGGGGACAGCTGGGGGCGGTCCGTGAAGAGCGGCGGAATCGGGTCCTCCGGGTCGTCGTACAGGAGCACCAGATCGCGGGCCCAGTGCGTGCCCTCCTCGGCGGCCCCGACGGCCTTGGCGCGCAGCTGCCGGACCAGCTCGGGGAGGTGGGCCAGCCCGCCCGACCCCTGGAGCAACTCCCGTACCCCGCGGTGGAATTCCTCGCATCCGGCATCGCAGTCCCGCTCCTCTCCGTGGCCGTCGGCCGGCCACAGTCCGGCGGGGAAGCCGGTGTCCAGGACGGCGCCGACCGCGTCCCGCCCGAAGCCGTCGGCGACCGTATGGCACAGCGCGGGCAGCGCGCCCCCGGCGGCCGTCTCCAGCAGCCGCCAGACCGCCTCCTCGGAGCCGGTCGGTGCGCCGTCCCCCGGGTGCCGCGCAATGCGCAGTGCCTGCAGTTCAGTGGCGGCGGCCAGGCCCTGCCAGCGGCGCAGCCAGGCCGGGTCGACCTGCTCGCGCCGTCCCTGGTCACGCAGGATCACGGCGCGCCCGGGGCCCACCGGCCGCAGCCGGGCGGTGCGCCGGGTCGAGGCCGCGACCTCCCACTGGCCGGCGGCGGTGTGCCAGCGGCCTTCGGGGACGGCGACCTCCAGGCGTACCCGGGCACCCGGCCCGGCGTCGCCGTCGGCCCGCAGCAGCCGCCCGCCGAGCCGCCGCAGCACCTGCTCCCGCGCCTGCTCGAACGGCACCCCGCCGGCCGACTCCTGGACGTCCACCCGCAGCCACTGCCCCTGGCCGTAGCCCTCGCTGACCGACCAGTTGAAGAGCTCGGGTCCACCCTCGTCGTAGAACAGCGGCTCGAACTCCACGAGTACGGAGCGCGGGCGGCGGCGTACCGGCCCTATCCTGCGGCGGTCCTGGGGCTGCAGCACCACCGCCTTGGCCTGGACGAACTCCGCGAGGCGGAGCGCCTGTCCGCGTACCGCGGCGGCCTGTTCGCCCGGTACGTCGCGCACCTCGTCGGCGGTCAGCTGCGCCACGATCCGCAGGTAGTGCACAAAGGCGCGCAGCTCCGTGTACGGGTCGCTGCCCTGGTAGAGCGCGCCGTGGCCGTCCCGCCAGGTACGCAGCGCCCAGGCCCCGGGCCGGTCCCCGCGGTCCAGCACCTCGCCGACCGCGGCCTCCACGACCAGCGGATCGCGCGGTGCCGGCAGGCGGGCGAGCAGGTCCAGCGCCTGCAGCCGCTCCTGTACGCCCCACAGGCGGCCCCGGCCCGACATGATCGCGTGCTGGGCGTCGAACCAGGTCGGCCCGACGGCACGACCGAGCTCCTGACCGGCCCAGTGCCAGCGGTCGTGCAGGCTCATCAGCGCGTGGTACGGGTCGGGCCCCAGGCCCTCGGCACCCGGGACCAGGTGTTCGGGCCCCAGCCCGCGCAGCGCGGTGACCGGCACCGCGAGCCCGACGTGGTCCTGTTGGTGGCGGCCCTTGACGATGCCGACCACCTCGCCGCGGTCGCAGTCGATCAGCGGCCCGCCGGAGGCGCCGGGGGTGACCCGTACGTCGCTGCCGAACTGCAGTCCCCGGGCGTCACGGGCACCGAAGCGGACGGCGATGAAGGGGTCGACGGCGTTGGTGGGGGCGTGCGGGCCCGCAGGGGTGCCGTGCGGGCCCACGGGGGTGTCGTGCGGGCCCGCGGGGTCGGCGTGGGCACTGCGCCCGCCCCGCGGCGCCCGGGTGACGCGGCCCCCGTCCGGCTCCCGCGCGCCGTGTCCGTCTCCCCTCCCCCGTACGCCGCATCCGTCCCGCAGGGGGTCTCCCTCGCGCGCGGGTGCGCCCCCGCCCGCGCCGGGGCCCGCGCCGGGGCCCGGGTCGGTGCCGGGGCCCGGGTCGGTGCCGGGGCCCGGGTCGGTGCCCGCGCCCGACGCGTCGTGGCCGCGGAAGATATAGGCGTCCTCCAGGAGCGTCGCCGGCTGATCGCTGAGCCAGGCGCAGGGGTGCTCGGTCTCCGGGTCGAGCAGCCGGACCAGCGCGAGATCGGCGCGGGCGGCGGCGGGCCCGGCCTCCGGGTCGGGCCGGCTCAGGTCGTACACCGTCCGCGCGGGCACCACCCGGCCGCCGAACGCGACCCCGAAGACGCCGTCCGGGCCCGTGCCGCGGCGCCGCCCATCGCTCGCCGCGAGCACATGTGCACAGGTCAGCACCCACCCCGGGGCGATCAGCACCCCGCTGCCCCACAGCCGTCCTGCGGTCGCGCCCGGGGCGGCGCGCAGGGCGACGGTGGTGCGCCCGGCATGGTCGAGGAGCTGTGCGTAGTGGGCACGGTCACCGCGGCCGGCGGCCTGTCCCTCGAAAGTCGTCATCAGCGGCTCGCATCATCCGGCTCCCGGCGGCCGGCCGCATGTCCCCCGTGCGGCTGTGCCGCCGACGGCGCCTCGTCCGCGCGCCGCCAGGTGAGCGTGACCGAGAGGTTGGCCTTCGCCTCGCCGTCCGCGAGCAGGGCGACGGCCTTGCCCGGCTTGGCCGACAGCTCCACGCCGAAGGTCACACTGGTCTCGTGCGGCGCGACCCGCTCGGTGGCCTGGCGGACACTGGCGGCGACCCCGCCGACCAGCTCCCGGAGCCCCTCGACCCGGGCACCGAGCGCGTCCCAGGCACCGACGTCCTCGAATTCGCCGTCGGTTCCGTCCACGTCGTCCGGCCCGTCGAGCCCCGGGGCATCGAGCCGGGAGACCCGGGCCCAGACTCCCGTACCGTCGGGCAGTTCGATGCGCTGCGCGCGCTCGTGCATCACGGCCTCCTGCTCCCCGTGGACGGCAATTCCCCGATCGCCGCGGGACCGTTGACAAGGTGATCAGGCTAGCCTTCCCGGCGCCTGTGGCGCGAGAGGTCCATGAGCCTGCCTATCCTGGCCGGGAATGACCCATGACCCCTGGTGGAGAGCGCGTGTATTTCACTGACCGTGGCATCGAAGAGCTGGAGAGCCGACGCGGCGAGGAGGAGGTCTCCCTCGGGTGGGTGGCCGACCAGCTGCGGACGTTCGTCGACCTGAACCCGGACTTCGAGGTACCGGTGGAGCGGCTGGCCACGTGGCTGGCCCGGCTGGACGACGAGGACGAGGACGAGTAGCCGGCCGGGCCTGCCACGGCGTACGGCGAGGCAGGCCCGGCCCTGCGTGGCGGGTGCCGCCCGGTCCGTGCGGAGTTCCCGCGCATCCACGGCCCGCCGCTCGGGCGGAGCTCCCGCGCGAGAACGGCCCGCCACAAGGGCGACGGACCGTACACGCACACGCCTGGATCAGACGTAGCGGAGCGCGTTGCGCATCCGCATCTTCGCTTCTTCCTCATCGCCGATCGCCGCCCGCCCGGCTCGCGGGTCGTGCTCGTAGTAGGCCCTCTTGTTGTCCAGCTCGGCCCGCACCGCCCCTTGCTGGGCGGCGCGGAGCGCGTCCCGGATCTCCTCCGCGTGCCGCGCGTGCCGGCAGGCCCCCTGCGCCTGGACGGCGTACTTCTGGGTCGCCTGGTTGTAGCCGATGGCCTTCTTGTAGCTGCGGGCGCCATCGGCCGACAGCGCCTTGTTGTTCGCCGAGTTCGTCTTGACGACCAGGCCGTGACAGGCGGAGGCAGCGGAGACGGGAGCGGTGGCGGGAGTGGTGGCGGGAGCAGTGGCGGGAGCGGCGTGTGCCGATGCAACCGGCCCGGCCACCGCGACACCGAGCACCAGAACCGAGAGCAACCCCGTTGATTTACGCACGTGTTCGACTCCTTCATGGCATGCGCCACGACATCGAGTGACACCACTGAGGACTCCGCCACCGCACCGGGCGGTTTCCCTCCACCGCACCCTTGGCGGTCAAGGACGCGAGGGAGAGCACTCCGGACACACTCCCCCGAACGAGGCACTTGACTTCACCCATCCGCGATATATCGTGTCTCAGGTAGACGCGATATGTTGCGTTGCATCGAGTTCAGTTGCAGCGGATTCAGGGGAGGCAGGCATGTCAGCCGGGACCGAGTGGTCGCACCAACCGACACAGGTAACCTCACCACGCACTCTGGAGGTCACCGAACCCGTCCACGCCTTGAACGTGCGCGTGGTCAACGGCACCGTCAACGTCGTCGGCACCGCGGACGACGGCCCGGCCCGCGTGGAGATCGGCGAGCTGCACGGCCCGCCGCTGACCGTCTCGTACAAAAACGGCACCCTGTCGGTCGCCTACAAGGACCTCCCCTGGAAGGGGTTCTTGAAGTTCCTCGACCGCAAGGGGTGGAACCGCAGCGCGGTGGTCTCGGTGACCGTACCGGCCGGCACCCGCGTCGAGGTCGGCGTGGTCGGCGCCTGCGCGGTGATCTCCGGCATCGCGGGCCGTACGGACGTCCGCGGCGTCTGCGGTGACAGCACGCTCGTCGGACTGACCGGCGGGGTGCGGGCCGACACCGTCTCCGGCAATGTCGAGGTGCAGTCGGTCACCGGCGATCTGCACTTCCACTCCGTCTCGGGGGATCTGACGGTCATCGACGGGGCGGGCGGTGCGGTGCGCGCCGACTCCGTCAGCGGCGACATGGTCCTCGACCTGAACCCCGCACAGGGCGCCGACATCGCCTTGACGACGGTCTCCGGGGAGGTCGCCATCCGGCTTCCCGACCCGGCCGACGCCAAGGTCGACGCCAACACCGCGAGCGGCACCGTCTCCAACGCCTTCGACGGCCTGCGGGTCAGCGGCCAGTGGGGCGCGAAGAAGGTCACCGGCTCGCTGGGCGCGGGCACCGGCACGCTCAAGGTCACCACCGTCTCCGGTGGTCTGGCCCTGCTGCGCCGCCCCTCCCCCGAGGGCGAGGACAGCCGGCCCGGCGCCCCCGGCGGCGGCCGCCCCGCCCCCGGTCCGCACGACGACTCCCCCACCGCCCCGCCCGCCGGGAAGAAGGTGCTCTGAGCATGCCCCCCGTCTTCGCCCATGGCCGCCTGCGCCTGTACCTCCTCAAACTGCTCGACGAGGCGCCGCGGCACGGCTACGAGATCATCCGCCTCCTGGAGGAACGCTTCCAGGGCCTCTACGCCCCCTCCGCCGGCACGGTCTACCCCCGGCTGGCCAAGCTGGAGGCCGAGGGCCTGGTGACGCATGCGACCGAGGGCGGCCGCAAGGTCTACTCGATCACCGATGCCGGACGAGCCGAACTCGCCGACCGTGGCGGCGAGTTGGCCGAACTCGAACTGGAGATCCGGGAGTCGGTGGCCGCCCTGGCCTCCGACATCCGGGAGGACGTGAGCGGTTCGGCACGGGATCTGCGCCGCGAGATCCGGGAGGCCGCCCAGCAGGCCCGCAAGGACGCGGGAGGGTCAGGGAAAGCCGGACGCAACGGCGGCGGGGCGGCGGACGCCCCGCAGGACGCGTCCGGACGGCCCTTCCCGGAGGCCTCCGACTACTTCGACGCCGCATTCGGCGACAAGGAGTCCTGGCGGCAGGCGACGGAGGAGTTCCGGCGCGCCAAGGAGGAGTGGAAGGAGCAGGCCCGACGGGCCAAGGAGGAGAGCCGGCGCGCCAAGCAGGACGCCCAGCGGGCCCGTAAGCAGGCCAGGGACGCCCAGGTGTTCGCACGCGAGGAGGTCCAGCAGGTCATCAGGCGCGTACAGGAGCAGGCCCAGGGGGCGATGCGGTCCGGCGACTGGTCGGGGGCGGTGCGCGAGGCGCTGTCCGAGGTCTCCCGCGAGGTGGGGCGCTTCACCGGCGGCCAGTCGGGCACCGGACGGGGCGACGAGCCGCACGGGGCCGGGCGGGACGACCAGCCGCACGGCGGCGGGCGGGGCGGCGCGGACAGCGGGACCCGGGTGACGGTCGAACGCGTCGACCTGGCCGAGGAGGAGCCCGGGGAGGGCCCGGCGGCCGGGGCTCCGCCGACCCCGGAGTGGGCACAGGAACCGGCCGGCGAGCACCCCGCCCGGGACTTCGACCGGCTGCTGGACCGCTTCCGCGACGATCTGCGGGACGCGGCGCGCGATCACGGCGTCACGGCCGGACAGCTGAAGGAGTCCCGCCGCCGGCTGTCGACGGCCGCCGCCCATATCGGCGCGCTACTGCGTCATCCGGAGCAGTACGACTCCTTCACCGACCGGGACGACTGAGACGGGCCCCTTCACGGACCGGGACGGGCCCTTCACGGACCCGGACGGGCCCCACGGACCGGGACCGACCGAGACGGGCCCCCCACGGACCGGGACAACCGACACGGGCCCCTCACCGCCGGGACGACCGAGCGGCCGGGGCGGGCGCGCAGCCGATGCGCGCCCGCCCCACCGCCGACGTTCGCTCAGCCCCCGTGGCCGTTCACCCGGCCCCCTCACGACCCTTCACTCGCCCCGCCTGCGGCCTCCGGGGCTCCGACACACCCCCGCGGCGCCCCGTCCCTCCGCCTCGACGAGGCGGGCCAGCCGCGGAACCCCTTCCTGCGGCATACCGATCCAGGGGCGCAGGCCCAGGGGTTCGCCGATGACCGCCCGGAAGAAGCGGCCGGGCGTGCGACCGGTGAGGCGCCGGATCACCTCGCCGACGACGAAGCCGAAGGCATGGGCGTGGCACTCGAACGCGGTACCGGGTTCCCGGAGCGGCTGCTGCTCCTCCAGGGCCCGGATCACCGGTGTCCAGGCGGTCAGCTCCTCGAACGTCAACTGCCGCTCGGCGAGCGGGATTCCCGCGGTGTGGGCGAGCACCATCCGAGTGGTGATCCCCTCCTTACCGTGGCGGGCGAACTCCGGCCAGTAGGCGGCGACCGGGGCATCGAAATCCAACTGCCCCTCCTGCGCGAGCAGATGAGCCAGGATGCTGACGACCGCCTTGGCGACGGACATGACGGGGAGGACGGCGCCCTCCTGCCACTCCCGCCCGGTCCGGTCATCGACGCTACCGCCCCACAGGTCCACGACCTTGCGCCCGCCCACGGACACGGCAGCGGCGGCATCTGCTGCTTCCTCTCAACGGGCACATCACCCCCGTGGGCCGTCGGCCGTCGGCCGGGTCACCTACGCACGGGGCCGCCCGGGCTCGATCGAATATCCGGAGTACGCGGGACGTGCCGCCACCGCCCGGCCGCGAGGGCCACGGCGGCCGGATCCGAACCACCCAACCAGGCCTCGGCTACGCACAGTTGCCATCTGCGCTCTGGATTCACGCCGCGTAATCGGGGAACTCACTACTTCGCACGGCTTTCCGTCCGGCGCCGGGCCCCAGGGAGCCCCAGCTGCCCGATTCCGCGGACCGGTGGCCGTGTTCCCGACCACGGCCACGCCCCCTGTCTGCGCACGCATCGTGAAGGCCATGAGGTAAAGCGATGTCGGAATACCTTTCGGTCGCCCGCCGGATGTGGCACCTGCTGGAGCCACTGCACGCCACGCTGTACTTCGCCCCCGAGGCCCGCCAGGTCGCCGCCGACCTCGGCCATGACGTGTCCTCCCGCTGGCCCAGCTATTTCGCCTGGCGCACGGCTCCGCTGGGCGCCGCCGGGCCCGAACTGGTGGCCGCGACGTACTACACCTTCAGCCCGCGGATGATCGCCCGGCACCTCCCGCGGATCTGGACCGTCGCGGCCCCGGCCAAGGTGCTGGACGCGCGACTGCTGGCCATGGACCGTGCGCTGACGGCCCTGACCGACGGCCGGCTGAGCGCCGCGCAGCTCGCCGAGGCGGCCCGGCTCGCCCGCCAGGCCGCGGAGAACGCCGGCCCGGCCGCCCGCCCGCTGGCCGCCGCCAACCGCGATCTGCCGTGGCCGGACGCACCGCATCTGGTGCTCTGGCAGGCCGCGACGGTACTGCGTGAACACCGCGGCGACGGCCATCTGGCGGCCCTGCTGACCTGCGAACTCGACCCCTGTGAGGCCCTGGTGTCATTCGCCGCGATCGGCGCCGCACCGGCCGCCGACTTCGTGGGGCGCGGCTGGAGCGCACAGGAGTGGAGCGATGCCCGGCACCGCCTCGCCGCCCGTGGCTGGATCGCTCCGGACGGCACCGCGACCGAGCGCGCCCGCAAGGAGCGCGAGGCGATCGAGCGGACCACGGACCGGCTGGCGGCCGGCCCGTGGCGGGCGCTGGGCCACTCGCGTGCCGAACGGCTGGCGCAGCTGCTCCACCCCGTGCTGGGCGCGGTGTTCGAGGCCGGATACCTGCCCCGGCACAGCACGCTGGGCATCGGGACGGTGAAGGTCGGCTATCCATAGGGCGCGTGCCAGCCGTAGGGCGCGTGCCACCCGTAGGGATCGTGCCAGCCGGAGCGACGTGCCCTGCCCGCCGGGCAGCCCGGGGGCGCGCCCTCGCCTACGGGCCCGCCCCCGGACCTCCTCAACTCGCGCGCCGGCCCCGGTCCTCGTCCAGCGCCCGCAGCACATCGCCGTAGGTCACCCCGTGATCGGCGAGCACCGCCGCGGCCGGTCCGGGCCTGGCGGCCAGCGCCATCAGCAGATGCTCGTCACCGAGGTACCGCTCACCGCGGCCGACGGCGATCCGCAGGGCACGCTCCAGCACGGACTTCGCCTCCGCCGTGAACAGCCGGCGCGTCCGCTTCCGGCGCCCGGCCCGTCCGTCGGCGGCCAGCGCCCCCGCCCCGTGTGCCTGTTCCACCCGCGCCACGACCACGTCGATATCGATCCCGAGCCCGGCCAGCGCCGCCGCATCGGCAGGGGACACCCCGCCGCGCCGGCGCACCGCCGCGAGGGCATCCGCCACCGACTCCCGCCGCTCGTGGACACCGAGCGCCGCGAGCACCCCGGCGGCCGGCGAGTCCGTACGCTCCAACAGCGCGAGCAGCAGCTCCGGTTCGCCGACCGTGCCGCTGCGCGTACGGTCCGCCTGTTCCGCAGCGCCGCGTACCACCGCGCGTGCGTCGGCCGTGAACTTCTCGAACATCAGCGCCTCCCGTGCTTCTTGTGCACTGCCTGCCTGCTGACACCCAACTCCGCCGCGATCTCCTGCCACGACCAGCCCTTCGCGCGGGCGCTGCGCACCTGCACGGCTTCGAGCTGCTCCAGCAGCCGGCGGAGCGCGGCCACGGCGCGGAGCCCGACCCGGGGGTCCCGGTCACCGGCCCGCTCGGCAAGATCCGTTGCATCGGTCATGGCTGTCAATCTACGTTGACACGCAGCGAGTGTCAACCATCATTGACACGCACGCGGGGATGCCGGGCCGACGTCGGGATGCCGGGCGTCGGGATGCCGGGTCGACGTCGGGATGCCGGGCGTCGGGATGCCGGGTCGACGTCGGGATGCCGGGCGTCGGGATGCCGGGCCGATGTCGGGGTGCCGGGCCACCGGGCCGCCTCCATGGACGGACGGAGGCCCGGGACGGACGGAGGCCCGGGACGGACGGAGGCCCGGGACGGACGGAGGCCCGGGACGGACGGAGGCCCGGGACGGACGGAGGCCCGGGACGGGCGGAGGCGCCGACGACGGGCAGCCCCCCGGCCAGGGATCGGAAGCACCGATGACGGACAGAGGCCCCAGGGCCCGTAGGCGGACGAACGCGCTAAGAGCGGGCAGGGGCGGTCGCGGACAGGGCGATCACCGCCGCGATGCCGTCCGTCCACAACGCCGCGGCCGCCGCGTCCGGCGCCGTCAGCAGCGCCGCGTCGAACCTCTCCAACTGCGCCTCATAGGTGTCGGGCGCCCCGGGAGGTGTGCCGGGTGCCCCGAGAGATGTGCCGGGCACCCCGAGCCGGGAGTGCCCCTCGACCGCCACCACCATGACCTCGTCGGGGTCACGGTCGGCGGCGCCGTCGCCTGCCGGCCACACCATCCGGCTCCCCCGCGCCATCTCCACCGTCGCCGCCGCCCGCCCCTCCCGGAGCATCACATTGAGGTTGACGACGGGGCGGCCGTCCAGCAGCCGGGAGCCGGTGGCGGCACCGCCGGGGAAGGCGAACGGGCGGTAGCGCTCCGGGAGGAGCTGCGCGGTGCCGTCCACCGTCAGCTCCAGCCCGGCGCCGTCGACGACGGTGAGGATCCGCCGGACCCCGGGCAGCGGCGAGTACGGCCCGTCCCGGGTGACGTCCGCCAGGCTGACGCGCCAGGCGAAGGTGTCCCAGCCGGCGCCCGGCGGCCGGACGGCGACCTCCCGGGTCACCCCGCCGCCGTTGCTCCACGGCACGGCGGCGCGCCCCTCCGCCCGCAGAATCCGCACTCCTGGCCTCCTCGCCGAAGGGACTTCACGCCACGCACCGAAGGGACTTCACACCAGGCACCGAGGGGACCTCGCGCCAGGCGTCACACCGTCAGCACGATCTTGCCGAACAGCTCGCCCTCCGCCATCTTCGTGAACCCCTCACGCGCCCGGTCCAGCGGCAGCGTCGAATCGATGACGGGCCGGATGCCCTTGGCCGCACAGAAGCTGAGCAGCGATGCCAGCTCCTCCTTGCTGCCCATCGTGGAGCCGACGATCTTCAGCTCCAGGAAGAAGATCCGGTTGAGCTCCCCGCTCTTCGGGGTGAAGCCGCTGGTGGCGCCCGAGATGACCAGAGTGCCGCCGGGGCGCAGCGACTTGACGGAGTGCGACCAGGTGGCCGCGCCGACCGTCTCGATCACCGCGTCCACCCGCTGCGGCAGCCGCTCGCCGGTCGCGAACACCGCCTCGGCGCCCAGCTCCAGCGCGCGCTTGCGCTTGCCCTCGTCCCGGCTGGTGGCGAAGACCCGCAGTCCCGCGGCGGCGCCCAGCACGATGGCGGCGGTCGCGACGCCACCGCCGGCGCCCTGCACCAGGACGCTGTCCCCGGGCCGTACGCCCGCGTTGGTGAACAGCATCCGGTACGCGGTCAGCCAGGCGGTCGGCAGACAGGCCGCCTCCTCGAAGGACAGCTCCTTCGGCTTGGGCAGCACGTTCCAGGAGGGGACGGTGACCTGCTCCGCGAAGGTGCCCTGGTAGCGCTCGGTGAGGATGGAGGGCTTCTCCTTGGCGCCGACTCCGTGGCCGGTCTGCCCGATGACGGAGTGCAGGACGACCTCGTTGCCGTCCGCGTCCACTCCGGCGGCGTCACAGCCGAGGATCATCGGCAGGCTGTCCTCGGTGATCCCCACCCCGCGCAGCGACCAGAGGTCGTGGTGGTTGAGGGAGGCGGCCTTGACGTGGACGGTCGTCCAGCCGGGGCGTACGTCAGGGGCCGGGCGCTCCCCCAATTCGAGGCCGTTCAGCGGCTGGTCACGGTCGATGCGGGCGGCATAGGCGGCAAACATGATCCCAACGTAGGCCGCGGCCGGGCGCTGCGGTACCGCGCAGGGGTGTGACACGCGCCGCGCCACCCCTGCCGTGCCGTGCCGCCCATGCTGCGCCGCGGCACCCGCGCGCGTCACCCATGTCCCGCCACCACAACGGGCCGGGCCCGCACCTGTGTGGGGTGCGGGCCCGGCCCGTTGGCGTACGACACCGGTGGCGGCGCGGTCAGCGACGGGCCACACCCTCGGCGCGGGCGGCGGCCGCGACGGCGGCGGTGACGGCCGGTGCGACCCGCTCGTCGAACGGCGAGGGGATGACCCGGTCGGCGCTGAGCTCATCGGCGACGACGGCGGCCAGGGCCTCGGCGGCGGCGAGCTTCATGCCTTCCGTGATCCGGGTGGCCCGCACCTGCATGGCACCGGCGAAGATGCCCGGGAAGGCCAGCACGTTGTTGATCTGGTTGGGGTAGTCGCTGCGTCCGGTGGCCACCACGGCCGCGTACTTGTGCGCGACCTCCGGGTGGATCTCCGGGGTGGGGTTGGCCATCGCGAAGATCAGCGAGTCCTTCGCCATCTTGGCCACCGCCTCTTCCGGCACGGTGCCACCGGAGACCCCGATGAAGACATCGGCGCCGTCCAGCGCGTCCTCCAGCGAACCGGTCAGCCGGCCCTTGTTGGTGAAGCCGGCCACATCGCGCTTGACGTCCGTGAGGTCGCCGCGGTCGGTGGAGACGATGCCCTTGCGGTCGCAGACCGCGACGTCCCCGATGCCCGCCTCGATGAGGATCTTGGCGATGGCGACGCCTGCCGCGCCGGCGCCCGAGATGACCGCCCGCATCTGGCCGAGCGAGCGGTCGGTGAGCTTGGCGGCGTTGCGCAGCGCGGCCAGCGTGACCACGGCGGTGCCGTGCTGGTCGTCGTGGAAGACCGGAATGTCCAGCCGCTCCTGGAGCCGGCGCTCGATCTCGAAGCACCGCGGCGCCGAGATGTCCTCCAGATTGACACCGCCGAAGGACGGGGCCATACGGACGACGGTCTCGATGATCTCGTCGGTGTCGGTGGTGCCGAGCGCGATCGGCACCGCGTCGACGCCGCCGAACTGCTTGAAGAGGATGGCCTTGCCCTCCATCACGGGGAGCGAGGCCTCCGGGCCGATGTCGCCCAGGCCCAGCACCGCGGTGCCGTCCGTGACCACGGCGACGACCTGGGACTTCCAGGTGTAGTCGTAGACCAGCTCGGGCTGCTCGGCGATGGCGCTGCAAACCTTGGCGACGCCCGGCGTGTACGCGAGGGACAGGTCGTCCTTGTCGCGGACCGGCACGGTCGCCTGGATGGCCATCTTGCCGCCGCGATGCAGCGCGAAGGCCGGGTCGAAGGCGTCGCCGGGCGCACTGCCCGCGCCCGCGCCGGTATTGCTGTCGCTGCGAGGATTGACGATCTCCGCTGCCACTTGTCTTACCCCTTTAATCGAAATTCTGTTGAGGGTGGCCACCCCCTGGTTGAGGGGTGGGCGGGCACCGCGTCCGTGCCCTGCACAGCAGATGACCGCCGCGCGCGGGGAGGTTTCGGACGCCGGGCGCGCCGCACACGCGCCCTGAGCCCCGGATGAGGGGTGTAACGAACCTTTCTACCCGACGGGCGCGGGCCCCGACGAGTCAGATTGCTTACCCTCGAGTTCAGAGTTCCGACAATAACCGTGAAATGCACAAAAAACTCATAAGAGCCATTCCTGTCCGTCCGGATCCCGAGCCGCCGGGAACGGGGCAGGGAGTCCCGGCATCCACGGAGGCGCAGGCTCCCTTGTGCCGCAAGGGCGTCACCTCGGGTTCTCCGTCCGTTATCCGATTTTGACCATGACGACAGTCCGAATACCGGAGCCCGGATGGCAGGATTCCGTCACCAACCGAGGTCGCGACGCTCGACGGTGTGCCCCCGGCCCTTTGTCACGTCGGCTTCTCCGACGGCTTCTCCATTCGCAGGAGGATCAGCATGACCGCAAGCACCACCCGTCGCACGGCCGCCGGCAGGTCTCGCTCGGCCGTGGCCGCGGCGGCCGCGGTCGCCGCCTCGCTGCTGCTGCTCAGCGCCTGCGGCGACCAGACGGACGCGGCCATCGCCAAACGCGAGGCGAAGAAGAACCGCAACGTCCATGCGCCGCTGTTCAAGAAGCTGCCCAAGGACGTCCAGGAAAAGGCCATGCTCCAGGTCGGCTCGGACATCACGTACAAGCCGGTGGAGTTCCGCTCCAACGGCGCGGTCGAGGGCATCGACCCGGATCTCGCGGAGGCGATGAGCAAGGAGCTGGGCATCAAGCTCAACTTCAACAACGCCACCTTCGACACCCTCATGGGCGGCCTGAAGTCCAAGCGCTACGACATCGCGATGTCGGCGATGACGGACACCAAGGAGCGCCAGGAGGGCATCGACAGCAACACCGGCAAGAAGATCGGGCAGGGTGTCGACTTCATCGACTATCTCAACGTCGGTGTCTCGCTCTACACCCAGAAGGGCAAGACCAAGGGCATCGACGGCTGGGAGACGCTGTGCGGCAAGAAGCTCGCGGTACAGCGCGGCACGGTCTCGCACGACCTGGCCAAGGACAAGTCGAAGGCCTGTGAGAAGAACGGCGAGCAGCCGATCTCGATCGAGGCCTTCGACAACGACTCCGAGGCCCAGACCCGGCTGCGCACCGCCGGTGTGGACGCCGTCTCCAGCGACTATCCGGTCGCGGCGTATGCGGTGAAGGTCTCCGGTCACGGCAAGGATTTCCAGATGGTCGGCGGCGCGCCGCTCAAGGCGGCCCCGTACGGCATCGCGGTCCCCAAGGGCCAGGAGCAGCTGCGTGACGCGCTCCGGGCCGCGCTGGAACTCGCGATCAAGAACGGCTCGTACGCCAAGGTCCTGGACAAGTGGGACGTCAAGGATGCCGCGGTCAAGAAGGTGCAGCTCAATGGCGGCTCCTGAGCCACCGCAAGCCCACCCCTCCGCTCCGCGCACCTCCCGCCGAATGCTGAAAGGCAACACCCGTGTCAGTTGACGTCGACAAGTCGGCCCAGCCGCCGGCGGACGCTCCGCCGCCCCAGCCCGAGCCGATCAAAGCCATCCCGGTCCGCCACTACGGCCGCTGGGTGGCGGCGGTCGTCGTCATCGGACTGATCGCCCTGCTCGGCCGGGCCTTCGCCGCCGGGAACGTCAACTGGGACGCCATCCCCCAGTACATGTTCAACGCGGACATCCTCAAGGGCCTGCGCAACACCCTGCTGATCACCGTGCTCTCGATGATCATCGGCATCGTGGGCGGTGTGATCCTGGCCGTGATGCGCCAGTCCAAGAACCCGGTCACCTCGACGGTCGCGTGGTTCTACGTCTGGTTCTTCCGCGGTACGCCGGTCTACGTCCAGCTGTTCCTCTGGTTCAACCTGGGCCTCGTCTTCCAGTACATCGACATCATGCCGATCTACAAGGACGAGTGGTCGGACTTCATGACCCCGTTCCTGTGCGCGCTGCTGGGCCTCGGGCTCAACGAGGCGGCGTACATGGCGGAGATCTGCCGGGCCGGCCTCAACGCCGTCGACGAGGGCCAGACCGAGGCGGCGCACGCGCTGGGCATGAGCCACGCCAAGACGCTGCGCCGGATCATCGTGCCGCAGGCGATGCGGGTGATCGTGCCGCCGACCGGCAACGAGGTCATCAACATGCTCAAGACCTCCTCCCTGGTCATCGCCGTCCAGTACTACGATCTGCTGCAGGCCGCGCAGAACGTCGGACGGGACTCCGGTGTCGTGGTGGAGATGCTGATCCTCGCCGCCGCCTGGTACCTGATCGCCACCACGGTGCTGAGCATCGGCCAGTACTACCTCGAGCGCTACTACGCCCGCGGCTCCAGCCGCCAGCTCCCGCTCACCCCGCTGCAGCGCGCCAAGTCGAAGCTGTCCGGCGGCTTCAACCGCCCCGGAGGTATGGGATGACCAGCAAGATCACGACGAGCAAGCCCGCCGGCACGAGCGGCGGCCCGATGGTCAAGGCCGAGGGCGTCCACAAGTCCTTCGGCGCGGCCCACATCCTCAAGGGCATCGACCTGGAGGTCGCGCCCCGGGAGGTCTTCTGCCTGATCGGCCCGTCCGGCTCCGGCAAGTCGACGTTCCTGCGCTGCATCAACCACCTGGAGAAGGTCAACGCCGGCCGGCTGTCCGTCGACGGCGAACTGGTCGGCTACCGCGAGCACCACGGCAAGCTCTACGAGCTGCGCGACCGCGAGGTCGCCGCCCGCCGCCGCGATATCGGCATGGTCTTCCAGCGCTTCAACCTCTTCCCGCACATGACCGCGGTGGAGAACATCATGGAGGCGCCGATCCAGGTCAAGGGCGAGTCGAAGTCCGCCGCCCGGGAGCGGGCGGTCAAGCTCCTGGACCGCGTCGGACTGTCCGACAAGGCCGCGAACTACCCCTCGCAGCTCTCCGGCGGCCAGCAGCAGCGCGTCGCCATCGCCCGTGCGCTGGCGATGGAGCCCAAGCTGATGCTCTTCGACGAGCCGACCTCGGCCCTCGACCCGGAGCTGGTCGGTGACGTCCTGGACGTCATGAAGGACCTGGCCGCGGACGGTATGACGATGATCGTCGTGACCCATGAGATGGGCTTCGCCCGTGAGGTCGGCGACTCGCTGGTCTTCATGGACGACGGAGTGGTGGTCGAATCCGGCCACCCGCGCGAGGTGCTCGGCAACCCGCAGCACGAGCGGACGAAGTCGTTCCTGTCGAAGGTGCTGTAGCCGAAGGCGCGGCAGCAGCGCGGCGGCGGACGCGGTGGCTCCGGCCGGTTCGGCACCCGCCGGACGCCGTCGCGGGGACGGCCCGCCGCCATGGCGGAACCCCTGTTCCGCGGCGGGACGCACTCCCTCGGGAGAGCGTCCCGCCGCGGTCTTTCCTCCGGCTCCGACGGCGCGGCGGCCCGTCATAGCCCTCTCCCGGGCCCGGCTATTTCAGGCCCAGCACCAGCGCATCCGTGGGCGAGGCCCATACCGGCCGGGCCTCCGCGAATCCCGATTCGCGCAGCACGGCCGCGTGCCATGCCGCCGAGGGGGTGTCGCCGTCCGCGTGCTCGCCGTAGATCTCGAAGCGCTCGGCGGTCGGCCCGGCCAGCCGCGGGTCGGCGGCCGCCAGCTGCCACCACTGGGCCCAGTCGACGGCGCCGACCGCCTTCGCCGCGTCCATCCGGGCATGCCGGAAGACCCGCTCGGCGGCGTTGATCCGAGGGGTGGCCTCCTCGGGCATGTGGTCGGCGTTCATGAAGACCCCGCCGTCCCGCACCAGGGTGCCGAGCTGCCCGTACAGCCCCCGGAGGTCCTCGGTGTGCAGCCAGTGCAGCGCGGTGGCGGTGAGCACCGCGTCGTACGAGTCGTGCGGCAGCCGGTCCGTCCAGGCCGGGTCCTTGAGATCGGCCCGTACGAAGCGGACCCGGCGCTCGCCGGCGAAGTACCCTTCCGCGATGGCCAGCAGCGCGGGATCCAGATCGACGCCCACACTCTCGGCCTCGGGGAACCGCTTCAGCAGCCGGTCGGAGATACTTCCCGTGCCGCAGGCGAGATCCAGTACCCGGGGCTCGGGACCCACCAGGGCCTCGACCATGTCCAGCATCACCCGGAACCGCTCCTCGCGGTCGGGGAGGTACCACTCCTGCTGGCGGTCCCAACTGTTCTGCCACGCCTGCCAATCGGCGCCGGCAACGGTCTCGGTCATCGCTTCCCCTCCAAGCCGTAATACCCTCGTAGTGACAACACCCATTACCTCACGCAAGCACTCCGCACCTTAGCTCCCGCCCGTAAGGACTACAAGTGGAACTGGCCTATTACTCGGACTATGCCGTGCGACTGGTCAACACCGAGCAGCCCGAGCGCGGCACCGACAGCCTCACCACGGTCGAAGCCGTACGCGACCTCTTCGGCCCCGCCCAGCAGGCCGCCCGGCGCGCGACCGACAGCGACGTGACCCGGCTGCGCACGGTCCGCGCCCGGCTGCGCGCCGTCTTCGAGGCCGCCGCCGGCGGCGACGAGGTGCGCGCCGTGGACCTCCTCAACGCCCTGATGATGGAGTTCCCGGTCAGCCCGCAGATCTCCGGCCACAAGAACCGCGACGCCGGGGGCACCTCCCGCTCATGGGGGTCCCCCCGCTCGAGCGGAGTCGAGAGTGGGGGAGGAGCCGAGAGTGCGGGAGGCCGTCCCGACTGGCACATGCACATCGCCGACCACGCGGCCAACGCCACCGCGGGCTACACCGCGACCGCCTGCATGGGCCTGGCCTTCCACCTCACCGACCTGGGGGTGGACCGGCTCGGCATCTGCGAGGCGCAGCCCTGCCGCAACGTCTACCTGGACACCTCCACCAACCGCTCGCGGCGCTACTGCTCCGACCGCTGCGCCACCCGCGCCAATGTCGCCGCCTACCGCGCCCGCAAGCGCCTGGAGAGCGAGCGCTCGGGCCTCACCGGCCGGACCGCCGACACCACCCAGGAGAGCACCCCGGTGACCGAGCGCTGAATCCCCCGCGGGGGCCGCACCCGCACCCAGGCGCGGGCAATGACCAGTTCGTCGGGAACCACCCCGAATTCCCGGCTGTCGTTCTCGACGAACGGATTGTCCCCCTGGACCCACCAGCCGCCCTCGCGCCGCCGCACGGCCCGCTTGACGATCAGCAGATCCTGCCGGAACGGGTGCCGCAGCACGACGACGTCACCGGGCCGCACCACCGCCCCGTACTGCACCACCAGCTGGTCCCCGGGCTGCAGCGTCGGCACCATCGACGGGTTGTAGACCTCGGCCAGCCCGAAGGCACGAAGGAGCCCGCCCCGCTCACGCCCCGCTTCCGCGCCCCCGCCCTGCTCCGGCCCACGCTCGTCCACCCGCTCCGGCATCCCTTACCTCCCGGTCCAGCCCCGGTCCGTCCCGCTCACCGGTCCATCCTCCATCAGCCCCACCCCGGCACCGGACTTTTGCCCTAAGACCCCCGGCCCGACCAAGAAAAGCCTTCCCGCACCGAGTAATCTCGCACCTGAGAAGACGATCACGAGGAAGGACTGAACATGCTTTCGCGCCTGTTCGCCCCCAAGGTGAAGGTCAGCGCCCACTGCGACCTGCCCTGCGGCGTGTACGACCCGGCCCAGGCCCGCATCGAGGCCGAGTCGGTCAAGGCCGTCCAGGAGAAGTACCAGGCCAACGAGGACGCGGACTTCCGCACTCGCGCCGTCCTGATCAAGGAGCAGCGCGCCGAGCTGGCCAAGCACCATGTCTCGGTGCTGTGGAGCGACTACTTCAAGCCCCCGCACTTCGAGAAGTACCCGGAGCTGCACCAGCTGGTCAACGACACCCTCAAGGCCCTCAGCGCGGCCAAGGGTTCCAACGACCCGGCCACCGGTCAGAAGGCCCTGGACTACATCGCCCAGATCGACAAGATCTTCTGGGAGACGAAGAAGGCCTGATCCCTGGCCAGGCCGCTTGACCTGCGGTTTCGCCGGTCACGTCGCCTACCTGTCCGCACCCGGTCCGCACGCCGCCCAGCAGGGCACCCGTGACGGAGCGGGTGCGGTCTTCTTTGACCACGCTCGGGGAACTTTGACCACGCCGTCGACGGTCACGACACCGCCGGGCCGCCCCCGCGCCGCCCGTGGCCGTGGCCGTGGTGCAGCCCGCCCGCCGCCATCCCCCGGACCGGCAGCTCGTCCGCCGTGGTGCCGGCCGGGCCGACGTCCTTGGCTGCCGTCGCTTTGCCGTAGCGGTTCGCCAGTGGTGCGGAGGTGAGGCCGTGGGCGAGGACGCTGAGCAGGACGGTGAGGGTGACCACCGGGACCACCGCCCGGGTGTCGGGGGGCTTGAGCTCCTCGACCGCCAGCAGGCCGAAGATGATCGAGGCCAGTCCGCGGGGGCCGAACCAGCCCACGAACAGGACCGTTTTGAGGTCCAGTCCGCTCCCGATCAGGGACAGAGCCACGGGCAGCATCCGGATCACCGTGAGGCTCAGTACGGCGTAGACCACGGTCTGCCAGGTGAAGTGGGCGAACACCGCCGGCAGCAGGAGGGCGCCGAAAACCAGCCAGACCAGTACGGAGAGCAGTGCGGCGGACTGCTCGACGTACAGGAGTACCCGCTGCGGTGCACCGTGCGTCGACCCGAAGGCCAGGCCCGCGACGAAGGCGGCGACGAACCCGTTGCCGCCGATCGCCAGGGCGGAGGTGTAGCCGAGGAGGGCCAGGGCCAGCACGCCCGCGCCGGCGAAGTCCTCGGCCGCCCAACCGTTGCGGAGCGTGGTCCGCAGCAGCCACCCGGCGGCCAGGCCGACCACCGCGCCGTACGCCGCACCGACGGCGAGCTGCAGCAGGGCATGGCCGGTGGCATCCGGCGGGGCGGTGTGCTCGGCCGCGGACACACCGGCCAGGGCGAGCACCACCAGGGGCGTGACGATGCCGTCGTTGAGGCCGCTCTCGACATTGATGAGCCGGCGGATCTTCGCGGGCACGACCGGGTTGACCATCATCGTGGCGCCGAGCGCGGCGTCCGTCGGAGCGAGCGCGGCCCCGACGTACAGTGCGGCCCACCCGGAAACACCGGGGAGCAGGACGGCCGCCAGCAGCGTGCCGAGGGCCACACACAGCGGCAGCCCGATCCCCAGCAGCCGTCCGTAGAGGCCGAGCTCCGGGCGCAGGGCCCGGAAGGAGAGCCGGGCGGCGTCGGTGAAGAGCACCCAGACCAGGGTGATCTCCGCGAGCACCTTGACCGTCTCGTGCGGGAGGGCGAGGTCGAGGGCCCCGGTGCCCTCGCCCAGCAGCAGACCCAGCAGGACGAAAGCGGCGGGAGCGGTCAGCTCGAAGCGCTCCATCCGCCGCGAACACAGACACCACAGGAACAGCAGGAGCAGGACCAGGGAAGAGGTGCCATCCACAGGGGTCTCCAGGGCTTGGCCACGCCGGCTTTCGGGCACCCCCACTCTCGGCCATCGCCCCACGGGTCGGCGGGCCCCAGGAGGCCTGGACCGCGGCTTTCACACGGTTGGTGGACAGGCCGGGCCGCCGGGGCCGGGTGTGAGGCACCGGGACCGCCGACGTACCGGAGAGCGGGCGTCGCAGCAGGGCGAGAGCACGGCAAGAGCAGGGCAAGAGCAGGCCGAAAGCAGGCGGTCGTGGCCGTCTGCCGCCCTATCTCCCCACCGGCAGCGGCCCGTTGTGCCGCACCAGCCAGGTCCGGTAGGCCTCGCTCGCCCAGGCGGTCTCCATGTACGAGGCGGTCAGGTCGGCGAACAGGTCGTCGGCGGAGGCGGCGGGGGTGCCGTCCTGGCGGCAGGCCATGAAGAGGCGGACGGCCAGCGGGTCGCCGTACAGGGGGCGGATCGCCATGCCGTGCCGGGAGCGCGCGGTCGGCTGGCAGGGGGTGACCACCTCGCCGGCCGTGACGAGATCCACCGTGGTGAGGTAGTCGCCGTGCACGACCCGGGGGTTGATACCGGCCGCGGCCCAGATGCGGCGCAGTCCCGCCCATTCGCCGTCCACGGTCGGGTCGACCATCCACTGGTCGTCGGCGAGGTCCGACACCCGGATGACCGTCCGGCCGGCCGCGGGGTGGGTGGCCGCCATGGCGATGAACTGCGGTTCCCTGGCGATGAGTTCATGCTCGGCCAGACCGTCGGGGACCCGTAGGGGCGCGCCCTCGACCTCGTGGACGAAGGCGGCGTCGAGCTGTCCCGTCGCGACCATGTGGAGCAGCGCATTGGCGGACACGTCGGTTCTTATCGTGGTGTCGGCCTGCGGCAGCCGCACCCGGAGCCGGCGCAGCCACCCGGCGACCGCGGGGCTGTTGGTGCTGCCGATGTGCAGCCGCGCGCCCTGGTCCCGGTGCGAGGCCGAGGCAACCTCGTCAATAAGCGCCCGCATTTCGGCCACTATCGGCCGGGCCCGGCACAGCACCGCATGCCCCAGTGGCGTGGGCCGACTGCCGGTCGGTTCACGGAAGAAGAGCTGGCCACCCAGGGCTTTCTCGATGCGGTGGAGCTGGGTCGTCAGGGAAGGCTGGGTCATGCCGAGCTGCCGGGCCGCCTTGCGTACGCTGCCGGAGTCCGCGATGGCGCACAATGCGCGAAGATGCCTTACCTCGAGCTCCACATCCGGAGCATAACGACGTAGGCATACGTCACACCAGACTCTCAAACCTGCCGGAACGCGCTCTTTTTTGCAGGGTATTGGCCCGTGCTATCGCCACCTGGCATCTCCGTCCTGCGGGTGAACTCCGTCCAGACTCAACGGCACCAAGAAGTCCGCAGGGCCCCGGTCGCCGCCCCACACGGCGACCGTACGGCCCTCGGAGTCAAAGGAGCCCCCACATGAGATCTCCCAAGACGGCGCTGTCGGCGGCGCTCGGTCTGGGCCTCGTCGCCGCGCTCGCAGCCGCGGCGCCGGTTTCGGCAGCTTCCCCCTCCCCCACCAACTCCTCCCACAGCACCCACGCTTCGATCGCGGCCTACAACGGCTCGGCGGCCGAGAAGGCCGACACCAAGGCGTTCTTCGAGGCCGTACTGAAGTCGGCCAAGGCCAAGATGAAGGCCCACCCGGACGCCGCCTCGGTGACCGTCACCTATGACGCCAGCGCGGCCCCGACCTTCGCGAACCAGATATCCCAGAGCGCGTCGATCTGGAACAGCGCCGTCTCGAACGTGAAGCTGCAGGCGGGCAGCGGCGGCGACTTCCAGTACCGCGAGGGCAACGACCCGCGTGGGTCGTACGCCAGCACCGACGGTCACGGCAAGGGCTATGTCTTCCTGGACTACCAGCAGAACCAGGAGTACAACTCCACCCGCGTGGCCGCGCACGAGACCGGCCATGTGCTGGGCCTGCCGGACCACTACGAGGGCCCGTGCAGCGAGCTGATGTCCGGCGGCGGCCCCGGCCCGTCCTGCCAGAGCACCCAGCCGGACGCGAACGAGAGCGCCAAGGTGGACCAGCTCTGGGCCAACGGCCTGGCGGGCGTCCACTTCGGCAAGGCCTCCTGACGCACCCCACGGCCTTGTGACGTGACGAAGTTCGGCGGTGACCGGCGGATTCGACCGAGCTGACGGGGTCGGATCCGAACGGCCGGGGGCTGTCGAGAGCCGGGACCTGGCGGCCGGCACTCGTACCCCACCAGCCCTCGCATTTCCTGCACCGCCCGTGCGGTGGGGCTCCCCGGAGCCCCACCGCTTTCGTCTGCCCGCGGGCCACGGGGGGGCGTCAGCCCCAGATCGCCTGCCCGGCGGCCACCCCGGCGAACGCCGCCGCCAGTCCGGCCGCCACGGTCACCGCGACATTGGCCACCGCACTCGCCCGGGCCCGGTCGGCGGCCAGCCGGAGCGTCTCGTAGGAGAAGGTCGAGTATGTCGTCAGGGCACCGCACAGCCCCGTGCCGATCAGCAGTTGGACGTGCGAGGAGGCGGCGCCCGCGGAGGCCGCACCGGTCAGCAGGCCGAGGACCAGGGAGCCGACGACGTTGACGGTGAAGGTGCCCCAGGGGAAGACCGCATCGTGGCGGGACTGCACATAACGGTCGGTGAGGAAGCGCAGCGGCGCCCCGACCATGGCCCCGGCCACCACCAGCAGCCAGTTCACCCGCGCCGGCCCTCCCCGGCGCCCATACCACCCGCACCGCCCGTACCATCCGTACCGCCCGTGCGCCGGTAAGAGATCATCTCGCACGGGTCGAGGGTCACCAGCCCGCCGTGCGCGAGGAGTTCTTCCAACTGCGGGAGGAAGGCCCGCACCCGCTCCTTGGTGTCGACGACGACGATCGCCACCGGCAGTTCCTCGCTCAGGGACAGCAGGCGCTGGGTGTGGACGATGCCGGAGGAGCCGAAGCCCTCGATCCCCCGGAAGACGGCGGCCCCGGCCAGACCCGCATCGCGCGCGCGGTGCACGATCTCCGCGTAGAGCGGTTTGTGGTGCCACACGTCCTCTTCGCCGACGAGGACCGTGAGCCGCAGCGCGGGGGTGCCGCCCGGATGTGCCGTGCCGTGTGTCATGCCGTCCGCCGCCTCAGTTGGAGAAGTACCCGGGTGCCGGTCACCCCGGCCCATACGGCCGCGAGCGTGATGAGCACGGTGCCCACGAGAGTGATCAGGGCCGTGGCCGCCCGCCCCGCGGCGACCAGCCGCTGGATGTCGACGGCGTAGGTGGAGAAGGTGGTGAAGCCGCCGAGGATGCCGGTGCCGAGGAAGGGGCGCACCAGCCGGTGGGCCGGCCGGAACTCGGTGATCACCACCATCAGGACGCCCATCAGCACACAGCCGACGGCGTTGACGGTGAGAGTCGTCCAGGGGAAGGTGCCGCTGGCCGTGGGCCACAGCACTGCGGCGCCGTAACGGGCCGTGGCGCCGATCGCGCCGCCCACCGCCACGACGCCGATCACCGGCCACTGCCCCTGCCAGGGCGCCGCCCGCCGGCCTCGCTCGTCCATATCTCTCCCGAGATCATCGCCGCCCTCAGGCTAACCCTGCGCGTTTGACACCGCGAAACATGGGATGTTCCCATCACCGGTGGAATAGCACCCTCAGGAGCCCGGGAGCCCGGGAGCCCGGGAGCCCGGGAGCCCGGGAGCCGGGAACCCAGGAACCCCAGGAGCCCGGGGAGACCGGCCTCCTGCGAAGACGGAGGAGGACGGCGTCGATGCCGCTGCGCAGCACCGCCCGCACCAGCCTGGTCGATCTGGTCATCGAGCAGATGGAGCGGCTGATCGCCGACGGCGAGTGGGGGGTCGGCACGAAGATCCCCGCCGAGCCCGTGCTGGTGGAGCAACTCGACGTCGGGCGCAACACAGTCCGCGAGGCGGTGCGCGCGCTGGTGCACACCGGAATGCTGGAGCCGCGGCAGGGCGACGGGACCTATGTCCGCGCCGGCAGCGGCTTCGGCGCGGCCGTACAGCGGCGGCTGCAGCGGGCCGAGAGCCTGGAGGCGTACGAGGTGCGCGCCAGTCTGGAGCGCGATGCCGCGCGCTATGCCGCCGAGCGCCGTACCGACGAGGATCTCGTCGCGCTGCGCAGTGCGCTGGCCGAGCGCGGCCGGGCCTGGGAGAGCGGCGAGGTGGCCGCCTTCATCGATGCGGACATGCACTTTCACCGCGCGGTGGCGGCCGCCGCGCACAACAGCGTGCTGGCCGAGCTGTACGAGCACCTCAGCGATGCGCTGCGCGGGACGCTGCAGGCCGTGCTCGGTACGTCGCTGCCCGAGGCGGTACGCCATCAGCTCGACGAGCACACCGCCATCGTCGACGCCATCGA
The DNA here is from genome assembly GCF_043080045.1 of Streptomyces sp. NPDC015125. Taxonomy (NCBI): domain Bacteria; kingdom Bacillati; phylum Actinomycetota; class Actinomycetes; order Kitasatosporales; family Streptomycetaceae; genus Streptomyces; species Streptomyces sp. NPDC015125. The sequence goes on from NZ_JBIBVF010000001.1 coordinate 503,907, forward strand.
GGCGCAGGACGCCGAGGCCGCCGAGCGGGCCGCGCTGGCGCACCTCACGGAGGCGATGAACGCCCTGCGCGAGCCACCCGCGGAGCCCCGCGGCCGGGTCCGCACCACCACCCACCCCGGAGACGACGCACGTGCGTAACGAAGGAGGACCGGAAGTCGTGGAGGCACGGCCAGCCACCGGCATACCCGAAGACCCGGCAACCGGGGCGGACACATCCGTCGCGTCCGTCGCGTCCGTCGCATCTGTCGCATCCGTCCCCGACAGCTCCGGGAGGCCGGGCACGCCCGTTGCCGGCGTGCCCGGGGGCCCGGTCACCGCACCGGCACCGGCGTCGTCCGGCGTCGCCGGGCGCCGTGCCCTGTACCTCGGCACCGGCGTCGTCCTGCTGGCTCTGAACCTGCGTCCGGCCCTGGTCGCCGTCTCCCCGCTCGTCGGCACCATCCGCGACGACAGCGGGATGTCGGCCGCCGCCACGAGTCTGCTCACCGCACTGCCGCTGCTCTGCTTCGGCCTGCTGGCGCCGGTCGCACCGCGGCTGGGGCGGCGGTTCGGCATGGAGCGGTCGCTGCTCGGCACGATGGCGCTGATCTGCGGCGGAACCGCGCTACGGCTGCTGGACTCGACCGTGGCGCTGTTCGCCGGAACACTGGTGATCGGCGCGGGGATCGCCGTCGCCAATGTGCTGCTGCCCGGCCTGATCAAGCGGGACTTCCCGGCCAGGGCCGGGCTGATGACCGGTCTGTACTCGATGTCGCTGTTCGGCGGCGCCGCGCTCGCGGCCGGCGTCACGGTGCCCGTCCAACAGGCCGCCGGTCTCAACTGGCGTGCCACACTGGCCTGTTGGGGTGCACTCGCGGTCCTCGCACTGGTCTGCTGGCTGCCGCAGACCCGTACCCGTACACGGGTGCCGGCGGCCGCGGCCCGCGCGGCGGCGCACCCGGTGCGCGGTCTGTGGCGCGATCCGCTGGCCTGGCAGGTGACCGGCTATATGGGCCTGCAGTCGCTGAGTTACTACGCGGCCGCCGCCTGGCTGCCGACGATGCTCACGGACGCCGGGATGAACGCGGGCGACGCCGGGTGGATGCTCTCCTTCTCCTCGCTGCTGGGCATCACCGGCTCGTTCCTCGCACCGGTCGTCGTCGGCCGCCGGCTGCGGGCCGGCGTCCTGGCCGCCACGGGCGCGCTGTTGTGCGCGGCCGGTTTCCTCGGGGTGCTGGTCGCGCCGGCCTCCGGCACCTACCTCTGGATGGTGCTGCTCGGCCTGGGGCAGGGCGCGGCGATCAGTCTCGCGCTGCTGTTCATCGTGCAGCGTGCGCCGGACGCCCGGCACGCCGCCCAACTCTCCAGCATGGCCCAGTGCTTCGGGTATGTCCTCGCCGCCGCCGGCCCGGCCGTGCTGGGCGCCGTGCACGACCTCTCCGGGAGCTGGACGGTCCCGCTGACCGTGCTGCTGGCGCTGCTGCTGCCGCAGATCGCGGCGGGGTGGTGCGCGGCCCGGCCACGGCAGGTGGCGGGACGGTAGCGGGAGGCCGGCGGGTCTCGGTGGAACTCGGTGGAAGGGCACGAGCGGGGTGCGGGGTGGGCGCCGGACGCACTCCGGGGATCTTCCGACGGTGGGGCGGGACGGCGGAACGGGACGGGGCAGGGCACCCGGGCGCCACGCCCCTCCCTGCCCCGCCCCGCCCCGCCCCGCCCCGCCCCGCCCCCACGGATCATGCCGGGACGGTCTCCCGTACCGGGTGGTGCCGGCTGATGTTCCGGGCCAGCAGTTCGGTGGCCTCCTTGACCCCGATCTCGCCGCCGCTGCCCCCGGTGGCGGGCAGCCGTCCGTCCGCGTACTTCAGCTCGGCCATCGCGGTCTCCATCGCCCGGTGCGCGGCGAACAGGCAGGGGGTGCTGTAGATGGCCACATCGACGCCGAGCCCGGTCAGTTCGGTCAGCGAGAGCCGTGGGGACTTCCCGCCCGCGATCTGGTTGAACAGCAACGGCTTGGTGCCGAGGACCGCGCGGATCCGGCGGATCCCCTCGACACTGCGCACCCCGTCGACGAGCACCACATCCGCGTCGGTCCCGGCCAGCGCCGCCGCCCGCCGCAGCATCTCGTCCTCCTGCGTGGCGTCCGTACGGGCCACGACGAGCAGATCGGTACGGCTGGCCAGCACCAGGTTCAGCTTCTCCAGGTACTCCTCCAGCGGCAGCAGCAGCTTGCCGTCCGCGTGGCCGCAACGGCGCGGCCGCTTCTGGTCCTCCAGGATCACCCCGGTCGCGCCGATCCGCTCCAGGCGCTGCACCACATGGCACGCCACTTCGGGGTCGACGTAGCCGTCGTCGATGTCCACCAGCAGATGGTGGCGCGGGAACGCACCGCGCAGCCGCTCCACGAAGGCGACCATGTCGGGCCAGGCGATGAACCCGATGTCCGGAAGCCCGTAGTACGACGCGGCGAAGCCGAAGCCGGACACGAAGAAGCCGTTGTAGTGCGCGGCGGCGATCGAGGCCGAGTGCATGTCGTGGACGCCGATCAGTGGCGTCGTCCCCTCGGCCGCGATCTCGTCACGGAGTGCTTGTCCGTACCGCAATGTGCTCTCCTCACAGAACCGGCGGGGACCGCGGTCCGGCGTCCGGGGGCGCGCTCGGGGACGCACGGAAGGCCCCGGCGTCGCCACCACCCGCCCACTGGGGAACTGGTCAGAGCATGTCTATCCGGCGCATCGGCACCATGCCCTTAACACGCCATGGTCTTACCTAACTTTCTCTTTACTTCATCCCCGGGGGCGGGCCCCAGCGGGCGGACCTCAGGGGCAGACTCCAGGGGGCGGCCCCCAGAGAACAGACTCCAGAGGACGGACTTCAGAGGACGGGCTCCAGAGGACGGACTTCAGAGCCAGCCGTTCCGCTTGAAGCCGCGGTGGATCACCCAGCAGAGGGTCACGATCAGCCCCATGACCAGCGGATAGCCGAACATCCAGTGCTTTTCCGGCATATGGTCGAAATTCATGCCGTACACACCGCAGACCATGGTCGGCACCGCCAGGATCGCGACCCAGGCACTGATCCGGCGCATGTCCTCGTTCTGGGCCACGGTGACCTGGGCGAGATGGGCCTGGAGTATGGAATTGAGCAGTTCGTCGAATGCGGTGATCTGCTCGGTGACCCGGTCGAGATGGTCGGCGACGTCCCGGAAGTACGTCTTGATCCGGGGCTCGACCTGCGCCATCGGCTGGGTCGCCAGCTCCTGCATCGGCCGGTCCAAAGGAGCCACCGCGCGCTTGAGTTCCAGCAGCTCACGCTTGAGCTGGTAGATCCGGCCGGCCCCGCCGCTGCCGCGCACGGAGAAGACCTCGCTCTCGACGTCGTCGATATCGATCGAGACGGCGGCGGTGACATCGAGGTAGTCGTCCACGACCAGGTCCGCGACGGCATGCAGTACGGCGGACGGACCGAGCGCCAACTGCTCCGGCACGGACTCCAGTTGCTCACGCAGCGGGCCCAGCGAGCCATGCCCGCCGTGCCGTACCGTGATCACGAAGTCGGTGCCGGTGAAGACCATGATCTCGCCGGTCTCGACGACCTCGCTGGTGTCGGTGAGCCGGTCGTGCTCGACATAGCGGACCGTCTTGAAGACGGTGAACAGCGAATCGTCGTAGCGCTCCAGCTTGGGTCGCTGGTGGGCGTAGACCGCGTCCTCGACGGCAAGCGGATGCAGCCCGAACAACTCGACGATTCCGGCGAATTCCTTCTCGGACGGCTCATGCAGCCCGATCCACACGAATCCACTGCCGGATTCACGGACCCGGCGGATCGCCGCCTCGGCCGGATGGTCGCCGTCCTGCCGCACGCCGTCCACGTAGACCGCGCAGTTCACGACGGCGGTACCGAGCGGCGAGCGCGCCGGGTGGCTGAGGTCGACCCCCCGGGTGCGCGGCTGCGGCAGCCGGACGGCCTTGCGGAGGTTGCTGATCATCGACACCGAGCCAGTATGGCCCGCGGGAGCGCATGAGCGGTACGGCACTGCCGCTGTTTTACGCAGCGCGGCGGGGCGGAGACGCTGGGGAGCGGGCGACGTGAGGACGAAGAAGCACCGGCGACAGGGTGACGTCGCTCTGGAATACCCTAGGGGGGTATATCGTTCTCGGGGGAACGGGCACGAGCACGGGCACGCGCAGCACACCGAGGAGCAACCATGACGACCGCGGTCGGAGAGCACGGAGTCGAATTGGCGATCGGCGGGATGACCTGCGCCTCGTGCGCCGCCCGCATCGAGAAGAAGCTCAATCGCATGGAGGGGGTCACCGCCACCGTCAACTACGCCACCGAAAAGGCCAGGGTGACCCTCGCACAGGGCAGCGGCGTCGAGACCGCCGACCTGATCGCCACCGTGGAGCGCACCGGCTACACCGCGGCCCTCCCGGAGCCGCCGGCCCCGGCGCCGGCGCCGGACACCACCGGACCGGCCGGCGGCGAAGGCCACGGCGACGGCGACGGGCTCGCCGCACTCCGTCAGCGCCTGCTGATCTCCCTCGTCCTCTCCGTCCCCGTGGTGCTGATGGCGATGGTGCCGCCCCTGCAGTTCACCAACTGGCAGTGGCTTTCACTGACCCTGGCCGCGCCGGTGGTGGCGTACGGCGCCTGGCCGTTCCACCGGGCCGCCTGGACCAATCTGCGGCACGGCACGGCCACCATGGACACCCTCATCTCCCTGGGCACCCTCGCGGCACTGGGCTGGTCGGTCTGGGCGCTGTTCTTCGGCACCGCGGGCATGCCCGGGATGACGCACCCCTTCGAGCTGACCATCGCCCGCACCGACGGCAGCGGCAGCATCTATCTGGAAGCCGCGGCCGGTGTCACCACCTTCATCCTGGCCGGGCGTTACTTCGAGGCGCGCGCGAAGCGGAGGGCGGGTGCGGCGCTGCGGGCGCTGCTGGAGCTGGGTGCCAAGGACGTCACCGTGGTACGGGACGGCCGTGAGGTCCGGGTCCCCACCGCGGCGTTGCAGGTCGGCGACCGTTTCACCGTACGGCCCGGGGAGAAGATCGCCACCGACGGAAAGGTGCTGGAGGGCGCCTCCGCCGTGGATGCGTCGATGCTCACCGGCGAGTCCGTCCCCGTCGAGGTCTCCCCCGGCGACAGCGTCACCGGTGCCACCGTCAACGCAGGCGGCCGGCTGATCGTCGAGGCCACCCGGGTCGGCGCGGACACCCAGCTCGCCCGGATGGCGCGGCTGGTCGAGGACGCGCAGAACGGCAAGGCGGCCGCCCAGCGGCTGGCGGACAAGATCTCCGCGGTCTTCGTCCCGGCCGTGATCGCACTCGCCCTCGGCACCCTCGGCTGCTGGCTCGCCACCGGCGCGGGCATGGTGGCCGCCTTCACCGCCGCCGTCGCCGTCCTGATCATCGCCTGCCCGTGCGCCCTCGGGCTGGCCACGCCCACCGCGCTGATGGTCGGCACCGGACGGGGTGCCCAGCTCGGCATCCTGCTCAAGGGACCCGAGGTATTGGAGTCGACCCGGCGGGTGGACACCGTCGTCCTGGACAAGACCGGCACGGTCACCACCGGCGTGATGACGCTGACCGCGGTCCACCTCGCCGAGGGCGTCACGGAGCCGGAGGTGCTGCGGCTGGCCGGCGCGCTGGAGCACGCCTCCGAGCACCCCGTCGCCCGTGCCATCGCCATCGCCGCCGGACAGCGGACCGGGGACGGCGACACGGGAACAGCCCCCCTGCCGACCCCCGACGGCTTCCTTCCCACTCCCGACGACTTCGCGAACGTCCCCGGCCTGGGCGTCCGGGGAGTGGTCGAGGGACACCCCGTCCTGGTGGGCCGCGAGAAGTTGCTCAACCAGTCGTCCCAGTTCCTGACGCCCGAGCTGGCGGCCGCCAAGGCCGCGGCCGAGGCCGAGGGACGTACCGCGGTCGCCGTCGGCTGGGACGGCGCGGCACGCGCGGTGCTGGTGGTGTCCGACGCGGTGAAGCCCACCAGCGCCGAGGCGGTGCGCCGGCTGCGGGGCCTGGGGCTGACGCCGGTCCTGCTGACCGGCGACAACCGCGCCGTCGCGACGGCGGTCGCCGCCGAGGTCGGGATCGACGAGGTGATCGCCGAGGTGCTCCCCGAGGACAAGGTGGCGGTCGTCGAACGGCTGCAGTCCGAGGGCCGCTCGGTCGCGATGGTCGGCGACGGTGTCAACGACGCGGCCGCGCTGGCCCGCGCCGACCTGGGGCTGGCGATGGGCACCGGCACCGATGCCGCCATCGAGGCCGGCGACCTCACCCTCGTACGGGGCGATCTGCGCGCCGCGGCGGACGCCATCCGGCTGGCCCGTGCGACCCTCGGCACCATCCGGACCAACCTGTTCTGGGCGTTCGGCTACAACGTCGCGGCGCTGCCGCTGGCCGCCGCCGGACTCCTCAACCCGATGATCGCCGGGGCCGCGATGGCGTTCTCCTCGGTCTTCGTCGTCGGCAACAGCCTGCGACTGCGCCGCTTCCGGGCACTGGCCGGGTAGCGGGGAGCTGCCCGGCACCGGCCGGGTAGCGGGGGCTGCCGCGCACCGGCGCGATGGCGTGGGCTGCCGCGCACCGGCCGCGGAAAGCTGCCGGGACGCGCCCGCGAGCAGAGCAATACGCCCCGGGCGCCGTAGCTCTGCCGTTGGATCGGGCGGGCTGCTGCCCCTGCGGGATTCCGCCCCGCCACCCGTGGGCGCCCCGCTCCCTGCGGGGTGCCCGCGGGCCGGGCGCCGGGGGCGGATCTCCCTTGGATCCCATGGGATCGCCGCGGTTCTGACAAGTGTCTCCAGTTCTGGCGACGGAACATTGGCAGTTCACGCAGCCGCCGGCCGGCGGCGAGGGGTGAGACTGGTGACATACCGCCCACCCACGTACAGGGGATTTCATGACCGGGTCACGCGTCCTGGCTCTCGGCCATTACCAGCCCTCCCGCGTGCTCACCAACGAGGACCTCGCCAAGATCGTCGACACCGACGACGCCTGGATCCGCAGCCGGGTCGGCATCCGCACCCGCCATGTCGCCGCCCCGGACGAGACCGTGGACGCCATGGCGTCCGCCGCCGCGGCCAAGGCCCTGGCCGGCGGCGGCCTGGCCCCGCAGGACATCGACCTGGTGCTGGTCGCCACCTGCACGGCCACCGACCGCAGCCCGAACACCGCGGCCCGGGTCGCCGCCCGGCTCGGGCTGGACGCACCCGCCACGATGGACCTCAACGTCGTCTGCTCCGGCTTCACCCATGCGCTGGCCACCGCCGACCACGCCATCCGGGCCGGTTCCGCGACCCATGCGCTGGTCATCGGGGCGGAGAAGTTCACCGGGGTCGTGGACTGGACGGACCGCTCGACCTGTGTCCTGGTCGGCGACGGAGCGGGTGCCGCGGTGGTCAGTGCCTCGCCCGAGCCGGAGATCGGTCCCGTGCTGTGGGGCTCGGTGCCGCAGATGGGCGGTGCGGTGCGCATCGAGGGCGAGCCGGCCCGGTTCTCCCAGGAGGGCCAGACCGTCTACCGCTGGGCGACCACCCAGCTGCCGGCCATCGCCCGCACGGTGTGCGAGCGCTCCGGGATCACGCCCGCCGATCTTGCCGGCGTGGTGCTGCACCAGGCCAACCTGCGGATCATCGAGCCGGTCGCGGAGCGGCTCGGCGCGGTCAACGCGGTGGTCGCCAAGGACGTCGTCGACTCCGGGAACACCTCGGCGGCCTCTGTGCCGCTCGCCCTGTCCAAGCTGGTCGAACGCCGCGAGATCAGCTCCGGCGCTCCGGTGCTGCTGTTCGCCTTCGGCGGCAACCTCTCGTATGCGGGACAGGTCATCCGCTGCCCGTGAGGCGGGCACCGCCACGTCCGTTTCGTTCAAGACCGCGGCACGGCGGGCGCCCTACGCTCGCCGCATGACCACCACGCCTTCCGCCACCCCTCCTTCCTCCGCCACCCCGTCCACACCGCGGTTCGCCGCCATCGGCATGGTCGTGGCCGACATGGCCGCGGCCCTCGCCTTCTACCGCCGCCTCGGCCTGGACATCCCCGCCGACGCGGACCGCGCCCCGCACGCCGAGGCGCAGCTCCCCGGCGGTCTGCGGCTGATGTGGGACACCCACGAGACCGCGCGGGCCGTCGACCCGGACTGGACGCCGCCGCAGGACGGCACCCCGACGGGGCTGGCGTTCGAGTGCGCGGGCCCCGCCGGGGTCGACGCCGTCTACGCGGAACTCACCGCCGCCGGCCATACGGGCGAGAAGCCGCCGTGGGATGCCTTCTGGGGGCAGCGCTACGCCGTCGTACAGGACCCGGACGGCCATGGGGTCGATCTGTTCGCACCGCTGCCGTAGGCGTGCCCTGGCAGGACTCCGTCAGGTGTGCCCTGGGCCCTAGCCGATGTCCCCGGGGTGCTCGCGGAGGTACATCGCGCCGCAGCTGTGGCAGAAGGGCTCTCCCTTGGGCGTGCCCCAGACCTCGGCCGTCTGGGTGGCGGCGGCCGGTGCCAGCTCCCGCCCGCACATCGCGAGGGTGCCGTCCAGCCGCACCATGTGCCAGATCTTCACCGGCGTGTCCGCGTGCGGCAGGACGCCTTCCTCGTACTCGGCGCGCATCTCGTGCTCCATGGCGGTGCACCTCCTACGCCCACGATGCGCCAGCCGCCGGGCGGCCACAACGGCAACGGGCGGCCGGGCCGACGGCCGAAAGGACCCGCACGGGGCGGTGCCGGTCATCCGCCCGTCAGAACACCGACCATCCCGTCAGCGTCGTGAAGTGGTCCAGTGCCGCGGCGCCCGCCACCGAGTTGCCGCGGGCGTCGAGTCCGGGGCTCCATACGCACAACGTGCAGCGGCCCGGGATCACGGCGATGATGCCGCCGCCGACCCCGCTCTTCGCGGGCAGCCCGACGCGGTAGGCGAACTCCCCGGCCGCGTCATACGTCCCGCAGGTCAGCATCACCGCATTGATCCGCTTGGCCTCGCGGGCCTCCAGCAGGCGGCGGCCGTCGGCGCGCAGCCCGTGGCGGGCGAGGAAACCGCCGGCGACGGCCAGGTCCCGGCAGCTCATCTCGATCGAGCACTGCCAGAAGTAGTGCTCGATGACGCTGGGGACGGGGTTCTCCAGGTTGCCGAAGGACGCCATGAAATGCGCCAGCGCGGCGTTGCGGTCGCCGTGTTCGGCCTCGGAGTCGGCCACCGCCTGGTCGAAGGCGAGGTCCGGGTTGCCGCTCTCCTCACGGAGGAAGTGCAGCATCGAGGTGCTGGCATCGCCGGTGAGGGTCTGCAGCCGGTCGGTGACCACCAGCGCGCCCGCGTTGATGAACGGGTTGCGCGGGATGCCGTCCTCCGCCTCCAGCTGGACCAGCGAGTTGAACGGCGTACCGGACGGCTCGCGGCCCACCCGCCGCCAGATGTCGTCGTGGCCGCTGTGGCTCTCCGCCATCACCAGCGCCAGGGAAAAGGTCTTGGAGATGGACTGGACGGAGAACGGGACCTCCCAATCACCGACCCCGTACACCTCGCCGTGAATATCGGCCACCGCGATCCCGAAGCGGTCCGCGGACACCTGTTCCAGGGCCGGTATGTAGTCGGCGACCCTGCCCTGTCGCACGTACGGCCTGGCGTGGGCCGCTACCTCCTCGAGAACGGCCTGGTAGTCCATGACGGACACGCTAACCCGGGGCGAGCAGCACCCCCATCGGGGCCCCCGCCAGCGCCTTCACCTCGCGGGCGAGATGCGCCTGATCCGCGTATCCGGCGCATGCCGCGACCTGTGCGCGCGGCATCCCGGAGCGCGCCAGATCGAGCGCGCGGACGAACCGGAGCACCCGGGTCAGGGTCTTGGGGCCGTACCCGAACGCGTCCAGGCTGAGGCGGTGCAGCTGGCGTTCGCTGAGCGCGACGGACCTCGCCACCTCGGCGACGGGGGCGCCGCGGGCGAGTGCCGCGGCGACGGCGGCGGTGCGACCCCCTGTCGTGGTGGCGTCGGCGTCCTGGAGACGGACCCCGGCTGCCTCCTCCAGGACGCAGCCGACGCCGCCGACACCGCCCGTGTCGCTCCCGTCGCCCGGCGCCCACGCCGCCGCCAGCCGCCCGGCCAGCTCCCGGACCCGGCCGGCAGGCCACAGCTCCGCCAACGGCACCCGCCGGTTACGCAGCTCATGGGCCGGTACGCCGAAGACGGCCGGCCCCTGCCCCGGTGCGAAGCGCAGCCCCACGAAGCGGGTACCTCCCGTGCCCTCCAGGCCACGGGGGCTCTCCAGGCCGTGGGGGCCCTCAACGCCATGAGGGAGGACGCCAGGGACGACACCTCCCGGGAGATGCGGCCCGGTGTCCGGGCCGGCCACCAGCAGCCGGCCGCCCTCGCTCCAGATCAGGTCCATACAGCCGTCGGGCAGCACCGGCCGGGCCGAGGGGGTTGCCATGCGGCTCCACAACACCGCGCCGCCCACCCGCGACGCCCGCTCCCGGTATCCGCCGGATACCTCGGATACGCCGGATACGCCAGGTGGCTCATCCGAGTCGCGTTCTTCGCCCATATCCCCCAGCCTGGCACGGGAACCCCACGGCCGTCCGCGCCGTTGATCCCTTACGACACGGACCTCATGGAGGTGGCACATGTCAGGGTTTCTCGACCGCGCGAAGGAACAGGCCCAGAGCGCACTGAACCAGGGCAAGCAGAAAGTCGACGAGGTGCAGCAGAACCGCGCCGGCAACGAACTGCTGAGAAAGCTGGGCGCCGCGTACTTCGCCGAGCGGCGGGGCAGCGGTTCGCCCGAGGCGACCCAGGACGCACTCAACACCCTGGAGGCGCATGTCAACGCGCACGGGGACGCGTTCCTGCACACGAGCGGGTAGCGCACACCCTGTCAGGGGTGGGCACGATCCGGCACGGTGAGGGCATGAGGGCACGGTCCCACCGTCAGGGCGCAGGGCGCCCGGGACAATGGGCAGTGTGACCCGCACCGCCCCCGGCCCGCTGCCGGATCCGCACGCCCTGCGCCCGCGCCTGCCCTCGCCCCTCCAGGAGATCGAGCACGAGCCCTTCGCGCGCCGCGGCGTACGGCTGCTGCTCAAGCGGGACGATCTGATCCACCCGGATCTGGCGGGCAACAAATGGCGCAAGCTGGCTCCGAACCTGCGCGCCGCGGCCGCCGCGGGCGACCGCGCGCTGCTGACCTTCGGCGGCGCGTACTCCAACCACCTGCGGGCCACCGCCGCGGCGGGCCGGCTGCTCGGCTTCGCCACCATCGGTGTGGTCCGTGGCGACGAGCTCGCCGCCGCACCGCTCAATCCGTCGCTGGCCCGCTGCGCCGCCGACGGTATGCGGCTGCACTTCCTCGACCGGGCCCGCTACCGCCGCACCGGAGACCCGGACGTGCTCGCCGCTCTGCACGACCGCTTCGGCGCGTTCCGCGTCATACCGGAGGGCGGCAGCAACTCCCTTGCCGCGCAGGGCTGTACCGAGCTGGGCCGGGAGCTGCGCGGGGCCGCGGGCACCGTCGCGGTGGCTTGCGGTACGGGCGGCACCCTGGCCGGGCTCGCCGCGGGGCTGGGGCCGGGGCAGCGCGCCCTGGGTGTTCCCGTACTCAAGGGCGGCGATCCGCACTTCCTCCAGGAGACGGTCGGGGAACTGCAGCGCGCGGCGTTCGGCGGACCGCGCGGCGACTGGCGGCTGGACGGCCGCTTCCACTGCGGCGGATACGCCCGCCGCACCCCGGAACTGGACGCGTTCGCGGACGCCTTCGAGGAGCGGCACGGACTGCCCCTGGAGCGGATCTATGTCGCCAAGCTGCTGTACGGGCTGACGACGCTGGCCGAGGAGGGCGCCTTCTCCCCCGGCAGCACGGTGGCCGCAGTGATCACCGGTACGCCCTGAGCCGAGCCCGGGCCGGGCCGCAGCAGCAGGTCCGGCAGCCGTGGCCGCTCCCCCGGTCCCCCGACCGGGCCCCGCCCGCGGCCGTGCCCCTCCCCGCCCGCCACCCCGGCTACGAGGCCTCCTCCCGGTAGGCCGTCGCCTCCTCCAGATCCAGCCTGCGCAGCAGCGTCCGCAGCATCTCGTCGTCGATCCGGCCGACGTCCCGCAGCTGGACGAACACCCGCCGCTCGGCGTCGATCATCTCGCGGGCCAGCCGCCGGTAGGTCTGGTCGGCGGACTCCCCGGTCACCTCGTTGACCGCGCCGAGCCGCTCCCACACGGAGTTGCGGCGCCGCTCCATGATCGTGCGCAGCCGGTCGGCGAGCGGCCCGGGCAGGGCGTTGCGCTCGTCCCGCAGGAGTTCCTCCAGACGCTCCTCGGCGGCGCGCGAGGCCTCGTTCTGCGCCTGCGCCTCGGCGAGCGTCTCTCTCTGCGGGTCCGGTCCCGGCAGCTTCAGCGCGCGGATCAGCGGTGGCAGCGTCAGCCCCTGGATGACCAGGGTGGCGATGACCGTGGTGAAGGTCAGGAAGAGCACGAGGTTGCGGGCCGGGAGGGCACCGCCGCCGGGCACGGTGGCGGGGAGCGAGAACGCAATGGCCAGCGACACCACGCCGCGCATCCCGGCCCAGCCGACGACGACCGGGGCCTTCCAGTCCGTGTCCGGCTCACGGGTACGGATCCGGGCCGACAGGGCACGTGGCAGATAGGTCGCGGGAAAGACCCAGACGAAGCGGGTCAGGACCACGACGAGGAACATCACGGCCGCGTACCAGAGGGCCTGCGCCGCGCCGAACTCTCCCAGTCCGCGCAGCACGACCCGCAGTTGCAGCCCGATCAGCGCGAAGACGGCGGACTCCAGGACGAAGGAGACCACCTTCCACACGGCGTCCTCCTGGAGCCGGGTCTCGAAGTCGACCTGCCAGGAGCGGTGCCCCAGATAGAGGCCGACCACGACGACGGCGAGCACCCCGGAGGCGTGCAGCTGCTCGGCCGCCGCGTAGGCGAAGAACGGGATGAGCAGCGAGAGGGTGTTCTCCAGCAGCGCCGACTCGCGCAGCCGGATGCGCAGCCAGTGCAGCGGCACCATCAGGACGACACCGATGCCGATGCCGCCCAGCGAGGCGACGGCGAACTCCTTGATCCCGTCGCCCCAGGTGGCGCCGACCCCGAGGGCCGCGGCCAGCAGCACCTTGTAGGCGGTGATCGCGGTGGCGTCGTTGAACAGCGACTCGCCCTGCAGGATCGTGGTGATCCGGTGCGGCAGCCCGAGCCTGCGGGCGATGGCGGTGGCCGCGACGGCGTCCGGCGGGGCGACGACGGCCCCCAGCACGAGCGCGGCGGTCAGCGGCAGACCCGGGATGACGAGGTACGCCACATAGCCGACCGCCAGCGTCGCGAACAGGACATAGCCGACCGACAGCAGCGCCACCGGCCGCAGATTGGCCCGCAGGTCCAGGTACGAACTGTCCAGTGCCGCGGTGTGCAGCAGTGGGGGCAGCACCAGGGGCAGCACGATGTGCGGATCGAGGGTGTAGTCCGGGATGGCCGGGATGTACGACGCCGCCAGGCCCGCGGTCACCAGCAGCAGCGGCGCGGGGACAGGGGTACGGCGCGCCAGTCCGGCGACCGCCGCGCTCCCCGCGACCAGCAAAAACAGCGGCATCACTGCCATCGGACCCGTCCCGTCCCCGAACCCTTCGCCACCCGTCCCGGCGATCTAACCTGGCCATCATGAGCGAGTGCACGCATGTTCCCGAACTGCCGCGCCCCGTACCGGCCGCGCTGAGCGCCACCTGCCTGGAGTGCCTGGCCGCCGGCAGCCATCCCGTACAGCTGCGGAAGTGCCTGGTCTGCGGCCATGTCGGCTGCTGCGATTCGTCGCCGTACCGGCATGCGACCCGGCACTTCGAGGAGACCGGTCACCCCGTGATGCGGACGCTCGAACCGGGCGAGTCCTGGCGCTGGTGCTTCGCCGACCAGAAACTGGTGTGAAGCCTCCCCGGACGCCCGTTTAGCCTTCACCCATGATCCGCGAAGCGACCCCCGACGACGTCCCCGTCATCCTGGCCATGATCGGCGAGCTGGCGGCGTACGAGCGTGAACCGGAAGCCGCGCAGGCCACCGGTCCTCAGTTGAAGGGGGCCCTCTTCGGGCCGCAGCCGGCCGCCTTCGCGCTGATCGCGGAGGCCGACGGCGCCCCGGTCGGCTTTGCCCTGTGGTTCCGGAACTTCTCGACGTGGACGGGTACGCACGGTGTCTACCTGGAGGATCTGTACGTCCGCCCCGAGGCGCGCGGCGGCGGCCACGGCAAGGCGCTGCTCGCGGCCCTCGCGGAGATCTGCGTGGCCCGTGGATACGAGCGTTTCGAGTGGTCAGTCCTGGATTGGAATGAACCGTCCATCGGTTTTTACCGGTCGATCGGTGCTCAGCCCATGGACGAATGGACGGTCTTCCGGCTCACTGGAGAGGCACTGCACAACCTTGCGGGCACCTCGCGCGTCAACGGAGCGTAATCGGCATCGATTTGACAGTGCACACCCCTAGCCACTGTCCGTACCCGTGGCTTTACAATCAGTGACAGTGAGGGCGCCGGGCGGACCGGGGCCGGATCGCGCCGGACGGCAGCCGCGCTCCTTCCGGGCGACACCGGCCCACAGATCGCGATAGCGTCACAGCCGAACCATGTGTCGCGCCGGATCGTTCTCCTTTCGTCCGAGGGGAGAAAGGACCGGCAGGAATATCCCGAACAACGCGAATATCGCGCATTTCCAGCTCAACCAGCTTGTGCCACCTTGGAGGTGAGGGTGTCCCAGATCGCAGGCGAGCCCGGGACTCAGGACTTCGTGGAAGTCCGTCTGCCCGCTGCGGGTGCCTACCTGTCCGTGCTGCGTACGGCCACGGCCGGACTCGCAGCCCGCTTGGACTTCACCCTCGACGAGATCGAGGATCTGCGCATCGCGGTCGACGAGGCGTGCGCGATCCTGCTGCAACAGGCGGTCCCCGGCAGTGTGCTGAGCTGCGTCTTCCGCCTCATCGACGACGCACTGCAGGTGACCGTGTCGGCCCCGACAACCGACGGCCGCGCCCCGGAGCGCGACACGTTCGCCTGGACGGTGCTCTCCGCACTGGCCGGCAAGGTCGATTCCACGGTCGCCGAGGACCGCACGGTCACCATCAGTCTGTACAAGGAGCGCGGCGCCGGTCCCGGACCGTCATGACCGAACAGGGGGCCCCGTGAAAGATCTCGAACGCGGCGGGCGGATGGCGTCCAGTGCGACCATCCCCGAGCAGCAGGCCCGGCCGCATCCGGTGGGCGTAGACGACCACGGCGGCCGGTTGGATGCGGCGGAGCAGGCAGAGCGGGCGGACCACATGGAGCAGAGCGAGCAGCCGGGGCAGCAGGCGCATCAGCACGATGCGCCGGCCCCCGAACACCAGCTGCAGGATCAACAGCATTCGCACGAGCCGCACGACCGCAGCGGCGCCCGGGCGCTGTTCTACGAGCTGCGCACGCTGCCCGACGGCTCCCCGGAGCGCGCCGAGCTGCGCAACGCCCTCGTCCGTATGCACCTCCCGCTCGTCGAGCATCTGGCCCGGCGCTTCCGCAACCGTGGTGAGCCGCTGGACGATCTGACCCAGGTCGCCACCATCGGTCTGATCAAGTCCGTGGACCGTTTCGACCCGGAGCGCGGCGTGGAGTTCTCCACGTACGCCACCCCCACCGTCGTCGGCGAGATCAAACGGCACTTCCGTGACAAGGGCTGGGCGGTCCGCGTCCCGCGCCGCCTCCAGGAGCTGCGGCTGTCGCTGACCACCGCGACCGCCGAGCTGTCCCAGCGGCACGGGCGCGCACCCACGGTCCATGAGCTGGCCGAGCATCTGGCGATCTCCGAGGAGGAGGTCCTGGAGGGGCTGGAGTCGGCCAACGCCTACAGCACCCTCTCCCTGGACGTCCCGGACACCGACGACGAGTCACCGGCCGTCGCCGACACCCTCGGCGCCGAGGACGAGGCGCTGGAGGGAGTGGAGTACCGCGAATCCCTCAAGCCGCTGCTGGAGGACCTCCCCCCGCGCGAGAAGAAGATCCTGCTGCTGCGCTTCTTCGGCAATATGACCCAGTCGCAGATCGCCCAGGAGGTCGGCATCTCCCAGATGCACGTCTCCCGCCTTCTGGCCCGCACCCTCGCCCAGCTGCGCGACAAGTTGCTCGTCGAGGAGTGAGCGACGACTGAGCGGGGCGGGCGGGGCTCTTACGGGCTCCGCCCCTCGTGCGTCCGGCCCCGGTTCCTCGCGTCAGGCCCGGTCCCTCGCCTCAGGCCCGGTCCCTCGCGTCAGGTGCTCCCGTCCGGACGGGCCGCATCCGGGACGGTCCTCAGGGCGTCTCGCGCGGCCCGATGCCCAGCGCCTCGGTGGCCGTCGGATTGACCAGCAGGACGAGCACCACCAACGCGGCCACGGCCAGCCCGGCACCGGCCGCGATCAGCGCACCACCGCCGTTGACCAGCGTCCAGGCCACCGGCAGCGCCACGATCTGGGTGATCAGCGAGGGGCCGCGGCTCCAGCGGCGGCGCAGCCACAGCCCCCGCGCGGCCACCAGCGGCAGCACCGCGAGCGCCAGGACCGTCAGCCCGCCCATTTCCGCCTGCTGCGGACTGTCCGGCGAACCGGCGAGTCCCACGAACAGCAGGTACCCGCCGAGGGCGGCCAGCGCGAGCCCTTCGACCGCGGTGAGCGCCGCCGCGGCGCTCAGCCGGGTGGGCCGCGGGCCGGTCGGCTCGGGCGCGGTGGGGGCGCCGGCGGCTCGGGACACGGACTGCTTCTGCTGACTGCTCACCCCAGCAGGGTAGCGCCGGCGCCCCGGCCGCCGGGGCCGCCCCGGAGCCGGACGGGACGCATGGCCGGTACCAGCAGGTAGGTACGCTGCTCCATATGCGCGCACTTCTCGTGGTCAATCCCGCAGCAACCACCACCAGTGCCCGCACCCGTGAGGTACTCACCCACGCGCTCGCCAGCGACCTCAAGCTGGAGGTCGCACAGACGCAGTACCGCGGGCATGCCCGTGATCTTGCCCGGCAGGCCACCGAGGGCGGGGAGACCGAGCTGGTGGTGGCGCTCGGCGGCGACGGCACGGTCAACGAGGTCGTCAACGGTCTGCTGGCCAATGGCCCCGATCCGGACTCCCATCCCCGGCTGGCCGTCGTCCCCGGCGGCTCCACCAATGTCTTCGCCCGCGCGCTCGGGCTGCCCAATGATGTGGTGGAGGCGACCGGCGCCCTGCTGGACGCGCTGCGCGACGGCAGCGAGCGCACCATCGGCCTGGGGCTGGCCGCGGGCACACCGGGGACCGACGACGAGGGCGTACCGGAGCGCTGGTTCACCTTCTGCGCCGGCTTCGGTTTCGACGCCGGTGTCGTCGGCCGGGTGGAGCAGCAGCGCGAACGCGGCAAGCGTTCGACCCACGCCCTGTACGTGCGACAGGTCGTACGGCAGTTCCTGGGCGAGGCGAACCGCCGGCGGGGCATCATCACGCTCGAACGCCCCGGCGGGGCCGAGGGCTCCGCCGAGCGCGACGCGGACCTCGCGCTGGCCATAATCTGCAACACCGCTCCGTGGTCCTACCTGGGCAATCGGCCGATCTACCCGTCCCCGGACGCCTCGTTCGACACGGGCCTGGATCTGTTCGCACTGAGCAAGCTCTCACCGCCCGCGGTGACCCGGTATGTCACCCAGCTACTGACGTCAACACCCGAGCGCGGCCCCCGGGGCAAGCACGCACTCTCACTTCACGACCTCACGAACTTCACCTTGCATTCGCAGGTTCCCCTGCCGTTCCAGATGGACGGTGACCACCTGGGGCTGCGTACGAGTGTGACGTTCACAGGCGTTCGCCGTGCACTGCGTGTGATTGTGTGAGCAGTAGGGCCTAAAGTCCTTTCACTCGAACGTTTAGACTGGTTTCCACCCCCTGGAATGACGGCTGTGAGCTAGGCGACACCAAGGAATCAAAAAAAACTTTCCAGAAGGGGTTGTATCCGCAGCCGAGGTTTGCGAGTCTCTTCATGGCGATCGGGACGGCCGCTTTACCGGCCCCCTTGAGAGCCCGAATCCCCTCCTCATTCCACAGGACCGCGCCAGTTCACCACTGGAGTTCGGCCCTTCACTTGTGGAGGGATTCGTGAAAGCGTTCACATTCACAAGCAACGATCCCGTCACACGAGGAGATGGAGCAGCCATGGACTGGCGTCACCGCGCCGTTTGCCGCGAAGAAGACCCCGAGCTCTTCTTCCCTATCGGCAACACCGGTCCTGCGCTCCTGCAGATCGAGGAAGCCAAGGCCGTCTGCCGCCGCTGCCCCGTCATGGAGCAGTGCCTGCAGTGGGCGCTCGAGTCCGGCCAGGACTCCGGCGTCTGGGGTGGTCTGAGCGAGGACGAGCGCCGCGCGATGAAGCGCCGTGCCGCTCGTAACCGGGCGCGCAACGCCAGCGCCTGAGCCAGTAGCCCCGTGGCCCCCGAGCCGCAGCGCGCAGTACCCCCGATGCACCCCCGGAGCTGACAAGCCCGGTCGTTATCGCATCGCAAGAGCTTTGAGCCCCGGACCGGATGGGTCCGGGGCTTGCTGCTGTTCGGGGCCCGGCGGCGGCCGGCGAACCCGTCGGCCGGGCCTGCTCTCAGTGCTGCTTCTCGGCACGCACCGGTACGTCGAGGATGACCTGGGTACCGCGCTCGGGCGCCCGCACCATGTCGAACTTTCCGCCCAACTCCCCTTCTACCAGGGTCCGTACGATCTGCAGCCCCAGGTTTCCGGCACGATGCGGATCGAAGCCCTCGGGCAGGCCGCGGCCGTTGTCCTGGACGGTGACCAGCAGCCGCGGCTCACCACGGCTGCCGCCGCGTACCGCCCCGACCTCGACCGTGCCGTGCTCCGCCTGGTCGAAGGCGTGCTCCAGGGCGTTCTGCAGCACCTCGGTGAGCACCATCGACAGCGGGGTGGCCACCTCGGCGTCGAGGATGCCGAAGCGCCCGGTGCGGCGGGTGGTCACCTTGCCCGGGGAGATCTCCGCGACCATGGCCAGCACCCGGTCCGCGATCTCGTCGAACTCGACCCGTTCGTCGAGGGTCTGGGACAGGGTCTCGTGCACGATGGCGATCGAACCGACCCTGCGCACGGCCTCGTTGAGGGCTTCGCGGCCCTGCGCGGAATCCATGCGGCGCGACTGCAACCGCAGCAGCGCGGCGACAGTCTGCAAATTGTTTTTCACCCGGTGGTGGATTTCCCGGATGGTGGCGTCCTTGGTGATCAGCTCCCGCTCGCGACGTCTCAGTTCGGTCACATCGCGCAGCAAAACCAGCGAACCGCTGTGCGTCCCCTTGGGTTTGAGCGGAATGGCGCGCAATTGAATGACGCCTTCGTCACCTTCGACCTCGAATTCCCTGGGGGCCCAGCCGCTGGCGAGCTTGACCAGCGCCTCGTCCACCGGGCCGCGGGCGGGCGCCAGTTCGGCGGTGGCCTGACCGAGGTGATGGCCCACGAGGTCGGCGGCGAGGCCGAGCCGGTGGTAGGCGGAGAGCGCATTGGGGCTGGCGTACTGGACGACGCCGTCCGCGTCGAGCCGGATCAGTCCGTCGCCGGCCCGCGGCGAGGCATCCATGTCGACCTGCTGACCGGGGAAGGGAAACGTTCCGGCAGCGATCATCTGGGCGAGGTCGGACGCGCTCTGGAGGTAGGTGAGCTCCAGCCGGCTGGGGGTGCGCACGGTCAGCAGGTTGGTGTTGCGGGCGATCACACCGAGCACCCGGCCCTCGCGGCGCACCGGGATGGACTCGACGCGGACCGGAACCTCCTCGCGCCACTCCGGGTCGCCCTCCCGCACGATGCGGCCCTCGTCCAGGGCCGAGTCCAGCATCGGACGGCGGCCACGGGGAACGAGATGGCCGACCATGTCGTCCTGGTAGGAGGTGGGGCCCGTATTGGGCCGCATCTGAGCGACCGATACGTAGCGGGTGCCGTCGAGGGTGGGAACCCACAGCACGAGATCGGCGAAGGAGAGGTCGGAGAGCAGCTGCCACTCCGAGACCAGCAGATGGAGCCACTCGAGGTCGGTGTCGCTCAGAGCGGTGTGCTGGCGTACGAGATCGTTCATGGAGGGCACGTCTTGGAGCCTACCGGCGTACGGTGTACCTGTTGACTCTGCACGGCCATGGACAAGCGAGAATGGTCTAGTCCAGAATTCAGCAGAAGGCCTCCGCTCTCCCCGCACAGGAGAGCGGAACGAGGCCGAAGGCGCTCTCTGCCCTGACTGCGCCGAGGCCTCCGATCGACCGGTCCCTGGACGGGACCGTGCCCCTACCGCACACAGGGGCACCTTCCGCCCGCAAGGCGGGGCCGGCCGATGTCAGCTCCGGGCTGCGGTGCCGGACAGGTTGAGGGTCCTGTCCCGGCGCCGCGGCCCGCGGGTGTTTTCGGGGCCTTCCCCGTGCGATGCCGCCCCTCACCGCCGCCCGGCCTTTCCGCGGGTGGTACCGGCCACCGGCCCCGCCCCGGCCACACCGGCAACGCCGGCTCGGCGATCGCTTCCGGTTCCGTGCGCTCCGCACCGTCCGGCGCCGCCGGGACATGTCCTGGATCGCGGCACCGGCAGCGGCGGTCGGCGTGTCCGCTGCGGCGTCGGCAGGAAGCTCGCCGGAGGCGGTATCCGCCCGGACGGCGCGGGGGATCTGCCGGACGTTCGGCCGCCGCATCTCCCGGAGCGGATCGGCAGCTTCGGACAGGTGACCGACGCGCCATCACCCCGACGGGAAAATGTGCCCTTTTGTTTCGGAAGTGCCGCCGGGTCTCGTGGCCCCCGCTCTGATAGATTGGTCTATACCACATGACACCATTCTCCAGAACGGCAGGCCAAGCGTGGAAGTTGTCATCGTTCCGGACGCCATGGCAGGCGGCGAGCTGATCGCGGGGACCCTCGCCGCCCTGCTGCGCCGTAAGCCAGACGCGCTGCTCGGTGTGGCCACCGGCTCTACCCCGCTGCCCATTTACGAGGCGCTGGCGGCGAAGGTCCGGGCCGGGGTGGTGGACGCGTCACAGGCGCGTATCTGCCAGCTCGACGAATATGTCGGCCTGCCGGCCGGGCACCCCGAGTCCTACCGTTCGGTGGTCCTGCGCGAGGTGGTCCGGCCGCTCGGCCTCGGCGAGGACTCGTTCATGGGGCCCGAGGGTTCGGCCGAGGATGTCCAGGCCGCCTGCGAGGCGTACGACCGTGCGCTGCGTGAGGCCGGCGGTGTGGACCTCCAACTGCTCGGCATCGGCACGGACGGCCACATCGGCTTCAACGAGCCGTGTTCATCGCTCGCTTCGCGTACCCGTATCAAGACGCTGACCCGGCAGACCCGGGCGGACAATGCCCGGTTCTTCGACAGCCCCGACGAGGTGCCCCACCACGTCATCACCCAGGGCATCGGCACCATCCTGGAGGCCCGCCATCTGGTGCTGCTCGCCACCGGCGAGGGCAAGGCCGACGCCGTGGCGCATGCCGTCGAAGGCCCGGTCGCCGCGCTGGTCCCGGCTTCGGCGCTGCAGCTCCACCCGCATGCGACGGTCGTCGTGGACGAGGCCGCGGCCGCCAAGCTGAAGCTCGCCGACTACTTCCGCGCCACCTACGCGGCGAAGCCCACCTGGCAGGGCCTCTAGAAGCCGGACCGGCAGGGCTGGCCAGGTACCTCCGGTACCGCATCAGGCAACCTTCGGCCCCTGTTGACGGGCCGCCTGGTTGCCGTGCCGGGCCACACCCAGTCGTCGCCGGCGCCCTCGCCCGGCCGGCCCCCGGCCCGCCCCGGCCCGCCGTCACCGCTCACGCCGGGATCGCTACACCGCAGTGTCGTCCTGCCGTGTTCCGGCCGCGCCCCGTGGTGGGTCCACGCGTTCGAGCGTGGTCCGGCCTCGCTTCTCCAGCAGCTCGATCAACCGACGGGCCGGCGGTGCGGTGTCGAACGCCAGGGTGTCCAGCAGCGTGACGAGGTCGAGAAACTCGATCACCTCAGGGGCAGTGCCAGGTTGTCCCCGGCGGCGAGTCGCACGCCGGAAGCCGCAAGCCGACTCCGCAACTTCCTCTTCCTTCCGGCTGGGCAGAGGGCGCAGTAGCTCCGTGGGGCCATGGCACGCGGCCGTATCCGAGGGCCGTCAATGCGCCCTACGCCAGCGGCCCTTGGCGTCGTAGCCTGCCGGGATTGCCGAGAGACCTCGTTGTCGTCCTCGACGCCCCCACGGCTGAGCGTCCTGCGCTCGTTGCCGGGGTCCTCGAACCGCTTGCCGAGCACGTCGGCGCACTGCGAGATGACCTCATCCACCGTCAGGAGGTCGGGCGTGGTACGGCGACGGTTGAGGAACTTCTACCGCCGCCTTGCCCGAGGAATCTCTGCACGACTGATCGCACGAACGACGCCTTCAGGCCGGAGGTGGGGCGGCGCGGGACGCCCGAGCCGACCTGCCACCGGCAGCGACAGCGGCGTGCGCGCTGCGCCGCAATCGTGTTCGTCATCCGTCAGTTGAAGGATGTATAACCGGCCGCCCGCGCCTACGTTGTCGATCGCGTTACGGCAGATCAGACGGACCAGGCGGACGGGGTGAGCTGCTGCCCGGTCGGCGCCTTCGGCCTGGAGACCGTGCCGCGGGTACCGCTCGGGGCGCCTGACCCGGCCCCACGAGCACGGCTTACGGAAAATGAGGAAAAGGGACCATGACCGTTGAGATGACCCCCCGGAGCCCGGGGCCGCGCATGACCGCCGCGGTGCTGGCGGTCCCGGTTGCGGCGCTGGGAATCGCGCTTTCGCCGCTCCACACGGTGGCCGCGCACGCGGACACCGGAAGCACCGCCGCAGAGATCCCCGTCTCCATATCCACGTCGGCGCAGAACGGCTCCCTCGCACTCCGCTGGGGCAACGAGTACGCCGGTGGGACGACCTACGACCTCTGGAACAAGGACGACTCGGCACAGCAGAAATTCAAGATCGTTCCCAATGACGACGGCACCTTCCGGTTGGTCAACGGCAATTCCAGCAAGTGCCTCGATCTGTCCAGCGCCACCTACCCCGATGACCTCAGCGAGTCGGGCTGCGGTGACACCGATGCACAGAAGTGGTACCTCCAGCCGGTGAGCGGCGCAGCTGCCGACGCGGGTACGTATCTGATCCGCCACGTCGGCGACAACAAGTGCATGAAGCCCCTCCACAGCGTGGGCGCCGCCTCCATGGTCGGAGCCCGTGACTGCAGCCGCGGCGACGCGACGCAGAATTGGGCCCTCGCCGCCGGAACCGAGGATGCGCAGCTGCGCACACTGGCCACCGTGTACGCCCTGAAGCAGTTCGACGACAAGTCGAGCGTCATCCCGATGGCCGACTACACGGTGGATGACAGCACCACAGCGACCCTCGGCGACTTCCAGAACGTGACGACCGAGGGCGGGCGGGTGATGAACGGCACGAGCGACATCATGGACAAGCAGGTGAATTGGAGCCAGACCACTGGCTACACCTACACCGCGGGCGGATCCGTCACCACCACGGCCGGTGTGACCTTCGGTCCGAAGGACGGGCCCGTGCAGGGGAAGGTCGACGTCGCGATCCAGGGCAACTGGTCGAACAGCTGGCGGACGGACAACACACAGGGCGGATCCGCCACCATCCACGTCAAGCCCAATCAGTACGGCTGGTTCCTGCGGGCCCAGCTGACGAAGAAGGTGACCGGCACCTGGACGATCACCAACGACCTGGGGAATTCGTGGACCGGCGTCGGCAGCGCCACCGTCCCGGCCAAGGAGGGGACCGACTCCAAGACCAGCGACTTGATCGGTTGCAGTTCTGACAGCGCTCTGCAGGTCTGCAAGGACCACGATCCCGGGCGCGCGTAGCACCGTCCGCCCCAGGAGAAAAGCCAGGTCAGACAGGGTCTGTCCGACCTGGCTTTTCGACTGAGCGGCCTTCGGGATGCGAACCCGAGGCCCAGGTGTGTGGTCCGGAGAGCTTGGCGGCATCCCCCGCCGCGGCGGCAGCCTGGCGTCGGGCGGGGCTTCCGGCGGGATGCGGCCGGATGAGGGCAGGGGTGCAGCCGGGCCCCGGCCGCCTCCGGGCGCCCCCGGTCGGCTCCGGCGGGCGCGAGCGGTTTCACTCCCCGCTCGGCGGCCTCCGGAGCCCGGTGAGGATTTCGGCGGCGGCGCGGCCGCAGACGCGGGCGGCGCCGTGGGTGGCGATGTGCGGGGCACCTCGGGGCGGGGCCTGGGGGACGCCCATTTCGACGACCGCGGTGTCGGGACGGGCGGCGAGGAGGGCGCTCAGCGCGTCGGCCATCCACGGGTGACGGTGGACGTCGCGGACCACGGCGACGACGCGGCGGTCCCCGGCCGCCGTGAGCAGACCGCCGATCAGCGCGGCGGGGCCGGCCGCGGCGGCGGACTCGGCGGTGCAGGTGGTGGTCTCGGTGCCCGGGAGCAGCCGGGCCAGTTCGGCGGCGACGCCCCAGGGGGTGTCGTCCCCCACGGCGATATTGGCGAGGGGGGTGAAGGCGGCGACATACGCGGGCGTGGCCAGGGGCTCGTACGGGCCGTCGGCGGTGAGGCGCAGGGCTCGCCGGGCCGCGGTGAGGCCGATCCCGGGTGCGGGCGCGGCCCCCTCCCCCGCACCCGCGCTCCGGGTCCAGCGCGCCAGGGACTGCACCCGTGCCGCGGCGTCGGCCAGCCGGCTCTCCGGCAGCTCGCCGTCCTGCACCGCCCGCACCAAGGCGTCCCGCAACCGCAGCACGGTGCCCTCGTCCGCCAGCCCGCCGCCCACACAGAGGGCGTCGGCACCGGCGGCCAGGGCCAGCACACCGCCGCGTTCGAGACCGTAGGTGGCGGAGATGGCCTGCATCTCCATCCCGTCGGTGACGATCAGCCCGTCGAAGCCGAGGCCGCCCTCGGCGACGGGGGCGCGCAGCAGGCCGTGCAGCGCGGCCGGGCTGAGGGTGGCGGGGCGGTCGGCGTCCAGGGCGGGCAGCAGGATGTGGGCGCTCATCACGGCCCGGGTGCCGGCGGCGATGGCGGCGCGGAACGGCACCAGCTCCCGTTGGTGGAGGGTGGCCAGATCGGCGGCGATGCGCGGCAGGTCGTGGTGGGAGTCGACGGCGGTGTCGCCGTGGCCGGGGAAGTGCTTGGTGCAGGCGGCGACGCCGGTGGACTGCAGACCCTCGACGTAGGCGGCGGTGTGCCGGGCGACCAGGTGCGGATCGGCGCCGAAGGAGCGGACGCCGATGACCGGGTTGGCGGGGTTGGAGTTGACGTCGGCGGAGGGCGCCCAGTTGAGGTTGATGCCGCAGTCGGCCAGCCGTCGGCCGAGTTCCCGGGCGACCTCGCGGGTCAGGGCGGTGTCGTCGACGGCGCCGAGCGCATGGTTGCCGGGGAAGGAGGAACCGCCGCGTACCTCCAGGCGGGTGACATCGCCGCCCTCCTCGTCGATCGCGACGAGGAGGTCCTCCCGTTCGGAGCGCAACCGGTCGGTCAGTGCGGCGAGTTGTGCGGGATCGGCGACATTGCGGCCGAAGAGGCCGACCGAGGCCAGCCCCTCGCCGAGCCGGCGCAGCAGCCAGTCCGGGGCGGTGGTGCCGGCGAATCCCGGCTGGAGGACGGCGAGCGCATTGCGGGTGAGGGTGTCGGCGGAGCGTACCGAGCGTGCAGAGCCTGCAAAAGAGGTCATGTGCGGCGTTATCCCTTCACTGCGCCGGAGGTGAGACCGCCGACCGCCTTGCGTTGCAGGAACAAGAAGAGGACCAGAATCGGGACGGCGAAGATCGAGGCGGCGGCCATGGTCGCACCCCAGTCGTCCCCGAACTGGCTCTGAAAGCGCGAGAGCCACAATGGCAGGGTGCCCATGGCCGGTTCCTTGTTGAGGACCAGCACGAGCGGGAATTCGTTCCATGCGGTGATGAAGCCGAAGAGCGAGGTGGCCATCAGACCGGGTGCCAGCAGCGGGAAGACCACCTTGAGGAAGGCCTGCCGGCGCGAGCAGCCGTCGACCATCGCGGACTCCTCCAGTTCCCTGGGCACCGCGGCGACATGGCCACGGAGCGTCAGCAGGGTGAAGGGCAGCACCATCAGCAGGTAGAAGCAGGTGAGCGGCAGCAGGCTGTTGAGCAGGTCCGCGTCCCGGACGATCAGGTAGATGGAGATCACCATGACCTCCCAGGGCGCCAGCTGGGCGATCATGAAGGTCAGCAGGATGCCCCGGCGGCCCCTGAAGCGCATCCGGGTCAACGCGAACGCCCCGCAGAGCGCGATCACCAACGAGAGGCCGACGGCGCATACGGTCACCACGACCGAGTTCCCGGCCAGCGCCCAGAAGTCGGGGGCGTTCACCGCCGTCGCGAAGTGCTCGGCGGTGCCGTGGAAGGGGAACCACACGGGGTCTTCGGTGACGATGTCCCGGGTCGGCTTGAAGGCCGTGCTGAACATCCAGTAGACGGGGAAGGCGAAGCCGAGGGCGAGGGCCAGCGCCGTGGCGTTGGGCCAGAGGCTGCGGGCCGTCGCGGAAACAGCGCGCTTCACAGCTCGTTCTCCTCTTGTCGTTCCTGTGTGAGTGTCAGACGCAGGTAGTACGCGGTCATCGCCAGCAGCACCACGATCGTCAGCAGGGAGATCGCGGCGCCCATGCCGAAGTGGAGGTTGCCGACGCCCTCGGTGAAGGCGTAGATCGGCAGCGTCTCGGTGAGCCGGTCGGGGCCGCCCTCATTGATCGCAAAGATCTGCGGGAACGCCTTGAAGACCCAGATGATCTCCAGGAACGTCGTGGCCAGGAAGAAGGGCTTGAGGAAGGGGAAGGTGACGGAGGTGAAGACCTGCCAGGTGCCGGCGCCGTCCATCCGGGCCGCTTCGTAGAGCTCCCTGGGGATGGTCGTGGTGGCGGCGTAGAGGTTCAGGGCCACGAAGGGCAGCGACTGCCAGACGATCAGTACGGTGATCACGGAGAAGGTCGACAGCTGGGTGCCGACCCAGTCGTAGTGGGCCATGGCGTGCCAGCCGGCCTGGTCCAGCAGCCAGTTGACGACGCCGTAGCGGGAGTCGAAGAGCCACTGGAAGACGGTGGTGGCGGCGATCACCGGCATGGCCCAGGCCAGCACCAGCGCGAGGGACAGCGTAAGGCGCATCTTCTTGCCGAGCCGGGCCAGCAGCAGTCCGATCAGCACACCGAGGACCATGATCAGGACGACATTGACCGCGGTGAAGACCAGGGTGCGGAGGGTGACCCGCCAGAACTGCTCGCTGCCCAGCACCTCTTGGTAGTTGCCGGTCCCGCGCCAGTCGGTGAGGTGCTGGATCAGCTCCTTCATATTGAGGTTCTGGAAGGAGAGCAGGAGGTTGCGCACCATGGGCCAGCCCAGGAAGACCGCCGTGGCGAGCAGGGCGGGCAGCAGCAGGAGATACGGGGCGCGGCGGGCGGGGGAACGAGGAGCGCGGCGGGCGGGGGAACGAGGAGCGCCGGGCGCCGCCCGCCGGCTGCCTGTGCCACGCCGCGTGGGCGGGGCATCTCCCTCGCCGGTCTGCGGCACGGTGTTGTCCACCGGGTCGTCGAGCTGCGCTGCCATGGGCCCCTGCTCCCCCTTCTTCCGCCTGTTCCGTCTTGTTCCGTGAACCTCGGTGCACCTGGTGCCGTGCCTGTGCCTGCGCCTGCGGTCCGCGGAAGGACGGCCCGCGGACAGCCGCCGGTTACTGCTGGGCGAGCCGTGCGTTGATCTCGGATTCGACGTCCTTGGCGGCATCGGCCGGGGACTTACCGCCGAGAACGGCCGTCATATAGCTCTTGATCGGGTTCGGCAGGTTCTCCACCGCGGCCCACTGAGGAATCAGCGGAGTGGTGCCACCGGACTTCTCCGCGGCGGGTGCGGCGGCCGCGGCAGCCGGATTCTTCTGTGCGACGCCGGCCAGGTCGGCGGACTTCGGGGTCCAGCCGGATTCCTTGACCAGCTGTCCGTCGTTCTGCTTCGACAGGGCGACCTTCAGGAATTCCTTGGCGAGTTCCTGGTTCTTGCCCATACCGGCGACGGCGAAGTTGGAGCCGCCGAGGAATACGCCTTCGGGCTTGGCCGCGGTCTCACCGGGGATGGTGAAGAAGCCGATGTCGTTCTTGATTTCCGGGTTGGCCTTGACGGCGGTGGCGGCCTCGTAGCCCATGGCGATGACGGCGCCGGTCTTCCCCTTGGCGAAGACCTCGCCCTGCTGCGGGGTGGCCTCGTCCTTGTTCTTGGGAGCGGTGCTGAAGGCCTGGTACTGCTTGTAGATGTCCATGGCCTTGGAGACCTTGGGGTCGCCGAGGTTGGAGACCCACCTGCCGCCCTGCTTCTTCACCAGGTCGGCGCCGGTGCCAAGAGTCAGGCCGTCGAGGAAGTACCAGTTCTGGCCGGGGAGATACAGCGGCTCGGCGCCGGTCTTCTTCTTGATGGCGGCAAAGGCCTTGAAGAGCTCGTTGCGCGTCTTGGGAGTGCCCTTGAGGCCGGCCTCGGCCCA
Source organism: Streptomyces sp. NPDC015125 (assembly GCF_043080045.1). Taxonomy (NCBI): domain Bacteria; kingdom Bacillati; phylum Actinomycetota; class Actinomycetes; order Kitasatosporales; family Streptomycetaceae; genus Streptomyces; species Streptomyces sp. NPDC015125. The sequence continues at coordinate 532,322 of NZ_JBIBVF010000001.1, forward strand.
GATCTTCTTGTTGTACATCACCACGCGGTTTCCGGCGAACCACGGCAGTGCGTACTGCTTTCCGTCCACGACCGAGGCCTTGTTGAAGGCATCGTTCCAGTCGGAGCCGATCTCCTTCTTCAGGTCGCCGAGATCGGCCAGCGCTCCGGCCTTGGCATAGGCGGCGGTCTGGGTGTTGCCGATTTCGACGACATCCGGCGGGGTGTCCTCGGAAAGGGCGGTGCTCAGCTTCTGCTGAATGCCGTTCCACTGCTGGACCTTGAACTCGACGGTGGCGCCGGTCTTCTTCTTGAACTGCTCGGAGACCTGTTTGGTCCATTGCGCCGGATTCGACCCACTCATCACCCAAACGGTCAGCTTCTGGCCCGTGAAGCCCTCCCCGCCCGACTTGCCGCCGCCACCGGCCCCACAGGCGGCGACGCTCCCCAGCATTGCCGCGACCACCGTCGCCGCTATGAGCCCACGCTTCATTGCGCTCTCCCCCCAAGACCGGGTGTGGTCTTTAATGGTTTAGACCAGCGCCCGCAGCTTGGCCTAGACCTTTTAGGGTGTCAAGGGTGTATAAGAGTCGCTGTCAGGTCCGTTACCGGACCGACATCCGACGAGCGGGGACCTGCAAGGAAGCGCGGGAACCCACCCGTGCCACGATGTGAGCCGCTACGTACGGAGGAGCCGGTGACGGCAGCACGACAGGAGTCGGAGAGGCGGGTCATGGAGACGGACGGGGGCAACGGTGCCGAGAGCGGCGGCGGCACGCGGACCGCGCGGGTACCCAAGTACTACCGCCTGAAGCGGCACTTGCTGGAGATCACCGAGACCCTGCCGCCCGGCACCCCGGTCCCGCCCGAGCGCACCCTCGCCGCGGAGTTCGACACCTCGCGCACCACGGTGCGTCAGGCCCTCCAGGAGCTGGTCGTCGAGGGCCGGCTGGAACGCATCCAGGGCAAGGGCACCTTTGTCGCCAAGCCCAAGGTGTCCCAGGCGCTGCAACTGACCTCCTATACCGAGGACATGCGGGCCCAGGGCCTGGAGCCCACCTCCCAGCTGCTGGACATCGGCTATGTCACCGCGGACGACCGGCTCGCCGGTCTGCTGGACATCGCCACCGGCGGTCGGGTGCTGCGCATCGAGCGGCTGCGGCTGGCCAGCGGCGAGCCGATGGCCATCGAGATCACCCATCTGTCGGCGAAGCGCTTTCCCTCGCTCCGCCGGAACCTCGTCAAATACACCTCCCTCTACACCGCGCTGGCCGAGGTGTACGACGTCCGCCTGGCGGAGGCCGAGGAGACCATCGAGACCTCACTGGCCACACCGCGCGAGGCCGGTCTGCTGGGCACGGATGTCGGCCTGCCGATGCTGATGCTCTCCCGGCACTCGCTCGACGCACAGGGACAGCCGGTGGAGTGGGTGCGCTCGGTCTACCGGGGCGACCGCTACAAGTTCGTCGCCAGACTGCGCCGTCCCACGGACTGAACACCGCACGGACCGCCCCATCCCACGGACCGACCGCCGCACGGACCGCCCCGTCCCACGGACCGACCGCCGCACGGACCGCCCCGTCCCACGGACCGACGCCCCCCCCCGGGCCCACCCGGGGGTGCGGCGCGCCTCTCGACACCCCCGCTGCCGCCATTACCGCCCCAACCGGGATGAATCAGGCCATCGGCCGCACCGCGGGAGCGCCCCCGGGTGGATTCTCCATACCGATATGCGGACAGCTAGTGACGCGCGCCACGCCCCTGCCATAGATTTCCAGCCCATTACACAGGAGACAGCCACAGCCAGGGGACGGAGCCATGGCCATGACACAGTCGGTCGAATCGCCGGATCGCAGACAGGTGGTCACCCCCACGCGTGTGGTGGCCGGGGTCTGCCTGATCGCTCCGTTCGTGGCGATGCTGTGGGTGAGTTCGTACGCCAGGATCGAGCCGAAGCTCATCGGGATCCCGTTCTTCTACTGGTACCAGATGGCGTGGGTGCTGGTCTCGACGGCACTCACCATGATCGCGTACAAGCTCGTGCAGCGTGAGCGGCGCGCCCGCAAGGGCGGTGCGGCCCAGTGACTCTCACCGCCACCGCGAGCGGCACCTCCGAGGTTCTCGCCGCTTCCTCCGCCAAGGGCATCGACGGCGTGGCGCTCGCCGTCTTCATCTTCTTCTTCCTGGCCGTGACGGTCATGGGATTCCTGGCCGCCCGCTGGCGCAAGGCCGAGCAGTCCGCCAATCTCGACGAATGGGGGCTGGGCGGCCGCAGCTTCGGCACCTGGGTGACGTGGTTCCTGCTGGGCGGCGACCTCTACACCGCCTACACCTTCGTGGCCGTCCCGGCGGCGATCTACGCGGCAGGGGCGTCCGGGTTCTTCGCCGTCCCGTACACGATCCTGGTCTACCCCCTCATCTTCACCTTCCTCCCCCGCCTGTGGTCGGTCTCGCACAAGCACGGCTATGTCACCACCTCCGACTTCGTGCGCGGCCGCTTCGGCTCCAAGGGCCTGTCGCTGGCCGTGGCGCTCACCGGCATCCTCGCCACGATGCCGTACATCGCCCTCCAACTGGTCGGTATCCAGGCCGTCCTGGACGTGATGGGCATCGGCGGCGGCGAGCACACCAACTGGTTCGTCAAGGACCTGCCGCTGCTGATCGCGTTCGCCGTGCTGGCCGCGTACACCTACTCCTCGGGTCTGCGGGCGCCGGCACTGATCGCGTTCGTCAAGGACGGGCTGATCTACCTCGTCATCGCCGTGGCGATCATCTACATCCCGATCAAGCTCGGCGGCTTCGACGCGATCTTCGACACCGCCGGCAAGGCGCTCGCCCAGCCCGGCCCGGTCCCCGGCAAACCGCGCGGCGAGCTGGTCAGCGGCCCCAACGCCCAGTGGGCGTATGCGACCTTGGCGCTCGGCTCGGCGCTGGCGCTCTTCATGTACCCGCACTCGATCACCGCGACGCTGTCCTCGCGCAGCCGCAATGTGATCCGCCGCAACACCACCATCCTGCCGCTGTACTCCCTGATGCTGGGGCTGCTGGCGCTGCTCGGCTTCATGGCGGTCAAGGCCGGCACGGACATCCAGGGCAACCCGCAGCTGGCCATCCCGCAGCTCTTCGAGGACATGTTCCCGAGCTGGTTCACCGGTGTGGCGTTCGCCGCAATCGGCATCGGCGCGTTGGTGCCCGCGGCCATCATGTCCATCGCCGCGGCCAACCTGTTCACCCGCAACGTGTACAAGGACTTCCTCAAGCAGGACGCCACGCCCGAGCAGGAGCACAAGGTCGCCAAGCTGGTCTCGCTGCTGGTGAAGGTGGGCGCGCTGGTCTTTGTCCTCACCATGGACAAGACCGTCGCGATCAACTTCCAGCTGCTGGGCGGCATCTGGATCCTGCAGACCATGCCGTCCCTGGTCGGCGGGCTGTTCACCCGCTGGTTCCACCGCTGGGCGCTGCTGACCGGCTGGGCGGTCGGCATGCTCTACGGCACGCTCGCCGCCTACGGCGTGGCCAGCCCGACGCAGAAGCACTTCGGCGGCTCCAGCGCGGAGATCCCCGGTATCGGCGAGATCGGCTACATCGGCCTGACCGCCTTCGTCCTGAACGTCGTGGTCACCGTCGTCCTGACCTTCGCCCTGAAGGCCGCCAAGGCACCCGACGGCATCGACGAGACCAGCCCCGCCGACTACACGGCGGACGCCGGTGACAAGGGCGTCGCCGTCGAACTGCCGCCGGAGACGGCGGGGGCACCGGCGGGGCACTGAGCCACCGGCCGGACGGCTTCCGGCAACGGGCCGTCGCGTTCCTCCGGGAACGCGGCGGCCCGTTGGCGTGGGTCGTTCAGTTCACCCAGTTCTTCAGCTGCTCGGTTTCGAGGGTGATGCCGACGGGATCGGGGAGGTGGAGCGACTTGCCGTACGGGACGGTGCGGACGTCCTCGTAGCGGGTGCCGTCGGGTTCGCTGTAGAGCGACACCTGGCATTCCTCCCGGTCGATGAGCAGATAGAGCGGGATACCGGCTCCCGCGTACGCACGGGGCTTCTCCACGCGGTCACGTTGGTGCGTGTCGGAGTCGGAGGACGTGACCTCGACCACCATCAACACCGGCCCAGGGTCTGCCCATTCCCCCTGGCCGACAAAGGCACCACTGACGGAGAGCGCCCCGTCCGGCCGGGCCCGGCCGCTGCGGTACTCCTCCGCCTTGAGTCCCTGGTCCGGGTAGAGCCACAGCTCGGGGCGTGACTGGATGCAGATGCGTGTCAGCCACTCGATGATCCGACCGTGATCCCCGTCCGGCATGGGCTTGCTCTTGACCTTCCCGTCGATGAGTTCCAACCGCGCACCTTCTTCCAGGCGGGCGAGTATCCGGGCGGCCTCTTCGAAATGCTCGGTCTCCATGATGTGCGGACGGTCGGCGAGCGCGGCCATGAGGCCTTCCCCTTCTTCGACGGGACGGAGCAGAGAGCGCAAAACCGACCATAGCCGAGGCCACTGACAGGCACTGTGCGATCACTCACGACACACTAGATGTGGGGGTGCACTTGAGGGGCCACCCCCACATGTATGCTCGTCCTCGCTGTCGCCGCAGGGGAATCCGGTGGGAATCCGGAACTGTCCCGCAACGGTGTGGGAGCGCGCTCGACCGGCCGGAACACCGGCTCCGGCGTGCGCTCGTGTAGTCCGAGGACCTGCCGATGGTACGTCCGCACCGCCATGGGTGCGGGTGTCGATACGTCCGGGCCCCGAGGGTTGGGCCGGTGGACGCCGCGCGGTGTGCCCGCGCACCCCTGACGGTTTCGGGGTGCCGCATGCCCGCGTGCGCCCGTCGAGTCCCTCCCCTCCCGGCCCCCGCCGAGTGAGGGAGAGCAGCACGTGACCATCGCGCCAACGGAGCCCGCGTCAGACGCCGAGGTCGTGCCGCCCGTGGTGACCACGCCTGCCGGTACCGCCGGCGGCGGACCGGGCGAGGACGGTCCGGGTGTCGCCCTGCTGCGCACCCTGACCGAGCTGACCGAGGACCTGACCGCGACCGACCCCGGCAAGGTGGCCGCCGCCGCCCTGCGCGGCCGGCACCCGGGTTCCGACGAGACCGAACTGCGGTCGCTGGCCATCGATGCCGCGGCCGGACTGATCGGTGACGAGCCGCAGTACTCCAAGCTCGCCGCGCGTCTGCTCACCCTCGCCATCGCCCAGGAGGCGTCCGGACAGGGGGCGGTCGCCTTCTCCGCCTCCGTCGAGGTCGGCCACCGCGAAGGCCTGATCGCCGACGAGACGGCGGAGTTCGTACGCAGCCACGCGGCCCGTCTGGACGCGCTGGTCGAGCGGGCGCTGGCCGACGGTGCCGACGACCGGTTCGGGTACTTCGGGCTGCGCACCCTGCACTCGCGCTACCTCCTGCGCCACCCCACCACCCGTCAGGTCATCGAGACCCCCCAGCACTTCCTGCTGCGGGTGGCCTGCGGCCTCGCGGAGGACCACAGCGACCGCGCCCTGGACGACGTCGCCGAGCTCTACCGCCTCACCAGCTCGCTGTCCTACCTCCCCTCCTCCCCCACCCTCTTCAACTCCGGCACCCGCCACCCGCAGATGTCGTCCTGCTACCTGCTGGACTCCCCGCTGGACGAACTGGACTCGATCTACGACCGCTACCACCAGGTCGCGCGGCTGTCCAAGCACGCCGGCGGCATCGGCCTGTCGTACTCCCGCATCCGCGCCCGCGGTTCGCTGATCCGCGGCACCAACGGGCACTCCAACGGCATCGTGCCGTTCCTGCGCACCCTGGACGCCTCGGTCGCCGCCGTGAACCAGGGCGGCCGGCGCAAGGGCGCCGCCTGCGTCTACCTGGAGACCTGGCACGCGGACATCGAAGAGTTCCTGGAGCTGCGCGACAACACCGGCGAGGAGGCCCGCCGCACCCACAACCTGAACATCGCGCACTGGATCCCGGACGAGTTCATGCGCCGGGTGGAGGCGGACGCCGACTGGTCGCTGTTCTCGCCCTCGGACGCCCCGGAGCTGGTGGACCTGTGGGGCGACGAGTTCGACGCCGCCTACCGCAAGCTGGAGGCCGAGGGCCGGGCGCTCAAGCAGATCCCCGCCCGGGTGCTGTACTCCCGGATGATGCGCACCCTGGCGCAGACCGGCAACGGCTGGATGACGTTCAAGGACGCCGCCAACCGCACCGCCAACCAGACCGCCGAACCCGGCCAGGTCGTGCACTCCTCCAACCTGTGCACCGAGATCCTGGAGGTGACCGACGACGGGGAGACCGCGGTCTGCAACCTGGGTTCGGTCAACCTCGCCGCCCACCTGGGTGACGACGGGGAGATGGACTGGGAGCGCCTGGACGCCACGGTCCGCACCGCGGTCACCTTCCTCGACCGTGTCGTGGACATCAACTTCTACCCGACCGAGCAGGCCGGGACCTCCAACTCCCGCTGGCGCCCGGTCGGTCTGGGCCTGATGGGCCTGCAGGACGTGTTCTTCCGGCTGCGGCTGTCCTTCGATTCGCCCGAGGCGCAGGAGCTGTCGACCCGGATCTCCGAGCGGATCATGCTCGCCGCGTACGAGGCGTCCGCCGACCTCGCGGAGAGGCACGGCCCGCACCCGGCCTGGTCCGCGACCCGCACCGCCCGCGGCGTGCTGCACCCGGACCACTACCCGAACGCCGAGCCGCGCTGGGCGGACCGCTGGGCGGCGCTGCGCACCCGTATCGCGGCCACCGGCATGCGCAACTCCCTGCTGCTGGCGATCGCGCCGACCGCGACCATCGCCTCCATCGCGGGCGTGTACGAATGCATCGAGCCGCAGGTCTCCAACCTCTTCAAGCGCGAGACGCTGTCCGGTGAGTTCCTGCAGGTCAATGCCTATCTGATCGAGGAGCTCAAGGCGCTGGGGCTCTGGGACGCCCGGACCCGGGACGCGCTGCGCGAGGCCAACGGCTCGGTGCAGGACGTCGCATGGATCCCCGAGGACGTCCGGGCGCTGTACCGCACCGCCTGGGAGATCCCGCAGCGCGCCCTGATCGACATGGCCGCGGCCCGTACGCCCTACCTGGACCAGAGCCAGTCGCTGAACCTCTTCATGGCGTCGCCGACCATCGGCAAGCTCAGCTCGATGTACGCCTACGCCTGGAAGCGCGGCATCAAGACGACGTACTACCTGCGCTCCCGTCCGGCGACCCGGATCGCGCAGTCCGCACGCGGTGGCGCCGCCGCCGCGAGTGCCCCCGTACCGCAGCAGGCCACCGACCCCGAGGCCGTCGCCTGCTCCCTGGAGAACCCCGAGTCCTGCGAGGCCTGCCAGTAATGACCACCGCACCCGAAACCAACGCGGCCGCCGCCCACACCGCCACCACCGGCACCAAGAACCTCCTCGACCCGGGCTTCGAGCTGACGCTGCGCCCGATGCGGTACCCGGACTTCTACGACCGCTACCGCGACGCGATCAAGAACACCTGGACCGTGGAGGAGGTCGACCTCCACTCCGACGTCGCCGACCTCGCCAAGCTCTCGCCGGGCGAGCAGCACATGATCGGCCGGCTGGTCGCGTTCTTCGCGACCGGTGACTCGATCGTCTCCAACAACCTGGTCCTGACGCTCTACAAGCACATCAACTCCCCCGAGGCGCGGCTGTACCTGAGCCGTCAGCTCTTCGAGGAGGCCGTGCACGTCCAGTTCTACTTGACCCTGCTGGACACCTACCTCCCCGACCCGGACGACCGCGCCGCCGCCTTCGCGGCCGTGGAGAACATCCCGTCCATCCGGGAGAAGGCCCAGTTCTGCTTCAAGTGGATGGACTCGGTCGAGAAGATCGACCGGCTGGAGGACAAGGCCGACCGGCGCCGCTTCCTGCTGAACCTGATCTGCTTCGCGGCCTGCATCGAGGGGCTGTTCTTCTACGGCGCCTTCGCGTACGTGTACTGGTTCCGCTCGCGGGGCCTGCTGCACGGCCTGGCCACCGGCACCAACTGGGTCTTCCGCGACGAGTCCATGCACATGGAGTTCGCGTTCTCGGTCGTGGACACCGTCCGCGAGGAGGAGCCCGACCTCTTCGACGACAAGCTGGAGCAGCAGGTCACCGACATGCTCAAGGAGGCCGTCGAGGCGGAGCTGCAGTTCGGCCGCGACCTGTGCGGTGAGGGCCTGCCGGGCATGAACACCGACTCGATGCGCGAGTACCTCCAGTGCGTCGCCGACCAGCGGCTGCAGCGGCTCGGCTTCGCGCCGGTCTACGGCTCGGAGAACCCGTTCTCCTTCATGGAGCTGCAGAACGTCCAGGAGCTGACCAACTTCTTCGAGCGCCGGGCGTCCGCCTACCAGGTTGCCGTCGAGGGCTCGGTCTCCTTCGACGACGACTTCTAGAAGACGTACCGCGACGCCCCTTCGCCCCGCCCACCCGCCTTTTGTGAGCGTTCTGTTACCTCGGCAACCGGAGCTGGGGCTGCCACATCTATGCGGGTATGAAGGGCACGAAGGGGCGTCGTCGGTTCATCGACTATCCGCGTCAGGGGCGAGAAGGTCTGCGCCGTTGGCTGCCGTCGTGGAGACAGTGGCTGAGCGCCGTCGCGCTCTGCGCGGGCGGTCTGGCCGGACTGTTCGCCGTGGTGTACGCACAGGTCGGCATACCGAGCGAGAATGCACTCGCCGGCCAGGAAGCCAGCGTCTATTACTGGGCGGACGGCAGCCAGATGGTGAGCGTCGGCGCCGTCAACCGGCAGAACGTCACCCTCGACAAGGTGCCGGACTCCGTCGAGAACTCCGTGATCGCGGCGGAGAACGCCACCTTCTACAGTGACTCCGGTGTCTCGGTCCAGGGCATCGGCCGCGCCGTGGTCAACATGGTCTCCGGCGAGGACACCCAGGGCGGCTCCACCATCACCCAGCAGTATGTGAAGAACACCTATCTCTCGCAGGACCAGACCCTCACCCGCAAGGTGAAGGAGCTCATCATCTCGCTGAAGGTGAGCAACCAGAAGTCCAAGCAGGAGATTCTGCGCGGCTATCTCAACACCAGTTGGTTCGGCCGTGGTTCGTACGGCATCCAGGCCGCCGCCCATGCGTATTACGGCATTGACGCCAAGGACCTGAATCCCAGTCAGGGTGCCGTGCTGGCAGCCTTGCTGAAGGGCTCGGAACAGTACGATCCGGGGCTGAGCGCGGCCAATCACCGGCGGGCCGTGGCCCGGTGGAAGTGGATACTCGACCGGCAGGTCGCCACCGGGAAGATGAGCCAGGAGGAGCGGGCGAGGTACCGCACCTTCCCGGAGCCCCGGGGGCTGTCCAAACCCACCAGCCAGGCCGGCCAGACCGGCTATCTCGTCGATGTCGCCAATAAGTTCATCAAGGCGGACACCGGCCTGACCGACAAAGAACTGGCTCGCGGCGGCTACCGCATTCACACCACCTTCGACAAACAGCGCACCCACCGGCTGGAAAAGGCCGTGAAGGACGTCCGCCGGGACACCATCGATCCCAAGCAGCGCGCGGCCGACAACTATGTGGAGGTCGGCGCGGCCTCCGTACGCCCCAAGGACGGGGCGATCGTCGCCCTCTACGGCGGTGCGGACGCCACCCGGCACTTCAGCAACAATGCGGACACCACGGCGGTCCCGGCCGGCTCCGCCTTCAAGCCGTTCGTGCTGGCGGCCGCACTCCAGCGGCCGGACGACGAGTCCGCGGACACGTCGGAAAAACGGGCGGCGGTCCAGAAGTCCGGGGCCGGGGATCTCAGCGAAGCCCTGATGAAGGCCCAGAGCCCGCCGTTCGTCCAGGCCGGGCAGCAGATCGGGCTGGAGCGGATCCGGGATCTCGCGGTGGACGCGGGGCTGCGCAAGGAGAGCATGGCCCGCCTGGAGCAGACCTTCCCGCTGGGCACCTCGGCCCCCAGCGCGATACGGATGGCGAGCGCCTACACCACCTTCGCCAACGGCGGGCTGCACACCGACCCGTACGCGGTGACCGGGATGACCCACAACGGCAAGAACGTGCCCGGCTTCCACCGCCGCGAGCCCGTACAGGTCCTCGATGCCGGGGTCGCCCAGCAGGTGTCCAGCGCCCTGGAGGCAGTCGGCTGGCGCACCCTGAAGCAGCCGGACGGCGTGGCGTCCCAGCAGCCGGTCGCGGCCGGTCGCACGGAGCCGGGCGACCGGATGAAGTCCGCATGGTTCATCGGCAGCCCGCAGCCCGCCGCCCCGGACTTCGGTTCCGTTCCCGGCACCGGGGCGAAGGAGAAGTGGGGCGGTGTCCGCCCCGAACCGGCGCCCGGCGCCGGTGACGGAAACGAACCGACCACCGCCGTCACCATGTTCCGCAACAAACCGGGCGCGCCCGAGCTGCTGCCGATGCAGGACGTCGGCGGTTCCGGTACCGGGCTGGGCACGGCCATCCCGCCGAAGATCTGGAGCGCCTACCAGCAGGGCTCGTGAGCCGGTTCCCGTTTTCCGGGCGCCCGGCCGCCGGCCGGGCGCCCGCTCGCGTCAGTCGTTGGCGACGACGGGGTAGCGCGGCTCCAGCTCGGCCATCTGCTTCAGTGCGTCCTTGCGGTCCCGCTTGCTGAGCCGGTCGATGTAGAGGTAGCCGTAGAGGTGATCGGTCTCGTGCTGCAGACAGCGCGCGAAGAAGCCGGTGCCCTCGATCGCGACCGGCTCGCCCTTGGCGTCCTGACCGCGGACCACGGCGTAGTCGGGGCGGGCCAGCGAGGCGTAGGCGCCGGGCACCGACAGGCAGCCCTCGTTGGAGTCGTCCAGGATGCGGCGCTCGGCCGGCAGCTCGTCCAGCACCGGGTTGCAGATCGCGCCGACGTGCCGGACGCCCTGGTCGTCCGGGCAGTCGTAGACGAAGACCTTCAGGTCCACACCGATCTGGTTGGCGGCCAGGCCCACGCCCTCGGCGGTGCGCTGGCTGGCGAACATGTCGTCGATGAGCTGGGCGAGCCGGTCGTCGAACTCCGTGACGTCCTTGCACTCCTTGTGGAGCACGGGGTTGCCGACGACCGTGATCGGCCGCGAGGTGCCGCGCTCACGGTGGGCGGTCTCCCGCTCCTCCGCGTCCGTGACGTCATCGATGAATGCCTCGTCCACGCGCTGGTCACCGTCTTGATCAAAAACAGGCTGCTGGGCCATCTCCGCCGTACGCCTTCCTGAAAACCCTGAGTAGTCGCCCTACAGCCTACGGGGGCGCGCTCCGGCGCTCAGCAGACCTCTTCCAGATCCCGCCACTCGCGGGTGTCCGGGCTGTCCGCGACCCAGCCGTCCAGCAGGCCGCGCACCAGGGCGGACGGCGCCGCGATACCGCACTCGCGCTCCGGCACCCACAGCGAGCCCGAGCCCGCCGTGCGGTGTCCCAGCGGTCCGGGGTGGCCCGGTTCACTGTGATCGTGCGGGTCCAGATGCTCGCCGTCGCCCTCGTCGCTGGGCATCCGGCTCTCCGAGCACGTACGGCACAGCAGCCGGACCGACGACGACCAGTCCTCGGCGGCGAAGCCGGCATCGGCCGCCAGCCGCTCCAGGGCGTCCCGGTCGGCTTCCGTGGCGGCCTCCAGGAGGACCACCCAGGTGGGGACCGGGGAGGGCGCCCACAGCTCGATCTCGTCGAAGACCGGATAGGCCCGGGTGGCACCGTCGGCGCCCGCCGCGATGGTCCGCTCGCCGTGCGGGACGCCGTCGTGCAGCACCACCTCGCCCCAGCGCCGCCCGGAGGACGGCAGCGGGATGGAGAGCACCTCGATACGGGCCGGGTCCAGCCGGCGGCCCCAGACCACCTCGGCCTCGCCCTCCGGGGAGAGGCGGACGGCGGCGCTGCCCAGTGCCATACCGAGCGGTTCGCCGGACGGCGAGCCCTCACCGGGGACCTTGAGGCCGTAGGCCTGCCAGGACCGGCGGGCCAGCGGCCAGTCCTGCAGGGCGGTGGCGGCGATGCCGACGTTCCACCAGTCGGGCGCCCCGGACTCGCGGTCCAGCAGGGCGACCGCGCGCAGGCCGGCGGCCCTGGCCTGGTCCCAGTCGTGCCGGAACTTGTGCAGCAGGGCGAGGTTGAACCAGGACTCGGACAGCCACGGCTCCATGTCCGCGGCGCGGGTCAGCAACGCCCCCGCGTCCTCGTAACGGCCGTCGCCGATCAGCGTGAAAGCGCGGTCGGTCGCCTGCCGCCACGAGGCGGAGGGCCGATGCCGTACCTTGCCGAAGATCCTCACGATTCCCGCCTGCTGGTTGCTCTTGGTGCCACTGCGGTGGAGTCGCGAGCGGCGTCCGGGGCCATCCGAGGGGCCCACTCGACAACCTGCCACAGATTGCCGCCGGGCTCAGCCCGGTTTGCTGGTCCCCCTGCGGCTCCTTGCCCTTCGCCGACCCCCTGAATCCCCTGAAAGGGGCTTCCTTCGCATCCAACCATGCCCATCTCGGAGGGCGCTCATTACCCATGGGTTCCGTGACATCCGGCGCTCGGTGAAGGCCGGCCGGCAGCGATGCGGGGACGGGAGCGGGGAGACGGCTCCCCCGGGCGGCTGTTGACCGGCCGGGGACCGTTTCCCGCCTTACCTGGGCATACGGATCCGGGACGGGGTGGCGTACGCCGGACGACCGGACTCCGCCCGTCCCGCACCGCCGGAGGAGTCGGCCATCTCACACCGCCGCCTCACTCGCCGCCTCACACCGCCCGGCCGCCGCACGCCAGGACCCGGGCCAGCGCCTCGACGACCCGCGGCTCGTGGTCCTGCGCGGTGGCCAGCCGCAGCCGCTCCAGGGCGCGCAGCGAGCCGCCCGGCCCCGCCGACTCCCCCGACAGGTCGTCGTAGGCGTTGACCGTGCGGACGATACGCGCCGTGACCGGCTGGTCCCGGTACGGATCGGCCTGCCGCTCGACGATCACCGCGACCTCCGCGGGGACCCCGGTCTGCCGGACCACGGCGCCGCCCAGCAGCGCGATCCGGCGCTGCTGCGCGGGCGGCAGCGGCGCGGTGGCGCCGTCCGGCACCGGGTCGAGGAGCGAGAGCTGGCCGATGTCGTGCATCAGCGCGGCGTATTCGAGCACGTCCAGGTCCGGTTCGTTCAGGCCGAGTTCACGGCCCACGGCGCGGCTGAGCGCGGCCACCCGGCGGGCGTGGCCGTGCGGGGTGTAGCCGGCGATCTCGGTGGAGCGGGCCAGCGAGGCGATGGTCTGGCGGTAGGTGGTGCGCACCGCCGCGAACCGGCGGAAGGCGAACTGGGTCAGCGACAGCGGCAGACAGCAGACCGGCAGCGCCCACAGCCCGGCGACCGCGGTGGCCAGCGAGATCACCACTCCGGTGGCGCAGATCGCCGAGCCGATGCCGGGCAGCGCCCGCAACTCGTCGCGCAGCAGCGGCCCGTACGGCCAGCCGGTGCGGGCGCGGGCCAGCGCGGCCGCCAGCACCGCGTCGCACAGCGCGGTCAGCGCCATCAGGCCGGTCAGGAACAGCGGGTAGACCGGGCCGGAGGCCACCCAGTCGCTCAGGGTCCCGGTGTTGTAGAGGGGCTGGAAGCAGGTGGCGGCGAAGCCGATGGTCAGCATCCGGCGGGCGAGATGGTCGAGCGCCGGTCCCCGGCCGCGGGCGACCTGCGGGACCAGTCCGACCAGACCGGCCGCCAGGACCACGGCCACGGTCTGCGGTACGCCATGCGTCGTCGGCCGTCCGCCGGCCTCACCGAGCAGCGCGTACGCGAGGGCGCCGGCCGCACCGAGCGGGGCGCCCTCCCGCTCTCCCGGCCCCCGCCCCGCGGCCGCCGGTGCCACGCCCCGGCCCACCAGTTCGCCCACCGCTATCAGCAGCCCGAAGGCCAGCGCGATGCCGGGCTCGGCCAGGCCCTCCCAGAGCGTGCGGCCGAGCGACCAGCACGCCAGTGCGCCGGCCGGGGCGTAGACGGCGACGATCACGGCGCCGCCCCGGGCGGCAGGAGCCCCGGGGCGGGTGGCTCGGCCGTCCGCCGTCCGGCTGCGGGGCGGCAGGGGTGGCCGGGGCAACGGGGACGGCCGGGGCCGCTCCGGGGCGCCGCTCATCGCGCGCCCTTCCGGCCGGCCCCTTCGGGGCGCAGCTCGGGCCGCCGGGCCGGTCGCTGCCCGTCGGCGGCCGGCTCCCCGGCCCCCTGCACCGTGACCGCTCCCGGCGCCGCGTCGGCTCCCTGCGGGCCGGCAGTTCCCTGCGGGCCCGCGGCTCCCTGCCCCTCCGGCACCACACCGGGCTCCGCGTCCACCGCCGTCACCAGGTCCGGGTGCCAGCCGTACCGGTCGAGGGATGCCGCCAGCGCCCGGACCATCCGCGGGTCGAACTGCGTCCCGGCGCACTTGCGCAGCTCCGCCACGGCCGTCGGCACCGGCCGGGCCCGGCGGTAGGAGCGCGTCGAGGTCATCGCGTCGAAGGCGTCCGCGACCGCCACCACCCGGGCACATTCCGGGATGTGATGCCCCATCAGCCCGTACGGATAGCCGCGCCCGTCCAGCCGCTCGTGGTGGTGCAGAATCGCCGCCCGCGCCTCCCCCAGGAAGCCGATGCCGCGCACGATCTCGTGTCCGTACTCGGGATGCAGCTCGATGACCCGGCGCTCCTGCGGCGTCAGCGGTCCGTCCTTGCGCAACAGCCGGGTGGGGACGCCGAGTTTGCCGACGTCGTGCAGGATGCCGGCGAACCGCAGCACCTCCACCCGGTCCTCCGTCATGCCCAGCTCCCGGGCGATCATCACCGAGGCGCGTCCGACCCGCTCGCTGTGCCCGCGGGTGTAGCGGTCCTTGATGTCCACGGCCTGGACGAGTGCGCGGATGGTGGCCTGATGGGCGGTGCGTTCACGGTGGTACTGGGCGAAGACCCAGCAGGACAGGCACATCGGCAGCAGCACCAGCAGTGCCGCCGTCGGCCCGTACGAACTGCGCCACAGGACAGCCATCATCAGCCCGGCCAGGCCGTGCACCAGATGCGGCCCCAGCGAACGGGACGGCGCCCCGCGCCAGGCGGTGCGCAGGGGGTGCCGTTCGGCGGCGACCAGCACCCCGCCGTCGAGCGCCACGAGCACCGCGCAGAAGGTGGTGGCGGCGGCCGCGGCCGGCAGCAGCAGAACCGGGAACTGCGGTGCGGACAGCGGGTGGTGGCCGATGACCCGGAAGACCTGGGCGGCCGCACAGCAGGCCAGTGCCGCCTCGGCGGCGTGCCAGAGCCTGCGGGCGCCGGCCGAGCGCGCCTTCGCCGGACCGATCAGCGCTCCGGGGACGGCGGCCAGCGCGGCCAGGGGTGGCGGCAGCAGAAAGACCCCGGCGAGCAGGACGGGGCTGGCCCAGCCTGCGACCAAGGCGCCGGGCGCCCCGGCGGAACCCGCGCCGTACGGTATCCGGCCGCCCACCAACGGGCAGCGGTGCAGCTGTTCGCACAGTGCGTACAGGGTGGCCAGGGCCAGGGTGCTGCTCCAGGGGGCGCCGGCACCGAGCCGTAGCGCCGGGGCGGCACACAGCGCCGCGGCCAGCGCGGCACAGCCGATATAGCCTCGCGCGGCCGCCGGAAGTCCCCGCATCGCGCCCTCCTCACCGTGCCCACCGCTCTCCCCGCGCTCGTGAGGAGCAGAGGGACCCCTCGCCCTGCCTTTGCAGTGCGCCGGGGTCCGGTGAGAATAGAGGGGCTGGGGCACCGGGGAAGGTGCATCAGCGGATCGGGCGGGACGAATCGACCCGCCCCTCACCCCTTAGGGTGATGTGCCGCGTTATTCGGCCCGCGCGGTCCGGCTCCGTGCATCGGTGGAACCGGCGGCCTCGGCCGGACCGGTCCCCTCCCCGGATGCCGCCGCCTGCTCGCGCTGCGCCTGTTCCTTCTTGGCCTGTTCGAGCACGCTCACCTCGGGCACGGTCTCCCCGGCCCGGATGAGGTCGATCCGGCCCATCACCTTGGAGCGCAGGTCGCTGGGGACGTCGTCATGGCCGCAGCAGCGCTTGACGAGCTTCTTCACCGCCTGCTCCAGGCCGTACTTCTCCAGGCACGGCGAGCATTCGTCGAGATGCACCTGGAAATCTGCGCACTCCCCTTCGGGCATCTCCCGGTCGAGATACTCGTAGAGGTGGTCAAGGACCTCTGAGCAGTCCTTCTCGTGCGGCTCTCCGCAGCTCATGATCCCGAGCCTTTCCGGTCGTGCGACTCCGTCGTGCGCGCGGACTGCGGGTCCGCGGTCGCCGCCCCCGCCGGGACCAGCCCGCGCTCACGAGCGTAATCCTCCAGCATGCCGCGCAGTTGGCGCCGGCCGCGGTGCAGTCGGGACATCACCGTGCCGATGGGTGTCCCCATGATGTCCGCGATCTCCTTGTACGCAAACCCCTCGACATCCGCCAGGTACACCGCGATACGGAACTCCTCGGGGATCGCCTGGAGCGCGGCCTTCACATCGGAGTCGGGGAGGTGGTCGAGCGCCTGCGACTCCGCGGAGCGCAGCCCCGTCGACATATGCGACTCGGCGCGCGCCAGCTGCCAGTCCTCGATCTCCTCTGCGGCGCTGCGCTGGGGCTCGCGCTGCTTCTTGCGGTAGGAGTTGATGAAGGTGTTCGTGAGGATGCGGTACAGCCAGGCCTTGAGGTTGGTGCCCTCCCGGAACTGGTGGAAGGACGCATACGCCTTTGCGTATGTCTCCTGCACCAGGTCCTCCGCGTCGGCCGGGTTGCGCGTCATGCGCAGCGCGGCGGAGTACATCTGGTCCAGGAACGTCAGCGCGTCCCGCTCGAAGCGCGCATTGCGTTCGGCGGCGCTCTCCTGAGCCTTGTTCTCAGCCGTGCCGTCGGTCCCTTCGTCGGTACCGGTGACCGGACCCACCTCCTCCAACACCGTCCTGGATCCGGATGTGGACCCACCCGATTCGGAGAATAGACGACGATCCGGTGCGGCCGCCGCTCCAGCCAGGGCGGGCTGCGTCACCTGCATCTGCGACCACGGCAGGTCGGCGGCCGGGCGGGCCGGGCAAGCGATTCCCATGCGGCGGACTCCTCTTCCTCGTGCTTCACCGGACGTACTCGAGTACTACGCCTGGCACAACAGCCGCATGCGGCGCGGCATTCCCGGAAGCGGTTTCCGGAAGGCGGGCGGCCGACTGCGGGCAGACCGGCAAACCCGCTTGCCGCTCCGGCAAGGGGAACGAACAAGGGGAAACGAACAGGGGGAAGCGAACAGGGGGAAGCGAACAGGGGGAAACGCACCGTCAGCCGAACATCCCGTCCAGCCAGGCCGCCACCGCGTCCGTGATCACGGCCATCGACTCCGCCTCGCCGACGCCCGCCTTCTTCGGCACCGCGAAGCCGTGGTCGGCGTGCGCCACCTCGGTGATCTCCGTGCCCGGCGGGAACTCCTCCGGCCGTCCGAACGGATCCCGGCCGCCCTGGACGACCAGCGTCGGCACCCCGGCGCCGGTCAGCTCGTCCGCCCGGGACTTCTCCGGCCGGCCCGGCGGATGCAGCGGGAAGCTGAGCGCCAGTACGGCCTGCGCACCCAGGTCTCGCGCCGTACGGCAGGCCACCCGGGCACCGGCGCTACGGCCGCCGGCGACCACCGGCAGCCCCGGCTTCTCCAGCGCCGGCCACAGCGCGGTCCATCCGGAGTCCAGGGTCTTCGGCGCGGGCGCCAGCTTCTTGCCCGCCACCCGCCACGGCTGCTCGACCAGTGCCACGGTGTACCCGCGGGCCGGCAGTGCGGCCGCCAGGGCCCGTAGATCGCGTGCCTCGATGCCCCCGCCGGCGCCATGGCTCACGGCCACCACGGCCCGCGCCGGTGTGGCGTCGCGGTGCCAGGTGATCCGGGCGTCGCCCGCCGGTGTTCCGACCGTCTCGGTCTCCCTCGCGCCAGTGCTCATACGCCCATCCTGCCCGTGCCGCGGCCGGACGGGCACCGCAGACACCGGCGCGGCACCACGGACCCCCACGCGGCACCACGGACAGGCGCACGGCACCACGGACACACGGGGCGCGCCGCCCCGGCACCGGGCGCCCGCCACGCCTCAGAACAGCGTGCCCACCTCGGGGCCGTCGAGCTCGGCGACCAGCTCGGGCCCGTTGTTGCGGACATTGCTGACCTCGGTCGGGACGGGATAGGCGCGCATCATCCCGGCGGGCGGCGGCGCCAGCAGTTCGCGTACCTCGTCGGGGTCGGTGCGGGACGGGTCGAGCCAGGCGTCCCAGCGGTCCGGTGTCAGCACCAGCGGCATCCGGGGGTGGATCTCGGCCAGCGACTGCGGCCCCGCGTCACCGGCGGTCCCCGCCAGGGGCGTGGTCTCGGCCTCCGTGGTGACGACCGTGCAGGTCACCCACCAGGCCAGGGGATGGTCGCCGGGCAGCGTCCGGTCCCGCCAGAATTCGTAGAGCCCGGCCATCGCCATCACGGACCCGTCCGCGGGCGTCACGAAGTACGGCTGCTTACGGGGCCGCTTCTTCCTGCCCTGCTCCTCCAGCTGCCGCTCCGCGGCGTCGGTGACCCACTCGAAATAGCCGTCCCCGGGGAGCAGGCACCGCCGGGTCGCGAAGGCCTGCCGGAAGGACGGCTTCTCGTGCACCGTCTCGGCCCGCGCATTGATCATCTTCGCGGCGGCCTCGGGTGACTTCGACCACGACGGGACCAGGCCCCACTTCAGCGTCCGCAGCTGGCGCACCGGGGCATCCGGCTCGACGGCGCCGGCCGCCGCCCCCTTGAGGGGACGTTCGAGCACCACGTGCACCCGGTCCGTCGGCGCCACATTCCAACTGGGCGCCAGGGTCTCCGTCGGCTCCCACTGCTGAACGCCGAAAGTCCCCACCAGGTCCTCGGGGCGACGACTCGCTGCATACCTACCGCACATGCATGCCACACTGCCATGCCACACGAAGGGGAGACATGGACACCGACCACCTCACCGACATATGGAGCCGAGTCTTCGGGACCCAGCCCGCCCCGTCGCTCTGGCTGGTGATCATCACGGCGGTGCTCGCCCTGGGCGCCGTCGTCCCGCACACCGCCTGGCGGCTGTCGCGGAACGCCGTCACCATCGCCCACGAGGGCGGCCACGGACTGATCGCCCTGCTCACCGGCCGCCGCCTGGACGGCATCCGGCTGCACTCGGACACCTCGGGTCTGACCGTTTCGCGCGGCAAGCCGACCGGTCTGGGCATGGTGCTGACCGCCGCAGCCGGCTATATCGCACCGTCCCTGCTGGGGCTGGCGGGTGCCGCACTGCTCGCCGCGGGCCACATCACGGCGCTGCTGTGGGGCGCGACCGTGCTGCTGCTGGCGATGCTCATCATGATCCGTAACGCATATGGCGTGCTCACCGTCGTGCTGACCGGCGCCGCGTTCGTGCTGGTCTCCTGGCTGACGACGGCGGATGTGCAGGCGGCGTTCGCCTATGCCGTGGTGTGGTTCCTGCTGCTGGGCGGGGTGCGGCCGCCGTTCGAGCTGATGGGCAAGCGGCGTCGCGGGGGTGCGGTGGACTCCGATCCGGACCAGCTGGCGCGCCTGACCCATGTCCCGGCGGCCGTCTGGCTCGGCCTGTTCCACGTGGTGACGCTGTGCTCCTTGACGGGCGGCGGGCGCTGGCTGCTCGGCCTCTGAAAGCCCACCGCCCCGGGCGCCGGCCACCGCCCCGGGCGCCGACCGGGTCCCGGATCACGTACCGCCACGCCCGGGGTGTCGGCCGCCACCCCGCTCCCGGCACGCGGGCGCCCTATCACTGCCACGTTTCGGCGGGGTTGCGCCGCTTTTGATCAAGATCGGCACCCTTGCCCAGCCATTAAAGTAAGGGGCATGACCGAGAGCCCCGCACACCCCGCCCTCTGGCCCGCCCCGCTCGCCGCCGGGGCCGTCGATGCCACCGTCACCGTGCCCGGGTCCAAATCGGTCACCAACCGCGGCCTGGTCCTGGCCGCTCTCTCCGCCGAGCCCGGCTGGCTGCGCCGGCCGCTGCGCTCCCGGGACACGCTCCTGATGGCCGAGGCGCTGCGCACCCTGGGCGTCGGCATCGAGGAGACCGCCTCCTCCAGCTCCGCCGTCGCCGCCGCACAGCCCGGCGGCGGTGAGGCCTGGCGGATCATCCCGGCGGGCCTGCACGGCCCGGCCACCATCGACGTCGGCAACGCCGGCACGGTCATGCGCTTCCTCCCCCCGGTCGCCGCGCTCGCCGACGGCCCGATCCGCTTCGACGGCGACCCCCGCTCCTACGAGCGCCCGCTGGGCGGCGTGATCGACGCGCTGCGCGCCCTGGGCGCCCGGATCGACGACGACAACCGCGGCGCGCTGCCCCTGACGGTCTTCGGCAGCGGCGGTCTGGACGGCGGCCCGGTCGAGATCGACGCCTCGTCGTCCTCCCAGTTCGTCAGCGCCCTGCTGCTGTCCGCGCCGCGCTTCAACCAGGGCGTCGAGGTCCGGCACGTGGGCGCGGCGCTGCCCTCCATGCCGCACATCCGGATGACCGTCGACATGCTGCGCAGCGTGGGCGCGCAGGTGGACACCCCGGAGGCGGGCGGCGAGCCGAACGTCTGGCGGGTCACTCCCGGCGCGCTGCTCGGCCGCGATCTGGTCGTCGAGCCGGACCTCTCCAACGCCCAGCCGTTCCTGGCCGCCGCGCTGGTCACCGGCGGCCGGGTCACCATCCCGGACTGGCCCGAGCACACCACCCAGCCCGGCGACGCGCTGCGCGAGATCTTCACCACCATGGGCGGTTCCTGCGAGCTGACCGAGCAGGGGCTGACCTTCACCGGCAGCGGCCGTATCCACGGCATCGACGTCGACCTCAGCGAGGTCGGCGAGCTGACCCCGGGCATCGCCGCGGTCGCCGCCCTGGCCGACTCCCCCTCCACGCTGCGCGGGGTGGCGCATCTGCGGCTCCACGAGACCGACCGGCTCGCCGCGCTCACCAAGGAGCTCAACGAACTCGGCGGCGATGTCACCGAGACCGCGGACGGGCTGCACATCCGGCCCCGCCCCCTGCACGGCGGGATCTTCCACACCTACGAGGACCACCGGCTGGCCACCGCCGCGGCGGTCATCGGCCTGGCGGTCGACGGAGTGGAGGTGGAGAACGTCGCCACCACCGCCAAGACCCTGCCCGACTTCCCCGCGATGTGGACGGACATGCTCGGCCCGGCGGCCGTCCCCGCCCGGAGAGTCTGAGGGGTACCGCCGCCATGCGCCGCTACGGAAAGAACCCCGACGAGGACGACATCCGCGTCCGCCCCAACCCCAAGGGCAACCGCCCCCGGACCACCATCCGCCCCAAGCACGAGGACGCCGGCGAGGGCCTGGTGCTGACCGTCGACCGCGGCCGTCTGACCTGCCTCATCGACGGCCGTACGGTCACCGCGATGAAGGCCCGCGAACTGGGCCGCAAGAGCGCGGTGGTCGGTGACCGGGTCGCCGTCGTGGGCGATCTGACCGGCACCAAGGACACCCTCGCCCGGATCGTCCGGGTCGAGCCTCGCACCTCGACACTGCGCCGTACGGCCGACGACGACGACCCGTTCGAGCGGGTCGTGGTCGCCAACGCCGACCAGCTCGCGATCGTCACCGCGCTCGCCGACCCCGAACCGCGCCCCCGGCTCATCGACCGCTGTCTGGTCGCCGCCTTCGACGCGGGCCTCGACCCGCTCCTGGTGCTGACCAAGTCCGATCTGGCCTCCGCGGACACCCTGTTGGAGTCCTACGGCGATCTCGGCGTCCCCTACCTCGTCACCAACCGCGACGAACTCGCCGACGGCAGCGCCGCCGAGCGGGTGCGGGCCGCGCTGACGGGCCGTATGACGGCGTTCGTCGGGCACTCCGGAGTGGGCAAGACCACCCTGGTCAACTCCCTGGTCCCGGAGCGCCGCCGGGCCATCGGCCATGTCAACGCGGTCACCGGCCGCGGGCGGCACACCACCACCTCCGCGCTGGCGCTCCCGCTGCCCGGCGACTCGGGCTGGGTCATCGACACCCCGGGCGTACGGTCCTTCGGGCTGCATCACGTGGATCCGTCCCGGGTCATCCACGCCTTCCCGGATCTGGAGCCCGGCACCGCCGGCTGCCCGCGCGCCTGCAGCCACGACGAACCGGACTGCGCACTGGACGCCTGGGTCGCCGACGGGCACGCCGATCCGGCCCGTCTCTACTCCCTGCGCCGCCTCCTGGCCACCCGTGAACGACGCGAGGGCGACTGACCTTTGACGTTTGCCACCGCCCGCCGGAGGTAAGGGCATAATCACACCAAGGTCGGCGTAGTGCTCAAGCAGGCCCTGATCGCCCGGACGGGGCCCGAACGAGTGATTTTGACGCCCGTCGTCGCTCACGTAAGACAGGCACTGGCTGACGGAGGCAATGGGACATGGCGTGGCTGCTGGTCGTGGTGGCGGGGATCCTGGAGACCGGCTTCGCGGTCTGCCTCAAGCTCTCGCACGGCTTCACCCGCCTCTTCCCGACCATCGCCTTCGCGGCCTTCGCGCTCGGCAGTTTCGGCCTGCTGACGCTGGCGCTGCGCAAGCTCGACGTCGGCCCGGCGTATGCGGTGTGGACCGGCATCGGTGCGGCCGGGACGGCGATCTACGGCATGGCCTTCCTCGGCGACCTGGTCTCCACTCTCAAGATCGTCTCCATCACCCTGGTCATCGTCGGCGTGATCGGGCTGCAGCTGTCGGGGTCGGCGCGCTGAACCGGGAGCGCCGGTCCGCACGGCGGCCGGCGCAGGGCCCCTGTGGGAAGGGCCCCTGTGGGCAGGGCGCCCGTTCCCCGCAGGCCGCGCGAGGCCCGTCCACCGCCGCGGCCGTGACGCCCCGTCACCCCTGGCCGGCCGGCGGCGGGCCGGCCGCCGTCCGGGCGAAGGCCCCCCGTACGAGCCGGGACACCGCCTCCGTCTCCAACTCCCTGCGTGGGTGCTGTGCCGGTATGCGCCCCGGGCCCTGCGCCGCGCCGGGAGCCGGCGGGGCGACGACACAGGCCAGGGTCAGCCGCGCCGCGGTCTCACAGGCGGTACCCAGGGCGGGCAGCTCCTCCGCGGGCCAGTCGGGCTCCAGCGCCGCCACCGCCTGGTCGCAGAAGCGGCCGACGATCTCCGCGGGCCCCGGCAGCGGCCCCTCGACGGGCGGCGCGGCGCGCTGTCCGGGGATGCCGGGCCGGTCGGCCCGTACCGGCGCCGGGTCGGCCGGCGCCCTTGAAGGGGTCGGCAGCCGGTCGCTCCAGCAACCGGTCAGTACGGCCCTGACCAGGGGATTTGCGCGGGCGGTCCGTAGCGTCCAGGCGGCCGCGGCCACCACCCGGCCCGCCGCGTCGCCCCGCGACCCGGCGGCCGAGGCGCCCCGGGACAGCGCCCGGGCGACCCCGGCGAGGTAGTTCTCGGTCTCCCGGCGGACCAGGGCGCGGGCCAGTCCTTCCTTGCTGCCGAACTCGTTGTAGAGCGTCTGCCGGGAGACGCCGGCGGCGGCCGCGACATCGACCATCCGTATGGCCGTCCAGGCGCGTTTCGTCAGCGCCGTGTAGGCGGCATCGAGCAGGGATTCACGCGCTGCGGGCATCCGTCGCCTCCCGGCCGCCGGCCCAGGTGGCCGGTGTGCGCACAGAATTGACGCGGCGCCAGATGCTGTCAAGGGTCGTCGCGGCACCCACTCACCGGCGGGCCCGGGGGCCGTCACACGCCCGGCGGCGCATAGCCGTGTGGCTCCTGCGTATACCAGTCGATACTGTTCGCACATGCCCGACTATCACGATGATCTTCGCCTCGGCCATGTTCTCGCGGACGCCGCGGACGCCGCCACCATGGAGCGCTTCAAGGCACTCGACCTCAAGGTCGAGACCAAACCGGACATGACACCGGTGAGCGAGGCGGACAAGGGCGCCGAGGAGCTGATCCGCAGCCACCTCCAGCGGGCCCGGCCGCGGGATGCGGTGCTCGGCGAGGAGTTCGGCAGCGAAGGCGCGGGGCCGCGACGCTGGATCATCGACCCGATCGACGGCACGAAGAACTATGTCCGCGGGGTGCCGGTCTGGGCGACGCTGATCGCGCTGATGGAGCGCGGCGAGGGCGGCGACCGCCCGGTGGTCGGCATCGTCTCCGCCCCGGCGCTCAACCGCCGCTGGTGGGCCGCCGACGGCCTGGGGGCCTTCACGGGCCGCAGTCTGACCTCCGCGAGCCGGCTCCACGTCTCGCAGGTCGGCCGCATCCAGGACGCCTCGTTCGCCTACTCGTCGCTGACCGGCTGGGAGGAGCGCGGCAAGCTGCCCGGTTTCCTCGATCTGAGCCGGGACTGCTGGCGCACCCGCGGCTACGGGGACTTCTGGCCGTACATGATGATCGCCGAGGGGTCGGTGGACATCTGCGCGGAGCCGGAGCTCTCACTGTGGGACATGGCGGCGTGCGCGGTGGTCGTGAAGGAAGCCGGCGGACAGTTCACCGGCCTGGACGGCAAGCCGGGCCCGCACAGCGGCAACGCGGCGGCCTCCAATGGCCTGCTGCACGAGGATCTGCTCGGTTATCTCGGCGACTCCCCCCGCTGACCTGCGGCGGGGCGGATATTCGGACACCCGTCCCGCAGTTGCCCCTTGTTGCATCGGCACAGGCATGTGAACATGAGAATCCCCCACTTTGTGAACTTGTGAATCTCTTCGCAAGGCACATTCACCAAGGAGGTGGCTCCACTCCATGCCCATGCACGTCAAAGACGCCATGAGCACGGTGGTCCTCACCATCGGGCCCGCTCACACCCTCCGACAGGCGGCTCAGCTGATGGCGGCCCGCCGCATCGGCGCGGCCGTGGTCCTCGACAACGACAACAGCGGCATCGGCATCCTCACCGAGCGCGACATCCTCAATTCCCTCGGCGCGGGCGAGAACCCCGACCGGGAGACCGCCCAGACCCACACCACCTCGGACGTGGTCTTCGCCGCTCCGCACTGGACCCTCGACGATGCCGCGGACGCCATGGTGCGCGGCGGCTTCCGCCATCTGATCGTGCTCAACGACCATGAACCGGTCGGTGTGGTGTCCGTACGCGACATCATCCGCTGCTGGTCGGCCGCCACGGAGCGGGCCGACGCCGTACCGGCCTGAGCACTGGGGCCACCCGCACGAAGAGGCCGGAGCCCCATGGCATCCGGCCTCTTCGGTTGGTACGGCAAGCGGCAATTGAGCAACCCCCGCGGCGATCAACCACCTCCGCGAGAGCGGCTGGGGGTACCTCCCGGCGTTAGCCGGGGGAGGATCAGCCGCAAAAAGGGGTCCCGCTCAGCCGCGCAGGGCCTGGACCGCGGCTTCCAGCCGCTTGCCGTAGTCCGCGTCCGCCTTGCGGAAGTTCTCGATCGCCCGCTGGGCGATGTCGTCGCGGGAGACCTGGGAGATGAAGCCTGCCAGGTTGTTGATCAGGCGCTCCCTCTCGTCCTCCGACATCAGGCGGTAGAGGGTGCCGGCCTGGACGAAGTCGTTGTCCTCGGCGTGCGAGGGCGCGGCCTGCTCGACGGTGGCACCGGTCACGGTGGCCGGCTGCCACAGGGGGCGGCCGGTCTCGTTCGGGCCGCCGAAGCTGTTGGGCTCGTAGTTCTTCTGACCCGCGTGCCGGCCGTCGTACAGCACGCCGTCCCGGCCGTGGGTGCGCGCCTCGGTGGCGTGCGGGCGGTTCACCGGGAGGTGGTCGGCGTTGATGCCGACGCGGTAGCGGTGGGCGTCGCCGTAGGCGAAGAGACGGCCCTGGAGCATCTTGTCGGGGGACGGGCCGATACCCGGCACGAAGTGGTGCGGGGAGAAGATCGACTGCTCGACCTCGGCGAAGATGTTCTGCGGGTTGCGGTTGAGCTCCAGCTTGCCGATCTCGATCGGCGGGTAGTCCTCGTGCGGCCAGACCTTGGTCAGGTCGAACGGGTTGAAGCGGTAGTTGGCCGCCTCGTCCGCGGGCATGATCTGCACCTGGACGGTCCAGCTCGGGAAGTCGCCCCGCTCGATGGACTCGCGCAGATCACGCTGGTGGCTGTCGGCGTCCTCGCCCGCGAGCTTGTCGGCCTCGCCCTGGGTGAGGTTCTTGATGCCCTGGTCGGTCTTGAAGTGGTACTTGACCCAGAAGACCTCGCCGGCCTCGTTGTTCCACTGGAAGGTGTGCGAGCCGTAGCCGTTCATGTGGCGGAGCGTGGCGGGGATGCCGCGGTCGCCGAACAGCCAGGTGACCTGGTGGGTGGACTCGGGCGACAGACCCCAGAAGTCCCAGACGTTGTCCGCCTCCTGCGAGCCGGTGTACGGGTCGCGCTTCTGGGTGTGGATGAAGTCGGGGAACTTGATGGCGTCCTTGATGAAGAACACCGGGGTGTTGTTGCCGACGAGGTCGTAGTTGCCCTCTTCGGTGTAGAACTTCAGCGCGAAGCCGCGCGGGTCACGCACCGCGTCGGCCGAGCCGAGGTTGCCCGCGACCGTGGAGAAGCGCAGAAAGGTCTCGGTCTGCTTGCCGACCTCGGAGAGGAACTTGGCGCGGGTGTACTTGGTCACATCCGCGGTCACCGTGAACGTGCCGTAGGCACCGGCGCCACGGGCGTGCACGATGCGCTCCGGGATGCGCTCGCGGTTGAAGTGCGCGAGCTTTTCGATCAGGAGCTGGTCCTGGATGAGGCCGGGACCGCCGATACCGGCCGTCTCGCTGTTCTGGTTGTCCCCGACCGGAGCCCCGGACTCCGTGGTCAGCGGTCCGGTGGTGCTCTCTACCGACACGTGCGCCTCCTGGAAAGTCTTCTACACCCTGCCCTTGGCTTGCGCCGGTCACGATCCTACATTGGACAATGTCTAAGTCAAGAAGAACCCGAAAGCCGTACTCGATCCGGTCATGGACCGGCCGCTGCTACCCTTGGCTCTATCTGACTGATAGGTGATTGGCATGAGTGACCTGCTGGAACGGCTCCGAGGGCGCGGCTGGCGGCTGACCGCGCAGCGACGCGTCGTCGCCGAGGTCCTCGACGGGGACCACGTCCACTACACCGCCGACGAGGTGCATGCGCTGGCATCCGACCGGCTCCCCGAGATCTCCCGCGCCACGGTCTACAACACCCTGGGCGAGCTGGTCTCGCTCGGCGAGGTGATCGAGGTGAGCACGGACGGCCGGGCCAAGCGCTACGACCCCAACGCGCACCACGACCACCAGCACCTGATCTGCTCGCGGTGCGGCACGATCCGCGACGTCCACGTCCAGGGCGACCCGCTCTCCGCCCTGCCCGAGCCGGAACGCTACGGCTTCCAGGTCTCCGAGGTCACCGTGACCTACCGGGGCATCTGCCCCACCTGCAGCGCCCCGTCCTGACGCCGGGGGGATCCGGCCCCCGCCCGGGCCGCCCTCGCACCACGCCACGCCGTACGCACCGCCGAGCCCGCGCCCACCCGGCCGCGGGCTCTTTCGCGTGCCCGGCCCGCCCGCCGGCCGCACCCCCGTCACCACACCCCCACACCAGCTCACCCCGCACCCATGCCCGCCCGCCCCTTCCTCAAATCTGACGGACAGTCATATCGTCGGCGCACCGCACTTTCCGGCCACCGGGCCCGCCCGGGCCCGGGCCCCGCACGACGGCGGCATCCTGTCCGCACTCCGCAAGGAGCACCCCGCGGGAGAGCCGCACCCGCCCCCCGCAGCGCACCGCCCACCCGCCGGCCCGTACGCCCCGCCACCGGCCCCGCGCGCCCGCGCCCTGGCCTGCTCATTCGGCCGCGGCAGCAAGGCGCCGGCGACCCTCGGCCCCGTCAACGCCGACATCGCAGCGGGCGAATTCGTCTGTGTCGTCGGCCCGTCCGACTGCGGAAAGTCGGCCCTGCTGCGCATCGCCGCCGAACTGGTGCGCCCCACCGAGGGCGCGCTGGAAATCCGGGCGAGCGCCGACCGCCCGCACCGGAGAGGTCCGCGCCACCCCCGAATTCACCGCCCTGAAGGCCGAGTTGAGGTACGCGTTCCTCGGCGGCCAGGCGCAGGGCGAACCGCTCGGCGGCGACCTGTACGGCCCGAAGCTGCTCCAGCAGGAACCGGACGCCGGGGTCGCCTTCCTGCGCGCCTGCATCCGCACGGTCGACACGTACTGCGTCGGCGACCACAAGGCCGACCGGGCCTTGGTCGCCGGGCCGGGCCGGCTGCTCGACGTCGACGGGTCGATCCTGACCTCGGTGCCGTCGCTCCGGATCGCCCCGGAGGGACTGGGAGATCGGAAAGGGCACCGCGGACCGGCTCCGGAAGGCCTACCGCGAGGCCGGTGTCACCAAGGGTGCACCGCTGCCGGAGAACCGGCTCGTCGACCGCAGTCTCTCCGCGGAGGCGGTCGGCCACCGGGTACGGAAGTAGGCACGACGAAGGCCCGGATCCTCAAGGAATCCGGGCCTTCGTCTTCAGTAGCGGGGACAGGATTTGAACCTGCGACCTCTGGGTTATGAGCCCAGCGAGCTACCGAGCTGCTCCACCCCGCGTCGTTGTTGGCTTTACTCTAACCCCGGGCCGACGACCAGCGCAAATTCCTTCCGCGCGGCCCGGGACCCGGCCCTGTGGACCCGGCCCCGGACTCCCGTACGCCCCTGCAGGCTCGGCCCGTCCGCTACGCGCTGAGCTCCTCCTGGAGCGCCGTCCGCAGCCGCGCCGCACGCTCCGCCACCTCCGGCGGCCCCAGCTCGACGGCGCGCGCACACCAGCTCTGCGCCTCCGCGAGCGCACCGCGCCGGGCGGCGAGCAGCGCCAGCCGCAGCGCCGCCCGGCCGTGGCCGGTCTCGGCGGCGCGCTGCCACCACAGGGCTGCCTCGGGAAGGCTGCCCTCGCGGGCCAGCAGCAGCCCGAGGTTGAAAGCACCGTTGCGGCTGCCGGCCTCGGCCGCCGCGCGGTACCAGTCGGCGGCCTCGACGGCATCCCCGCGCGCCGCCGCGAACATGCCGACCCGGACCTGGGCGCGACGATGCCCCTGGCGGGCGGCTCGCTCGTACCACTGCACGCTCTCGTCGTCCGCCGTGCGCTCGCTGTCCGCCCGCCCCTCGCCCGCGGCGGCCGCCCGGCGGTCGAGGAGGTCCGCGAGCCGGAAGGCCGCCTCGGAGCTGCCGCCACCGGCCGCACAGCGCAGATTCCGCTCCGCGTCCTGCAGCGCACCGTCCCGCAGCTGCACGATGGCGACCTGGAGGGCCGCCTCCGTGTGCCCGGCCGCGGCCGCCCGCTCGTACCAGGTGTGCGCCGTGCGCTCCGCACCGCGCCCGGCGAAGAGGATGCCGAGGTTGAACGCGGCATCGACGCTGCCCGCCTCGGCCGCCTTGGAGAACCACGGCTCGGCCCCCGCCGCGTCACCACGCTGCAGCAGCAGGATGGCCAGCGCATTGGCGGCCTCGCGGTGCCCGGCGTAGGCGGCCCGGCGGTACCACTGCTCGCCGCGCCCCTCCCGGCCCTGCTCGGCGCAGAGCAGCCCGATGTTGTAGGCGCCGTTGACGTCCCCGGCGTCCAGCGCGGTGCGGTACCAGCGCTCGGCGGTCTGCAGTTCGCCGCGGTCGGCGTGCAGCGCTCCCAGCGCGTTGGCAGCGTTGCCATCGCCGTCCTGGGCCGCCCGCCGCCACCACTCGGCGGCGCTCTCCTCGTCCCCCGCGTCACGCAGCAGGAAGCCCAGCGCACAGGCCGCGCGCGCCTCGCCGTCCTTGGCGGCGGACAGGTACCAGCGGCCCGCCTCCTGGACGTCCCCGCGGTCCTCCAGCAGCGCGCCCAGTTGCAGCGCGGCCCGCCGGTGACCCCGCGCGGCGGCCTGGCGGTACCACTGCTCGGCCTCCTCCTGCCGGGTCAGCTCGCCGTACGCGGGGACCGCGCGCCGGTCCGTGTCGCGGCCGTCCTCGATGAGCCGGGCCAGCCGGTACGCGGCCTCCCGGTGGCCGCGCTCGGCGGCCGTACGGAACCAGCGCTCGGCGCCGATGTCGCCGCGGTGCTCCAGCAGGTCGGCGAGGGCGTACGCGCCCAGGCAGTGTCCGGACTCGGCGGACTGGCGCAGCCAGTACTCGGCGGCCGGCTCGTCGCCACGCTCGCGGTAGTGGCGCCCGAGAGCGTGCGCCGCGGCGGCGGAGCCCGCGACGGCCGCGATCCGCCACCAGCCCGCCGCCTCGTCCCCGTAGCCCCGCTGGTGCAGCAGCACGCCGAGGTTGTTGGCCGCGGCGCGGTCTCCGGCGGCGGCCGCGGAACGCAGATGCGGCTCGGCGCCGTCGAGGTCACCGCGGCGCAGCAGCATCGCGCCGAGCGCGCTCATGGCGGCGGTGTCGCCCGCCTCTGCGGCCCGGCGGTGGCCGGACTCGGTCACGGCATCGGACGCTTCCGCGGCCTCCGCGGCCTCCATCGCGTCCATCGGCAGCTCGGATTCGCGCCCGTCGTCGGGCGCATGCACAAACCGGTCCGTCTCCAACAACCTTGCCTTGTCCCCCATAAGACCCATCGTCGCATCACCTGTAACCCGCGTACACCTGGTATACCGCAGCCAGTGAGGTCACTTCAGCGGTTTGTCGACTTCCCGACACGACGACTTGCCAAACTCAAGCACACACCTTCCCCACATCGGCCGCGCGACCCGGCTTTGCCCGGTAACGAACCCGAAGACATGACGGCATGAAGACATGAAGACATGACGAAGGCCCGGATCCTGAGGATCCGGGCCTTTGCCTTGTGGTAGCGGGGACAGGATTTGAACCTGCGACCTCTGGGTTATGAGCCCAGCGAGCTACCGAGCTGCTCCACCCCGCGCTGTTGTGTCCTCAACGTATCACGGCGGCGGGACGGCTCCGCACCACCGCGGCCCGGTGGCCACCGGCGCGAACCGGCGGCCACGGGGCCGGGGGGCACACGGCCGGCTCAGCCGGCCGGCTTGCCGCTCTTCTGGGAGGCCTTCGCCGCCCGGTCCAGCGCCGCCTTGAGCTTCCTCTGCGCCTCGCCGTAACCGGCCCAGTCGCCCGAGGTACGCGCCCTCTCGCCCTCTTCGTAGGCCTTCTGTGCGTCGCCCAGAGCCTGCTGCACCGTCTGGCCGGACGGCGGCTGCTGTCCGGTTCCGGTGTCGCCGCCGCCCGGCGGGTTCTGCGAACCCGTACTGGGCGCCTTCTTGCCGAAGACCACGTCCAGCGCGTCCTTGAGGGAGTCCTCCAGGACGGGCTTGTTGTCGCCGTAACTGACCAACACCTTCTTCAGGAGCGGGTAGTTGGTGTTGGCGCCGCGCAGATACACCGGTTCGACGTAGAGCAGTCCGCCGTCCAGTGGCACGGTCAGCAGATTGCCGTACTCGATCTCCGAGTCGCCGAGTTTCTTGAGGATATTGAGCTCATTGGCGATGTTGGGATCGGAGTTGAACTTCGACTGCACCAGCTGCGGGCCGGGCACCGGCGTCTGCGAGGGCAGTTTCAGCAGTCTGATCCTGCCGTAGTCGCCGCTGGTCGCATTGGCGTCGACGGCCATGAACGCACCGAGGTTGTCGCGCTTGTTGGGCGTGAAGGTGGTCGTCAGCGAGAACGCCCGGTTCTTCTGGTCCGGCATCTTCATGCTCAGGTAGTACGGCGGTACCGCGTTGCCCGACTTGGTCGTCGGGTCGTTCGGGATCTGCCAGCGCTCGGAGCCGGTGTAGAAGGTGCCCGGGTCCGTGACGTGGTACGTGGTCAGCAGCTGGCGCTGCACCTTGAAGAGGTCCTGCGGGTAGCGCAGGTGCTCCTTGAGCGCCGGGCTGATGGCGCTCTTCTTCTCGACCGTGCCGGGGAACGACTTCATCCAGGTCTTGAGGACCGGGTCCTTCTCGTCCCACTGGTAGAGCTTCACCGAACCGTCGTAGGCATCCACCGTCGCCTTGACGGAGTTGCGGATGTAGTTGACCTGGTTCTGCTGGGCCACCACCGTCCGCTGGCCGTCGGTGAGCGAATCGGCCGTGCTGTCCCCGAGCGTGGTGCGCGAGGCGTACGGATAGCCGTTGCTGGTGGTGTAGGCGTCGACGATCCACTTGATCCGGCCGTTGATGACCGCCGGGTAGGCGTCGCCGTCGATGGTCAGCCAGGGGGCGACGGCTTCGACGCGCTCCTTGGGCGTGCGGTTGTACAGGATCCGCGAACCCTTGCCGATCGCTCCGGAGTAGAGGATCTGCGGCTCCCCGAATGCCGCCGCGTAGGCGGCACGGTTGACCGGGTTGGAGAGGCTGACGCCGCTGTTGCCCCGGTAGCTGTAGCTCTTCTCACCGCTGTCGTCGGAGTAGTCCAGTTCCTTCTGCGGACCGCCGACGATGGAGTACTGCGAGGTCTTCTCGCCGTAGTACACCCGCTGCTGGTACGAGCCGAGCTGCCCCTTGGCCGGCAGATCCGACTCGGTGTACTTGGGGCCACCGCCGTCGGAGGCCTCGGTCCCCTTGGCGGCGACCGCGCCGTAGCCGTGGGTGTACTTGAAGTGGTCGTTGATCCAGTTGCGCTCGGGGATACCCGCGATGTTCAGCTCGCGCAGACCGATGACGGTGTCCTGCTCGGCACCGTCCTTGTCCTTGTAGCGGTCGACGTCGAGGGTGGAGGGGAACTGGTAGTACCCGCGCACCTGCTGCTGTTGCTGGAAGGCGGGCGAGACCACGTTCGGGTCGAGCAGGCGCATGCTGGCCGTGGTGTCGGCGTCGTCGCGCAGCCGCTGGCTGTCCGCCTTGTCGGCGGGCTTGTAGTCGCCCTTGTACGGCGTGACCTCGGAATCCTGGATGTCGTACGCATCCCGGGTCGCCTTGATGTTCTGCTTGATGTACGGCGCTTCCTTGGCCTGCTCGTTCGGCTGGACCTGGAACTTCTGCACGATCGCCGGGTACAGCCCGCCGATGAGGACCGCGGAGAGCACCATCAGACCGAAGCCGATCACCGGCAGCTGCCACGTCCGCCGCCAGAGGGTGGCGAAGAACAGCACCGCGCAGATCGCCGCGATGAAGAACAGGATCGTCTTCGCCGGGAGGTAGGCGTTGGCGTCGACGTACCGCAGGCCCGTCCAGTTGTCGGCCGATTTCAGGCCGCTGGACTTGACCGCCAGGCCGTACCGGTCGAGCCAGTACGCGATCGCCTTGAGCGAGACGAAAATGCCCAGCAGCACCGACAGATGGCCGGTGGCCGCCGCGGTCGCCCGCGAGCCGGGGCTGGTCAGCCGCAGTCCGCCGTAGAGGTAGTGGGTCAGCGCCGCGGCGACCAGACACAGCACCGCGCAGGCGAAGCCGAAGCTCAACAGGAAGCGGTACCAGGGCAGATCGAAGGTGTAGAAGGCGATGTCCATGCCGAACTGCGGGTCCGTCTTGCCGAAGGGCACGGCGTTGACCCACTGCAGCCAGGTCCGCCACTCCCCGGAGGCGGAGGCACCGGCGATCAGGCCGATCACCGCGGTGACCGCGATCAGCGCCCACTTCTTGAACGGCGCAATGCCCATCCGGTAGCGGTCCAGGCTCTGCTGCTCCACGGACATCGCGCTCAGCGGCGGCCGCAGCCGGTACGCGAGCCAGACGTTGACACCGACGGCCACGGCCATCAGAACGCCGAAGGCGAAGAACAGTCCGATCTTGGTCCACAGGGTGGTGGTGAAGACCGAGGAGTACTTGACCGAGCGGTACCAGAGCCAATCGGTCCAGAACCCCGCAAACATCACGAAGAGCATGGCCAATACGGCCAGCACACCCAATGTCATGAGCAGGGTCCGGATCCGCCGCGATGGTCGGCCGACTCTGATCCGTGGCCCTGTCGGGCCTCCGCCGCGGTCCGGCATCTGGAAAGCCAAGGTGCGCACCTCGAAGTTCGCTGTCGTGTGGAGCAGGCCCGGCGATAGTAGGACCCACCGATGCAACTTACGAAGGCTTTACTCAGTTCCCGCTTTCCGGGGTACACAAGGCACGATGTTGAGCATGACTGACCTTCCTGGCTCTCCCGCTGCCGGCACCCCCCTCGCCGCCGACCCCCTGACCCGCGCGGTGCTCGAGATCGACGAGTACAGCGCCGGGCTCGGCTGGGATCAGCCCGCCCGACTGTTCGCCCTCGTCGACACCGCCAAGCTGCGTGCGCAGGAGCCCTCGCTCGCCGCCCAGCTCGGCATCGACGACTCCACCACCACGTCCCTGACCCCCGTGGAGCAGGACGAGATCCCGGCGGGCGTCCCGCTGGACGAGTTCCTCGCCACCATTGCCTGGCCCGACGCCGTCACCGGCTGCGCGCTGACCGTGGAGCGGCTGATGCTGCCGCCGTCCGCCGAGGACTCCGAGCCCGCGGGCATGGACGAGGCGCAGCTCGCCAAGTGGGTCGCCGGGCACCCGGAGCGCCAGGAGGTCCGGATGACGGTGGCCGTGCTGCGGGACGGCCGGCGTGAGTCGGCGCTGCGGCTGCGCGAGAAGGACTCCACGTCCGAGGTGCTCACCGGCTCCGCGCTGGTACCGGGCCTCGCGGAAGCGCTGGCGGCGACGTTCGAGGGCTGACGGCGGCCTGCCGGGCCGGCGCCCGGGCCCGACGTGCGCGTCGGGCCCGGGCGCCGGCCGGATATCAGGCCCTAGGCGTGGCCCGCGGGGCTGCAGCTCGGCAGGCCCGCGGTGTCTCCCTTGCGGATCTTCTCCAGCGCCTTGACGGCGTCGCCTATGGTGCCGACCTTGACCAGGGTGAGCCCCTGCGGGGTGTCCTTGGCCGCGGCGGCGCAGTTCTCCTTGGGCGTCAGGAAGTACCGGGCACCCTTGTCATGCGCACCGACCGTCTTCATCGAGATGCCACCGATCGGGCCGACCTTGCCCTGGTCGTCGATGGTGCCCGTACCGGCCACGAACTTGCCGCCGGTCAGGTCCCCGGGGGTGAGCTTGTCGACGATGCCGAGCGCGAACATCAGCCCGGCGCTCGGGCCGCCGACATCGGCCAGCTTGACGTCGATGGGGAACGGGAAGAGGTGATCCACCCCGGCCTGGATGCCCACGATGGCGCGGCCGTCGCCCGCCTTCTGCGTGCTGACCGTGATCTGCTTCGCGCCGGTCACGGGCTTCTTGCCCCGCTTCTCCGCCGCGGCGGCGACCTTGGCCGGGATGATCGTGAAGACCACCTTCTCGCCCGGCTTGTGCCGGGTGACGAGCTTGGCGACGTCGCCGGCCTGCTTGACCTGCGTGCCGTCCACCGCCTTGATCACATCGCCCGCGTGCAGCCGCCCGTCGGCCGGCTTGTCCTTGACGACGGAACCGACCACGGTCTGGGTGCCGACCGGGATGTGCAGCTGGTTGAGCGCGGAGGCCTTGGCGCTCTCCTGGGACTGGCTGAACTCCTCGGCGTTCTCCTGGTCGGCCTGCTCGGCCGTCTGTCCCTCGGGGTAGAGCGTCTTGTGCGGCACCACGGCGTTGTCGTGGTCGAGCCAGCCGTACACCGCCTCGAAGAGGTTCATGCGGTAGTCGGGGCCGGTGACGCGGACGGTGGTCATGTTGAGATGACCGGTCGTCGGGTACGTCTTGCGCCCGGAGATCTGCAGCACCGGCTCGCCGTCGTGATCACCGAGGGTGTTGACCGTCGGCCCCGGTGACATCTCGGAGTAGGGCACGGGGATCAGTACCCCGGCGCAGAGCAGCGCGATCAGCATCAGGGTCGAGGCGAGCAGCGTCGCGGTGCGGCGTGGCATGGAACGACAGTACGGGACGGGTATGACAACCGGCCCGCGGGGCCGTCCGTACGAGGGCGAACGCCCGGCCGTGGGCCCGCCGGTACGCGAGGGTCATCGCAAGGAGTGGCGCTCGGCTTTCCCGCACCCAGCGGAAACGTCAGACGGGGTCCGAGGCGGGGTCGGGAACGGAATGCTCTTTTTCCATGGCGTCACGGAACCGGGCATAGCCCGCGAGTTCGGCAACGTCCCCGGTCCTGCGGTTCCGTAGGGCCCAGCTGCTCCACACCGCGGCAATCAGCCCGGCACCGACCGGAATCAGCAACCAGAGGAGCGCACCCATCAGCGACCTCCCAACCCCTTGTACGACCGCGATCGACGAATAAGCAGATTAACCATCTGCTCGGTCAACGCTCACGCCAGGGGGCGGGTTACGCAACCGGAACACAAGGCACCGGTTCGGCCTCATGTTCGGAGGCCACCGCCCCGTGGCCACAGGGCCACTACCTGCGCGTCTGTCATGCCGCCTGCCCCGGGAAAGCGTCGTCACGCATCGGCCGGATTCCCGCTCCCGGTGCCGGCCCCCACCCACTCTTCGGTGCCGTCGGTGAACGTCTGGTGCTTCCAGATCGGCACCTCGTGCTTGAGGTCGTCGATCATCCTGCGGCAGGCCTCGAACGCCTCGTCGCGGTGCGGGCAGGACACCGCGACCACCACTGCCGGCTCACCGATGCGCAGATCGCCCACACGGTGGACGGCGGCCAGCGCCCGCACCGGGAAGTCGGCGATCACCTTCTCGGCGACCCGGCGCATCTCCGCCTCGGCCGTGGGGTGCGCGGAGTAGCCCAGGCCCTCCACGTCGGCGCCGTTGTCGTGCGAGCGGACCGTGCCGACGAACAGGGCCGTACCGCCGGCCGCCGAATCCCCCACGGCCGCGAACACCTCGTCCACGGACAGCGCGCGCTCGCGGATCTCCAGGAGCCTGATCGGGTCCGGCGCGGCCTGCTCACCGGGGTGGTCGCGGCGGGGGGACGAGGGGGAAGGCGTGCCAGACATACCCCCATCGTGCCGTACGCGGGCACGTCGGGGTATGGCCGTTTCCGCCGGTCGTCCCGGCCGCCGTATGGAGACTCCTCCAGCCCGGCGGGCCCGGTTGCGCTCAGATACGGCGGCGGGCCTTACGGGCGCGCCGGACCAGGGCGGCGGTGCCCAGGAGGGCGACGGTGGCACCGGCGGCACCCGCGGCGGTGGCGTCCTTGCGGCCCAGCCTGCGGCCCGCGACGGTGTGCCGTCCGGCGACCTCTTCCAGGAGCTCGGCGAGCACCTCCTCGTTCGTCCACCGGGGGCGCCAGCCCGCATCGTGCAGCCGGCTGCCGCTGACCACCCATGGGTGCATCGTGTACGCGAGGTCGCCGGCGGGGGAGGGTGTCAGGCCGATGCGGTGCAGGCGGGCGGCGGCGCCCAGGGCCACCGAGGACGGCAGCTCCATGCGCCGGATGCCGGAGAGCTCCTCGACCTCCTCCTGCTCCAGCCAGCCGTCGCAGCCCACCGCCAGCTCGCCGTCGACCTTCTCCAGCGCGGCGAACTCCAGGGCGCTGACCAGGTCCTCGACGTGACAGAACTGCCAGGCGGGACGGGATCCGGCGACGACCAGGAGGCGGGGCGATTCGAAGTAGCGGGTCAGCGCGGTGTCCGTGCCGCCCACCAGGACGGTGGGGCGCAGCACGGTGACGTTCAAGCCGGGGTGCGCGCGGGGCGCACGGTGCGCCAGGTGCTCGATCTCCAGGAGGTCGCCGACACCGGTGGCGTCCGCGGTGGCCCGCAGCTCGGCGTCCTCGGCCAGGGGAACATCATTGTCGGGCAGCGCCCCGTACACCATGGCGGAGGTGCACAGCACCACCCGGTGGACGCCGGCGGCCGCGGCGGCGGTGAGCACGGTCTGGGTGCCGCGCACGTTGTACGCGGTGCGCGCCGCGTCGTCGGTCTCCAGGTCGAGGTCGAGCGCGAGGTGGACGACGACGTCCGCGCCGCGCAGCTTGTCGGCGATGGCCGGGTCCCGGACGTCCAGGACGTGCCAGTGCGCCTCGGCGACGTCGCCGCGCCGCTCGTCGATGGCCACCACCTCCTTGACCTCGTCGGACGCGACCAGGGCGCGGGTGAGCAGCGCACCGACTCCGGAGGCGGCTCCGGTGACGGCGACGACGGGCCGGCGCAGCGGCCGGTCCGGGGCCCCACCTGCGCCATTGCCTGCCTTGTCGGTCTGGGCCGCAGCGTTTCGCGCTGCGCGAACGGTCGGATCTGGGGAACTCACCGGGCGTCTCCAGCGGTTGTCTTCAGTGCGGACGTGTGGTCATACGTGCGCACCAGGTGGCGTCCATCCTGCCCCAGCCACCGGGACAGCGAAGCACCGAGCCCCGAAGCGGCCCGGGTGTCTACGCTGGAGGTGATGTCGGGCAGCCGCCGTCGGCCACCTGGTCGGCGGCCCTACGAGCCGAGGAAACCCGTGAGTGACACCCCATTTGGATTCGGCCTTCCGCCGGAGGAGCCGGAGGACGGCGACAACGGCAAGAAGAAGGGCGGCCAGGGAGGTAGCCAGGGCCCCGCGGACCCCTTCGGGTTCGGCGGCGGGAGCGGCGGCGCGGACAATCCGTTCGCGGCGCTCTTCGGCGGCATGGGCGGCCCCGGTGGCGAGATGAACCCTGGCGACCTGGGCGCCGCCTTCCAGAAACTCGGACAGATGCTCTCCTACGAGGGCGGCCCGGTGAACTGGGACATGGCCAAGGACATTGCGCGGCAGACCGTCGCACAGGGCACCGAGGACGGCAGCAAGGACGCGAGCCTGTCGCCGGGTGAGCGCAGCGCGGTCGAGGAGGCCGTACGCCTCGCCGACCTGTGGCTGGACGGTGTGACGTCGCTGCCGTCGGGCTCCGGATCGGTGGTGGCCTGGAGCCGCGCCGAGTGGGTCGAGGAGACCCTCCCGGTGTGGAAGGACCTGGTCAATCCGCTCGCCGAGCGCGTCGGAGCGGCCATGGGCGACGTACTGCCGGGGGAGATGCAGGCCATGGCGGGCCCGCTGCTCGGCATGATGCGCTCCATGGGCGGCGCGATGTTCGGCACCCAGATCGGCCAGGCGCTGGGCGTGCTGGCCGGCGAGGTCGTCGGTTCGACGGACATCGGACTTCCGCTGGGGCCGGCCGGCAAGGCCGCGCTGCTGCCCGGGAACATCGCCACGTTCGGCGAGGGCCTGGGCGTGCCGGAAGAGGAAGTGCGGCTGTATCTGGCCCTGCGCGAGGCCGCCCACCAGCGGCTCTTCGCCCATGTGCCGTGGCTGCGCTCGCATCTGTTCGGTGCCGTCGAGGGCTATGCGCGCGGCATCAAGGTCGACACGACCAAGCTGGAGGACGTGGTCGGCCAGATCGATCCGCAGCACCCCGAGGAGCTGCAGAACGCCCTTCAGCAGGGCATGTTCCAGCCCGAGGACACCCCGGAGCAGAAGGCGGCGCTGGCCCGGCTGGAGACCGCGCTGGCCCTCGTCGAGGGCTGGGTGGACGCGGTGGTGCACGCCGCCGCCAAGCCGCATCTGCCGTCCGCGGACAAGCTCCGGGAGACGCTGCGGCGGCGCCGGGCCAGCGGTGGCCCCGCCGAGCAGACGTTCTCGACGCTGATCGGTCTGCAGCTGCGTCCGCGGCGGCTGCGGGACGCCTCGCGGCTGTGGGCGTCTCTGACGGACGCGCGGGGCCTGGAGGGCCGCGACGGCCTGTGGGAGCACCCGGACATGCTGCCGACGGCGGCGGACCTGGACGACCCGGACGGGTTCGTCCACCACGAGCAGCCGGACTTCTCCGAGCTCGACAAGATGCTCGGCGAGGCCGCGAGCGGCGGCAAGCCGGACCTGGACAAGCCGGACCCGGGCACGCCCGCCCGGGAGGACGACGGCCCGGACGAGGCATCCGGCGAGAGCAAGGGTGACGGCGGCAAGTGAGTCTGCGCGAGGACGCGGCGCGGGTGCTCAAGGAGTGGCCCGCGCCGTCGCCTGAACAGGAACAGCTGCGGCTGGCGTATCTGGACCACCTCGCCGCCCATCAGGACGGCATGTGGAAGCCCTGCAAGGACGGACACCTCACGGCCAGTGCGCTGGTGATCGACCCGGCCGGCGGCCGGGTGCTGCTCACCCTGCACCGCAAGCTGGAGATGTGGCTGCAGATGGGCGGTCACTGCGAGCCGGAGGACGCCTCGCTGGCCGATGCGGCGCTGCGGGAGGCACGCGAGGAGTCGGGCATCGCGCGCGGGCTGACGCTGCTGCCCGGCGGCCCGGTGCGGCTGGACCGTCATCACACGCCGTGCGCGGTGCATCTGGACGTCCAGTACGCGGCGTTGGCTCCCGCGGACGCGGTGGCGGCGATCAGCGACGAGTCACTGGATCTGCGGTGGTTCGGCTACGACGAGGTGCCCGGCGTCGCCGATACGTCGGTGGTGCAGTTGGTCGAACGCACCCGCGCTCTTCTCTAGACGGCACCCGCGCGCTCCGCTGGACGGCAGCGCCCCGGCCGCTGCCGTCCAGCAGCACAGCGGCCCGGCCCCGCCGGACGGCGGCGGTCCGGCCGCACACGCGCTTCACACGCGCTTCGGTACCCGCCCTTCCCGGGGCGGGCGCCGAAGCGCGTCAACAGCGCCTCGAAGGCGCTCAGTTGGTGAAGATGTTGCCCTGGTTCATGCCCCGCGCGCCCTGCTGGCCCATGCCGTACTGGGCGGCCATACCGGAGCCGACGACGGCGTTCTGCGGCGGCAGCAGCTCGCTGGGCTGGACCAGTGCATAGCCCTGGCCGAGGAAGCTGAGTTCCCAGCCCTCGCCCGTGTTGCCGCGCCGGCGCCACACCCCGGAGGAGTGCGTCTGCGCCTGCATCTGCACCCGCAGCGAAGCGGACCAGGCAACCACCGCGTCGGCGTCGGCGTTGACGTACTTGTCGGGCGTGACCTGCAGCATCAGCGGCTCACCGGAGGTCATCAGGACCACCTTGCCCCGCCCGGAGATGTTGAGCTGGTACTTGCCGGTGCCGGAGATGCCGTACTGGCTGTCGACGGAGACGACCTCCCAGTGGAGGCCGGAGTCCAGCGCCAGGACGTAACTGCTGTCGACGGTCAGGCCGTCGTGGTCGACGTCGACCACATGGACGTACTGGGCGAGGTTGGCCAGATAGACCGTGCCCTGCCCGGAGACGCGCATCAGATCGAGGCCCTCGCCGGAGTGCGCGCGGGCGCGCTGCTGGCCGGGCGTCGTGTAGTTGCCGTCGAATTCGAGCAGCCCCTGGTAGGCGACCATGGCGCCCTTACGGGCGAGGAGGTCCTCGTGGCCCTGAAGGGCGACGCGCAGCAGCTGACTGTTCTGCAGGGCGTAGCGGTCCTGGGTCTGTGCCTCGGTGAAGGCGAAAAGCGGACTCTGCATGGCGTGTTCGGTCCTCCCCCTCAGCCCCGGGCCCGGAGCCGGTCGGTGCTGTCCTCGCTGGGCTGGACGACGACGAACCCCTGGCCGGAGAAGCCCAGTTGGTACGCCTCGCCGCTGCCGCGCCCGATCATCGAGGACGCCTTGAAGCTGCGCTTGCCCTTCATCTTCAGGTGGGTCGACCAGGCGACCAGGGCATCCGGGTCCACATAGGTCTCGTCCTCGCCGCGGCCGCAGTCGACGACGATGGGCGTGCCCCGGGAGGTCAGGGCGACCCAGCCGGTGCCGGAGATCCCGACGTTGAAGAGCCCCTGGCCGGCGAACTTCGCCATGCCCTTGACGCGCTGCACGCCCCACTGGAGCTGCGCGTCGAAGGCGAGGAGGTTGGTGCCGTTGACGGAGAGCGAGTCACCGTCGAGGTTGATGCAGACCACGTCGGCGCCGTAGTCGGCGAGGTAGAGCAGACCGTCTCCGGAGCACTTCATCAGGGGTGCGCCTTCGCCGGAGAGCCACTGGGAGGCCATCTGGCGGACGGCGGGCGGGTTCGGCTCGTACTGGACGAAGCCTTCGTAGGCGACCATCGAGCCGGTGCGTGCGAAGACGTCCTGGCCGCTCTGCATGGCGATCTTCACCATGGCGCTGCCGTGGTTCTCCATACGGGCGGCGGGCGGGGTCGGGGCGTAGCCCGACAGCTGCTGCTGGTTCATGACGTGCGGGCTCCCTCAGACCTCGTAGGGCTGGACGACGATGAAGTTGCCGGGCGCGCCGCGGAACTGGAGGTTCACGGTCTCGCCGGAGTGACCGGGGAAGGCCTGCCGGCGCAGGCTCACCTGGCTGGAGATGATCACCTGCGAGGCCGCGGACCAGGCCACGATGGCGTTGGCGTCGGCGAAGGTGGTCGGGGTGACCGGCAACACGACCGGGGTGCCCTGGGTCTTGACGACGAGGGTGCCGGTCCCCTGGAACTGCATGGTGAACAGGGCTCCACCGGGGATGCCGTGGCCCTCGATCCTGCGGACCTCGTGCTGCAGCGACTCGTCGAAGGCGAGGACGCTGTCGGCGGACACACAGATGGCGTCGCCCTGCAGCTCGATGGGGTGGACGTGGGCGCTGTTCTCGGCGAAGAACACCTGGCCCTGGCCGGTGCAGCGCATCAGCTGCATTTCCTGGCCGGTGGCGTTGCCGACGATCCGGCCGCGGAAGCCGGCGCCCTTGTAGCCGAAGTCGACCTTGCCCTGGTAGAGCACCATGCTGCCCTGGCGGGCGAGCACCGGCTGGCCGTCGACGCCGAGGTCGACGCGGATCAGCTTGCTGTTCTGCGGGGTCCAGCGTTGGCCGGTGGGGGCTTCCTTGTACTTGTCCAGTACGACGCCGAGGCCGGGACCGCCGCCCTGGGGCACGGCCGGTTCCTGGCCGCCCGGGTACGGGGCGCCCGGGGGCGGCCCCGGCTGTCCGTACGGGGCGGGCTGGCCCTGCGGGGCGCCGAATCCGCCGGGCGGCGGGGCGGGCCGGCCGTAGGGCGGTGCCTGCGGGGCCTGCTGGCCGGGGAAGCCGCCGGGTGCGGTCTGCGGCTGGCCGTACGGGTCCTGGCCGGGCGCCGGCTGGCCGTACGGGGCCGGCGACTGCTGGCCGGGCGGACCGGGCACTGTGGGCGGGGCCAGCGGCGCGGCGATGGTGGGCGCGTTGTGCACCTGCGGGGCGGCGGGCTGCGGCGCCGCCGGGGGCGCTTGCGGCGCGCCCTGGGGCGGGCCGAAGTCGGGCGCGGGCTGCTGCGGTGCGGGGGCGGCGGGCGCCCCGAAGGACGGCGCGGGGGCCGCCGCACCGGGCGGCGGCGCGAAGCCGGGCGCGCCCTGTGCCGTGGCGGGCGGCGCCGGCGCCTCGGCCTCTTCGGCGACCTCGCCCCCGAAGTTCTTCAGCAGCGCCTCGAGGCCGCCGTCGAAACCCTGGCCGACCGCGGCGAACCGCCAGACGTCCTTGAGATAGAAGTCGCCGAGCATGACGGCGCGTTCGGTGCTGAACTCGCTGCCGTTGAAGGAGTAGCGGGCGACCTCTTCGCCGCCGGCCACGATCCGGAGGTAGCCGGGGCCGATCTGCGAGACCTGGCCCGCACCGTCGAGCGCGGCGGTGAAGGAGAGCTTCCGGATGTGCGGCGGGATCTTGTCGAGGGTGACCCGGAACGACTCGCTGTCGCCGGCCTGCGCCCCGAGCAGCTGGACCGACTCCTCGGGCGACTTGGGCTGGTTGAAGAAGATGAAGTACCGGTCGTCGGACAGCCGCTCGTCGGCGTCCAGACCGAAGCAGCTGATGTCGAAGGTCAGGCCGGATCCGGCGATCTGCACGCCGACGTACAGATCCGTTCCCGCCGTCAGATCACCGATCTTGGCCTTGTGGCCCCGCTGGAATTCCCTGGCCATACGTAACGCCCGTCCCCCGCTCCCGCTGTGAGTTGCCCTGCGCGGCCAGGCTAACCGCTGGCGCCGACAGCAGGCGATGCCGGGGCGCGACGGATGTCGTCCGGTGCCGTGGTCAATCGTCGCGGGTGGCGGGCAGATGGGGCAGCCGGTCGGCCGCGACCACCCCTTCGAGGTAGCCGCGGGCCCGCTCCGTACGGGGGTAGGCCTCCAGCAACTGCCAGAACCGGGGGCCGTGGCCGGGGACGAGCAGATGCGCGAGTTCGTGCAGCAGGACGTAGTCGATGACGTACTCCGGCATGCCCTGGAGGCGGTGCGACAGGCGGATGCTGCCCTCCGCGGGGGTGCACGATCCCCAGCGGGTGTTCTGGTTGGTCACCCAGCGCACCGACGCGGGGTCGGCGCGGCCGTCCAGATACTGGCCGGACAGCCGCTCGGCACGCCGGGCCAGCTCGCCGTCGCCCAGCATCCGCTTGCTTTCCTGAGCGGCGAGCTTGTCGAGCATGACGGTGACCCAACGCCGCTCCTCGGCCTCGGACATACGGGCCGGAATCAGGACCACCGTGCGGTTTCCCTCGCGGTACGCCGAGACCGTTCTGCGCCGCCGTGAGCTGCGGCGCACCTCGACGGCGCTGGTGCCCGACCCGCGGGCCTGGGAGCTCGGGGCAGCCCCGCGCGATGTGTCAGCGGCGCGGCGCAGGGGTGTTTCCCCTGGGCCGTGGGAAGGGTCGGCGGGCACGCGCCCGACGTTACCCGCTGGCAGTGCGGGAAGTCCCGCCCCGCGGACGGTTCGCCACCGAACCACTCCATGGCGTGCACCGCTCGTACGACCGTTACCCCCTGCCTGTGGATAACTTCCGCACGAATCCGCGGCACGGCGCATGCTGAGAGCCGGACGACGAAGGACCGGGGGCGGATATGCAGCATCCGATGCTCAAGCCCGCGCTGCGGCGCGGCTGGCGGGACAGGGAAACGGTGCGATTCGGCGTGGCTCCGGCGCATGCGATGGTGGTCGGCCCGGTCGATACGGCGACCGGAAGCTTCCTCTCGCTGATCGACGGCACCCGCACCATGCAGCAACTGATCGAGGAGGCCGCGTTACTGGACCTCCCGCCCGAGCACGTACGGGGTGTGGTGGACCGGCTCGGCGCGGCCGGGCTGCTGGAAGCCCCCACCGCCGGCGGCCCGCCGGCCGAGGCCGTCCGGGCGGACCACGCCGCCTTCGAACAGCTGCGGCCCGACCTGGCGTCCCTCTCGGTGCGGCATCCGGAGCCCGCGGGCGCTCTGAGCCGGATGGGGGCGCGTCGCGCCGTCCGGGCCCGGGTCAAGGGGGCGGGTCGGGTCGGCGCCGCGATCGCGGCGCTGCTCGCGGCCTCGGGGATCGGCCGGGTGGAGGTGTTCGACGGCGGCACGGTCCAGCCGTGGGACGTGCTGCCCGGCGGGCTGCCGGCCGAGCGGACCGGTGAGCGGCGGGACGCCGCCGC
Source organism: Streptomyces sp. NPDC015125 (assembly GCF_043080045.1). Taxonomy (NCBI): domain Bacteria; kingdom Bacillati; phylum Actinomycetota; class Actinomycetes; order Kitasatosporales; family Streptomycetaceae; genus Streptomyces; species Streptomyces sp. NPDC015125. The sequence continues at coordinate 577,145 of NZ_JBIBVF010000001.1, forward strand.
GCGACGGCTGGTCACACGCTCCTCCCCCTGGGGCCGTACTCCACGTCCGAGGGTCCCGGTCAGCGAATCCGGCGAACCCGGGCTGTCCCTCGTGGTGCTCGCCCCGCGCGACGGGCTCGGCGCCTACGCCCCCGACCCCGTGCTCTCCGAACCGCTGCTCACCGCCGGAATCCCGCATCTTTACGCGGGGGTGATCGAGGGCACGGGTGTGGTGGGTCCCTTGGTACTGCCCGGAGGTTCGGCCTGTGCCCGCTGCGATGAACTACGCCGTACGGACGCGGAGCCCGCCTGGCCGCGGCTGCTGGCGCAGTGGCGGTCGGGACGAGGATCCCCCGCGGTGCCGGCCTGCGATGCCGCGCTGGCGACCGCGGTCGCGGGGGTCGCCGCCGTCCAGGCGCTGACCTTCCTCGACGGTGAACTACCGCCGTGCACAGGGGCGCGGATGGAGCTCGCCGCACCGTGTGCCACCGTGCGGACGGTGCGGATCGAGCCGCATCCGGAGTGCGGCTGTGGCGCTGCCGGTTCGCGGAGTGCGGCGGGCGCCTCGGATCCTCGGCCGTGACACGCCACAATGACGGAGTAACCCCGGTTGGGGGACAGTGTGAGTTGGAGGGGCACATGTCTGATCTTCCCCGCAAGGCGGTCACCCGCACCGCCAAGCTGGCCGCGCTGCCACTGGGGTTCGCCGGCCGGGCCACCTGGGGCCTCGGCAAGCGGATCGGCGGCAGATCCGCCGAAATCGTCGGCCGGGAGCTGCAACAGCGCACCGCGGAACAGCTCTTCAAGGTGCTCGGTGAGCTGAAGGGCGGGGCGATGAAGTTCGGGCAGGCACTGTCCGTCTTCGAGTCGGCGCTGCCCGAGGAGATCGCCGGCCCCTACCGCGCCGCCCTGACGAAGCTTCAGGAGGCGGCGCCGCCGATGCCGACCAGCACGGTGCACTCCGTGCTGGCGGAGCGGCTCGGCGAGGACTGGCGGGAGCTGTTCGAGGAGTTCGAGGACAAGCCGGCCGCGGCGGCCTCGATCGGGCAGGTCCACCGTGCGGTGTGGCACGACGGCCGTGAAGTGGCCGTCAAGGTGCAGTATCCGGGTGCCGGCCAGGCGCTGCTGTCGGACCTGGCACAGCTGAGCCGGTTCGCCCGGCTACTGGGCCCGCTGATCCCGGGCATGGACATCAAACCGCTGATCACCGAGCTGCGCGACCGGGTGTCGGAGGAGCTGGACTACTCCCTGGAGGCAGCGGCCCAGCAGGCGCACGCCGAGGAGTTCGCCGACGACCCCGATGTGGTGGTGCCGGCCGTGGTGCACCAGTGCGACGAGGTGCTGGTGACGGAGTGGATGGACGGGGTACCGCTGTCGGAGGTGATCGCGAACGGCACCGACGAGCAGCGGGACCGGGCCGGTCAGCTGCTGGCCCGCTTCCTCTTCTCCGGCCCCGCCCGTACGGGCCTGCTGCACGCCGACCCGCACCCGGGCAACTTCCGGCTGCTGGCCGGGGACTTCCCGGACGGCCCGGTCGAGGAGTGGCGGCTGGGGGTGCTGGACTTCGGCACCGTCGACCGGCTGGCCGAGGGGCTGCCGCCGACGATCGGGACCTCGCTGCGGATGACACTGGAGGGCGAGGCGGACGCCGTCTACCAGCTGCTGTGCGAGGAGGGCTTCGTCAAGGAGTCCATCGAGCTGGACCCGGACGCGGTACTGGACTATCTCCTGCCGATCATCGAACCCGCCCTGGTGGACGAGTTCACCTTCACCCGGAGCTGGATGCGCCACCAGGCCACCCGGATCGGCGATCCGCGTTCCCCCGCCCACCAGTTGGGCAAACAGCTCAATCTGCCGCCCGCATACCTCCTGATCCACCGGGTGACCTTGAGCACGATCGGGGTGTTGTGCCAGCTGGGGGCGACGGTACGGCTGCGCGACGAGCTGGAGGCGTGGCTGCCCGGCTTTGTGCCCGAGGAGGAGGCGGCCGGTCCGGACGTCACCGGTATCGGCCCCCTCGGGGACGACGAGATCGGTGCGGACCTCGGGAAGGCGTCCGTCGAGGAGACCACGGTCTGAGCCGGGCCCACCGGACCGCGCCGGCCCGTCCCGTCCGCGCCGGCCGGCGGAGCGGACGGGACGGCCCGGGGTCAGCCGGCCCCGGCGGTGCCCGGCCTCACCACCAGCTGGAATCCAGGCGCCCTTCGATGGCCCGGATGTTCTCCCGCGCGCAGTTGTCGCAGAAGTAGCGGCGCTCACCGTTCTCGACGGAGCAGGTCCAGGTCGGCCCGGCGCCCGCGGCGACCTCACCGCAGCCGGCGCACACCATGTTCCCGTCGGCCAACTCCACCCGTTCATGCGTCTTCTGGTCCACCAGCCGACGATATCCCCGCCGGCCCCGCGAAACGGGATACAACGCACCGCGGGGCCCGCCCTGTCGGACGGACCCCGTGGTCGGCGGCATCAGCGCCTTACTGCATCACGGCCATCGCCAGCGCCCGGCGGGCACGGAGCGACGCGCGCTCGGCGCGCCGCTGCATACGCCGCGCGGCCGCGAGCCGATGAGCCCTGCGTTCCGATTCGGCCTCCTGAAGGCGTTCGTGCATATGCGCACGCGCCAGGGCTTCTGGGATGAGTTGCATCGCGAGGTTCCTGTTCTGACGCGATTCGGTCGCGTCGGTGTTCACGAGGACGGGGGTGTCGGTGAGAAAGGGGTTCATCGTGAGGTCCTGCTTCTGGGGATCCCGGGTGAGGGGACGGTCGATCGTTCCTGTGCCGATGGTGTTCATGCCGCGACCGGGTTCTTGCGCGGACGGCCACGCGGACGCTTCCGCGGCACGACGACGCCCTGGACGAAGAGCTCGCCGCCCCAGACGCCCCACGGCTCACGGCGGTCCTTGGCACCGGCGAGGCAGGCCTCACGGACCGGACAGGTCTGACACAGCGTCTTGGCGTACTCGACGTCGGCCGGGGACTCGGCGAAGAAGACCTCGGGGTCGTAGGTGCGGCACGGAACGGCAGCGCCGAGGCGGTCGATCTCGTCGTCGAGCTCGGTGAGGGGAAGCAAGGAGTTCTCCTGGGGGTCGGGCGGAGGGATCAGGTCGGTGGCTACGGACGGGGTGTGCGTCTGCAGTTGCACGGTGGTGTGTTCCTCGTCTGTTCGGCCCGGCTGGTGGCGGGCGCGTGGGCAAACAAAAGGGCCGCGGATCCCGGTGTGGGTTCCGCGGCCCTGGAAGGTGCCGACCTGATCGTGCCGATCAGGCTGGATCTCTCCAGGGTTCGTGGCCGCGGTAGGCCCACGTTTCATGCTGCGTCTGGTACTGCTGCCGGGATTCGGCACCATTGGCCGCCGCGAAGACAAAGGCATTCGCCGATGCCGCCGCTGCTACCGCAGGTGCCTCGGTCGGTCGCTCGCTACGCTCGCTGCGCGTCAGCACGGCGAGGGACTCGGGGCGCGCGACCCTCATACCGGACAGGCGACCGAAGCCGGACATACCGGTACCAAGGAGCGAGGAGCCGAGCGGGCAGGTGGCGACGACCGAGAGATCGGTCATTTTGTTGGTCTCGATGATGCTGATCACTGGGCTCGCCTCCTCTCGGCGTCTCGGTGGACCGGGAATCCCGTTCCAGGGTGTTCAAGTACAGCACGGATCCATCGGATCTCGGAAAGAAACCGTTGTCTCCGTTGCTTGTGAAGGCTATGGGGATGCGCTCCGCGCGCGCAAACTATTTTTCCGACGAGTTTTCCGCGGCGTCCCCGGGCCCGTCCTCGGAGGCCCCCACGAGCTCCTCGCCGGCACAGATTGCCAGCACCTCACTGCCGTAGCGGTCGAACTTCCGCCGCCCCACTCCTGAGATGACCGCAAGCTCCGATTCGGTTCCCGGAACGGCCTCCGCGATCGCCATCAGGGTCTTGTCGGTGAAGACGCAGTAGGCGGGCTGCCGGGAACGCGCCGCCTGCTCGGCCCGCCACTCGCACAGCCGCTCATAGAGCGCCTCGTCGAGCTCCGAGGGGCAGTCCTCACACCGCATCAGCTTCATCTCGCCCGCGTCGGTGAGGGTCCTGTTGCAGACCCGACAGCGGGCCGGGCTGCGGTGCCGGGGGCGCCGCGCCACCGCCGCCGTCCCGTCGCCGCGCTCGACGCCCCCGGAGAGCGCGCCCGGCGTACGGCGGCCGGCCGCCGTCCCGGACCCGGGCCGCAGACCGCTGAGGAAGCGGCTGGCGCGGCGGGAGGCCCGCCCGCCGGGAGAGCGCGCCAGCGACCAGGACAGGCCCAGATGCAGCCGGGCGCGGGTGACGCCGACATAGAGCAGCCGGCGCTCCTCCTCGATCTGCTCATCGGTCTTGGCGTAGGTGATCGGCAGCATGCCCTCGGTGAGGCCGACCAGGAAGACGGCGTCCCACTCCAGACCCTTGGCGGCGTGCAGGGACGCCAGGGTCACCCCTTCGACCGTCGGGGCGTGCTGGACGTTGGCGCGCTCGTCCAGCTCGGCGACGAGGTCCGCGAGGGTGGCCGCGGGCCGGGCCTTGGCGAAGTCCTCGGCCAGCCGGACCAGAGCCGCCAGGGACTCCCAGCGGTCCCGTACCGCCCCCGAGCCGGCCGGCGGCCTGCTCGTCCAGCCCATGTCGCTGAGCACCGCCCGCACCTCGGACGGCAGGTCCATGGCGTCGTCGAGCAGCGCATCGTTGGCACCGAAGCGGGCGGCGCCGCGCAGCTTGACGCCGGCCTCACGCACCTCGGGCCGCTCGAAGAACCGCTCGGCGCCCCGCAGCAGATACGGCACCCCGGCGTCGGCCAGCGCCTGTTCGTAGACCTCGGACTGGGCGTTGATACGAAAGAGCACGGCGATCTCCCCGGCGGGCACGCCGGCGGCGATCAGGTCACGGATGCGGCGGGCGGTGCCCTCGGCCTCGGCGGGCTCGTCCGCGTACTCCGCGTACACGGGCTCGGGGCCGGCCTCGCGCTGCGAGACCAGTTCCAGGCGCTGCTCGGCGGCGCGCCCCTTGGCCTGGGAGAGCAGACCGTTGGCGAGGTGCACGACCTGGGGGCTGGAGCGGTAGTCGCGGACGAGCTTGACGACCGTCGCGTTCGGATGGCGGGTGCGGAAGTTGAGGAGGTGGTCCGGGGTGGCGCCGGTGAAGCTGTAGATCGTCTGGCTGGCGTCGCCGACCACACAGAGGGTGTCGCGGTCCCCCAGCCACAGCTCCAGCAGCCGCTGCTGGAGCGGGCTGACGTCCTGGTACTCGTCGACGACGAAGTGCTGGTACTGGGCACGGACCTGCTCGGCGATGTCGTGCCGGTCCTGCAGCACACCGACCGTGAGCAGCAGCACATCCTCGAAGTCGATGCTGCCGCGGTCGCGCTTGAGCTGTTCGTACGTGCGGTAGATCTGCCCGACCTCGGCCGGGTCACGGGGGGCCTCGCGGCCGGCCTTGGCGACGGCGGCGGGATAGTCGGCCGGCACGGTCTGGGTGACCTTGGACCATTCGATCTCGGCCGTGACATCGCGCAGCTCGTTGCGGTCCAGCCGGATGCCGCAGCGGGCGGCGGCCTCGGCGACGAGCTGGATCTTCCGCTCCAGCAGCCGCGGGACCTCACCGCCGACGGCCTTCGGCCAGAAGAACTGGAGCTGCCGCAGGGCAGCGGAGTGGAACGTCCTGGCCTGGACCCCGCCCGCGCCGAGCTGCCGCAGCCGGCCGCGCATCTCGCCCGCCGCGCGGGCCGTGAACGTGACCGCGAGCACACTCGCGGGCTGCAGGATCCCGGCCCGCACCCCGTAGGCGATCCGGTGGGTGATCGCGCGGGTCTTGCCCGTGCCGGCGCCGGCCAGCACGCAGACGGGACCGTGCAGAGCCGTGGCGACCTCGCGCTGCTCGGGGTCGAGCCCGTCGAGCACCCCGTCGGCCGAGTCAGGCACCTGCGGGAAAAGAGAGGAGTCCATTGCTGCTGTCACCCCGCCATGCTGCCAGGTCCGCGCGGGCGCCCGGAAAGCCCGTCCACAGCCGCCACACCCCGGTCGTACGCATCACGTCCGCTGTGGACAACGTCCGGCACGCGACCGCGGCAGATGCTTTGCTTTCCTCAGCGGCGAGCAGCAGCGGCGGCAGCGGAACGGCAGCAGCAGCGGAGGGGCGGAGGCCTGTAGGCGCGGAGGCTCGGTGGAGCCTGAGGCGAGGCGGCGGGCGGTGGGGAGGCCTCGTGGGGTGGCGGGGCGGGTTTGGGCGGCGAGGGGTGGGGTGGGGGTGGGGGGTGGCCCCCCCGGGAATGCCCCAGGCGCGTCGTGCGTTGTGATGCTTGGCCGCGCCGAGTGCCGAGTACGGCGTCGGGCGGTATCGGATCAAGACTTAACGAAGGAGCGCGGGACGCATGGCGGGCACTGTGACGATGTACAGCACGACCTGGTGCGGTTACTGCCGTCGGCTGAAGGGCCAGATGGACCGCGAGGGCATCGCGTACACCGAGATCAACATCGAGCACGACCCGGAGTCGGCGGCGTTCGTGGAGAAGGCGAACGGCGGCAACCAGACGGTGCCGACCGTGCGGTTCCCCGACGGCTCGACGCTGACCAACCCGTCCCTGGCGCAGGTCAAGGAGAAGGTCGGGGTCTGATGGCCTGACGGCCTGATGGCCTGACGGCTGCGCCCCGTTGCACGCAGCAGGCCGTCGACCGGATCCCAGGTGGGACCGGTCGACGGCCTGCTGTCTGCTGTGTCCTGCCTGCTGCCTGCTGCCTGCTGCCTGCTGCCTGCTGCCTGCTGCCTGCTGCCTGCTGCCTGCTGCCTGCTGCCTGCTGCCTGCTGCGCGACGGTGTCAGGTGTGCGGGCCGCCATGCGGCTGCCCCCGCTCACCGTCCGGCGTTCACGGCTTGGGCAGCGGCTTGCCGTACCAGAGCTCGATGAGGCGGGCGGCGATGGAGATGCCGTAGGGCGGGAGGACCTCGCCGGATTCGAAGGCGGCGCGCAGATCCTCCCGGGAGAACCAGCGGGCCTCTTCGATCTCCTCGCCGTCGACCTGGATCTCGGAGGATGTGGCGCGCGCCATGAAGCCCAGCATCAGGCTGGAGGGGAAGGGCCAGGGCTGGCTGGCGATGTATTCGACATCGCCGACGACGACGCCGGCCTCCTCGAAGACCTCGCGGGCCACCGACTGCTCGATGGACTCGCCCGGCTCGACGAAGCCGGCGAGGGTGGAGAAGCGGCCCTCGGGCCAGTGGACCTGGCGGCCCAGGAGGGCGCGGTCCTCCTCGTCGGTGACAAGCATGATCACGGCCGGGTCGGTGCGCGGGTAGTGCTCGGCGCCGCATGCCGGGCAGCGGCGGATGTGGCCCGCTGCGGCGATGACGGTGCGCTCGCCGCAGCGTGAGCAGAAGCGGTGCAGGCGCTGCCAGTTTTCGAGGGCGACGGCGTGCACGAGGAGGCCTGCGTCGCGGGGCGACAGCAGCAGACCGGCCTCGCGCAGGCCCGCCGGGCGCGCGGGTTGGTCCATGCGGCCGGGCAGCGAGTCCTTCTGGAGGGCGAAGTAGCTGACGCCCTCGTCGTCGGTGCCGAGGTAGTAGCGGTGGGCCTCGGTCAGCGGCGCCTCGAAGGACGGCGTCATGATCAGCTCGGTGCGGCCGTCAGGGGTGTCGTCGATCAGCGCCTGTCCGCCGGACACCACGAAGACGCGCGTCGTCGGGTGGCTCCAGGCCGCCGCCAGCCATGCCTCGTCGAGCCGGTGATGGGCGGAGCGGTCAATTCCGCTCGGCGCGCTGAACGTGAGCGGCCGGCCGGCGGTGTGATCGGTCCAGGTGGTCACTGCTGTTTCCAACTCCCCCTATGGCGTGGGTGATTGCTGCGTACGGGCGCGGAGCCGTACGGGGGTGCGTGCGGTCAGGCCGGGCGCCAGGTCTCCGCCAGGTCGTCCCACAGAAGGGCGGCGGTCTCGACGCCCTTCATCAGCAGGTCGAGCTCGACCTTTTCGTTCGGTGCGTGCCAGCCGTCGGACGGCACGGAGATGCCGAGGAAGAGGACCGGGACGCCGAGGACGTCCTGGAGGTCGGCCGCCGGGCCGGAGCCGCCCTCGCGGGTGAAGCGGATCTTGTCTTCGAAGGCCCGGCCCATGGCGCGGACGAGGGACTGGAGCGCGGGGTGGTCGAGCGGGGTGAGGCAGGGGCGGGTGGCGCCCCAGAAGGTGATCTCGTGGCGGATGCCGGCCGGGAGGTGCGCGGCGACCCAGTCGCGTACGGATTGCTGCACGGCGGCCGCGCTCTGGCCCGCGACCAGCCGGAAGGACAGCTTGAGCTGTGCGGTGGACGGCACGATGGTCTTGCCGCCGGGGCCTTGGTAACCGCCGCCGATGCCGTTGACCTCTGCGGTGGGGCGGGCCCAGATGCGTTCCAGGGTCGTGCTGCCGGCCTCGCCGAGGGGGGCGTGGGAGTGCGCGGTGCGCAGCCACTCCTCCTCGTCGAAGGGCAGCTCGGCGAAGAGTTCCCGCTCGCGGTCGGTGAGCTCGACCACGCCGTCGTAGAAGCCGGGGACGGCGACCCGGCGGTCGGCGTCGTGCAGGGCGGCGGCCAGCCGGGCGGCCTCGGTGGCGGGGTTGGGGACGGCGCCGCCGAACGAGCCGGAGTGAAGGTCCTGGTCGGGGCCGTAGAGGTCGATCTGACAGTCCGTCAGGCCACGCATGCCGGTGCACACCGTGGGGGTGTCCCTGGACCACATGCCGGTGTCGGAGACGATCACCGCGTCGCAGGCGAGGCGGTCGGCGTGCTTCTCGATCAGGGCCGGGAAGTTCGGCGAGCCGGACTCCTCCTCGCCCTCGATGAGCAGCTTGAGGTTGACGGCGGGGGCGGTGCGGCCGGTCGCGGCGAGGTGCGCGCGCACGCCCAGGGTGTGGAAGAACACCTGGCCCTTGTCGTCGGCGGCGCCGCGGGCGTAGAGCTTGCCGTCGATGGTCTGCGGCGCGAAGGGGTCGGTGTGCCAGCCGTCCTCGCGGGCGGCGGGCTGTACGTCGTGGTGGCCGTAGACGAGCACGGTCGGCGCGGACGGGTCCCCCGAGGGCCACTCGGCGAAGACCGCGGGCAGGCCGTCGGTCTCCCAGATCTCGGTGGTGGGAAAGCCGGTGTCGGAGAGCTTCGCGGCGAGCCATTCGGCGCTGCGGCGTACCTCGCCGGCGCGCTCGGGGTCGGCGGACACGGAGGGGATGCGCAGCCAGTCGGCGAGGTCGTCGAGGAACGCTTCGCGGTGCAGGGTGATGTACGCGCGGACGGCGCTGTCCGGGGTTGTGCTCATACGCCCGAGCCTATCGGCCTTGTGGGGGAGGCCGGTCGGCGGTCTCGCCGAGCAGGATGCGTTCGAGTCCGGCCCGGCCGGGCAGCCGGGCGGGCCGGGCCACCTCGCCGCTGCGGACGTAGAGGAAGGCGGCGCCGACGGCGGACGGCTCCAGGCCGTACCGCTCGGCCCAGGCGAGGCGGTAGACGGCCAGCTGGAGGGGGTCGGCGCTGTGGGCGCGGCCGGTCTTCCAGTCGACGATCTCGAAGCGGTCGCCGTCGGGGCCGGGCTCTTTGTAGACGGCGTCGATCCGGCCGCGGATGACCCGTCCCGCGAGGGTGAGCTGGAAGGGGGCTTCGACGCGGAAGGGGGTGCGGTGGGCGTAGGGGGTACGGGCGAAGGCTTCCTTGAGGGTTTCGAGGTCGTGTTCGTCGACGATTGCGGCTTCCTCGCCCGCTTCGGCGCCGGGCAGCTCGTCGGGGCCGAGCAGGGGCAGCGTCAGCTCTTCGAAGCGGGACTCGACCCAGGCGTGGAAGCGGGTGCCCCGGCGGGCGCCGGGCTGCGGCGGTCGCGGCATGGGGCGGGCCAGTTCGCGGGCGAAGCCGTCGGGGTCGGCGGCGAGGCGGAGCAGCTGGGTGGCGCTGAGCGCGGAGGGCAGCGGGACGTCGCGGACGGTGGCGCGGGAGCGGCGCAGCTCGGCGGCGAGCGCGTCCAGATCGCGGTCCCAGGACCCGACGGCGCGCCGCTCCTCGGGGAGGAGGGTGTGCGGCGCGGTGTCACCGGGGTGGGCGGTGCCGGGGTGGGCGGCGCTGGGGTGGGCGGTGTCGGGGCCGGTGGGTGCCGTGAGGTCGGGCTCGGTGGAGCGCTGGGCGACGATGTGGGCACGGAGCGGGGCCGGCCCGGCCTCGGGGGTGTCGGGCGGCGGGGCGGCGTCGACGGGGCGGGCAGCAGGGTGGGCGGAGGGCGGGGCGCCGTCGTCGAACGGGTGCGGGACGGGCACGTCGTACGGCGGGATGTCATCCAACGGGCCGGAGCCGGCCTCGTCGAACGGGTCGGTCGCCGGCAGGTCGTACCGCTCGGCCTCGGGCACGTCGAACGGCTCGGCCTCCGACACGTCGAACGGGTCGGCCTCGGGCACGTCGAACGGGTCGGCGTCCCAGGGGTCATCGGTCGGTGGCGGCGGCCAGTCGGGGTCGTGGGCGGACAGGGACGGCGGGGCGGCGGCAAAGACGGCCGGTCCCTCCCCCGTACGGCGCTCCAGATGGGCGCGGACCGTGGCCGCGGCGGCGCGGCGGCGGGCCGTGGCGGCGGGATCGAGGGGCAGCGGCCAGGCCTGTTCCGTGGCGGCCTCGGAGAGGGCGGGGTTCTCCTCGCCGTCCTCGGGGGGCCCGGCCCAGTGCTCGATCTCGCCGTGTCCCGCCTCGCAGTGCTCGCGCAGCGCCTCCAGGAAGGCGGAGGGGCCGCGCGGCCGCTTCTGCTGGGGGCCCCACCAGTGGCCGGAGCCGAGCAGCAGGGAACGGGGGCGGGTGAAGGTGACGTAGCCGAGGCGGAGTTCCTCGGTCTCCTGGTGCTGCTTCATCGCCTCCTTGAAGGATTTCAGGCCGCGGGCGGCCCACTCCCCGACGTCGGGCAGGGTGGCGGCGTCGCCGCGCAGGGAGTGCGGGAGGACCTTGGACCGGCTGGTCCAGGACTCACGGGCCTGTTCGCTGGGGAACTGCTTGGCGACCAGGCCGGGTACGGCGACCACGTCCCATTCCAGGCCCTTGGACTTGTGGGCGGTCAGGACCTTGATGGTGTTGTCGCCGCCGGGAAGGGAGCTGTCGAGGCCCTTTTCGTGCTGGACGGCGGTGCGCAGAAAGCCGAGGAAGGCGAGCAGGGTGGCGTCGCCGTCGAGGGATTCGCCGCCTTGTTTGGCCGCGAATCCTGCTGCGATGTCGAGGAAGGTGCCGAGCGTTTCGCGGCGGCGGGCGGCGAGGGCGTGCGGTGACGCGGACAGCTCGACTTCCAGGCCGGTGGCGGCGAGCACCCGGTGGAGCACGTCCATGAGGGGGTCGCCGAGGGAGCGGCGCAGGTCGCGCAGTTCGGTGGCCAGGTAGGCGAAGCGCACCCGGGCCTCGGGGGAGAACGGGAGCCCGTCATCCGGTCCTTCGGCCTCCAGGAAGGTGTCGAGGGCGTCGGCGAGCGAGATGGTCTCGGCCGGGTCGACGCCTTCGACGGCCTCGGCGAGGCGCTGCCCGGGGTCGTCGGACGGGGCGGAGTGGTGGACGAGGGTGCGGGCACGGCGGCCCAGGAGCGCCAGGTCACGGGGGCCGATCCGCCAGCGCGGGCCGATCAGCAGGCGGACCAGGGCGGCGTTGGCCGTGGGGTCCTGGAGCACTTCGCAGACGGCGACGAGGTCGGCGATCTCGGGCAGATGCAGCAGCCCGGAGAGGCCGACGACCTCCACGGGGAGGTCCCGCGCGACCAGTTCGCCCTGGATACGGGCGAAATCACCGGCGGTGCGGCACAGCACGGCGATCTCGCCGGGTGCGGTGCCGGTGCGGACGAGGTGGGCGAGGGAGTCGGCGAGCCAGCTGAGCTCTTCGGCGTGGGTGGGCAGCAGGGCGCAGCGGACGGTGCCGTCGCGCTCGGCGCCGGGGGCGGGGCGCAGCGCTTCGACGCCCTCGTGCATCCGGCGGAGTGGTGCGGCGAGGCCGTTGGCGAGGTCGAGGAGGCGGCCGCCGCTGCGCCGGTTCTCGCTGAGGGCGTACCGGCGGGCGGGGGTGCCGTCCTGGAAGGGGAAGTGGAGGGGGAAGTCGTCGAGGTTGGCCACGGAGGCGCCGCGCCAGCCGTAGATGGCCTGGCAGGGGTCGCCGACGGCGGTGACGGCATGCCCGGTGGCGGTGTCGGTGGCGGTGTTGGTGGCGGTGCCGGTGCCGGTGCCGGTGCCGGTGCCGGTGCCGAAGAGGCCGGACAGCAGCAGTCGTTGGGCGACGGAGGTGTCCTGGTACTCGTCGAGCAGGACGACGCGGAATTCGTCGCGCAGGATCCGGCCGACTTCGGGGCGGGTGGTGGCGAGGGTCGCGCAGTGGGCGATCTGGTCGCCGAAGTCGAGGAGGTCGCGGCGGCGCTTCTCGGCCCGGTAGGCGGTGACGAGGTCGAGCAGTTCCAGGCGGCCGCGGGCGGTTTCGGGGACCTTGCGCAGGTCGGCGTTGGTGAGTTTCACGCCGTCGAGGGCGGCGAGGAGCTCGGTGTCGTGCGTACGGAGGGCGGCGGGGTCCACGAGGTGTTCGGCGAGCTCGGCGTCCAGGGCGAGGAGGTCCTCCACGAGGGAGGGCAGGGAGGTGGTGAGCGCAGGGTAGGGGCCGGGGGCGGCACGGAGCGTACGGGCGGCGAGCTGGAAGCGGGTGGCGTCGGCGAGGAGCCGGGCGCTGGGCTCCAGGCCGATGCGCAGGCCGTGGTCCTTGAGGAGCTGGCCGGCGAAGGCGTGGTAGGTGGAGATCCGCGGCTCTCCGGTGGGCTGCTCGGCGGGCCGGCCGGTGGCAGTGGCGCCGGTGGCGGGCGGGAGCGCGTCGGGGTCGGTGACACCGGCGGCGAGGAGCGCGGCCCTGACGCGTTCGGCGAGCTCGCCGGCCGCCTTGTTCGTGAACGTCAGCCCGAGGACCTGGTCGGGGGCGACCTGGCCGGTGCCGACCAGCCACACCACGCGCGCGGCCATCACCGTGGTCTTGCCCGAACCGGCTCCGGCCACGATGACCTGCGGGGCGGGCGGGGCGGTGATGCACTCCGTCTGCTCCGGCGTGAACGGGATACCGAGGAGCTCCTTGAGCTGCTCTGGGTCGGTAAGGCGAGCTGACACAGCGAAAACCGTAGCGGGCGCCACTGACAATCCGCTGCGCTTGGCCTTTGGCCCACGTTTTTGGCTGACCCGCCGTGGGGGTCCCTCGCCGTTGCGCCTGGCGGCGGGCCGGTCCGCTGCGCGGGGCTGTGGGTGCGGTGACGGACCTCCGGGGCCGGTGTGGGGGACTGCTTCGCTTTACGTCCCACACACCGGCCCCTCCGGCCCGTCCCCTCCCGTGGGGGAGTAAGTGAAGGTGAGTGGGGGTGCAGGTAACGATCATGCTCGCCCCCACTCACGTCTTCCACCCACTCACGGGAGGGGCCGCGCCGCAGGACGGAGTCCGGAGGAGCGGCACCGCACCCGACCACCCACGCCCGCCGCAGGCGCAACGGCGAGCGAGCCCCGCGGCGGGACAGAGAGGTACGCGGGGGCGCCGCAAAGCGCAACGGCGGGCGAGCCGAAACCGTGGGAGGGCCGCCACAGCGCAGCGGAGCCGCTCATTCCACGACGTGCCGGCCCTCCGGCTGTGCGCTGCACGACGCCCGGAACGCGCAGTGGGTGCAGTGCGTGCCGGTGGTCGGTGTGAACCGCTCCTCCAGTACGCGGCCCGCGGCGGTGGCGAGCAGTTCGCCGACCCACTCTCCCCCTGGCTCCCCCACCTCCAGCGGCTGCTGCGCCTGTACGGCGGGCAGCGCATCGCCGCCTTCCTTCTGGGCGGCGCCCAGCCTCAGGTGCACCAGTTCCGCGCCGCCCGGTTCCGGTGTGCGGCCGTCGAAGAGGTCGTCGACGGCGCCCTCGCGCACCGCGAGCTGGTAGACGGCGAGCTGGGGGTGGCGGGCGACGTCGGGTCCGGTCGGTTTCTGTTTGCCGGTCTTGAAGTCGACGACGTACGCCCGGCCCTGCGCGTCCCGGGAGACGTGGTCCATGCTGCCGCGGATGCGGACCTCGTGGGCGCCGGCCCGCAGGGTGAGGTCGAAGCCGTGCTCGGTGGCGGCGGTGTCCCGGCCACGGGTCTCGCGTTCCATGACGTGCCAGCGCAGGAAGCGTTCCAGGGCGGCGCGGGCGGACTCCTTTTCCTGGCGTGACTTCCAGGGGGCGTCGAAGGCGAGGGAGTCCCATACGGAGTCCAGGCGCGCCATCAGGACGGACAGATCGGCGGGGGTGCGGCCGGAGGCGACCTCGTCGGCGAGCACATGCACCACGTTGCCGAAGCCCTGGGCGGCGGTGGCGGGGGTGTCCGCCTTGACCTCGCGACCCAGGAACCACTGGAGGGAGCAGGTGTTGGCGAGCTGGTCGAGGGCGCTGCCGGAGAGGACCACGGGACGGTCGCGGTCGCGGAGCGGGACGGTGCTGTGGGTGGGTTCGAACAGGCCCCACCAGTTGTCCGGGTGGGCGGCCGGTACCAGGGGGTGATGGTCGTCGTCGTGCAGGGCCGCCAGTTTCGCGAGCCGCTGGGCGGCGGCCTCGCGCAGAGCGGGGGTGGCGTCCGGGTCGACGGTGGTGGCGCGCAGCTCGGCGACGAGCGCGGCGACCGAAAGGGGGCGGCGCGGGCGGCCGGTGACGTCCTGGGGGGTGACGCCCAGCTCGGTCAGGAAACGGGAGGGCTGGTCGCCGTCGTCGGCAGCGGCCTTCACCGCGGTGACGACCAGGCGTTCGCGGGCGCGGGTGGCGGCGACGTAGAACAGCCGGCGTTCCTCGGCGAGCAGCGCGCCCGGGGTGAGCGGTTCGGCCAGGCCGTCACGGCCGATCCGGTCGGCTTCCAGGAGCGAACCGCGGCGGCGCAGGTCGGGCCAGAGGCCTTCCTGGACCCCGGCGACGACGACGAGCCGCCATTCCAGGCCCTTGGCGCGGTGCGCGGTCATCAGCCGTACGGCGTCGGGGCGCACCGCGCGCCGGGTGAGGGTGTCGGCGGCGATGTCCTGGGCGTCGAGTTCTTCCAGGAAGTTGAGTGCGCCACGGCCGCCGGTGCGCTCCTCGGCGCGGGCGGCGGTCTCGAAGAGCGCGACGACGGCGTCCAGGTCCCGGTCGGCGTTGCGCCCGGCGGCACCGCCGCGGTGGGCGGCCCGCTCCAGGCGCTGCGGCCAGGGGGTGCCGTCCCACAGCTCCCACAGCGCCTGTTCGGCGGTGCCGCCGCCGGCCAGCAGTTCGCGGGCCTTGCGCAGCAGCAGCCCGAGCCGCTGGGCGCCGCGGGCGTAGGCGGGGTCGTGGGCCACCAGGCGCTGCGGTTCGGCGAGCGCCTGGGCGATCAGCTCGTCGGAGGGCCGCGGCAGTGCCTGCCCGGCGGCCCGTTCCTCCTCGCGCAGGGCGCGGCCCAGCCGCCGCAGATCGGCGGAGTCCATGCCGCCCAGGGGGGAGGTCAGCAGGTCAAGGGCAGTTTCGGCATCGAGCGCGCAGCGGGCGGTGTCTCCGGGGGCGGCCTCGGCGGACGGGGCGTCATCGGGGGCGGACGGGGCCTCATCGGGGGCAGCCGCTGCGGCTTCCACCCCACCGGATTCCACCCCACCGGATTCCGCCGCACCGGATTCCGCCGCCCCGGTTTGCACCCCACCGGATACCGCGTCACCGGATACCGCGTCACCGGAGGCGACATCAGCGGATTCCCCCTCGCCCGCCCCTGCCGCCCCGGCCGCCCCGGCCGCCGCAGCATCCCGCTGCCCCAGAGCGGCCCGTGCCGCCGCCCGTAGCGCCGTCAGCAGGGGGGCGACCGCGGGTTCGTGGCGCAGCGGCAGATCGTCGCCGTCGATGTCGAGGGGTACCCCGGCCGAGGTGAGCGCGCGGCGTACCGCGGGGAGCGAGCGCCCCCCGGCGCGGACGAGGACGGCCATCTCGCGCCAGGGCACGCCGTCTTCCAGGTGGGCGCGGCGCAGGATGTCGGCGATGTTGTCGAGTTCGCTGCCGGGGGTCGGGTACGTGTACACCTCGACGCGGCCGCCGTCCCGTACGGGCACCGGCTCGCGGTGGGCCCTTACCGTCCGGGCCGGGAGCCGGGTGAGCGGCATCCGGCGGGTCAGCAGCCGGGTGGCCGCGAGCAGGGCGGCGCCGGAGCGCCGGGAGGTGCCGAGCACGGCCACCGGGGCGGGGGTGCCGTCCCCTCTGCGGAAGGTCTCGGGGAAGTCGAGGATGCCGTTGACGTCGGCACCCCGGAAGGCGTAGATCGACTGGTCGGGGTCGCCGAAGGCGACGAGCGTGCGCCCCGGGGAGCCCGGCGCTCCCGTCGCTCCGTGGTTGCCGGCGAGGGCGCGCAGCAGCCGTACCTGGGCGACATCGGTGTCCTGGTACTCGTCGACGTAGACCGCGTCATAGGAGGCGGTCAGTTGCGCCGCGACGTCGGTGCGTTCGGCGAGCAGCACCGCGCGGTGCACCAGCTCGGCGTAGTCCAGTACGCCCTGGGCGTCCAGCACGTCGAGGTATTCGGCGAGGAAGCCGGCCGCGGCGCTCCAGTCGGGGCGGCCGGTGCGCCGGGCGAAGGCGCCGAGGGCGTCCGGGCCCAGGCCCAGTTCGCGGCTGCGGGCGAGCACCGCACGGACCTCGTCGGCGAAGCCGCGGGTGGTCAGGCAGGCCCGCAGCTCGTCCGGCCAGCTCACCCGGGCGCGGCCGGCGCCGGCCAGTTCCGCCTGTCCTGCGAGGAGCTCGCGGACGACGAGGTCCTGCTCGGGTCCGGACAGCAGCCGCATCGGGTCGGCGAAGAGGTCGGCGTCCTGGTGGGCGCGGACCAGGGCGTAGCAGAAGGAGTGGAAGGTCGTCGCCTGCGGGATGCCGGCCCGTGGTCCGCCGCCCGCCGCGCCGGGCGGCCCTTCGGACCGTCCTTCCAGGTCCGCGAGCCGGGCCGCGAGGCGGTCGCGGAGTTCGACGGCGGCCTTGCGGCTGAAGGTCAGGACGAGGATCCGCTCGGGGTCGCCGCCGGCCCGCACCCGGCGGGCCACCGACTCCACCAGCGTCGTGGTCTTCCCGGTGCCCGGTCCGGCCAGCACCAGCAGCGGCCCGTGCCGGTGGTCAACCACGGCGCGCTGGCCTGCGTCCAACGCAGGAGGAGTCACCCGCCCCGGCGGGGTGCGCACCAGCCGGTACGTGCCTGCTGCGGCACCCCGCGGCGCCACCCGGTGGGGCTGCGCCGGCGGGAGGGCCGAGGAGGCCGAGAAGGAGGAACTCACGTGGATCGCCGGTCCTGAGGAGGTGCTCGTCGTGGTGCGTGCGTGGTGCGCGGCGCCGCGGGCCGCCGAGGGTCGGAAGTGGTCCGGCTGCGCGGCGCGCGGCGGGGCCGTCGTCGTGACGGCAGTGCCCGACGCTACGCCAGGTCGCGCCCGGGCCACAGTGCCTCCCACGGCCCGTCGCGCGATACCGCCGGCGCTACGGAGCCACGCTGCCGTCCGCACCGCCGTCCGCGCCGCCGTCCGCACCGCCGTCCTGGCGCCCGTCCCAGCGGGCCCGGCGCATGTCGAGCCGGGGTATGTGGTCCTCGGCGGCGTGCGGAGCCGTACGCAAGGGGGTGCCTTCGTCGCGGTAGTGCGCCAGGGCGCGCAGTTCGCTGCCGGGCAGCAGTCGGCCGTCCGCGCGCACCACCCGCCACCAGGGCACGGCGGCGCCGTAGAGCGCCATCACCCGCCCCACCTGCCGCGGCCCGCCCACCCGTCGCCCGCCACTGCCCTTCGCCGGAAGGCCTTCGGGCTGCCCCTCGTCCTGCAACCACTCCGCGACATCGCCGTACGTCATCACCCGGCCCGCCGGGATCAGCTCGGCAACGCCCAGGACCCGTTCCGCGTACTCCGGGTATTCCGGGTATTCCGGGTCTCCCAGACCTCCCGGGCCTCCCGGGTCTCCCGGGCCTCCCGGGCACTCCGGATCTTCCGGGTTTGCGGGGAATTCACCCGCCGCCTCATCTCCGGTCCCACTCATTCGGTCCATCCTGCCGCACGGCACCGACAATGGGATCGGACACACGGTCCGGCACCTCCGGGAGGTCGGCAGCAAGGCGCGTCCGCCCTGGTACGGGGAGGGCGCTCCGCTTCCCGCACCCCCGAAATGCACCCTGATGCCCCCCTCCACCGGTCGGGCGTGCCACCATCTTCCGGACGGTGACTGGTGATACGAGATCAAGAAGAGACAGCCGAGCAGCAGGGTGCGGCGCCTCCACGGGAGGCGGGCACCCCTGAGGCACTGGCCGTCGACGCCGCCGGCACCGCGCCCGGACCGACCACACCGACCGAGCGGCCGAAGCGGCGGCAGGCGGCGCCACAGGGGACGCACCAACGGAGGCCGGTCACGGCTTCCGCTACCGAAAAGGCGAGCACGATCGAGAAGGCCGAACGACCCGGGGCGTCCGAGAGGCCGGAAGTGCCCAAGGAGCCCGAGCCAACCGAGCGGCACGAGGAGGAGCGGAACAGCGAGGAGGAGCGGAACAGCAAGGAGCCCGAGCAGGCACCGGACGGACCGGCCGCGCGCGAGAAGCGCGAGGAGCCGGAGTCGGGCACGGCCCCGGACAAGCCCCACACGGCCCCGGACAAGCCGCACACGGCCCCGGACAAGCCGCACACGGGCTCGCACCGTTCCGACCTGAGCTCCGACGAGTACGGCGAGTTCCACGTCGACCGGGTCTCCGGCGACGAACCGCTGCTGCCCGCCCGGGTGCACCGCCCCGCCGACCTGCTGCAGCTGCTGCTCGGCATCGCCGGCATCGCCCTCGTTCTGGGCCTCGCCACCTTCGCCCACGGCACCACCCAGGGCCTGGCGCGGGACATCGGCACCGGCGCGAAGGCGGCGCCCCCGCTGCTGATCAATATGGCGGGGCTGACCGCCAGCGTCGCGGTGCTGATCGTGCCGGTGGCGTTCGCCGTCGAGCGGCTGATCAAGCGCGACGGGCTGCGGATCGCGGACGGGGTACTGGCCGCGGTCCTCGCCCACGGGGTGTCGCTGGCCGCCGATCTGTGGGTGGCCCAGTCCGCGCCCGTCTCCATCCAGGACGCGCTGACCCAGCCCCTGGAGAACGGTTCGCTCTCCGCTCCGGTGCACAGCTACCTGGCACCGGTGATCGCCTATATGACGGCGGTGGGCATGTCCCGGCGGCCGCGCTGGCGGGTCGCGATGTGGTGCGTGCTGCTGCTGGACGCGTTCGCGGTGCTGGTCGGAAAATACACCACACCGTTCGCGATCATCACGACCGTGCTGATCGGCTGGACCGTCGCCTACGGCACCCTCTACGCGGTCGGCTCCCCCAATGTCCGCCCCACCGGCCAGAACCTCCTCGCGGGGCTGCGCCGGGTCGGCTTCCACCCGGTCTCCGCGCTGCGGGCGGAGGACGCCACCACCACGGAGCACTCCGACCACCCCGACCGCGGCCGCCGCTACCTCGTCACCCTGGAGGACGGCCCGCCGATCGATGTCACCGTCGTCGACCGCGAGCAGCAGGCGCACGGCTTCTTCTACCGCGTGTGGCGCCGGCTCTCGCTGCGCGGCATCAACCAGCGCCGCAGTCTGCAGTCGCTGCGCCAGGCGCTGGAACAGGAGGCGCTGCTGGCGTATGCGGCCATCGCGGCCGGCGCCCACGCCCCCAAGCTGATCGCCACCTCCGAGCTCGGCCCGGACGCGGTGATGCTGGTCTACGAGCACATCGGCGGCCGCACCTTCGACTCACTGGCCGACGAGGAGATCACCGACGCGCTGATGCACAGCGCGTGGCGGCAGGTCGAGGCGCTGCAGTCGCGGCGGATCGCGCACCGGCGACTGGTCGGGGACGCGCTGCTGATGGATCGTTCCGGCGCTGTCGTCCTGACCGAGCTGCGCGGCGGCGAGATCGCGGCCGGTGATCTCGTGCTGCGGATGGACATCGCCCAGTTGCTGGCCACCTGCGGTCTGCGGGTCGGTGCCGAGCGCGCGGTGGCCGCGGCCGTCGAGGTGCTCGGCCCGGACGCGGTCGCCGACAGCCTGCCGCTGCTGCAGCCGATCGCACTGAGCCGCACCACCCGCGCCACGCTGCGCCAGCTCGCCCGCGAGCGCGGCAAGCGGGAGCGCGAGGCGGTGCTGGAGGCGTCACAGGCCGCCAAGGAGGCCCGGGAGGCGAGAGAGGCGGAGGGCACCAAGGACCGCAAGACGCTGCGGGCCGAGCGGCATGCGGAGAAGAACGCCGAGAAGCGCGCCCTGGACGAGGCCTCGGAGGAGGCCCGTGAGGAGGATCTGCTCGCCCAGATCCGCCGGCAGGTGCTGCTGATCCGTCCGACGGCGGTGATCGAACCCGCGAAGCTGGAGCGGCTCAGCCCGCGCATCCTGATCACCTGGATCGCCGGCGCCTTCGCGGTGTATTTCCTGCTGTCCACGCTGACCCACTTCAACCTGGGCGATGTGGTCAGCAAGGCCGGGTGGGAATGGATGCTGGTCGCGGTGTTCTTCTCGGCGCTGACATACATCGCGGCGGCGATGAGCCTGCTGGGGTTCGTCACGGAGCGGGTCTCGTTCGTCCGGACGGTCATTGCGCAGATCGCGGGCAACTTCGTGAAGCTGGTGGCGCCCGCGGCGATCGGCGGAGTGGCGCTCAACACCCGCTTCCTGCAACGCGCCGGGGTCCGGCCCGGACTGGCGGTGGCGAGCGTCGGCGCGTCCCAGCTGTTCGGTCTGGGCAGTCACATCCTGCTGCTGCTGGTCTTCGGCTATGTGACCGGCACCCAGGAGCAGACCGCGTCGATCTCGCCGTCCCGTACGGTCATCGCCGGGCTGCTGACCGTGGCCGTGCTGGTCCTGGTCGTCACGGCGGTGCCGGCCTTGCGCAATTTCGTCTCCCGGCGGGTGCGGTCGCTGTTCGCGGGAGTGGTGCCGCGGATGCTGGACATCCTCCAGCGGCCCCGGAAGCTGGTCACCGGCATCGGCGGGATGCTGCTGCTGACCGCGGCGAACGTGATGTGTCTGGACGCCTCGATCCGGGCCTTCGGCGGCGACGACAAGATCACCTACGCGGGTATCGCGGTCGCCTTCCTGGCCGGTAACGCGCTGGGTTCGGCCGCGCCGACCCCGGGTGGTGTGGGCGCCGTCGAGAGTGCGCTGATCACCGGGCTGACCCTGGCCGGGCTCGACGCCGCCACGGCGTTCCCGGCGGTGCTGCTGTTCCGGCTGCTGGTCTTCTGGCTGCCGGCGCTGCCGGGCTGGCTGGCGTTCAACTATCTGACGCGCAAGGGCGAGATCTGAGCGGGACCGGCCACCGCACCGGCCGGGTCACACCGCACCGCGGCGCACGAAGGCGCCGGTCCGTACGGCACGGACCGGCGCCTTCGTGCGAGGTGCGGGAAGGTCAGTAGACCGGCTTCTCCGGCTCGACGGTGTTGACCCAGCCGATGACGCCGCCGCCGACGTGCACGGCGTCGGCGAAGCCCGCGGACTTCAGTACGGCCAGGACCTCGGCGGAGCGGACACCCGTCTTGCAGTGCAGGACGATCTTCCGGTCCTGCGGCAGGTCCTGGAGGGCGGTGCCCATCAGGAACTCGTTCTTGGGGATCAGCTTGGCGCCGGGGATCGAGACGATCTCGAACTCGTTCGGCTCGCGGACGTCGATGATCTCGATCTTCTCGTCGCCGTCGATCCACTCCTTGAGCTGCCGGGGAGTGATCGTCGAGCCCGCCGCCGCCTCCTGGGCCTCCTCGGACACGACGCCGCAGAAGGCCTCGTAGTCGATGAGCTCGGTGACGGTCGGGTTCTCACCGCAGATGGCGCAGTCGGGGTCCTTGCGGACCTTCACCTGACGGTAGGTCATCTCCAGCGCGTCGTAGATCATCAGCCGGCCGACGAGCGGGTCGCCGATGCCGGCGAGCAGCTTGATGGCCTCGTTGACCTGGATCGAGCCGATGGAGGCGCACAGCACACCGAGGACGCCGCCCTCGGCGCAGGAGGGCACCATGCCCGGCGGCGGGGGCTCCGGGTACAGGCAGCGGTAGCAGGGGCCGTGCTCGCTCCAGAACACCGACGCCTGGCCGTCGAAGCGGTAGATCGAGCCCCAGACGTACGGCTTGTTCAGCAGCACGCAGGCGTCGTTGACCAGGTAGCGGGTGGCGAAGTTGTCGGTGCCGTCGACGATCAGGTCGTACTGGGCGAAGAGCTCCATGACGTTGGTGGAGTCAAGGCGCTCTTGGTGCAGGTTGACCGTGACGTACGGGTTGATGCCCAGGACGGTGTCCTTCGCGGACTCCGCCTTGGAGCGGCCGATGTCCGCCTGGCTGTGGATGATCTGGCGCTGCAGGTTCGACTCGTCGACCTCGTCGAACTCCACGATGCCGAGCGTGCCGACGCCGGCCGCGGCCAGATACATCAGCGCGGGCGAGCCCAGGCCACCGGCGCCGACGCACAGCACCTTGGCGTTCTTCAGCCGCTTCTGCCCGTCCATCCCGACATCGGGGATGATCAGGTGGCGGGAGTACCTGCGGACCTCATCGACGGTGAGCTCGGAAGCGGGCTCGACCAGGGGTGGCAGCGACACGGGAACTCCGTTGGTCGGTCTAGATGGGGTTCCCCCCGCCCGAGCGGAGCCGAGAGTGGGGGAGCTTGCTCTCCCCGCAACACTGCCACGCCCTTCTTCATTCCGAGACACCTGTTCCGATGCGCGAGACGATCTCGTCCCAGTGGCCGGGCAGCGCTTACCGGGCACCGCCGGCCGCACCGTCCGCCCCGGCGGCCCGGCGGACGGTGACCTACACGGTGCCCGGTCCGTGCCGGCGGGCGGTCCGCGGCGCCTCGTCCCGAGGCGTCCGCGGCACCCTGCGGACGAGGTGACCACGCCGCTCCGCAGGGTGGCCGGTGCCCCTCCCCCGAGCTCTTGAGCCGGTCAGATACGGCATGCGGCCTCCATCCAGATGTCGGCCAGGGACTCCTCCAGCCCGATCCGCGGACGCCAGCCGAGCCGGTCGCGGGCGGTGCGGACATCGGCCTGCTGCCAGGTGCCGCAGCCGTCCGGGTAGGGGTAGGTGGCGGGCGGTGAGCCGACCGGGTGCTCGGGGGACGGGCCGGGGATGACCAGCCGGGCCGGCGGCGAGTCGATCTCGTGCAGCGCGCCGCCGAAGCCGGCGACCCGGGCGAGCACGGACGCGGCCTCGCGCAGCCGGACGGCCCGGCCGGTGCCGATGTTGACGACGCCCTGCGCGGCGGACAGCGAGGCGGCGTGCACCGCCCGCGCAACATCACGGACATCGACGAAGTCCCGCTGTACGCCGAGCCCGCCGAGCTTGAGCTCGTTGTCGCCCGACTGCATGGCGCGGCGCATCGCCTCGGCGAGCCGGCCCAGCGGTGAACCGGCCGGGGTGCCGGGGCCGACCGGCGAGAAGATCCGCAGCACGACGGCGTCCAGGCCGGAGCCCAGGACCAGTTCGGTGGCGGCGAGTTTGCTGACGCCGTACGGCCCCCCGGGGCGCGGCACCGCGTCCTCGGCGGTGGAGGAGCCGGGCTGGGAAGGCCCGTACTCGGACGCGCAGCCCAGGTGGACGAGCCGGGCGCCGCAACTGCTGCGGCGCAGCGATTCACAGATGGTGGCGACCGCGACGGTGTTGTGCCGGGTCAGCTCGCGGGCCCCGCCACGGGTGGCGCCCGCGCAGTTGACGACGACACCGGGGTGGACCGCGTCGAGGAAGCGGGTGAGCGCACCGGGGCTGCCGGTGGCCAGGTCGAAGCGGACGTCGGCGTCGTCCCCCCGCCCGAGGGCGGTGAGCTGGACGGCGGGGTCGGCGAGCAGGCGGTCGGCGACATAGCGGCCCAGGTAGCCGTTGGCGCCGATGAGCAGCACCCTCATCGTGCGACCCCCCGGTCCGCGTGGCGTGTGGTCGGCTGGACGTTCATATGTCGTGCTCCTAAAGCGGATCGAGGGAAGTGCGTCGGCTTCCGCGGAGTCGGCCTCCGCCCCGGGGTCGGGGGCCAGGTGGGGGGTGAGGCCCGCGGGTAAGGGGTCGAAGCGGCCGTTTCGGGGTGCCGCTCCGGGGGTGGTGCGTGGTGGGGGTGCCCGTGTGGGGGAACGGGGAGTCGGGGGACGGGGAGTCGGAGGATGAGGAGTCGGGGGCCGGGCGGCATGCGGAGAGTCACGGCCGGTGCGCCTCCGCCGGGCCGGAGGGAGCCGGCCAGTGCGCGCAGGCGCCGGTGAGCGCCCGCAGGCCGTACACGAGGAGCCCGGCAGCGGCGGCCGTGCAGGCCACGGCGGGTACGGCGGCCGGTCCCACGGCGGTGGTGAGCGCCTCGACCGGTACGTCGAGCGGGGGCAGGCCGGGCAGGCGGGCGATGAGTACCAGGGACAGGGCGAGGGCTTCCAGGGCGGCGGCCGAGGCCAGGCCCGTCGCGGCCGCGTCGGGGAAGCCGTGCACGGCCAGCAGCCGGGCGAGGAAGAGCAGCACCCCCAGCGCGGCCGCCGCGGCCAGGGCCGTCGTGCCGTCGCCCCCGAAGGCCGCGTCCGCGCCGAGGAGCAGGGCCACCAGCGCGCCCAGGAAGAGCAGGGTGGCGGCGAGCAGCAACGGCCGGACCCGGGCGGCGAGTTCTTCGAGGCCACGGCTGGCGGCCAGGCCGCGCCGCCCGCGCGCCGCGAACCAGCGGGCGCAGCCGGCCGCCGGGGCGAGGGCGAAGGCCAGGGCCACGACGGTGGCGACGGCGGCCCGGGGAGCGGCGTGGGGCAGGTCGGGGCCGCCGGCCAGCAGCTGTCCGAGCAGCCAGTCGCCGTACACCGCGTATCCGGCCGTCCAGCAGACCCACAGGCCGGCGGTCCACGATCCGGCGCCCCGGTGGCGCAGTCGCAGCGGCCCGCACCGGACGGCCAGCCGGACGGCGAGGGCGATCAGCGCACCGCCCGCCGCGCCGACACAGGCGCGTACGGCGGGAGTCGCCGTACCGGCCGAGGCGAGAGCGGCGACCGCCGCGACGCAGACGGCACCGGGCAGCAGCTGCAGCGCCCCGCGCACACCGCGGGAGTCCCGGGCGGGGACGGGCAGGGGCGAGCGAGGCTGCCCGTCCGGCCGGGCGTCCGCCGAGTCGGCGCGGGGCACCCGGGCGTAGAGCTCTTCGGCCAGCGAGAAGACGTCGCGGTGCCGGAAGCGTGCGGCCGTCCGGTCGGTGACGCCGTGCGCCTCCAGGCCGGCGGCGATCTCCAGCGCGTCGACGGCGCGTGCGCACAGCTCCTGGTGGCGGTGCATCAGGGCCCGTACGGGGTCGGCGGGGCCGCGGCGTGCGGGACGGGCGGCGGCTTCCTTGCCCGGCGGCGCGGTACGGGCGGCGCTCCCCTCCGCTGTGGCCGGTGCGGCGCTGGTGGCGCCGGTGTCGGGTGTGGTCACAGCCCGTCTCCTCTTCCCCGGGCCGCCGCCGCACAGCCGTCCCGGCCGGGGCGGGGGTGCGGCATGCGCCGCCGGGCCGGGCGGCCGCGGCCACCGGGGGCGGTCTGGTCGGCGTACACCGGGCGGCCGGGGCGGCGGGTGGGGCGGCGGCCGCGCCGGAGGCCGTACCGGCTCCCGCCGTGCGCCACATCCGTCATGCCCGTCACCAGCGCCACGCCCACCAGGCCCATCGCACACATCACGTCCAGCGCAGCCGTCACCCTCACCACTGCCCTCTCTCTTTCGCTCCGGTCACGCCTGTCTGATCGCCGCCCGCTCCCCATCTCACCGACCGTCTCGCCCCTCGGACGCCGCTCGCTCCCCCGCCCTCCGCGCCTCCGCCGGCCGGCACCGGCAGCGCGGCGGTCCGCTCCTGCGCGGGGGCCGCCCAGCTCGGTGTACGGCCGGCGGGCACGGCGGCCCGGGTGACGGGCACGGCGGCCCGGGTGGCGGCACCGGTCGTCGCCCAGCGGCCGGGGACATGGGACTCGGCGGGACGGGCGAAGGGCTGCGGTACGCCCTGGGCGTCCCGCGCACGGCAGGCGGCCGGGCGGGCCGGGGCATGGGAGATCAGCTCCAGGTAGATGCCACGAAATGCCGCGACATTCTGCTCGACGGTGAACAGCTCCAGCGCCCGCGCCCGGGCCGCCGCGCCCAGCCTGGCCCTGCGGTCCGGGTCGCCGAGCAGCGCGGTGCAGGCCTCGGCGAGGGCACGGGGGTTACGGGGCGGAACCACCAGGCCGGTGCCGCCGATGACTTCACAGACCGCACCGGCGTCGGTCGACACCGTGGCGCGGCCGCAGAACATCGCCTCCACCAGGGAGCGCGGAAAGCCCTCGATGACGCTGGAGAGCACCACCACGGCGCCGGAGGCATAGGCGTCCTCCAGGGCCGGCACCTCGGGGCTGCCGACCTCCTCGAAGCTGACCGGGTTCTCGCCGACGCTGCGGACGTCGGCCGCCTCGTCGGGGAAGAGCTGGGCGGCCAGCGCCCGGCAGTGCGCGAGATATCCGGGCGCCTGCGGGTCGCGGCCGACTCCGCCGACGATCCGCAAGGTGGCCTCCGGTTCGGCCTTGCGGATCTCGGCGAAGGCGTGCAGCAGCCCGATGAGGTCCTTGGCGGGCTCGACATTGCCGACCCACACCAGCGTCTTGGAGTCGTCCGCCGCGGCGTCCGCGACCGCGGCGAAGGGAGTGGCGTCCATGCCCGGGTAGACCGTGCGCAACCGGGCGCGGTCGGCGCCGCAGCGCTCCTGCCAGCGCCGGGCGTGGGTGTTGCCGGGGGTGATCAGCGCGGCCTGCGCATAGGTCTCGGCGGCCAGCGCGCCCTGGAAAGCGGCGAGCAGTGCGCGCACCGGCGCACTCAGCGGTGCGGCGGCGCGCGCGAGGTAGTGCTCGCGCAGCCGTACGCCGTACTCGGTGACCAGGAGCGGGGTGGCGAAAAAGTGCTTGGCCAGCAGTCCGGGGAGGGCGGCCGCGCCGCCCGAGGTGGCATGGCACAGGTCCACACCGCCGAGCCCGGGAGTTTGCCGGTCGCCGTACCAGTCCAGGGACAGCGGCCGCAGCGCACGGGCGAGCCCGGCGGTGACGGCCAGCAGATCGTTGACCTGTGCGCCCGGTGCGGCGGGCAGCGCGTGGGGCCCGTGACAGGCGGCTTCCAGGAGGCGTACCGCGTCCTCGGAGTGCAGCAGTGCGGGCAGCCCCCGGTGCTCCCGGGCGAGTTCGGCGAGCCCGTAGAGACCGCTGGCGAAACGGTCCGCCTTGCTGGTCACGGAGTCGTCGGGGGCACCGTCCGGGACGGCGGGCGGATACCCGGCCGGCGCTCCCCCGTGGGCGGCGCCCCCGGCGAGAACCGCCGGGGCGCCCGGCCCGCCTCCGGGAGACACCGTGGCAAAGGCCGCCACGAGATCGCCGAAGCACTCGGCGAAGCGGCGCCGTTCGCGCCGTCCGGGAGTGCGGCCCCGGCGCGGCCCACCGGCCCGGCGGCGCCCGGCGGGAAAGCCGCCCCCCAGAGGTGCGCTGTGTACCAGCCGTACGTGGCGCGGCAGTTCGGGCCGTGGTGGCGCGTCCCGGCGGGGCTCGGCGCTCAGGGTATAGACCTCGAAGTCATGACCGGTGAGCCCGCGCACGAGCCGGTCGCACCACGCGTGCGACTCACCGGACGCATACGGGTAACCACCTTCGGTGAGCAGTCCAATACGCACGGGTGCACCCCCGTCCTCCCATATCGGCGTCCCTGGTGTGCCAGCGGCACGGCCGCCACCTGCGGGAAGAAGCTATGCAAAGGGCCGGTGGCGCGATGGACGGTTGTCCATCGCGCCACCGGAAGGGGTGAACGCACGTAACTTTCCGCCCCTGAGGGCGTTTCGACGCGCTATGTGAGTGCCACGGCACCGCCCGCAGTACCCGCCGCTGCGCCGTGACCTGCGGAAGAGCCGGAAGCGCCGGAAGAGACGAAAGCGCCGGAAGAGGGCGAAGAGAGCGAAGAAACCGAAGAGACGTCCCGCGCCGGGCACCCGCCGCGGCGGGTGTCCGGCCCGCTCACCTCTGGGTGGGGAACGGCCAGGAGTTGGGCCGGCAGGTCGCCCCGTCCGTCGTCAGGAACTTCGTCTGCTGCATCATCACCGGAGCCAGTGCGCCCTGCCGGGAGCAGGCCTCGTGGTTGTGCCCGAGGCGGTGGCCGACCTCGTGATTGATCAGCATCTGGCGGTAGGCGTACATCTTGTCGTGGCCGTAGGTCTGCGCGCCCTGCGCCCAGCGGTATGCGTTGATCATGACCCGATCGGTCGCCGCCGAGTCACAGGAGACATTGTCCTCGCTGGTGTCGAGTCCGGACTTGGCGCACCACGTGTCGGTGGTCCCCGGGCTGGCCAGCGTGATGACGAAATTGACGTCGCCGGACGACACCCGCTGGAAGGTCATCTGCCCGCCGTGTGCCCAACTCCGCTCATCGTTGAGGGTCTTGTGCACCGCCTCGGCGAACAGCTTGCCGTCCAGCGGCAGCCCCTCCTCGACATCGACGCGGTAGCGCAGCACCTTGCCGCGGCCGGGCGCCTTGGCGCCGCCGCCGACCGGCTTGAACCGGCCGCTGGCCGTCAGATGCGCGTCCAGCGGGAAGACCTGCGTCATCTGCTGGTCGTAACTGGCGGGCTTGGCGTCCTGGGTGGGCCTGGAATGCGACCTGGAGGCTTCGTCGCCGACGCCGTCGGTACGGTCGTTGCCGCTGCGCGTCTGCGGGTCGCCGCCGTCCTTGTGCTGCTCGGCGACCTGGCCCGCGATGACGACGGCGAGGACGGTGGTCACCGCCGCGGCCGCCGCGCCGGTGAACGTCCGGCCCATGCCGCCCTTCTTGCTGCCGTGCCGCGACTCCTCCGCCGCGAAACCGTCGGCCGCGTCCCGGTCGGCCGGGTCACCCGGCTCGCCACCGTCCGCGCCGGATGCGACCCCCGGGGCCGACAGCTCCGGCCCGTCGGCCTCGTCGCGGTCGAAGACCACCGACCGCCCGGTGAAGCGGCCGCCGGGGGGCACGCCGTCCCCGCGGGGCCCGTGCGGACCGGCCGCCGGTCCCGCCGTCCGGGGCGCACCGGCCCGGAACACATCGTCGTCCGGGTCGTCCGCGCCGCCCCGGCCGACCGGGAGGGACCCGGCGTCGAAGGCATCCACATAGTCGCGCCGTGGCCCCGGCCCGGTGCCCGGCGGAGCGACCAGCGGTGCACCGGGCACCTCCGCGCGCGGCCGGGGAATCCTCGGCGCGCCCTGACCGGAAGCCACCGGGGACGTCGGCGCCCCGGGGAACGCGCCCCAGCCGCCGCCCGGTTCATGCTGTTCGGGGTGTCCGCCGCGCGCCGCATCGCCGTCGAACGGCTCACGTCTGCGGCGTCCGGAACCCGGCCCGGAGCCGGGCGCACCGCCTCCCGCGGGGGTGTTGCCGGGCGGACCTGCCGTCTCCGGACTTTCCGCAGCGGTCTCCGGCCGGCCTCGGCGGCTATGGCGTCCCACGGGGCGTGTCAGCTCCTGCCCGCATCAGCGGTCACATCGGTCACTTCACTGTCGAGCAGTTCGCGGACGGCCCGCGCCACTGTCTCCGGGTACTCCATCATCGCCACATGCCCCGCCTCCGGCAGCGTCAGCAGTCGCGAACCGCGGAATGCCGCGGCCGCCCGCCGCGCCATCCGGAAGGAGACCAGACGGTCGCGTCCACCGTAGACGAGAAGGGTGGGGGCGAGCACTCTCTCTGCCTGACGCCACAAATTATGCTGTCCGCCCAGCGTGTAGGCGTTCACCAGACCGCGGGCGGAGCGCTCCATCACCTCCCAGAAATACGGGAGTTCCAGCCGTCGCGCATATTCCTCGGCCGCGGCGTTGAACCCTTCCGGGCTGACCCGGCCGGGGTCGCCGTAACAGAGCGCCAGCACCTCGCGGGTACGGCGCTCGGGCGTCCAGTCATGGGTGAGCCGGCCGAAGAGCCCGGCGATACCGGGGACGGCGAGCAGCGCCGTGGGCACCGCGGTCAGCTGCGGCGGCACCTCGGGCAGCGCCGGGGAGATCAGCGTCAGGGTGCGGACGAGGTCGGGCCGCACCGCCGCCACCCGGGTCGACGCGGCACCGCCCATGGAATTGCCGATGAGGTGCACGGGGCCGCGCCCGGCCGCGTCGAGGTACCGGATGACCGCGCGGGCCTGCGCGGAGACGGAGTAGTTGCCGTCGCCGGGCGGCGGTGAGTGGCCGAAGCCGGGCAGGTCGATCGCCTCGCCGTCCACCCGGTCGGCGAGCAGCGGCATCAGGTCCGACCAGTTCTGCGAGGAGCCGCCGAGGCCGTGGACGTAGAGCGCGCGCTCGCGCTCCCCCGCGGCGCCGTCGCCCGCGGCGCCGTCTTCTCCGTCGTCGCCTCGCGCGGGCAGCCCGGCCGGTGCCCGTACGGTCAGCGTCAGGCCCGGCAGGGTCACGGTGTGTGCCGTCTCCGCTCCGCCGTGCCGGCCGGGGCCGGCCGGTGGCACCGGGAGAGCGGCGGTCGCGGTGTCCGGCGACTCGGTCGAAGACATGGGAACGATGTTACGAGACGATCACGCCCCCGATCGTGTGTCCGCGGTCACACACCGCATCGCGCTGCCGCGGCCACTCTCCTACGCTCGTAGGCGAGGGCAGCCGCCCCGGCCCCTGCTTTCATGCCAGGCACCAGCCGACGATCGAGCACGCGGGAAAGGGAGCCACCATGCGCGTCGACCCGACAGACCCGGAGACCTTCGCTGACGAGAGCGACGCCACCGATATCGACGTCGAAGCACCCGAAGCGGACACCGCCGAGCAGTACGCCGATCTCGCACCGCAGCACGACGAGCCGCTGACCGTCCACGATCCGGACGAGGCGAACGAGGCAGATCTCGCCGAACAGGCCCGTGTCGTGGAGCTCAACGAAGACGAATACCGATGACCTGGGACGTTTTGTCGGCTTCCGAGAGGGGTGCCGGGCAGAAATTCTCGGCCTCGAACGCGCACAGCCGGGTTACCCAAAAGTACGATGGCGGGCGCGGTGCACCACCTTGTACGGACCGCGTACGGAACAACTTCTGGGAGGCAGCGTGAGCGCCATCGAGCAGACCGAGGCGGCGCGCCCGCGGGGCACACGCCTGCCACGACGGGCCCGGCGCAATCAGCTTCTGGGCGCCGCCCAGGAGGTTTTCGTCGCACAGGGCTACCACGCGGCCGCGATGGACGACATCGCCGAGCGGGCGGGCGTCAGCAAGCCCGTGCTCTACCAGCACTTCCCGGGCAAGCTGGACCTCTACCTCGCCCTGCTGGACCAGCACTGCGAGGCCCTGCTGCACTCGGTGCGTGCGGCGCTGGCGTCGACGACCGACAACAAGCAGCGGGTCGCCGCCACCATGGACGCCTACTTCGCATACGTGGAGGACCCGGGCGGCGCCTTCCGACTGGTGTTCGAGTCGGACCTCACCAATGAGCCGGCGGTCCGCGAGCGCGTGGACAAGGTGTCGCTGGAGTGCGCCGAGGCCATAAGCGCGGTGATCGCCGAGGACACCGGCCTGTCGCGGGACGAGTCGATGCTGCTCGCCGTGGGCCTGGGCGGTGTCTCCCAGGTGGTGGCGCGGTACTGGCTGTCCTCGGAGAGCAAGGTTCCGCGGGACACCGCGGTGCAGCTGCTGACCTCGCTCGCATGGAAGGGCATCGCCGGCTTCCCGCTGCACGGCAGTGACGCGCACTGACCGTGTTCGCTGCAGGCGTGCTCCAGGGCGTCCTGCGCATTCCCGGACCGGGCTAATGTGTGCTGCGTACGGCGCGGATGACCGCGCATCCTTCCCCAGCTGACGCTGGGGATCCCCGGACCGTCGGAGGGACAAAAGCCGTGGAGGTCAAGATCGGCGTGCAGCACGCACCCCGCGAGATCGTTCTGGAGAGCGGGCAGTCTGCCGAAGAGGTCGAGAGCGCGGTGTCCGACGCGCTGGGCGGCAAGTCACAGCTGCTGAGCCTGGTGGACGACCACGGTCGCAAGGTCCTGGTCCCGGCGGACCGGCTGGCCTATGTGGAGATCGGCGAGCAGACCGCCCGCAAGGTCGGGTTCGGCGCGCTCTGAGCAGGGGGCGCCGGATGCGGCGCCCGCAGGTGACAAGGGCGGCGGCCCGGGGGTTTCGCTCCGGGCCGCCGCCCTTTTCCCGCCGCTTCGGCGCGCCGGCCCGCCGCATCTCCCTGCTTCCCCCCGCCCGCTTCCGGCCCCCGTCCGCCGCTTTTTTCGCAGATCGGACCGTTCGAGTCGGTCCGGCTGGGCTGATCAGGCAGGGGGCGGCCGGCGGGAGGGTTGCTGCCGGTGCCCCCTGGGTACGACGGCCTGTGACCGATTTGTTCAGCTGATCGGCATCGTCACGTGGGAGGGAACAGCATGATCTGGGAAGCGCTCGGCGCCGTGCTCATCGGCTTCGCCATCGCCCTGTCCGCCACGCGATGGCTGCCCGACCGGTTCCCCGCAAGCACCCTCACGCTGGCGACCGGCCCGGTCGCGGCGCTGCTCGGCGCACTGCTGACCCGCTCGATCCTCGGCCCCGGCCACCCCGTCCAGGTGATGGTGGCCGCGATCGCCGTCGGGGCGGCCCTGCTGTCGGTCGTGGCGCGCCCGCCGCGCCGGCGTCTCCGGCGGCCGGCCGCCCCCTTGAAGGGGCACCGGACGGCCTGAACCGCCCGGCGCGCCCGTCGCAGGTCAGGCCGCGAGGCCCAGCGCCGCCATCCGCTTGGTGTGCGCCTCGGTGATCCGCGAGAACATCCGGCCCACCTCGGCCAGGTCGAAGCCGTCGGCCACCCCGCCCACCAGCATGGTGGAGAGCGCATCGCGGTCCGCGACGACCCGCTGCGCCTGCGAGAGCGCCTCGCCCATCAGGCGGCGCGCCCACAGCGCGAGACGGCCGCCGACCCGCGGCTCGGCCTCGATGGCCGCACGCACCTTCTCCACGGCGAACGTGGCGTGCCCGGTGTCGTCCAGCACGGCCAGCACCAGACCACGGGTGTCGGAGTCCAGCCGGGCCGCGACCTCGCGGTAGAAGTCACTGGCGATCGAATCGCCGACATAGGCCTTGACCAGGCCCTCCAGCCAGTCCGACGGCGCGGTCTGGCGGTGGAACTCGTCCAGCGCGGCGGCGAACGGCTCCATCGCTTCGTTCGGCTCCGCCTCGATCTGCGCGAGCCGCTCCCGCAGCCGCTCGAAGTGGTGGAACTCGGCCGAGGCCATCTTGGCCAGCTCGGCCTTGTCGTCCATCGTCGGCGCGAGCTTGGCGTCCTCCGCCAGGCGCTCGAAGGCGGACAGCTCGCCATAGGCGAGCGCGCCGAGCAGATCGATCACGGCGGCCCGGTACTGGGGGTCGGCGGATGCCTGCGCCCAGTCCTGGGCGGCGATCCCGGTATGTGTGTGCGCGTCAGCAGCGGCGTTGTCAGGCGTTCCCATGACCGGCACAATAGCCCGCTCGGGCGCCCGGGGAAGGCCCTGGTCAGCCACTCCCGTTCACCCGTACGAACGGCGGTCGGAGCCCGTGTCCCGATGCCGCGTCGGGCCGTGATGTATTCCTCACTCATACAAGCCTTCGGATGGGCGCGCCATATCCGGGGTACAGTGGTATTTGGACCTGCCGAGTATCGGTGGGTCGTTCCACGAAGCGGATGCCCGGTCGGTGGCCCGATCGGCTCCAAACCGACCGCCCTCTGATGCGGCGCGTAGCAGACATACGCGCGGCAAGAGGGACACCGCTCGCGGCAGGAGTGCCTGAGCGTTGGCAGTGGTCCCGCCCCACCGGCCGCATCATCAGGCCGGCCCCGTACGGACTCCGTACGAAGGTGCGGTACGACCCCCTTCGCCGCCTTCCGCCGCGTCTCACAGAAGAGGCAAGATTCTGTCTACATTTCGAGACCTCGGAATTTTCCCCGAGACGGCCGAGGCGCTGGAAGCCGTCGGCATCATTTCCCCCTTTCCCATCCAGGAGCTGACGCTCCCCGTCGCCCTCTCCGGCAACGACGTGATCGGCCAGGCCAAGACCGGCACGGGCAAGACCCTGGGCTTCGGCCTGCCGCTCCTGGAGCGCGTTACGGTCCCCGCCGACGTCGAGGCGGGCCGCGCCAAGCCCGAGCAGCTGACCGAGGCGCCGCAGGCCCTGGTGGTCGTGCCCACCCGTGAGCTGTGCCAGCAGGTCACCAACGATCTGCTCACCGCCGGCAAGGTGCGCAATGTCCGCGTCCTGGCGATCTACGGCGGCCGGGCCTACGAGCCGCAGGTCGAGGCGCTGAAGAAGGGCGTCGACGTCGTCGTCGGCACGCCCGGCCGGCTGCTCGACCTCGCCGGTCAGCGCAAGCTGAACCTCTCCCAGGTCAAGAGCCTGGTGCTGGACGAGGCCGACGAGATGCTCGACCTGGGCTTCCTGCCCGACGTCGAGAAGATCATCCAGCTGCTGCCGGCCAAGCGCCAGACGATGCTGTTCTCCGCGACCATGCCCGGCCAGGTCATCTCCCTGGCCCGCCGCTATATGTCGCAGCCCACGCACATCCGCGCCACCGCGCCGGACGACGAGGGCCAGACCGTCCGCAACACCGCCCAGCACGTCTTCCGGGCCCACTCCATGGACAAGCCGGAGATGGTCGCCCGCATCCTCCAGGCCGAGGGCCGGGGCCTGGCGATGGTGTTCTGCCGTACGAAGCGGACCGCCGCCGATATCGCCGACCAGCTCGCGCGCCGCGGCTTCGCCTCCGGCGCGGTGCACGGCGACCTCGGCCAGGGCGCCCGTGAGCAGGCGCTGCGCGCCTTCCGCAACGGCAAGGTCGATGTCCTGGTCTGCACCGACGTCGCCGCCCGCGGTATCGACGTCGAGGGTGTGACCCATGTCATCAACTACCAGTCGCCCGAGGAGGAGAAGACCTACCTGCACCGCATCGGCCGTACGGGCCGGGCGGGTGCCAAGGGCACCGCGGTCACCCTCGTCGACTGGGACGACATCCCGCGCTGGAAGCTGATCAACAAGGCGCTGGACCTGGCGTTCGACGAGCCGGAGGAGACCTACTCCACCTCGCCGCACCTCTACGAGCAGCTGAACATCCCCGCGGGTACCAAGGGCGTGCTGCCGCGCAACGAGCGCACCCGGGCCGGGCTCGCCGCGGAAGAGGTCGAGGACCTGGGCGAGACCGGGGGCCGCGGCCGCAGCCCCCGTAAGGGCGCCGTCGTCGAGGAGGAGCGCCCCCAGCGCACCCGTACGCCGCGCCAGCGCCGCCGTACCCGTGGCGGTACGCCGCTGGACGAGGCGGCCGCCGCCGAAGCACCGGCGACCGCGTCGCCTGTCCTCGTCGAGGGCACCGAGGGCGCGGAAGCCGCCGGGCCGCGTCAGCCGCGTCGGCGTCGCCGTACCCGCGGCAGCCAGACCGCGGGCGCAGCCGCCGTTCCGTCCCCGGCCACCGAGGCCGGCAACGCCCCCGCCAAGGTGACCGAGGCTCCGGCCAAGGTGACCGAGGCTGCCGCCAAGGCGACCAAGGCTGCGGCCGTGGCGACCAAGGCTCCGGCCGTGGCGACCGAGGCTCCGGCCGAGCCCGCCAAGCCGCGCCGCCGCCGTACCCGCACCGTCCGTCCGGAGGACACCGGGAGCTTTCAGACCGTCGAGACCGCGGCGAGCGCGCTCGCGGCGGCGAAGGGCGCGGCGGTCGTCGCCGAGTCCGCGGCCGTGACCGAGCCCGCCGAGGCGCCGGCCAAGCCGCGCCGCCGGACCCGCAGCACCGCCAAGGCCGCCGCGGCAACGGCGCCGGCCGCGGTGACGGAAACCGTCACCGACACCGCGGACGCCGCGGTGGAGGCTCCCGCCAAGCCGAAGCGGACCCGCAAGGCAGCCCCCAAGGCCGCCGAGGTCGTGGTGGACACGGCCGAGGCCGCCGTGGAGACGCCGGCCAAGCCCAAGCGGACCCGCAAGGCCGCAGCCAAGCCGGCCGCCGAGAGCGCCGTCGACACCGCCGAGGCCGCCCCGGCCAAGCCCAAGCGCACGCGGAAGGCGGCGGCCACCACGAAGGCCGCGGCGGATGCACCCGCCGCCGAGGACGCCCCGGCGAAGCCCAAGCGGACCCGCAAGGCCGCCACGGCGAAGCCGGCCGCAGAGGCGACGGAGACCGCCGAGGCCAAGCCGGTGCGCCGTCGCACCCGCGCCAAGGCCCCCGCCGCCGAGGCGACGCCCGAGAGCTGAGCCTCCCCCGGCCGACGCCGGGATCCCGGCGCGACGACCCGGCGCCCGCACTGTGCGGGCGCCGGGTCGTCGGCGTCCCCGGCCCGCTTCTGCCGCCCGGCCCGGATAACCTCACCCCATGAGCAGGCCGCCCACCCTCACACTCCCCCCGTGCGCCCGTGCGTACCGACTCGACACCCAGCGCGGTGCCTTCGCCGTGCAGGACGCCCGGCCCGATGCCGCACCGATCGGGACCGCCCTGCTGGTGCCCGGATTCACCGGCAGCAAGGAGGACTTCGTCGCCCTGCTGGCTCCGCTCGCCGCGGCCGGCTTCCGGGCGGTCGCCGTGGACGGGCGCGGGCAGCACGAGTCTCCCGGGCCACGTGATGAACGGGCTTACGCACAAAGGGAGTTGGCCCTTGACGTGCTGGCCCAGGCGCGGGCCCTGCGGGAGCCGGACGGCGGGCCGGTGCATCTGCTGGGGCACTCGCTGGGCGGGTTGGTCACCCGGGCCGCCGTGCTGCTCGACGCGGCGCCGTTCCGCTCGCTGACCGTGCTCAGCTCCGGGCCCGCCGCCATCGAGGCGTCCCAGCAGGCCCGGGTGCGGATGCTGATCGAGGCGCTCGGCACGCTCGATATGGAGAGCATCTGGCGGGCGATGCGCGAGCTGGATCCTCCGGAGGCGGCGGACGCGTCGACGCCGCCGGAGATCGGCGCGTTCTTGTACCGCCGTTGGCTGAACACCGTTCCCGAGCAGCTGATCGCGACCGGGCGTCAGATGCTGACGGAGCCCGACCGGGTAGCGGAGCTGGCCCGTACGGGGCTCGCCACGCATGTGGTCTCCGGCGCCGTCGACTATGCCTGGCCGGTGCCGTCGATGGATGCGATGGCCGAGCGGCTGTCCGCCCGACGGACCGTCATCGAGGGCGCCGAACACTCCCCCAACGCCGAACGTCCGCAGAAGACGGCCGAGGCGCTCGCCGGGTTCTGGAGCGGTGTGGGCTGAGCCTCGCGTGCGGGCCGAGCCTCGCGTGTGGGCTGAGCCTCGCGTGTGGGCCGAGCCTCGCGTGTGGGCCGAGCCTCCCGTGTGGGCCGAGCGGACGGTGTCGCCAGGACAGCACGGGGTGGTTCGGCGAGCATCGAGGAAGGCGGGCCCCACCGGCGCCCGGCCGGCACCGCTTCGCACGAAGGGCTCGACCATGACCGAGAATCCGTCGACTCCCCCGGCCGGCGCCGAGGACGACCCCCACGGCATCGCGCTCAACCGGACCTTCGACGCCCGCCGTGAGCTGGTCTTCGAGGCGTGGACGACGCCCGAGCACTTCGCGTACTGGTTCGGCGGGGAGCTGGCGGTGCCGGTCGAGCGGATGACGATGGACGCCCGGCCGGGCGGGGTCTGGACGCTGGTCATGCGCACCCCGGACGGCGGCGAGCTGCCGTTCTCCGGGGTCTACCGCGAGGTGGCCGCCCCGGAACGGCTGGAGTTCACCCTCAAGGACGCGTCCGCACCGAGCTCCGAGGGCGAGATCGTCCGGGTCACCCTGACCGATCTCGGCGACCGTACGGAGATGGCCTTCCGCCAGCTCGGCGGCAACCTCACCTCCGAGCAGTACCGCCAGGCGGAGGCGGGCTGGGCAGGCTTCTTCGACCGCCTCACCGAGCTGCTGGCGAGGGCCTGAGCGGCCTGCCCCGCGCGCGGGGCAGCCGGGAGTGTGACGAACGGGCTTGGCACGGGCCTGGTACCTACAGGCCCGGTAGTGGCCCGGCAATGCCCTGGTACCGGCCTAGTACTGCCCCTGGACGTGGTCCCAGAAGCCGTCGCGCAGAACCCGCCGCAGATCGGCATGGCTGCGCAGGGAGTGCCGCAGCAGCGCCTCCGCGGCGGTCAGGAGTTCCTGGTCGACGGCGCCCGGCAGATACGGATGGCCCGGCAGCAGCCCGGCCACCCACTCGCGGCCGCGCTCCGACAGCCACTGCGCGGCGACCTGTGCGCCGACGAAGCGGACCTCCTCACGGCTGGGCGCGGGCCCCTCACCCACCGTCTGGTCGCTGTATTCGACGCCGATCCGCCGGGTGACGTACGGCTTGCAGAACTCCAGGTCGAAGGTGCGCGCGCTGTCGACCTCCCACAGCAGCGGCTCGGCCTGGTTGCGGCCGCCCGAGGCTTCGATGCCCCACAGATGCACCCGTGCGCCATAGCCCTGCGCCGCCTCCACCGCGGAGACCAGGTCCTCGTCGCCGCCGATGAGCACCGCATCGCTGATCGCGCGGTGCCGGGCCAGCGACTCCAGGTCGGAACGGATCAGGGAGTCGACGCCCTTCTGCTGGTTGTTGGCGTTGAGGTTGCCGAGCCTGACCTTCACATCGGGCAGCTCGGCGATTCGCTGCTGTTCCTGGGTGTGGATCCGGCGGCGGGCGCCGTCGTACCAGTAGACGCGCAGCAACCGGCTGTCCGGGAAGATCATCCGGGCCTTGTCGATAAAGGCCTCGATGATCCCTTCGGCATCGAGATCGAATGCCTTGCGGTCCTCCGTGCCGGTGACCAGCCGTCCCGCCGCGGCGTAGACATAGCCCGCGTCCACGAAGGCCGCATGGGTGGACGGGGTGGTGGCGACCTCCGCGAGCACCCGGGTGAGCAGCTCGTTGGTGCGCTCGATCCCGGCGGCGAGCGCGGTGAGGTCGGTGTGGCCCGTGGGCTGGACATCGTTCATACCCGACCTATTCTCCGGGCGGTCACTCCGCGGGCACAACCGCGCTCCCCCTTCGTACTTAGGCCGTCGAAATTTTTCTTTAGCGTAGGGAATGATTGCACTGGGCAGGTCGTTGTACATGGACGGAGCGCCCGGCAGCGACGCCGGGCAGCTCGTATACCCAAGAGTTCTCCGCAGGAGGATCAGACGAAGGGAGAAGCCGTATGCGCTTCGAGATCATGCGCCTGGACGATGTCGACGGCACCGCCGTGGACAGCACCGTCGTGGACGCCGCCTCCGTCAACCGGATCGTGCAGCAGGCCGCCGCAACGGGCCAGCGCATCTACATCCGCCCGGCCGGCACCGCCGCCCGCTAACGCCCACTCCGCCGCCCGACGACGCGAGCACGCCGCCGGCCGGGCCCACGGCACGGCCGCACCGCACGAGCGCCCCCGTATGACGACTGGAACCCCGGTACGTCGTACGGGGGCGCTGCGGTGTCCACGGCCGGCTCCCGGAGCCCGGGCGGGCGTCACGCTCCCCGGATCACCTGCAGCACGCCGTTGATGATCTGCTGCACCGCGAGGGCGGAGAGCATCATGCCCGCCAGCCGCGTCACCAGGACCACTCCGCCGTCCTTGATCACACGGATGATCACCAGCGAGAACCGCATCACCAGATAGAGCACCACATGGATCGCCGCGATCGCCGTCCAGACGGAGAGCTGTGCGGCGAAGCCGTGCGCATGCTGCACCGCGAGGATCACCGACACGATCGCGCCCGGCCCGGCCAGCAGCGGCATACCCAGCGGCACCAGCGCCACATTGACGTCCTTGGTCTGGGTCGGCTCCTCCGACTTCCCGGTCAGCAGATCCAGCGCGACCAGCAGGAGCAGCAGCCCGCCCGCGATCATCAGCGCGGGCGTCGAGATGTGCAGCCGCCCCAGGATCTGCCGGCCGAAGAGGCCGAAGACGGCGATGACGCAGAACGCGACGGTGGCCGCCTGCCAGGCCATCCGGCGCTGCACCTTGGCGGGCCGGCCGGAGGTCAGGCCCAGAAAGATCGGAGTGATACCCGGCGGATCCATGATCACGAAGAGGGTGACGAAGAGCGTACTGAAGACAGCGATGTCGAACACGGTGAAGGCCTTGCGAGAGGTGGTACGGGACGAACGCCCACGGGCGGCGCGCGGGCGCGGATCCGTAAGGCAGCCAAGGGAGGGAGGGAGGGAGGGAGGAAGGTCGGCGGGCAACGGCGGGTGCAGGGCGGTATCCGGACCGCCCGGCGGCACCGGGCCGGTGTCGGTGGAGTCCCGGGATACGGGGCGTGCGCGGCGGCCGCCGGCCGCGGCGGGCTCAGCCGCCCGTGCCGGGAACGGGGAAGGCGCCGGTCGCGCGGCGCACGATCTCGCCGTAGATCTCGGGGTCGGTGGTGTATTCGCCGAGGCGGCAGGTCTTGCGGCTGCCGTGGTAGTCGCTGGAGCCGGTGGCCAGCAGGCCGAGGTCGGCGGCCAGGCCGCGCAGCCGCGCGCGGGTCGGCGCCTCGTGGTCCATGTGGTCGACCTCGATGCCGTCGAGGCCGGCCGCGGCGAGTTCGGCGATCGCGCTCTCCGGTACGCAGGAGCCGCGCTTGACGGCCAGCGGATGCGCGAAGACGGTGACCCCGCCGGCGGCCTTGACCAGCCGGATCGCGTCGAACGGGTCGAGCTCGTGCTTCTCCACGTACGCCCGCCCGTCGTTGGCGAGCCACTCGGAGGTGAAGGCGTCCGAGACGGAGCCGACCACGCCCAGGTCGACGAGGGCGGTGGCGATATGCGGCCGGCCCACGGCGCCGTCGCCGGCGATCCGGGCGACCTGCTCCCAGGTCACCGGCACACCGAGCTCTCGCAGCTTGGCGACCATCCCCTTGGCCCGCGGCACCCGGTCGTCCCGCACCAGCTCGCGCTCACGGGCGAACTCCGGCTCCTCGGGGTCGAAGAGGTAGGCGAGCATATGGAGGCTCACCCCGTCGAGCCGGCAGGAGAGTTCGGCGCCGGTGACCAGCGTCAGTCCCGCAGGCAGCGCGGCCCGCGCCTCGGCATGCCCGCCGACGGTGTCGTGGTCGGTCAGCGCGACGACGTCCAGCCCCCCGGCCGCGGCGCCCCGCACCAGCTCCGCGGGGGTGTCCGTACCGTCGGACGCCGTGGAGTGGGTGTGCAGATCGATACGCACGACGCGGACTCCAGACTGCTGCGGGACGGATACGGGTCGGATACGGGACGGCGGCCCGGCAGGCGGCCGGGGGAAGGTACACCGTAAGGGGACCCCAGAAGGATACCGGGCGGCCGGTAGCGCCCATGGCCCATCGGACGGTGAGGGACACCACCCCGGCGTCCACATCTCCGACGTCCACATCCCCGGCGTCCACACCTCCGGCGTCCACGTCCCCGGCGTCCACATCCCCGACGTCCAGGCCTGGGCCGCCTCCGCCGCCGGCGACCGGCCCTCAGCCCAGAATCCGCGGCGAGATGGCCCCGCACGGCAGCAGATCCACCTCGGCGCCCGCCTCGCGCAGATCGGTCAGCACCAGCTCGTCGTACAACAGCAGCCCCGACTGCTCGGGCCAGGCGATCGCCCAGAGCCACAGCCCGCGCGCCTCGCCCGCGAAGACCGCACGGTCCGCAGGCGCATCGTCGACATGCCACAACGCGGTCGGGCGGCCGGCGGCCAGCACCTTGGCGTGCGGCGGTTTGTCCACGCACATATGGGGGCCGGGGTCGGGACCGTCGATACCGGCGTAGCGCGCGCCGAGGCCGACGCCCAGTTCCTCGGCGATCAGCAGCAGTTCGCCGGGGCCGCCGAGCGGTCCGGGGCCCGTGCAGGCCACCGCGGTCGCGCGCCCGCCGCTGCGGTCGTCACCGGCACAGGCCACGCCGGTGAACAGCCAGCCGACCGGCAGCGGCCAGGGCATCCACACGGGCACCTGCGCGCGGTGCACCACAACGCCGAGCGCCTCGACGCTCGGCGGGACGACGGGCTGGAGTGGGTGCACGGTGCCGTGCAGCGCGCACTGCCAGGTGTCGGAGAAGAGACCGGGCGCCCGTACCCGGCCTCCGCACTTCGGGCAACTGGGTTCGCCCCTCATAGGCATCCACGGTCCTCCTGGCCCGCCGCCGCGTCAAGGACGATCACCTCACCGGTGTGCCCCGAATCACGTACGCCGCCGCGCATTTGACCACTTCGCGCCATCCACTCCGTCCGGCCGGAAAGTAGTTGCTACTTGCACTCTTTAGTGTACCTAACTTATCGTGTGTAAATATCAACGATCTCGACCGTCCGGCGGGACCGCGGGGATCAGGGATACGCAACCGGCAACGGGAAGGGGATCCGCAGCATGAGAGGCACGCAGGGCAGCGGCCACGGCAGCGGCGCGGACGATCCGTCCGGCGAGCGCGGCACGTCCGTCCTCCGCCAGCCGAAGGCCGTATGGGCCACGGCGGGCGCCTCGGTCGTGGCCTTCATGGGCATCGGCCTCGTCGACCCGATCCTCCCCTCGATCGCCCGGGGCCTGCACGCCACCAACAGCCAGGTCTCCCTCCTCTTCACCTCCTACTTCCTGATCACGGCCGTCGCGATGCTCGTCACCGGCTTCGTCTCCAGCCGCATCGGCGGCCGTCGGACGCTGCTGGCCGGCCTGGCACTGGTGGTGGTCTTCGCCGCGCTCTCCGGCATGTCGGGGTCGGTCGGCGAGCTCGTCGGCTTCCGGGCCGGCTGGGGCCTGGGCAACGCCCTGTTCGTCTCGACGTCGCTGGCGGTCATCGTGGGCGCGGCGGCCGGGGGCTCCGCGGCGGCGATCCTGCTCTACGAGTCCGCGCTCGGCCTCGGCATGGCCTGCGGCCCGCTGCTCGGCGCGATCCTCGGCGATATGAAGTGGCGCTACCCGTTCTTCGGCACCGCCGCCCTGATGGCCCTCGGCTTCCTCGCCATCACGGCCTTCCTCAAGGAGCAGCCGAAGCCGGCGACCAAGACCTCGCTTCTCGACCCGCTCAAGGCACTCGGCCACGGCGGCCTGGCCTCCACCGCCGTCGCCGCGTTCTGCTACAACTACGCGTTCTTCACGGTGCTGGCCTTCACCCCGTTCGTGCTGAACATGTCGCCGTACAAGTCCGGCGGGGTCTTCTTCGCCTGGGGAGTGCTGCTCGCGGTGTTCTCGGTGATCGTGGCGCCCCGGCTGCAGCGCCGCTTCGGCTCGCTGAAGGTGCTGGGCGGCTCGCTGCTGCTGCTCGCGGCCGACCTGATCGTGCTGGGCTACGGCGACCACACCACCGCCACCGTCTGCACGGTCCTCTCCGGCGCCTTCATCGGCCTGAACAACACCGTCTTCACGGAGTTGGCCCTGGGCGTCTCGGACGCGCCGCGCCCCGTGGCGAGCGCCGGCTACAACTTCGTACGGTGGTTCGCGGCCGCGGCCGCACCGTTCCTCGCGCCCAAGATCGAGGAGTGGAGCGATATCCACCTCCCCTTCGTGGTCGCGGCCGTCGCCGCGGCGATCGGCGCCGGCGTCGTCGCCGTCCGGCGGCGGGCACTGACCATCGAGGCCGAGGCACCGGCGCCGCGGCACGCCGGACAGGACGCGGTCGCGGTCTTCGCCGACTGAGGCGGGCGGACCGGCCTCGCCACGCCCGTCCGCCTGCCCATCCGCCCACCCGCCTGCGCACCTGCGCACCTGCGCACCTGCGCACCTGCGCAAAGAAACTGACGCCCCGTCCGGCCTCTCTCCCGAGGGCGGACGGGGCGCGCCGCTGCGCTGCCGCGCGCGGCTCAGTCGAGCGGTACGCCCGTACGCAGCGGGTCGCGCAGATCCGTGCCGTGCTCCAGCCAGCGCTTCTCCAGGGCCTCGGCGCCGTGCACTCGCTTCCAGGCGGCCTCGTTGGGCGTCATCGGCAACAGCGGCAGAAAGCGGACCGGCTCCCGCGGCTCATCGAGTGCGAGGTCCTCGACGAGCCCCCCGGGCGAGGCGACCAGAACCGAGGTGAAAGCCGCCCCCGGCCACAGCGGCTCCCCCACGTCCAGCGAGGCTCCGGGAGCCACCACCACCCCCTCGACCTGCGGCGACGCGGCGAGCACGGCGAGCGGCCTGAGCACCTTGTCGCTCTCCACGCGGCCGGCGCGTACGGACAGCAGGAGTTCGGCACGCGGACCGCGCAGCGGATCGGCCAGCACGGCGGTGGGATCGGCCATGGGCTGCGCGGACATCCCGAGCGTGGCGTAGCGCACCACCCCGTTGTCCACGAAGCGGAGGACCTCGATACGGTCGGTGCCGAGGAACGTGACGGCGGCGCGCGCGTCCGGCTCGCCCAGGGTCGTCCGCAACC
Source organism: Streptomyces sp. NPDC015125 (assembly GCF_043080045.1). NCBI lineage: Bacteria > Bacillati > Actinomycetota > Actinomycetes > Kitasatosporales > Streptomycetaceae > Streptomyces > Streptomyces sp. NPDC015125. The sequence goes on from NZ_JBIBVF010000001.1 coordinate 621,232, forward strand.
GGGCCTCGACCAGCTCAAGAACGTCAGACATGCCGTGAGCATAGGCCGGGGCCCTTCGCCCGGCCGCCACCGCTCCACGGGCTTGCCCCGGGCTCCGTCCGGGGACCCGTCGCAGCGTCCCCGTTCTTCGTATGGAACGGGCAAAGCGGCGCCGTAACACTTCAGGCGGCTGATAGCCTTGCCGTCTGCTCAGGGAATGACGTCGTCCCCCAACGGGGACCGGCCGGAGGAGGTGGGGCTGCGGTGGATCCGAGTCGACCGTGCAGTACCGATAGTTCTCCTGTCATCCCCTTCGCGCAGCGAATCTCCTGATCCGAGAGCTTCCGTACCCCGCCGCTCAGCGGCGAAACCAGGGAAGCACCTTTGCGCCGGATGTAGATGACGGAAGAGCGCCTTCGACTCTTTGTTCCGTGTTTTCTGCGAACTGCCGTCAGTGCCCCCGCACGAGCGCCGCCCGCTTTGCGGACGTACAGCCGATGACGCCTCGTACGTCCACGTTCCGGGCAGCGTTGCGCCCCGCGCTCGCCACTGACGGCCGGCCCGTGAAGGAGCCTGCCATGTCGATGATCCGTGACCTGCGTGCCGCCGTCCGCCCGTCCCGGCGGCGCGACGACACCCCGTACCGCTACGAAAAGTCCGCCCCGGCCTGCACGAACAGCGCCATCGTCGACTGCGGTGTGTACCGCGAGGGCCGCCGGGTGAGCGAGCACGTCACCCCGGCCGAGGCGATGGCCTCGGTCCGCTCCGGGGGCGGCTTCGCCTGGATCGGGCTGCACGAGCCCACCGAGGCCGAATTCGCCGGTATCGCCCAGGAGTTCGGGCTGCACCCGCTCGCCGTCGAGGACGCCGTGCACGCCCACCAGCGGCCGAAGCTGGAGCGCTACGACGAGACCCTGTTCACCGTCTTCAAGACGGTGCACTACGTCGAGCACACCGAGCTGACCGCCACCAGTGAGGTGGTGGAGACCGGTGAGGTGATGTGCTTCACCGGCCGGGACTTCATCGTCACCGTGCGGCACGGCGGCCAGGGCTCGCTGCGCGCGCTGCGGCACCGGCTGCAGGACGACCCGGAGCTGCTGGCCAAGGGGCCGTCCGCGGTGCTGCACGCGATCGCCGACCAGGTCGTCGACGGCTATATGGCGGTGGCCGGCGCGGTCCAGGACGATATCGACGAGGTGGAGATCGACGTCTTCAGCTCGGGCACCAACGGCAAGGGCCCCGGCGGCAAGGGCTCCCCCAAGGGCGGCGACGCCGGGCGGATCTACCAACTCAAGCGTGAGGTACTGGAGTTCAAGCGCGCGGTGTCGCCGCTGCTGCGACCGATGCAGCTGCTGAGCGAGCGTCCGATGCGACTGGTCGACTCCGACATCCAGAAGTACTTCCGGGACGTCGCCGACCACCTGGCACGGGTCAACGAGCAGGTGCTGTCCTTCGACGATCTGCTCAACTCCATCCTGCAGGCGAACCTCGCGCAGGCGGCCGTCGCGCAGAACGAGGACATGCGCAAGATCACGGCGTGGGCGGCGATCTTCGCCGTCCCCACCATGATCGCCGGGATCTACGGCATGAACTTCGACTACATGCCCGAGCTGCACTGGAAGTTCGGCTATCCGGCCATGATGCTGGTGACGGTCGCCATCTGCTTCGGCATCCACCGCGGGTTCAAGCGCAACGGGTGGCTGTGACGCGGACCGGGCGGGGTCCGGGCCGGCCGCGTCCCAGCGCCCGGGCGGCCCCCGACCGCCCGGTGCGGGGCCATTAGGCTGGGCCGTATGACGGAGACCGTGTCGCAGGCCCTGCAGGATCGGGCGCTCATCGAAGAGGCCACCAAGAAGTCCGGCCTCATCTGGGTGCGGGGGAATGCCGGCCCGGCCCGGGCGCTGTGGCATCTGTGGCACGACGGAGCGGCCATCCTCGTCGGGGACGGCGCCGGCGAGCAGCCGCTGGAGGGCCTGGGGCTCACCGACGGCGGTACGGCGACGGTCACCGTACGCAGCAAGGACAAGGGCGGCCGGCTGATCGCCTGGCAGGCCGCCGTCGTCGAGCCGGCGCCGGAGAGCGAGGCCTGGCAGGCCGCCGTCGACGAGCTGAAGGGCAAGCGCCTCAACGCGCCGGATGCCGGCACCCTCACGGAGCGCTGGGCGCGCGAGTGCCGGGTGCTGCGGCTGGAGCCGACCGGGGAGACGGTGCAGCGCCCCGGGCAGATGCCGGAGGACTCACACGCCGCGCCGCCGCTCGCGACCCCCGCGATCACCCGGCGTCCCATGCCTGCGTCGCTGCCGAAGCTGCTGCGTCGGGGGCGCAAGGGCTGAAGCCCGGGTGGTGAGGGCCGTGCCCGTCGGGTGAGAAGCCCCGTCGGATGAGAAGCCGGGCCCCGAAGGCGAGCGGAGGGTTTGCCCGGCGAGCGGACGGGCCACGGACCGTCCCCGGTTCTCAGCCCTTCCCGGTCCCTTCCCGGTCTCTTCCCGGTTCCTTTCGGTCCCTTCCCGGCCTTTTCTCCTTCTCAGCGCTTGCCCGGCCCTTTCTCAGCGCTTTCCGGAGATCTTGGAGCCGTAGTCCACGACCTGGTCCTTGGGCGGGGCCTTGAGGTCCACACTGCGGCCCCAGTCGGCCAGCCGGACCACCCCCGCGCCGCCGGCGCGCTGGAGCCGCAGCGGGTAGGGCGTGCCTTCCAGGGAGACGTCCAGGGTTCCGCCGGAGCCCGCGCCGGCGGCCACCCGCACGGTCCGGACCCCGTCGATGTCGCTGCGCTCACCGGTCGTCAGCTTGCCGTGCAGGCCGAGCAGGCCGGCGAGCAACGTGTCCTTGTCGGTGAAGCCGCTGAAGCGCTTGTAGACGGGGTCACTGGCGGGCACCTTGACGTATTTGCCGTCGAGCTTGCCCGCCGCCTGGCTGGGCTTGCCCGAGGCACCGCCCTTTTCGCCGGCCCAGAAGGCCGCGTTCGCCTTCAGATAGAGCGCATTGCCGACCCGCAGCAGCTGGAAGGCGGCCGCCTTCGTGGTCAGCTCCCCCTTCGCGCCGTCCTTCGCCAGACGCATATCGAGCTTGTAGGTGCGGCCCTGGCTGACGACATTGCCGGAGAGGTGAACGGTGTCCGCCCGCTGGGCCGCGGCCCGCGCCTTGGATTCGATCTTCGCGGCCGGCAGCTTCCCCACGCCGTTGGTGCCGGCGTCCGGGTCTTCCCCGCCGCAGCCCGTCACCGCCACGGCCAGTACCGCACAGGCCGCCCCCACGAGCACGGCCCGACCCGTACGACGGGGTCCGGCCAGGGGGCGGGGGCCGGCCCCCGGGGGGATTGCGCTCACGTCGGCTCTGCCTCCTGATGCGGGTGACCTCGACAGCAGTACGGCAGCGTACCTGGGTCGCGCACGGTCTTCGGCGGGGTGCGTGGCGGTCACCCTACGGCCTCCTCCACCGGGGCGGCGCAGGCCGGGGCGCGTTAGCCTGAACCCGGATTGATGCCGTATTTCGGGGCTGAACGGGAGAAAGGGCGGCACTCTGCATGGCAGTGGTGACTCCCCGGGTCTTCGTCTCCCATCTCGCCGGCATCGCCGTCTTCGACCCCAACGGCGACCAGGTCGGCCGGCTGCGGGACCTCGTCGCGCTGCTCCGGGTCGGTGACCGCCCCCCGCGGGTGCTCGGGGTGGTCGTCGAGGTGATCAGCAGGCGCCGGATTTTCGTGCCCATGACGCGGGTGACGGGGGTGGAGTCCGGCCAGATCATCATCACCGGCGTGGTCAATATGCGGCGCTTCGAGCAGCGGACGTCCGAGACGCTGGTACTCGGCGAGCTGCTCGACCGGCGGGTGCGTCTGGTGGAGACCGACGAGGAGGTCACCGTCCTCGACATCGGCCTCACCCAGCTGCCGGCCCGCCGCGACTGGGAGATCGACAAGGTCTTCGTGCGGAAGGGGAAGGGCGGGGGGCTGCGCCAGAAGATTCTGCGGCGCGGAGCGCCTCCCGCGAAGGGCGGTGGTGGGCGACGGGCGGGCGAGGTGCTGACCGTGGAGTGGTCGGCGGTGACCGGCTTCTCGCTGGAGGAGCACGGGCAGGGCGCGGAGAGCCTGCTCGCCACCTTCGAACAGCTGCGGCCCGCCGACCTCGCCGGCGTCCTGCACCATCTCTCCGCAAAGCGGCGCGCCGAGGTCGCCGCGGCGCTCGACGACGACCGGCTCGCGGATGTCCTGGAGGAGCTGCCGGAGGACGACCAGGTCGAGATCATCGGCAAGCTGAAGGACGAGCGGGCCGCCGACGTCCTGGAGGCGATGGACCCGGACGACGCCGCCGATCTGCTCTCCGAGCTGCCGGAGGAGGAGAAGGAACGGCTGCTGGCGCTGATGCGGCCGGAGGAGGCCGCCGATGTGCGGCGGCTGATGTCGTACGAGGAGCGGACCGCGGGCGGACTGATGACCACCGAGCCGATCGTGCTGCGCCCGGACGCGACGGTCGCGGATGCGCTGGCGCGGGTGCGCGACCCGGACCTCTCGCCCGCGCTGGCCGCCCAGATCTATGTCTGCCGGCCGCCGGACGAGACGCCCACCGGCAAGTACCTGGGCCTGGTGCACTTCCAACGGCTGCTGCGCGACCCGCCGTTCACCCTCGTCAGCTCGATCGCCGACACCGACCTGCCCGCCCTGCCGCCGGACACCCCGCTGCCGGAGGTGACCAGCTATCTGGCCGCGTACAACATGGTCGCCGCCCCGGTCGTGGACGAGAGCGGGGCGCTGCTGGGTGCGGTCACCGTCGACGACGTACTGGACCATCTGCTGCCGGACGACTGGCGGGAGGACGGGCTGCACGGCCCGGCCGCGGCCGGCCTGAACGGCGACCGGCCCCTCGGGGAGGGTACGCATGGGCGGTGAGGAGCGGGAGGGCGCCAGGGAGCGGTCGCGGGCGAACGGAGCCTCGGCGATGCGCCGGGGCGCCGCGGGCCGGCCGCGGGTGCGCCTCGACCAGCCGCGCGCGCCGCGCCGTACGTTCCTGCCGGAGTACGACCCGGAGGCGTTCGGGCGGCTTTCGGAGAAGATCGCCCGCTTCCTGGGGACCGGCCGCTTCATCGTCTGGATGACCGTCACGATCATCCTGTGGGTCCTCTGGAACACCACGGTGCCCAGCGGCCTGAGGTTCGATCAGTACCCGTTCATCTTCCTGACGCTGGCACTGTCCCTCCAGGCGTCGTACGCCGCTCCGCTGATCCTGCTGGCGCAGAACCGCCAGGACGACCGCGACCGGGTCACCCACGAGCAGGACCGCAAGCAGAACGAGCGGTCCATTGCCGATACCGAGTATCTGACCCGGGAGATCGCGGCCCTGCGGCTCGGCCTGGGCGAGGTCGCCACCCGCGACTGGATCCGCTCCGAGCTCCAGGACATGCTGAGGGATCTGGAGCTGCGGCAGCCGGCCGGCGCGGAGAGTGATGAACGCGACCGCTGACGGGCTTTCCGGAGGCACCCTCACGCGCCGTACCATCGGGACATGGCCAACGACACTCCCCCAGGCACCGCACCGAGCGAGGACGCGATCCGCGACGCGCTCGCGACGGTGAACGACCCCGAGATCCACCGCCCCATCACCGAACTGGGGATGGTCAAATCGGTGGACATCGCGGCGGACGGCGCGGTGGCGGTCGTGGTCTACCTCACGGTCTCCGGCTGTCCGATGCGCGAGACGATCACCAGCAATGTGCGGGAGGCCGTCGAGCGGGTCGAGGGCGTCACCTCCGTCGCCGTCGAGCTGGACGTGATGAGCGACGAGCAGCGCAAGGAGCTGGCGACCTCGCTGCGCGGGGGCACCGCCGAGCGCGAGGTGCCGTTCGCCCAGCCCGGCTCGCTGACCCGGGTCTACGCCGTCGCCTCCGGCAAGGGCGGCGTCGGCAAGTCGTCGGTGACCGTCAACCTCGCCGCGGCGATGGCGGCCGACGGCCTGAAGGTCGGTGTCGTGGACGCCGACATCTACGGCCACTCCGTACCCCGCATGCTCGGCGCCGACGGCAAGCCCACCCAGGTCGAGAACATGATCATGCCGCCGTCGGCGCACGGCGTGAAGGTCATCTCGATCGGCATGTTCACCCCGGGCAACGCCCCGGTGGTCTGGCGCGGCCCGATGCTGCACCGCGCGCTCCAGCAGTTCCTGGCCGATGTGTACTGGGGCGACCTGGACGTTCTGCTGCTGGACCTGCCGCCCGGCACCGGCGATATCGCCATCTCGGTGGCGCAGCTCGTCCCGAACGCCGAGATCCTGGTCGTCACCACCCCGCAGCAGGCCGCGGCCGAGGTCGCCGAGCGGGCCGGTTCGATCGCCGTGCAGACCCACCAGAAGATCGTCGGCGTGGTCGAGAACATGTCCGGGCTGCCCTGCCCGCACTGCGACGAGATGGTCGATGTCTTCGGCACCGGCGGCGGCGAGCGGGTGGCCGAGGGCCTGACGAAGACGACCGGTACGCAGGTGCCGGTGCTCGGTGCCATCCCGATCGACGTCCGGCTGCGCGAGGGCGGCGACGAGGGCAAGCCGGTCGTGCTGACCGACCCCGACTCCCCCGCCGGCTCGGCGATCCGCACGATCGCGGGCAAGCTGGGCGGCCGGCAGCGGGGCCTGCAGGGCATGTCGCTGGGTATCACCCCGCGCAACAAGTTCTGAGAGCGCGACGGCCGCGAAGACCGGATGACGCAAAAGGGGCGGGCCCGTGCGGGCCCGCCCTTTTGTGTTGCCGTCCGGCTCTCTTCTTGCGTTGCCGGTCAGGCCTCTACTTGCATTGCCGGTCGGCTCTCCTCTTGCGGTACCGGTCAGGTCTCCCCTTGCGTTGCCGGTCGGCGCTCGTACGCGTCGGACCGCATACGCGTCAGCCCTCGTACGCGGCGAGGTCCTTGATCACCGAGAAGCCCAGCCCGTACGCACTCATCCCCCGCCCGTAGGCACCGATGTGCACGCTCTCGGGCCCCTCCTCGCTCGCCGAACCGGCCAGGACCCAGCCGTACTCGGACTCGCGATAGGCGAAGGACGTGGGGACGCCGTCCACCGGCAGCATCAGCTCGCTCCAGCTCCCGCCGCCGAGGTCGTCGGCCAGCTCCCACGCGAGCATCGTCTGCTGGTCCAGCCAGTCCTGGCGCAGCGTCCGGTCCATCCGGGTGGGCCAGGTCTGTGCGAGCAGGCCCGAGCCGGCGAGCCAGGCCGCCGTCGAGACCGAGGTCGCCTCCAGTACGCCGGTGCCGTCGGCGCTGCGCCGTACGGGGCGGCTGGCGACCGTCACCACGACCGCGAACCGCTCGTCCTGCGGCGGTTCCACCTTGATGGTGGGCTCCTCGCCATGCCCGGTGGCGCCGTGCTCGACGGTGCCGTCCGCGGCCGCGCCGACCTGCATCAGCCAGCGCGGACCGGTGAACGCCTCGTCGAGGCCGTACCACGGGAACGCGGCCAGCAGATAGCCGTCGACCTTCCGGCCGGCCTCCGCGGACACCCCTTGTGCCGCTGTCCGACTCGTCGTCTCCATCTGCGCGGAGCCTCCTTGTTGCCCTGCGTCGTGGGCGGCCCGCCCCCCTCAGGCGACCGAACCCCGGACACCCGGAGCATAGTCATAGCCGTCAACACAGCCGGTCATACCGGTGTGTGTCAGGTGGCGTCGGCGTCGAACGGCGGACGCTCGTCCGGCTGAGGGCTTCCGGTCTTCTTCACCAGGTCGGGGCGGCCGGCGGAGGCGGCCGGGGACTCCTTGGACAGGCTGGGACCTGCCCCGTTCGAGGGCGTGGCGGAGGAGGCGCCGTCGTGGCCGTGGCCGTGGACGGCGTCGGTGACCTCGGCCATCTCCTTCTTCAGATCGAAGCCGTTACGGATCTCCTGAAGGTCCTTGAGGCCGTACTCGTCCTTGTCCAGGACGTGCTTGCGCACGAAATTCTTGGGCTGGAGGTCCTCGAACTCGAAGTCCTTGAAGTCCGGCCCGAGCTCGCTGCGGATGTCTTCCTTGGCGCTGTCGGAGAAGGCCCGCACCTTGCGGATGAAGCCCATGACGTCCTGGATGACCTTGGGCAGCTTGTCCGGACCGAAGATGAGCACCGCAAGGATCACGAGCGCCACCAGCTCGAGGGGTCCTATGTCGAAGAACACCTAGCAGCTCCTTGGGTAATCCGCGGCCTTCGTCGGCCTATGGGACAGGCCGCCTATCAAGGTACCTGGCCCCGTACGTCGGGCGGGAGTCGCCCGTACCAACACCATGCAAACGATCAACCCGTGCTGGAGGAACCCAGGCTGAGCCGTACGGAGCGGTCCTTGCCGCCCCTCCGGAGGGTGAGCGCCAGCGTGTCGCCGGGCCGGTGGCTGCGGATCTTGACGATCAGTTCCTCGCCGCTGTGCACCGGGGAGCCGTCCACGGTGGTGATCACGTCACCGGGCTTGATCCCGGCCTTGGCACCGGGGCCGCCCGGGGTGACCGGCTGCTTGCCGCTCTTGCTGTGCTCGCCGACCCGCGCCCCGTCGCCGGCGTACTCCATCTCCAAGGTCACGCCGATCACCGGGTGTGTGGCCCGGCCGGTGTTGATCAGCTCCTCGGCCACCCGCTTGGCCTGGTTGATCGGTATGGCGAAGCCCAGCCCTATGCTGCCGCCCTGGGCGCCGCCGCCCAGGCCACTGCCGCTGTCGGCCGCCCGGATGGCGCTGTTGATGCCGATCACCCGCGCCTTGGCGTCCACCAACGGGCCGCCGGAGTTGCCGGGGTTGATGGGGGCATCGGTCTGCAACGCGTCCACATACGAGACATCGCTGCCGTCGCCCTTCTCGCCGCCCGCGGTGATCGGGCGCTGCTTGGCGCTGATGATCCCCGAGGTGACGGTGTTGGCGAGGTCGAAGGGTGCGCCGATCGCCACCACCGGGTCGCCGACCTGCACCGAGTCGGAGTTGCCAAGGGTGAGCGGGCGCAGTCCCGTGACGCCCTCCACCTGGACGACGGCGAGGTCATAGCCGCCGTCCTGGCCGACGACCTTGGCCTTGGCCGTCTGGCCGCCGCTGAAGGTCACCGAGATCTCGCCACCGCTGCCGGCCGGCTGGACCACATGGTTGTTGGTGAGGATGTGCCCCTGGCGGTCGAGGACGAAGCCGGTGCCGGTCCCCTGCTCGGCGCTGCCCCGCACATGGATCGTCACCACTCCGGGCAGCGCGGTCTGCGCGATCCCGGCGACGCTGTCGGGCCTGCGGCCCGCCTCGTCACCGGCGGACTGCGGCAGCCTGATGTCGTTGATCCCGCCGTAGCGCTCGACATACGCGCCGATGCCGCCGCCGATGGCGCCCGCCAGCAGCGCCAGCGCCACTGCGCCGGCGACCAGCGGCCTGCGCCGACGGCGCCGGTCGTACGGCGACGGGGCGAGGGGCCCGCCCTGCAGCGGCGCGCTCCAGGGGTCGTACTGCTGCCAGGCGCCGTGGGGGGCCGGGTGCTGCCCCTGGGCGGAGGCCGGTCCGTGGTCGGCGGGCAGGCCGGAGAAGGGCCGGGGCGTGGCCGCGTAGGGCGCAGGCGCGGGCGCGGCTGCGGGGCGGGGGCCACCGTCGCCGGGGTGCGGGACGAACGCGCCGTCCGTGCCGTCCTGCGCCGAGCCGTCGGGTGCGGCGGCCGGTCCCGGCACGGAGCCCAAGGGGGTGGTCTGCGGACCGGGGGCCTGCGGGGCAGGGGTCTGCGGGCCGGGGGCGTGCGGGGAACTGGACTGCGGGCCGGGGACGTGTGCGGAACTGGACTGCGGGCCGGGGGCCTGGGGGGCAGACCCCTGCGGGGCAGGGGTCTGCGGTGCGTCGGGCTGCGGGGGGCCGGACTTTTGAAGTCCCGGGCGGGAGGCGCACGGCTCGGGGGCCGGCCCAGGGTGCGCGGCATCGGCCGTCCGGGCCAGGTGCGGCTGCTCCCCGGGGTGCGCGAGCGGCGGCGGGTCCTCCCCTCTCGCCCCCGGCGCACCGGTCGGGGCAGCGGGCGGCGCACCGACCGGGGCGGCGGGCGGCGGCGGGCTCGGGTAGCCCGTTCCCGGCATCGCGGTCTGCGGGGCGGCCGGGGCACCGTACGGGGGCAGCGGCCCGGCGGCCGGCGGGAGGACCGTGCCGTGCGCGGGGGTGGCCACCGGCCGCTGTACGGGCGGTGCCGGCGCCCACGGCCCGGGACCGCCGTACGGAGGGGTGCCGTACGGGTCCTCGGCGTGCAACGGCTGCTGCCGCGGCGGTGTGGCGCTCGGGGCCCCGGACACGGGAGCCCCGGATGCAGGGGCCCCGGACGCGGGAGTCCCGGATGCAGGAGTCCCGGACGCGGGAGTCCCGGATGCAGGAGTCCCGGATGCAGGAGTCCCGGACGCGGGAGCGGGGGCCGCCGCCGTGGTCGTGGCCGCTTCGTCCGGGGCCTCGCCTGCACCGGTCAGCGCCTCGTCCCGCGCGGTACCGGTCACCCGGCCGAGCGTCATGGTCGACGGAGCCGGTCGCGCACCGCTCGTCCCGGCGCCCGCGGCCCCGGCCTCCTCCTGGTGCGTCCGGTCGGCGGCTGTCGTTCCGTGTGCCACCGCCCGCCCATCGGCCGAGGAGTCCACTTCGGACGTCCCGGCGCTCCCGGACAGCTCCGGCGATATGCCCGCCCCCGAGCCCTTGCGCGGCTCCGGCGGACGCACGATCCAGTCCTGCGCCCCCTGCACCTCGGAGGTGCCTGATGCCTCGGATGCGTCGGCCACTGTGCCGGCCACCGAACCGGCCGCCGTGCCGTCGGCGGGCGGCACGGCCTGCGGACCGGCCTCGGCGGACGGTTCGGTGCGCGGGGTGCCTCCCGGGCGGCTCCACCACTTCAGCTTCGGCTCGGCGGCCGTACCGTCGTCCATGCTCTCCCCAGAATTCGCCCGCGGCCCTGCGCGGGCCACCACCACCTCGCGGTACGCGCCCGGTCAGGGGTGCGCCGCCCACAGGGATTCAACCAGTTCCACGCGGGGATGCGCAGGAGACGGTCAGCGCTGGGCGGGGGTTGAGCCAGAGAGGGAGGGAGCCGCTGCGACCGCGGAACCGGTCGGCGGGCGCATGGGCTCCAGGGGCGGGAGCGCGGGCGGGTTCTTCCGTACGGGCGCGGTGCCGGTGGCGGCCACCAGGGGCGCGAGGTAGGACGCCGATGCCGGACCCGTCGCGGCTATCAGGGGCGACAGCCCGAAGTGTCCGGCCTGGGCGGGCGCCGGGGAGTGCGGGGAGGGGGGTGCCGTGGTGGGGCCGTACAGGGTCATGGCGCTGGGGGCCGGGGCCAGGGTCGGACCGCCGGACGGCTGCCAGGCGCCGGACCGGGAATTCTTGGCGGGAAACCCCTCACCGCGAAGGAGCGAACCGGCGTCGGCCGCCGGGCTGACGCTGAGCGGGGTGACGGCTGTGCCGCCGCCGTCGACGCGTCCGCCGGGCAGATCGACGGCCGCCTCCAGCGGGAGGGCGCCGCCCAGCGCGAAGGCCGCGAGGGAGACCGCACCGGCCGCCGCAAAGGCGAACCGACGCCGCTGCGCGGGCCGGTAGCTCTCCTGTACCCGGAAGCCGCGCCCACGGGGCTGCAGGGGAATCGCTGCCATGGGATGGCCGGAGTGACTGTCGGAGGGGACGTAGCGGAACGCGCCGCCGCCGCGGGCGAACTCGCCACGTCGTCCGAATTCGCCGCGCCCGAAGTCGCCGCGTCCGAAGCTGCCGTTGCCGAGCCGACTGCCGGGACCGCCCTGGTCGCCACCGGGCAGTTGCTGCAGTCGTGCCAGCAGCCCCTCGGAAGGACCGGGGGGTGCCGTCTCGGCGAATACGCTTTTCAGCCGACGCTGGGCGTCGGCTTCTGCCTTGCACCGTCCGCATGTCGCAAGATGCGCGAGCACCCGCTCGCGTGCGTCATGCCCCAACTCGCCGTCGACCAGGGCCGCGAGGCGGTCGCCGAGATGCTGCTCGGCGGGGGACGGACCGCCACTGCCGCTCACGCGATTCCGACCTCCCCCGTGGGCACCACGGCCAACGACCGCCGCTGCTCACGCTCTTCGGCACGGGTGGCCGGGGCGCGGTGCTTGAGGGCCTTGCGCAGGTGGGAGCGGCCACGGTGGATCCGGCTACGGACCGTACCGAGCTTGACGCCGAGCGTGGCGGCGATCTCCTCGTACGACAGGCCCTCGATGTCGCACAGGACGACGGCGGCACGGAATTCGGGCGCAAGGGTGTCCAGCGCCTGCTGCACATCGGCGTCGAAGTGGGTGTCGTTGAAGACCTGCTGCGGTGAGGGCTCGCGGCTGGGCAGCCGCTCGGCGGCATCGTCACCGAGTGCGTCGAAGCGGATGCGCTGACGGCGGCGGACCATGTCCAGGAAGAGGTTGGTGGTGATCCGGTGCAGCCAGCCCTCGAAGGTGCCGGGGGTGTACGTCGACAGCGAGCGGAAGACGCGGACGAACACCTCTTGGGTGAGGTCCTCGGCGTCGTGTTGATTGCCGGTGAGGCGGTAGGCGAGGCGGTAGACCCGCGCACTGTGGGTGCTGACGATCTCCTCCCAGCTGGGCGGAGTCCACGCCTGCGCATCCGCGTCTGCGGCAAAGGTCGCGGTGGTTGCGGAGTCGGCGACGGGGGCCCCTCCCTTGGCCTTCGGGCCGTGGGGGCGGGAACGGTCAGCAGTGTCTGTCACGGATTTCGGCTCGACGAACGACCTTTTCAAGCGCCTCAGCACCCCTCGGTCACCCGCCGCAGCCGCACCTCCCCTGGTGGCTCTGGTGGTGTCCAGTAGAGCCCCTACCATATCCACCTCGCCCGTTAGCTCCGGATAAGCAGTTTTGACCTGCATTTGGTCCTGCTTCTGTTCATGCATCGTGTCCCGCGCGGTCTTCACCGGTGCATCCCCCCGTCATCCCCTGCCCCTCTTTAACGTCCGGTCCCATCTGCGGGTTCCCGGACGCAGCGGATACAGTCACGGTTGCGTCAACTACGGGGACAGGAGAGGGCCATTACCGGCAACCGGCAGACGAGCTTGGCTTTCGCCGAGGCGTACGGCGCCGGGACCATCGACGACAGCGCCGAGACCGCCCTGCGGTGGTCCCGCGACTGCGCGCGCGAAGCCGGCATCCGTACGGTGACGAGCGGCACCGGCGCGGCCCTCCGCCTGCTCGCGGCCGCCGCCGACGCCAAGGCGGTCGCCGAGATCGGCACCGGCACGGGCGTGTCGGGCATCTACCTCCTGCACGGCATGCGGCCCGACGGGGTGCTGACCACCGTGGATCTCGAACCGGAGCGGCAGACCTTCGCCAAGCAGGCGTTCCGTGCGGCCGGCTTCGCCGGGAACCGCGCCCGCTTCATTCCGGGCCGCGCCCTGGACGTACTGCCCCGTCTCGCGGACGGCGGCTACGACCTCGTGTTCTGCGACGGCGACCTCATGGAGTGCCTGGAATACCTCGCTGAATCGTTGCGTCTGCTGCGCCCCGGGGGCCTGGTCTGCTTCGAGGGCGTCTTCGCGGACGGCCGTACGGTCGATTCGTCGCTGCAGCCCGCCGAGGTGCTGCGGCTGCGGGAGCTGCTGCGGGCCGTCCGGGAGAGCACCACACTGGTGCCGGCCCTGCTGCCGGTCGGCGACGGCCTGCTCTGCGCGGTCAAGCGCAGTTGACCTGCCCCGGCCCCCGGCCGCCGCAGGCCGCAGCCCCCGCCCCGGCCGCAGCCCCGGCCCCGACCCCGACCCCGGGACATGCAAACGGCCCCGGCACACGGCGCGCCTTACAGCGCGTCTCGTGCCGGGGCCGGGGTAATTCGGCTGGGGATACCGGGGTCAGCCCCGGGAAACCGCCGGTTGCGCCGCCCTTGTCAGACGGTGACCTTGTCCAGGGCCTCACCCAGGGCCTTGGCTTCGTCGGGGGTCAGCTCGACGACGAGCCGCCCGCCGCCTTCGAGCGGAACGCGCATGACGATGCCCCGCCCCTCCTTGGTCACCTCGAGCGGGCCGTCGCCCGTCCGCGGCTTCATGGCCGCCATGCTCGTTCCCCTTCCTGAAACCAGCTCAATCAAGCACATCTCAGCCGACGGCCCGAATGGGCACGTGTCACCGGCATCGAACAGATTGCTTCCAGGCCATTATCCCGCATCGAACGACCCGATGACCAACATCGGGCCGCATCCCTTCGGCAACCCGCTCTCGCAAACCCCCTCAATTCGGGGAGGTGGCTGCAATACTTCTCCACCCGCCGACCTCCGACGCGCCCGTAATCTTTGATGTACGTCACATGCCGAGGCCCGATGATCTCCGGCATCCTGAGCGCTGACTGCCGCTGAAGAGCAGTCCGAGCCGCGACGGAGGGGACTCCCACTATGGCCGACACCGTGCTCTATGACGTGACCGACGGACTTGCGACGATCACTCTCAACCGCCCCGACGCGATGAACGCGCTGAACATCGAGGCGAAGGTCCTGCTGCGGGACACCCTGCAGGAGGCCGCCGCCGATCCGGCCGTACGCGCCGTTCTGCTGACCGCGACCGGGCGCGCCTTCTGCGTCGGGCAGGACCTCAAGGAGCACATCGGGCTGCTGGCCGAGGACCGGGCCACCGGCTCCGGCGCCACCATGAACACCGTGCGTGAGCACTACAACCCCATCGTGACGGCGCTGACGGAGATGCCCAAGCCCGTGGTCGCGGGCGTCAACGGGGTCGCCGCGGGCGCCGGTGCGGGCTTCGCCATGGCCGCCGACTACCGCGTGGTCGCCGACTCCGCGTCCTTCAACACCTCCTTCGCGGGCGTCGCGCTGACCGCCGACTCCGGGGTGTCCTGGACACTGCCGCGGCTGATCGGCCATGGCCGGGCCGCCGATCTGCTGCTCTTCCCGCGCAACATCAGCGCCCAGGAGGCGTACGACCTGGGCATCGCCAACAAGGTGGTACCGGCCGACGACCTGGCCGTGGAGGCCGCGGCCGTCGCCCGACGGCTGGCCCAGGGCCCGACCGCCGCCTATGCCGCGATCAAGGAGTCGCTGGCCTACGGGGCGGGGCACTCGCTCGCCGAGACCCTCGGCAAGGAGGACGAGCTGCAGGGCCGGGCCGGGGCGTCACAGGACCACACGATCGCGGTCGAGGCGTTCGTGAAGAAGGAGAAGCCGGTCTTCCTGGGGCGCTGACCCGGCCTCGCCGACCCGGCCTGGCCACCCCGGACCCGCCGGTACCCGGCCTGCCGACCGGCGGCCTGTGCCGTCCCCGGTCCGGGTCAGCCGGCCGCCGCTTCCACGGCCTGGCGGACATGGCAGTCCGCCAGATGGTCGTTGACCAGGCCGCACGCCTGCATCATCGCGTAGGCGGTGGTCGGGCCGACGAAGCGGAAGCCACGCTTCTTGAGGTCCTTGGCGAGCGCCGTCGACTCCGGGGTCACCGGCTGCAGATCGCTCACGCTCCGCGGCACCGGCCGGCCGGCCCGGTCGGGGGCGTAGGACCAGATCAGCTCGTCGAGTTCGCCCGCAGCCAGCTCGGCGGCGATCTTGGCGTTGTTGATCGTCGCGCCGATCTTGGCGCGGTTGCGGATGATGCCCGGGTCGGCGAGCAGCCGCTCGGCGTCCGCGTCCGCGAACCGCGCCACCTCGGCGATCCGGAAGCCGGCGAACGCGGCGCGGAAGCCGGGGCGGCGGCGCAGGATCGTGATCCAGGAGAGCCCGGACTGGAACGCCTCCAGGCTCATCCGCTCGAAGAGGGCGTCGTCGCCGTGCACCGGCCGGCCCCATTCGGTGTCGTGATAGGCGCGGTAGTCGGCCATCTGCGCCGACTCCATCCCCCACGGGCAGCGCGGGATGCCGTCCGGTTCGGTCACCACGCCGCTCATGCCTGCTCCCCACCTTCGGGTGTTGTCGCCCCGGGGCCGTCGGGCTGCCGGTCCCTCTCCGGGGCGAGCCGCTTCTCCGCCACCGGCCCGAGCACGGGCGGGCCGTCCTGTATCAGCCCCGGGCCGCCCATGGCGGAAGCGTGCACACCGGCCAGCGCCGCCTCCAGCTCGGCGATCCGGGCGTCGCGCTCGGCCAGCTCGGCGCCCAGGCGGTCCAGGACGTCGTCGACCTCGTTCATCCGGTATCCACGGACGGTCACCGGAATGCGGACCGCTTCCACATCGGCGCGGGCCACCGGGCGGTCCTCCGGCAGCGGGTCGTACAGCCGGTCCGGCTCGGAATCCCGCAGCCCACCGCCGTCACCGCCGCCGACGACCACGAGGGTGACGGCTGCCACCACCACGACCATCGCGATCAGCAAGAACCAGAACACGACCAACTCCCCGGACTATGTGCCTGCACTGATCGTGCCATGCGGGTGTGACAGTTAGGGTCGCTCCCGGACCACGGAGAGGGAGTGCGGAATGCTGCGGCTGGGGAATCGCGAGTTCGGGGCGCACGAGCCGGTGATCATGGCGATCGTCAACAGGACGCCGGACTCGTTCTACGACCAGGGCGCCACGTTCCGTGACGAACCCGCGCTGGCCCGCGTGGAACAGGCGGTGGCCGACGGTGCCGCGATCATCGACATCGGCGGCGTCAAGGCCGGCCCCGGCGAAGAGGTCAGCGCCGAGGAGGAGGCCCGCCGCACGGTCGGGTTCGTGGCCGAGGTCCGCAAGCGCTTCCCCGATGTGGTGATCAGCGTCGACACCTGGCGCCACGAGGTCGGCGAGGCGGTCTGCGAGGCGGGCGCGGATCTGCTCAACGACGCCTGGGGCGGGGTCGATCCGCGGCTCGCGGAGGTCGCGGCGCGCTACGGCGTGGGCCTGGTGTGCACGCACGCGGGCGGCGCCGAGCCGCGTACCCGCCCGCACCGGGTGACCTACGACGACGTGATGGAAGACATCCTGCGGGTGACGCTCGGTCTGGCGGAGCGGGCCCTTCAGCTGGGCGTCCGGCGCGACGCGATCATGATCGATCCGGGGCACGACTTCGGGAAGAACACCCGGCACAGCCTGGAGGCGACCCGCCGCCTGGACGAGATGGCAAAGGCCGTTCCCCGGGATCTCGGCTTCGCCGGGGCAGGGGACACCCCCTTGCCGGTGCTGGTCTCGCTGTCCAACAAGGACTTCGTCGGCGAGACGCTCGACAAGCCGGTCAAGGAACGGGTGCTCGGCACCCTCGCGACCACCGCCGTCTCGGCCTGGCTGGGCGCCCGGGTCTACCGGGTCCACGAGGTCGCCGAGACCCGGCAGGTGCTGGACATGGTGGCCTCGATCGCCGGCCACCGGCCCCCGGCGGTCGCCCGCCGGGGACTGGCCTGAGGAATCCGGGCCGGGCGGGACCTTCCGGCCACGTCCTGGACCGTCTGGACCGTCTGGACCGACCTGGATCGACCTGGATCCGTCCTAGATCCCGACCTCCTTGGTCACCAGCGCGATCGCCTCGTCCACGTCGTCGCTGAGGTGGAAGAGCTCCAGATCGTGCATCGACGCCTTGCCCTCGGCGATGAGGGTGTCGCGCAGCCAGTCGACCAGTCCGCTCCAGTAGGACGTGCCGAACAGCACGATCGGGAAGCGGGTGACCTTACGGGTCTGGACGAGGGTGAGCGCCTCGAAGAGTTCGTCGAGGGTGCCGAGCCCGCCGGGGAGCACCACGAACCCGCGGGCGTACTTCACAAAACACGTCTTGCGGACGAAGAAGTAGCGGAAGTCGACGCCGAGGTTCACATACTCGTTCATGCCCTGCTCGAAGGGCAGCTCGATGCCCAGCCCGACGGAGGTGCCACCGGCCTCGTTGGCGCCCTTGTTGGCGGCCTCCATGGCACCGGGGCCACCGCCGGTGATCACTGCGAAACCGGCGTCGACCAGGGCCCGGCCGATCCGCACTCCGGCGTCGTACTCCTTGGAGTCACGCGGCGTACGGGCCGAGCCGAAGACGCTGACGGCCGGGCCCAGCTCGGCCAGCGCACCGAAGCCCTCGACGAACTCCGACTGGATGCGCATCACGCGCCAGGGATCGGTGTGCACCCACTCGGAGGGGCCTTCGGAATCCAGCAGACGCTGGTCCGTGGTGCCGGTCCGCACCTGGTCCTGGCGGCGCAGTACGGGACCCAGCCGCTGCTCCTCGGGGACCGGTGCTCCCTCGGGACTGGCCATGTCGTGCTCCCTCCGCTGGCAGATCGTTTGCCGTTTCAGCGTAGATCCGCGGACGTGAAGCGCAGGGGAATTCGGTGCGGAGGCGTGCAGTCGGGCCGACGCCGGGCCGGCGCAGGGCCGACACCGGGCCGGCGCAGGGCGGTCGGGCGGTCGGGCGATCAGGCGGTCAGCCAGGCGCGCAGCCGCTCCTCGCAGTGGAGGATGCGGTCGACCTCCACCCGTTCGTCCTTCTTGTGCGCCAGCAGCGAGTAGCCGGGGCCGTAGTTGACGGCCGGGACGCCCAGAGCGCTGAAGCGCGAGACATCGGTCCAGCCGAACTTGGGCATCGCACTGCCGCCGACGGACTCCATGAAGGCCTTGGCCGCCGGGTGGGACAGTCCGGGCAGCGCGCCCGGGGAGTGGTCGTCGACGACGAACTCGTCCACCGGGCAGTCGGCGAAGACCTCGCGTACATGGGCCAGCGCCTCGTCGGGGGTGCGGTCCGGTGCGTAGCGGAAGTTCACGGTGACCGTGCAGGCGTCCGGGATGACGTTGTTGGCGACGCCGCCCTCGATGCGTACGGCGTTGAGGCCTTCGCGGTATTCGAGGCCGTCGATGACCGGGCGGCGCGGTGCGTAGGCGGCGAGCTTCGCCAGGATCGGGGCGGCGGCGTGGATCGCGTTGGCGCCCATCCAGCTGCGGGCGGAGTGCGCGCGCTCGCCGGTGGTGCGCAGCAGCACCCGCAAGGTGCCCTGGCAGCCGCCCTCCACCTGACCGTCGGAGGGCTCCAGGAGGACGGCGAAGTCACCGGCGAGCCAGTCGGGATGCGCGTCGGCGACATGTCCGAGCCCGTTGAGGTGCGCCGCGACCTCTTCCTGGTCGTAGAAGACGAAGGTCAGGTCGCGGTTGGGCGCCGGGACCGTGGCGGCCATCCGCAGCTGGACGGCGACGCCGGACTTCATATCGCAGGTACCACAGCCCCACAGGACGCCGTCCTCGTCCAGCCGGGAGGGGACGTTGCCGGCGATCGGCACGGTGTCGAGGTGCCCGGCGAGCACCACCCGCTCGTCGCGGCCCAGGTGGGTGCGGGCCACGACGTTGTTGCCGTGGCGGTCGACGGTGAGGTGCCCGAGCCCGCGCAGGGCGTGCTCGACGGCGTCGGCGAGGTCCTTCTCGTTGCCGCTCTCGGAAGGGAAGTCGACGAGCTGCGCGGTGAGCGCGGCGGCGTCGAGCGAGAGGTCGAGGGCGGGGTGGTCTGTGCGGCGCTCCATGGATCCGACCCTATCGGCAGCACTCCAGTACGGTGGGCCCGTGTCAGCCCAGCCCACGGTCCCCGTCCGCCGCACCCGCCTGTGGCGTATCGGCGCTGCCGTCTCCGTACTGATCGGACTGGCCGTCTACCTCCTGGTGCAGTACGTCACCGGTGGCCCGGGAGCGCCGCGCTGCACGGTGCGCGGCTCGGGCGACGCCGAGGCCTACGAGCTGTCCCCCGAGCAGGCCGCGAACGCCGCGACGATCGCGGCCGTGGCGTCCTCGCGCGGGCTGCCGGAGCGGGCGGTGACCATCGCGCTGGCGACCGCGATGCAGGAGTCGGGGCTGCGCAACATCGACTTCGGTGACCGGGATTCGGTCGGGCTCTTCCAGCAGCGGCCGTCGCAGGACTGGGGCACCGTGCAGAAGATCATGGATCCGGTCTACTCGGCCGGGGAGTTCTACCGGCATCTGGCGAACGTGCCCGGCTACTCCCGGCTGCCGCTGACCGTCGCCGCACAGAAGGTGCAGCACAGCGGCTATCCGCAGGCCTACGCCAAACACGAGGCGAACGCCGCGCAGTTGACCGGGGCGCTCACCGGCCGCGACCAGGGTGCGATGACCTGCACCGAGAGCCGCCCGGTGGACAGCCGGGCGGGCGGCGCCGCGAAGGTGCGGGAGAAGCTGCTGCGGGAGTTCGGGCCCCAGGTGCTGCCGCGGACGGGCGCCGGCGGCCGCACCGCGGGCGACGGGCGCGGGGTGACGATACCGGTGCGGGCGGCCGGTGCGATGGCCGTGGGCGATACCCCGCGGCGCGGCTGGGAGCTGGCGACGTGGGCGATGGCGCACTCCGCCGAGCTGCACATCGAACAGATCTCTTACGCCGGCCGGACGTGGGCCGCGGCCGATTCCGGGAAGGGCTGGCAGCGGAAGCCGGCCGCTTCCGAGGCGGCCGCGCGCGACGTTCGTATCATCACCGAGCAATAGTTTGCCGGGTCCCCCGAAAGGGGCACAGGCGCCAATTCACTTGAGGGGCAAGGGAGTTGGCCGACCGGGTGCGCGCACTCCGTCAATTCCCGTGCACGCAAAGGGCTGTGACGTTTCCGCAGCCCATCGGGTCATGCGCATATTGCCCTTCTTTATCCAGGCCCGATTATGTGACGCGTTACCAACTCTTTACCGGAGTTCACCGCAACCTTCGGGGTTCTGACGCGGTAGTCAGTGCGTCCGCCAGGCGGATATGGCACATCTGTCAGAAGTACGAGTCCTTCTCCGTAAAAGGAGCACCATGTCCCTCCCCGTTACGCGTCGGATCGCCCGAGCCGCCCTGCTCGTTGCAGCGGGTGCCGCTCCCGTGGTCGTTGCGGCCGGCTCCGCGAGCGCCGCGGATCTGCCCGCCAAGACACTCGGCGGGCTGACGGCGCCCCTGGACTCCCAGAACACCAGCCGGACCCTGGACCACACCGCGCGCCACGGCGTCGGCCTGGTGAACGAGGCCGGCAGCAAGACGGCGACGAAGCTCGCCCCGGCGCTCGTGGAGACCGCCGGCCCGGTCGTGAAGAAGGCCATGCCGCTCACCGAGGGCGCCGCCGACAAGGCGGAGGGCATGGTCCGCCCGATCGCCAAGCACGGCGTTTCGACCAACACGCTGCCGCTTGAGGTGGCCAAGGGCCTGGTCGGGTCGTCCAAGGGCCTGCTCGCGCCGGCTCAGGGCCTGCTCGGCGGCCTTCCGCTCGGCGGCCGCTGACCGGCCGTCCGCCCACAGACGCGCAGGGGCCCGGGGAGTTCGCTCTCCCCGGGCCCCTGCGCGTGGTCAGCTGCGGCTCACTGCGCCAGCCGGCGCACCGCGGCGGCCACCCGCTCGTCGGTGGCGGTGAAGGCGATCCGTACGAACCGCTCCCCCGCCGTGCCGTAGAAGTCGCCGGGGGCGACGAGGATGCCGCGCTTGGCGAGGTCGCCGACGGTGTCCCAGCAGGGCTCGTCGCGGGTCGCCCAGAGGTAGAGCGAGGCCTCGCTGTGCTCGATGCGGAAGCCCGCGGCCTCGAAGGCGCCGCGCAGTGCGGCGCGGCGGCGGGCGTAGCGCTCGCGCTGCTCGGCGACGTGGGCGGTGTCGCCCAGCGCCGCGACGGTGGCGGCCTGCACGGGCGCCGCGATCATCATGCCGCCGTGCTTACGGATCTGCAGCAGGTCGCCGAGGACCGCGGCGTCGCCGATGAGGAAGGCGGAGCGGTAGCCGGCGAGGTTGGAGCGCTTGGAGAGGGAGTGGACGGCGACGAGGCCGTCGTGGGAGCCGCCGCAGATGTCCGGGTGCAGCACGGAGACCGGGTCGGCCTCCCAGCCCAGCTCCAGGTAGCACTCGTCGCTGACGACCAGCACCTCGTGCTCGCGCGCCCAGGCGACGGCGCGGCGCAGTTCGTCGGCGCCGAGCACCCGGCCGGTCGGGTTGGACGGCGAGTTCAGCCAGAGCAGCTTCACACCGCTGGGGTCCAGCTCCCAGGGCTCGTCGTAGACGACCGGCTCGGCGCCGGCCAGACGGGCGCCGACCTCGTACGTCGGGTAGGCCAGGCGCGGGTAGGCGACCTTGTCCCCGGCGCCCAGGCCCAGCTGGGTCGGCAGCCAGGCGACCAGCTCCTTGGAGCCGACGACGGGCAGCACGTTGGTGTGCTCCAGGCCGCGGGCTCCGAGGCGGTCGGCCGCCCAGCCGGTGAGCGCGTCACGCAGCGCGGCCGTCCCCCACACCGTCGGATAGCCGGGGCTGTCGGCCGCCGCGGTCAGTGCCTGCTGGACCAGCGCGGGGACCGGGTCGACCGGGGTGCCGACGGACAGGTCGACGATGCCGTCGGTGTGTGCGGCGGCGGTGGCCTTGTACGGTTCCAGCCGGTCCCAGGGGAAGTCCGGAAGACGGTCGCGGAGCGACGCGCGGGGGGAGACGGGCTGGGAGGACGATGCTGCGCCCACGGTGCTCTCTTTCTCAGTGGTGCCGGAACCCGGCGCACAACGCGCCGGTCCCGTACGGCGGGCTGGCCGTACGGGACCGGGCGGCGCCGTGCGACCTCTCCCGGCTCACACCGGGAGGCGCCCCCGACGACATCGGAGGCGAGAGGGAGCGGGCGGGCTGCTCCCCCTTGGGCCTCGCGTCGTTACTGGTTCTGCGGCGGAAGCGCCGCAATGAAGGAGTGGTCGCGCTCGATCAGGCCGAGCTTGCTGGCGCCACCGGGCGAGCCGAGCTCGTCGAAGAACTCCACATTCGCCTTGTAGTAGTCCTTCCACTCCTCCGGGGTGTCGTCCTCGTAGAAGATCGCCTCGACCGGGCAGACCGGCTCACAGGCGCCGCAGTCGACGCATTCGTCCGGGTGGATGTACAAGGACCGGGAGCCCTCGTAGATGCAGTCGACCGGGCACTCCTCGATGCACGCCTTGTCCTTGACGTCGACACAAGGCTGCGCGATGACGTAGGTCACGCTGTCGTTCCTCCTCGGTAGGGCCGGCGGACCGATTGGCAGTACCGCCGCTGGGCGCGCGGGAGCGCGGCGTCGTCGATGCCCGCCATCTAGTATCTCCGTTCCCGGGCGCGAGACGAACAAGAGGGGCGGTTTGAGCGATGGAATTCCTGGCCGGCGGCCACGCGGAAGTCCGTATCACCCGTGCTGACGTGGGCAAAAGGGTATCCGTCCGGCGCTTGACCGGGGGCGGAGCAGGGGAGCCGACGTTCACGGACGCGGTCGGGGTTCTCACATCCTGGGATGAAGGTGTGCTGAGCATCACACGACGCAATGGTGAGTGCGTCAGGGTCGAGGAGTCCTCGCTGGTGGCGGCCAAGGTGGTGCCCGACCGTCGCCCGGCCGCCACGCCGCAAGGGGCGCCGCACCCCTCCTCGGGGGCGCCGGCCCGCCGCAGGGGGCCGTCGGCCACCGCCCTGGAGCTCCAGCGGATCGCTGCCCGCGGCTGGCCCGCGCTGGAGGTGGAGCAGCTCGGGGAATGGACGCTGCGGGCCTCCGGGGGCTTCACCCGCCGCGCCAATTCCGTATTGCCGCTCGGCGACCCGGGCGTTCCCTTGGACACGGCGCTGGAGCGGATCGGCCAGTGGTATGACGCGCGCGGGCTGCCGGCGGTGATCGTGGTCGCCACCGGGCGGGCCGGGACCGACGCGGAGCTGGCCGCGGCGCTGGCGGAGCGCGGTTGGGCCGACGAGCGGCACACCCGGGTCCGGATCGCGGCGCTGGCACCGCTCGCCGACATCGACACGGACACCACGGACACTGCCCCTGGCTCCGCCGGGGGTGCCGCCACCCGCGTCGCCCTGTCCCGGGAACCGGACGCGGACTGGCTGGCGCTGTACAACCGGACCGGTGAGGGCGGCCCCGGCGGCCAGGCGTCCGAAAACGCCCTGCAGGTGCTGACCGGCGGGCCCTCGGTGTGGTTCGCGACGGTGCACGACGCGGACGGCACGACGGCGGCGATCGGGCGGCTGGTCGTCGACGGGCGCTGGGCGGGCTTCGCGGCGGTCGAGGTGGCGCCGGCCGCACGGCGCCGGGGGCTGGCCACACGGGTGATGGCGGCGCTCGCCGAGCAGGCCCTCACGGAGGGCGCCTCGGCGGCGTATCTGCAGGTCGAGGCGGACAACACGGGCGCTCTCGCGTTCTACGACCGGCTCGGCTTCACCGACCACCACGGCTACCACTACCGGCGTGCCCTGCCGGGCGGCGGCCGGCACTGAACGGGGAGCCCGCTGCCATGCCCCACGAACCCGAGCCCGGACCCGAGCCGGAGCCCGAGCGCGAGCCGGACGGCGGCCGCGCCGCGCGGCGGCGGCAGTTCGCCGACGCCGCGCGCGCGGAGCGGCCCGATCTGGCGGTGCTGTGCCTGCTGATCGGCGCCGAGGCCGATCCCGCGCTGGACGAGGCAGGTCTCGACGCGGCCCAGATCGAGCTGGACCGGCTGGCCGGGCTCCTCCCTTACTCCCCGGCCGGCGGCCCCGGTGCCTGGGCCCGCAACCTCGCCGAGCTGCTCGGCACCCGCTGCGGCTTCGGCGGCTCACCCGCCGACTACCGGCGGCTGGAGTCCTCGCTGCTGCACGAGGTGCTGCGGCGGCGCCGGGGCCTGCCGATCCTGCTGTCGGTGGTGTGGTTGGAGGTGGCGCGGCGGGCCGGCGCACCCGTCTACGGGGTGGCCCTGCCGGGTCACTTCGTCGTCGGCTTCGGCGATCCGGCCGGCGCACACGTCCTGGCCGATCCGTTTGCGGGCGGGCGGCTGCTCACCGAGGAGGATGCGGGGCTGCTGGTCGCCGGCGCCACCGGTGAGCCGCTGAGCGAGCGGATGATGACGCCCGCCGATCCGCTGGAGATCGTGCTGCGGGTGCTCAACAACATCCGGGCCTGGGCACAGGCGCGCCCGGAGCACAGCGCGGTGCAGCTGTGGGCGCTGGAGCTGTCGCTGCTGCTGCCGAGCCATCCGGCGCGGCTGCGCCTCGAACGCGCCCAGTTGCTCGTCCAGCGCGGGGAGTTCCTTGCCGGGGCGGCCGAGCTGGAGGAGTACGCCCGGGTGGTGGAGGCCGTCGAGCCGGCCGGTGCGAGGGCGGTACGGCGTCAGGCCGCCGCGGCGCGCGCCATGCTCAACTGAGTGGCGGCGGGGCTGCGGCGGACGACCAGCGCGGTCGCATCGTCCTTGAGCTCGCCGTGGGTGAAGCTCTCCAGGTCGGCGCGGAGGGTACGGGCCAGCTCGGCGGGCTCCAGGTCCGTCCACCCGGCCAGCCGTTCGGCCAGCGGGTAGAACGCGCCGTCCTTGCCGCGTGCCTCGGTCACCCCGTCCGTGCACAGCACCAGCCAGTCGTCGGGCTCGGGGTGGACCCGGACGCTGTGCCGGGGCTCGCCGCTGAGCGTGCCCAGGCCGAGGGGCAGCCCGCCCTCGCCCTCCCGGCGTTCGTAGACCTTGCCGCCGCGCACCAGGTAGTACGGGATGTGGCCGCAGGACAGCACCCGCCCCTGCGGCAGGCCGACCGGGTCGCGCACCTCCATCAGCAGCGCCGTGACAAAGCGCTCGTCGGTGCCCTGCTCGGCCGAGCGGGTGTTGTAGCGGGCCAGTGCCTGCTCCATGCGCTCGGCCACCTCCTCCAGCGAGTCCACATGCTGGGCGGCCTCCCGGAACGACGCCAGCACCTCCAGCCCCGCCCCGATCGCCGGCATGCCCTTGCCCTGCACATCGCCGATCATCAGCCGCAGTCCGTGCGGGGTCTCGATGGCCTCGTAGATGTCGCCGCCGACCCGGGCCCCCTCCTGGGCGGAGACATAGAAGCCGTACGCCTCGACCGCGCCCGCGCTGAGCGGCAGCTCGCGCAGCATCGCCCGCTGCACCGTGTCGGCCACCATGCGGGTCCGGGCGTGCAGCGCCTCACGCTGCAGGCGGGTGCGGCACAGCACCAGGGAGAAGACGGCCACCAGGACCACGCCGAAGATGCTGACGACCCGGCTGGCCGGAGCCCAGTCGGGCACCGTGAAGAGGTCGACGAGGGTCAGACACACCACGAAGACGGCGGCCACCAGGAGCGTCACCCGGAACGAACAGCGCAGCGCGGCGTACAGCGGGGCAATGCCCAAGAAGGCCGAGATGTGCAGCTCAGGGCTGGTCGTGGCGTCCAGGACCGCGACGACGAAGATCGCAAGGATGAGCAGCGCGGGAGCAAGGCGGTTGCTCTCCGTCTGTCGGTCGGCAGACATAACACTTCAAGAGTGCGGGACACCGCGCGGCAGCGCACCGGGGCCGAGGTCCCCGGCGGCTCGCGCGACGGGGCGGGGCGGGGCGCGACGGGGCGGGGCGGGGCCGGGGGTTTCGGCCCGGGGTCCCGGATGCAGAGATCCCAGACCTGGGGATCCCGGACCCGGAGGTCCCGGACCCGGGGTCCTACAGCCAACCCTTGTCGCGGGCTGTCCGGACCGCTTCTGCGCGGTTGCGGGCGCCGGTCTTCTGGATGGCCGTGGAGAGGTAGTTGCGGACCGTGCCCTGGGACAGCTGCAGGGCGTCGGCGATCTCGGCGTTGGTGGAGCCGTCGGCGGCGGTCCGCAGCACCTCCCGCTCGCGCTCGGTCAGCGGGCTGGCGCCGTCGGCGAGCGCGGCCGCCGCCAGCACCGGATCGATGACGCGCTCGCCGCGCAGTACGCGCCGTACCGCCTCCGCGAGCCGGGCCGCCGGGGCGTCCTTGACCAGAAAGGCATCGGCGCCGCATTCCATCGCGCGGCGCAGATAGCCGGGGCGGCCGAACGTGGTGAGGATGACGACCTTCACGCCGGGCAGTTCGTCACGCAGCGCCGCCGCGGCGTCCAGTCCGCTGATGCCGGGCATCTCGATGTCCAGGAGCGCGACGTCCACGGCGTGCGCGCGCGCCGCCGGGAGCACCTCGTCCCCGCGCGCCGCCTGGGCCACGACCTCCAGATCGGCCTCCAGCGACAGCAGCGCGGCCAGCGCCTCCCGGACCATCGACTGGTCCTCCGCCAGCAGCAGTCTGATCATGCGGGTCAGCTTAAGCCGTATGGGGGGAGGGGTGGGCCTGTTGGCCCATGGGCCGGTGCGCCCCCTGTGTCCATGGGCCCGTGCCTCCATGGGCCCGTGCCTCCATGGGCCCGTGCGGCCCGTGCGGCCCGTGCGGCCCGTGCGGCCGCGGAGCCGTGCCCGCCGACCGGGCCGCGTGCCTACGCAGGGTCGGTCACGGGCTCGGGGGATAGCTCCGGGGCGGGGGCCGCGGCACCCACCGGGGCCGCGCCCAGGGGCACGTAGGCCCGGAGGGCGAAGCCGCGGCCGCGCGGGGCGGGGCCGGTTTCCAGGCGGCCTGCTGCCAGGGCGAGGCGTTCACGCAGGCCGCTGAGGCCATTGCCGTCGTACTGGGTGCGGGGCGGGCCGGCGCCGTCGTCGAGCACCGTCAGGCACAGAGAGCGGCGCTCGTCCTCCTCCCACTCCTCGGTGAGCAGCAGTTCGCAGCGGTGGGCGCCGCTGTGCCGTACGACGTTGGTCACGGCCTCCCGCAGCGCCCAGGCCAGCGCGCTCTCCTCATCGGCCGCGAGCCCGCGGTATTCGCCCTCCAGGGCGGGGTCGGCGGTGACCCCCACTCCTGCCGTGCGCAGTGCGGCCCGCGCCCCGGCCAGCTCGACGGCGAGCCGGGGCCTGCGATAGCCGGTGACCGCCTCCCGCACATCGACCAGCGCCTGCCTGCTGACCTGCTCGATGTCGGCGATCTGCTGGGCGGCGTCGGACGGCCGGTCGGGCAGCATCCGTCCGGCCAGCTCGCTCTTGAGCGTGATCAGCGAGAGGGAGTGGCCGAGGAGGTCGTGCAGATCGCGGGCGAGCCGCAGCCGCTCGTCGTTGGCGGCGAGGCGGGCGACCTCCTGACGGGCGGCACGCAGCTCCGTGGTCGTACGGATCAGATGCTGCACCCCGACCATCATGAAGCCGCTGCCCAGCGCGGGCAGGCCGTAGGCGAAGAGGTAGTAGCCGCGGATCTCCGGATAGCGCACCCCGACGGCGACCAGCACCGCGGTCACCAGCAGGATGGCCCAGCGGGACTCCCGCCAGGGCAGCACCACGGCGCAGGCCACGCTGGTGAAGATGAACAGCACCAGCCAGGAGAAGTCCAGCGTCCACGAGAGCGCGGTGGCCAGCGCCAGCATCATGGCCGGCGCGCCGTACCGCAGCGGGACGGTCAGCTTCCGCCACATGTGCCGGAAGAACAGCACCAAGTAGGAGAGCACGAAGAGTGTGAGCCCCAGTCCGCCCCAGATCCGCTCGGCGGTGGGGACACCGGGCTGCAGCAGCTGGCCCACCGGCCCGGCCAGGTACAGCAGCCAGATGCCGACCCACATCGTCTTGCCGACCGCCTGGCGGCGGTTGCGGGGTGCCTGCCCGATCCTCATGGGGCCGCCGCCCCAGGGCTCGCTCTTCATCTCCAGTGCCTCACGCCTTCCGGGTGTCCTTGCGGTAGAGCCAGGCCGCGCCACCGGCGAAGACCAGCAGATACCCGGCCAGTATGGCCATGTCCTTCACATGCGGTGCCTCACCGGCCTCCACCGCGGTGCCGAGGGCGGTGTACGCATGCGTCGGCACCCATGCTGCGATGTCCTGCACCCATTGCGGCAGGATCGTCAGCGGCATCCACAGGCCGCCGAGGAAGGCCAGGCCGAAGTAGAACAGCATGGCGATCGGACGGACGGAGTCACCGGTGGCCAGATAGCCGATGGCGACGCCCAAGGCGGCGAAGACGAAGCTGCCGAGCCAGGTGCCGGCGGCGATGGAGATCCACTGCCAGGCTTCGAGGCGTACCCCCTTGACCGTCGCGGCGACGATCATGACCAGCAGGATCGACGGCAGGCTGACGGTCGCGGCGGCGGCAATCTTGGCGGCGACATAACCGCGTCCGGGCAGGGCCGTCAGCCTCAGCTGCCGCACCCAGCCCTTCTCCCGCTCCTTGGCGATGCGCTCGCTGTTCCCGAGCAGCACGGCGGTCATGGCACCGAATGCTGCCATGGACACCATGAGATAGAGCCCCATGTCCAGCTTCATCCCGGCGATCGGCTTGCTGTCCGCGCCGCCGGCGATGATCAGGTACAGCGCCGGCGGGTAGATCACCGAGAAGAACATGAACTTCTTGTTGCGCAGTGCGCGGATGATCTCCAGCTTGATCAGAGTGGTCATCGGGCCGCCTCCTCGGCGGTGGCGGGGGTCGCGTCGGAAGCGGTGGTCAGAGCGATGAAGGCCTGTTCCAGGCCGAGGCCGGAGACTTCGAGGTGGTGCGGGTAGAGGCCGAGGCCGTAGAGGGCGTGGACGGTGGCGTCGGCGTCGCGGGACTGGATGCGGACCGTGCGTCCGGAGACCTCCAGGGCGGCCAGGTGCGGCAGGCCCTGCAGCGCCTCGCGGTCGACCGGCTCGTCGAGCTCGAAGCTGACCCTGCGGGCGCCCGCCCTGGCCTTGATCTCGGCGGCGGTGCCGTCGGCCAGCACCCGGCCGCGGTGCAGCACGATCACCCGGTCGGCGATCTCGTCGGCCTCTTCGAGGTAGTGCGTCGCGAAGAGGACCGTACGGCCCTGCTCGGCCTGCCGGCGCATCGCGCCCCAGAAGGCCTGCCGGGCGGAGACGTCCATACCGGTGGTCGGCTCGTCCAGCACGATCAGGTCATTGGCGCCGGCCGTGGCGAGGGCGAAGCGCACCCGCTGCGCCTGGCCGCCGGAGAGCTTGTCGACGAGGCGGTCGGCGATGTCGGTGATACCGGCAGCCGCCATGATCTGATCGAGCGGATAGCCGTGCGGGTGCAGGTCGCGGGCGAGTGTGACCAGCTCCTTGACCTTGACGCCGTCCATCAGGCCGCCGCTCTGCAGCATCGCGCCGACCTTGCCCTGCGCGATGGCGCGCTGCGGGGTCGTGCCGAAGAGGGTCACACTGCCGGAGTCGGGGCTGCGCAGGCCGAGGAGCAGGTCGAGGGTCGAGGACTTGCCCGCGCCGTTCGGGCCGAGGAGTGCGACGGTCTCTCCCGGGGACAGCTCCAGATCCAGGTCGGCCACCGCGCGCACCGCGCCGTAACTCTTGTTGACCTGCCGGAAGCTGACCACGGATGCCCGGTCCGCCCCCTGCGCGGTGGTGGGTGTGGTGGTCGCTGTGGTCGTCATGTCCTTCAGCTTCCGGGATCCGTCCCGCGCGCGGCAGTGCCGACTGTATGCACTGTGGCATGACATCTGTCATGGGTGAGGCCCCCTAGGGGTCTTCTCCGGGTGCTCCGGGAAAACGCCCTGCGGGGGCCTCTTACCTGCGGTTTTGCGGTGCGCGGCGGTCAGTTGCCGTTCGTGGCGATGGTCTGGACCCGCTCGGACGGGGTGGTGCCGAGCAGCGCCTTGCCGACGGCGCTCGCCAC
Organism: Streptomyces sp. NPDC015125; assembly: GCF_043080045.1. Taxonomy (NCBI): domain Bacteria; kingdom Bacillati; phylum Actinomycetota; class Actinomycetes; order Kitasatosporales; family Streptomycetaceae; genus Streptomyces; species Streptomyces sp. NPDC015125. The sequence goes on from NZ_JBIBVF010000001.1 coordinate 651,378, forward strand.
CTCCTCGACGCTGACCGGGTGCTTGGAGCCGTCGCCCTTGGTCACCGTGACGCCGTTGAAGGTGTCGCCGTAGAGCTCCTTGAGGGCCGGACGGTCGTAGTACGGCACCAGACCGCCGTCCACGATCTTGAACGACAGGAACTTCGGGATGGACTTCTGCGGGCTGAAGGAGACCGTGTGCGCCGCATCCGTACGGACCGTCACCAGGCCGGACATCGCGGGCTCGGCGAACTGCTTCATCGCCTTGTTCACCGCGGCCTTGTCGACCTGCGGCCGCTGCGTGCCGGCGGCCAGCACCACCGGTGCGTCGGTGCCGGTCGTGGCGCGGTTGCGGTAGGCGTCGGTGACCTTCTTCTTGGACGCGTTCACATCGATCGCCTTGTGGGGCACGCCGTAGTGCGGCACCGCCTTGCCGTTCTCGAAGGTGATCCCGCCGTCCTTGGCGGCGCCCGCGGGCCCCGCGGCGTTCTCCAGCGCGATCTGCAGCTTCTCGTCGTCGACGACCACCGCGGGCTCGGCCGGGCGGGTACCGCCGAAGAGCGAGCCGATGACGGAGACCGGGTTGTAGTCCCGGCCGGCTGCCTTGCGGACCGTCGCCTGCGGATCGATGTCCAGGCCGGCCTTGTCGGGTTCGAGGGTCGCGGCCTTGCCGTCCACGGTGAGCTTGAGCGGTGTGGCGCGGCGGCCCTTGAGCGCCGTCTCCAGCTTCTTGACGGCCTCTTCCTTGGTGGTGCCGCCGATGTCCACGCCCAGCGCGGTGGTGCCGTTGGGCACATCGGCGTGGTCGAGCAGCAGACCGGCGCCGTAGGCGACACCGGCCAGGACCACCACGGCCACACCCGCGAGAACGACCTTGTTGCGGCCCTTCTTGGGCGGGTTGATCGGCTCGGGGATCTTGGGCCGCGGCTTCGGCGCGGCCCGATCGCCGTCAGCGGCCGGGGCTGCCGCGAACGGCGACGGCGGAGACGACGGCCCGTCGGCTCCGGGCACCTTCGGGATGCCGCTGACCAGCGTGTCACCGGACACCCGGTCGCGGCCGCCGCCCTGGGGGCCCTGCGCGCCGCCCTTGCCCCGAGGGCCGCCGGGCGCCGTGCCCTTCGGCCCGCCGGGCAGCCCGCCCGTGACGCCACCGGGCGCACCGAGGCCGCTGCCCGGCCCGGCGAGCGGCGCCGGCGGCTGCGGGGTGAGCTCCGCGGTGTCGTCGATGCGAGGCGTGCCGCCGGTGCCGGGGTCGCTGAAGCCGGGCGGGAGGTTGAGCGCGGAGCTGCCGCGCGCCGGCCCGGTCGTCGGGCCGTTCGGGCCGCCCGCCGGGTCGTCGAACGGGGTGTGGTCACGGGCGGGCCCGGCGGGGGCGTCGAACGGCGAACCGCCGCCGGAGGCCGCACCGTCGTACGGCGAACCGCCGCCGCGCGGACCGCTGTCGAACGGCGTGCCGCCGCCCTGGCGCGCACCGCCGCCGGGCCGGCCGCCGCCGTCGAACGGTGACGCGCCGTCCTGCGGGGCCGGGCTGTCGGAGAAGTACGGGAGGTCGGGGCGCTGCGGCGGCTTGGCGCCGGACGGGGCACGCGGCGGGGTCGCACCGCCCGGGGCGGGCGCACCACCCGGAGCCGGTGTACCACCCGGAGCCGGTGCACCGCCCGGAGCCGGCGGCACGGCATGGGACCCGGTGGAGGACTGCCCGCCGGATCCGGCCTGCGACTTACGCGGCGCGAACCAGTCGCTGGTCTTCTCGGCCTGACCGCCCGCGGGGGCCTCGTCCGCCGGGGCGTCGGGCCGGGGGGTGTTCGCCGTACGCTCCGCGTTCCGCTCGCTGCCGCGGGCAGGGCGGGGCGTACCGCGGGAACCGGCGGGACCGCCGGATGCAGCCGATCCGTTCATGCCGGACTCCTCACCGACGGGCTTGCGCACGACGACCGGCGGGATGGGGCGCGACCCCGGAATATTGATCTTGATCCGCGTCGTCAGTGTGGTCTCGGTTTTGGGCTCCTCCGGCTGCGCCGCGGCACCGGGCGCCGGCGCCTCGTCGGCATCTCCCCTGGGCGAGCCGTACGGCGGCGTCCCTGACGGGTACGCGGCTCCGCCACGGCCCTGAGGGCCGGAGGACGAACTGTCAGATTCACGACTCAAAGCAGGTTCTCCCGGTTGGCTCCGCCGCTCGTCAGAGATGATCCCCGGCCACAGGCCGGGGGGTGCCCCCAGGGCGGCGCGACGGCGCGCACCACCATACTGTCCGCCGCGGGCGGGCACCCGAGGAGCGTACGAACACCGCCGCCACGGGCGAGCCCCCGGTACCCGTTCCGTTCACCCCGACCCGCGCGGCATCCGTCCCGGTATCGACCACGTCATCCGCCAACTCGGCCGTATCGGACGGCCGTAGCACGCATCTGAGCGGCGGTGGCGCAGATCACAGCGACCAGGATGCCGCCCAGCAGGAAGATGTACGAACCGATCCCCGCGCCGAAAAGAAAGTCGCCTTCCGGCCGGACATTGCCGAGCAGCAGGAACACCGTCACCAGCCAGGCGCCTCCGGGCACCAGCACGCCCGCGGAGGTGCCGGTCGCCCGGACACCCCCGTAGAAGAGGCCGCCGACACCGGCCAGTGCCAGCACCAACCCACCGGGGAACCAGGCCGCTTGCACCAGCGTTCCGGCGAAGGCGACCAGTACGCCCGCGACCAGAAGAAGCACATATATGCCCACCCGGCCCGGCGTCAGCGGCGCGGTCAGCGCGGCTCCGGCCGACGGCACCACGGGGGCACCGGACCGCGCACCGGGCGCGCCGCCCGATCCCGCCCTCGACCGCTGCTCCTTGCCGGAGGCCGCGCCGCCCCTGCCGCCGGAAGCCGCACCGCCCTTACCGGCGGCCGCTCGGCCGTTTCCTTCGGCGTCGCTCCCGCCGCCCTTCGCCGTACTCATTCCGCCGCCTCCTCGATCCGGACACTCTCCTCCATACCCACCATTTCGCCCACACCCGCGAAAAGATCGTCCTCGTGTGTGCCGTCCTCGTGTGCGCCCGCCGCGGCGCCCGGGACACCGTGCACCAGCCGATAGTGTTCCGAGCCGAACAGCGGCTGCCCCAAGTCGTTGGAGAGCGCGAAGAACGGCCCGTCGACCGCGATCTGGGTGTAGTGCGCCCGCATCGCCGCGGTCTTGGCGGCGAGGTGTGCAGGATCGCCGTGGAGGGACGCCGTGACCTCGGAGTCCGGCACCACCCCCGGCACATCGTCGACGGTGGCGACTCCGGGGAAGCTGTGCCCTGCCGCGTGCAGCCGCGCGAAGCCCTCCTCGACGACGGACCGGGGGGTGCAGTTCCAGTAGATCTTCCCGATCGCATGCGCACCGCCCAGCTCGGGCCGGAAATCCGCCTGCCCGGCCAGCTCGGCGCCGCGCATCGCCACCCGGTGAGCCTGGATGTGATCGGGGTGGCCATATCCGCCATGCGGGTCATAGGCGACCAGGACCTGCGGCCTGACCTCACGGATCACGGCCACCAGATCGGCGGCCGCCTCGTCGAGCGGGGCCTGCCAGAAGGCGTCAGGACGCTCGTTCTGCACCGCGCCCATCATCCCGGAGTCCCGGTAGCGTCCCGGCCCGCCGAGGAAGCGGTGGTCCGTGACGCCCAGGGCCTCCATCGCGGCGGCCAGCTCGCCGGCGCGGTACGGGCCGAGGGTGTCGTCACGGTCCGGCGCGAGATGCGCGAGCTCGGGCGGGATGACCTCGCCCTCCTCGCCGAGTGTGCAGGTCACCAGGGTGACCAGCGCGCCTTCGGCCGCGTACTTGGCCATGGTCACGCCATTGACGATCGACTCGTCGTCGGGGTGCGCATGCACCAGCAGCAGCCGGCGGGAAGAAGCCGGGCGCGAAGCGCTCCCCTCGGAGGGGACCGACCGGGACGGGGCGGGCTGAGGACTCATACGGACAGCCTACGAGCCGCCCGGTCCGCCTTCCGCGGGCGATCCCGGCCGCCCCCCGCACACCCGGCCGGAGGGCGGGCATGCGACGGACCGGACCGGGCGGGAGCCGCTCAGAACTTGATGTTCCCGAGCATGCCGGCAACGTTCGTCGTCAGCTGCTTGATCGTCGGCGCGATGGACGAGCTGGCCAGATAGAAGCCCAGCAGCATGCACACAAAGGCATGCGGGGCCTTCAGTCCGGACTTCTTGACAAGCAAGAAGACGATGATCGCCAGCAGCACCACCGCCGAAATCGAGAGTGCCACGGCGGCTCACCTCCAAGTACTCGGGGTCCGGACAGAGTTGGTGGCACCCGGGCCGTCTCCACGAACCCGTGCACCGGGTATGCCAAGGGCTCTTTACCCCGTACCCACGACACCCAAGAGATCATAACTTTCCGTCCTAGCGCATAAGTCGGAGCACGGAAGCAGAACGGGGGCGCACACGATCTTCACGAGCGCGACCGCGGTGAGCCTGTCCCTGTCGACGGCGAATGCGGCGCACCAGACGCCGTCCGGCCCGCCCCACGAGCGAACGACGCGTCGTGAAGACAGCGCTTAGGCTCGGCCCATGACCGGACAGCCTTCGTTCCCGCGGCAATACGCCCGTACGCAGCGCTTCACTCTGGGCGCACCTCGCGGCTACGCCCTCTCCCCCGACGGCACGCGCGTCGTCTTCCTCCGTTCCCGTTCGGGCACCGACCGCAGCCAGCAGTTGTGGGTGCTCGATCTGGAAGCGGGACGGGAGTTCCCGGCCGCCGATCCGCAGGCCCTGCTGGCCGGGGCGCAGGAGGACCTGTCGCCGCAGGAGCGGGCCCGCCGCGAGCGCAGCCGGGAGAGCTCGGCGGGCATCGTCGGCTATGCGACGGACTCCGCCGTGGAGTTGGCGGCGTTCACCCTCTCCGGCCGGCTGTTCGTCTCCGAACTACGGGCCGGCACCACCCGTGAACTCCCGGTCCAAGGACCGGTCGTGGACCCCCGCCCGTCGCCGGACGGCCGGCAGGTCGCCTTTGTGGCGGACGGCCGGCTGCGGGTGGTCGCGGTGGACGGCGCCACGACACCGGACGGGGACGACGGCGCTCCCGCGGGCGCCGGACCGGCGGACCGGGTGCTGGCCGAGCCCGACGGGCCGGAGGTGACCTGGGGGCTGGCGGAGTTCATCGCGGCCGAGGAGATGGGCCGCTACCGGGGCTTTTGGTGGTCTCCGGACAGTGCTGCGGTGCTGGCGGCGCGGGTCGACGAGGCGCCGGTGCAGCGCTGGTGGATCTCCGACCCCGCCCATCCGGAGCAGGAGCCCGTCCGGGTCGCGTACCCGGCGGCGGGCACCCGCAACGCCGAGGTCACGCTGACGCTGTTCGGCCTGGACGGCTCGCGTACGGACATCGGCTGGGACACCGAGCGCTACCCGTATCTGGCGCGCGTCCACTGGTCGGCGGCCGGGCCGCCGCTGCTGCTCGTCCAGGCCCGCAACCAGCGCGACCAGCGCTATCTGGCCGTCGACACCGCGACCGGTACGACCAGGACGGTGCACGAGGAAGAGGACGGGGCGTGGGTCGAGCCGTTCCCCGGGGCACCGGCCTGGACGCCCGACGGGCGGCTGGTGCGGATCTCCGACGAGGGCGGCGCGCGCAAACTGTTCGTCGGCGCCCGCCCGTTGACCGGTGCTCCGCTGCACGTCCGGGCCGTTTTGGACATCGGCGAGGACGATGTCCTGTTCTCCGCGAGCGGCACCGACATGCACGACATCGGCGTCTACCGCGCCTGGTTCCGCGGCAGCGGTGACCAGGGCGGCTGGGAGCGGGTCGGGATGCGGGCGTATCCGACGGTGTCCTCCGCGGTGCGCGGTGGCGCGGTGACCGTGCTGTCGCAGACGTCGCTGGAGCGGCCCGGCACCCGGGTGGAGGTGGTGCGGCTGGATCCCGATGGCGGCGAGAAGACCCTTGCCGCCATCGGCTCCTGCGCCGAGGAGCCGGTGCTGACCGCCCGCCCCCGTCTCGTCCTGGCCGGGGAACGCGAGATTCCGTGCGCGGTGCTGCTGCCCACCGGATACCGGGAGGGCGACGGTCCGCTGCCGGTGCTGATGGACCCGTACGGCGGTCCGCACGGCCAGCGGGTGGTGGCCGCGCACCACGCCCATCTGACCTCCCAGTGGTTCGCCGACCAGGGGTTCGCGGTGATCGTTGCGGACGGCCGGGGCACCCCGGGCCGCTCCCCCGCGTGGGAGAAGGCGATGTTCCGCAACCTCGCGGAGGTCGCCCTGGACGACCAGGTCCACGCCCTCCAGGCACTGGCCGGATCTTTTCCTTTGGACATGGTGCGGGTGGCGATCCGCGGCTGGTCCTTCGGCGGCTACCTCGCGGGGCTCGCGGCGCTGCGCCGCCCCGATGTCTTCCATGCGGCGGTGGTCGGTGCGCCGGTGACCGATCTGCGTCTGTACGACACCCATTACCAGGAGCGGTATCTCGGCCACCCGGACGAGGAGCCGGCGGTCTATGCCGCGAACTCACTGATCACGGATGAGGGACTGTCCGGGGCGGTGGAGCCGCACCGCCCGATGCTGATCGTGCACGGCCTCGCGGACGACAACGTCGTGGTGGCGCACGCGCTGCGGCTCTCCTCGGCGCTGCTGGCGGCGGGCCGCCGGCACGAGGTGCTGCCGCTGTCCGGCGTGACGCATATGGCCTCGCAGGAGCAGGTGGCCGAAAATCTGCTGCTGCTCCAGGTGGACTTCCTCAAGCGGTCCTTGGGGATGGCGCCCTGAGGACGTAGCGCGTCACGCGCCCGGAGGGCGTCTCACCCAAGGACGCGTCACGCGCCCGGCAGGCCCCTTCCCGGCAGGCGTCTCACCAGCCGGGCGGAAGCCTGGACGGCGGGGGCGGGGCGTGCGGCGGCCGCGCCTCGCCCGGGGCGGAGCCGTACGCCAGCACACCGTCCGTGTGGTGGGCGGCAGCCGGTACACCGGGGCGGGCCGCCGCGATCAGCGCGGCCAGCCCGGCGGCCGCCACGAAGGCCGCGGTGCCCACCTCCAGCCGGGCCTGGACGGGCAGTGTGCCGAGGCGGCCGAACTCCCCGGTGCGTACGGCGAAGACGAGCGCCACGGCTCCGTGCACCAGCAGCAGGGCCGCGGCCGTCATCGCCGCGGGCCGGGCCCAGGGCGCGCGGCGCAGTACGGCGGCCGCGGCCGCCAGGGCCAGCAGCGCGAGGGCCGTCGCCTGCCAGTGCACCGGGGGCTGCAGCAGGGCGCGGAAGACCGACGCGTCCCCGAGCAGCCCCTTGCGATAGACGTCCCCGCCGAGCCGCTGCTGCCAGTGGATCTCCCAGCCGGCCACGGCGAGTCCGGCGGCGCCCAGGAGCACGCCGGCCGTGACGGACGCTCCCTTGTACGGCCTGCCGGGCCGCTCGGGACGCGCTCCGGACGGCGCCGCGTGGACCACTCCGTACGCCCAGGACGCCACCTCCGGCAGCCCGCGCGCACCGTGCCTCGCATACCGGCCCGCCCGGCCGCCCCGTCGCCGGCCCGCCACGACCACCACGATCAGCACGACCGCCAGGGCGAGCTGGGTGATCGCGGTCAGCCGCGCCCGCGCCGTGAGCCCGCTGTCCAGCCCCTGGAGCCAGCCGGCACCCAGCATCCACACCAGCGGGAGGCGCAGCAGTGCGGTGGCGGCCGCCAGGGAGAGCAGTGCGCCCGCGGCGACGGACGAGAGGACGGCGCTGCGCACCGTGGCGACCGCGACGACGAGCGCGCCGAGCATCAGCAGCGGGTCGAGCGCCGAGGTGGCCCAGGCGGTGAACTCCCGCGGCCGGCGCGCCTCTCCCAGCCAGGTCCAGCACACGTCCGCGCCGTGCTGGGCGATCGTCAGGTCCCGGACGATCCAGCCCGCGGTGAGCAGCGCGAGCAGCAGGCAGGCCAACGCGCCGATGCCGCGTGCGCCGCGGGTGAGAACGCCGTCCCGCGTGGTGGACACGGCCAGCCCCCGTCCGTGTCGATGTACCGGGTGGTCCTGGGCGGCTCCCGGAGGGCGCCCACCCGCAGGTCTACTCCAGACCCGGCGCAGGGACAACAGAGCCGCAGTGAGCGGCGGACGAAATATGCGCAAAAGCAGCAACCGGCCGGAACGCCGTCTGGCGCTCCGGCCGGTCTACGGCACCCGCACGGCCGTACGTTGTTCATCATGGCGCGTCCGTATATCGGTGTTGCGACAGTGAAGTTGCCTTCATGTTAAAGACGTTCGTACCGATATGTCCCCCATGCCGTATATCACGCCCCCCTGTCAAGCACGCCCTGGCGTCAACTTGCGCAACGTTCGCTCAAGAAGTAGACGACCTGTTCACGAGCACACCCGATCCCCTTGACTCCGCCATAAATCACTTGCGACAGTCCGCTCATCCAGCGGTGCATTCGGTGCCGCTTCACGTTCCAAGAGAACTCGGCGCGGGGGCACTTCGCGATGACTAGTCCATCCCAGACCGCGGCTACCACGTCCGACACCCCAGGACTTGGCCCGGAAGGTCTGAAGAAGGCGAAGGACGGCAAGGGCGGTGAGCTCGTCGGCCGTTCACCCGGACAATTGATGTGGAGACGCTTCAAGCGGGACCGCACCGGTGTCGCCTGCGCCGTCATCGTGCTGGCCTTCTTCGTCGTCTCGGCGCTCGCTCCGGTGATCGCCTCGTTGTACGGCAAGAACCCCTACACCTTCTACGGCAACGAAGACCCGAGCCTCTTCGACGGGTTCGGCTATCCGATGGGGGCCAACGGCGGGATCTCCGGCGACTTCTGGTTCGGTATCGAGCCCGCGCTGGGCCGTGACCTGTTCACCAACCTGCTCTACGGCATGCGGATGTCCTTGGGTATCTCGGTCGCGGTGACCATCCTCGTGGTGATCACCGGCACGCTCCTGGGCGTCACGGCCGGCTATATGGGCGGCCGGACCGACTACTGGCTCGGCCGGATCATCGACTTCCTGCTCGCCTTCCCCAGCCAGCTGACCTTCGTGGCCTTCATGCCCGTGGTCGTCGCGTTCTTCATCCCGCCGGGCGACGAGACCCCTACCTATGTGCGCGTCGTGGCGCTGATCCTGGTGCAGTGGGCGCTGGGCTGGATGGGTCTGGCCCGGCTCCTGCGCGGCCAGGTGCTGTCGCTGCGCGAGCGGGAATTCGTCGAGGCCGCGAAGATCACCGGCGCCTCCCCCTGGCGGATCATCCGCAAGGAACTGCTCCCCAATGTGGTCACGCCCATCCTGGTGCAGGCCACCTACATGCTCCCGCTGTTCGTCACGGCGGAGGCCGGCCTGTCCTATCTGGGCGTCGGCATCATGGAACCGACCCCGGACTGGGGGCGGCTGTTCCACACGGCCGGCATGGTCTACGAGAACGACCCGACCTTCCTGCTCTTCCCCGGCGCCGCAATGGTGATCTTCGTGCTGTGCTTCAACCTGCTCGGGGACTCGGTCCGGGACGCCTTCGACCCCAAGTCCGGGCGCTGATCGTCCATGTGAGGGGGGCGGCTGCCACCCCCGCGCCGGGCTCGTACCCGGATGCGTCAGGCAGCACATCTGGACAACAACCGACAGGCAGGTGCTTGGAACCTCATGAACGCACTATCTACGCGCAGAGCACGCGCGACGGTCGTGGCCCTGGCGGCCGCCTCCCTCGCGCTCACCGGCTGCAGCAGCGGCGGCGGCACCGGCAAGGACGAGTCGCAGACCGAAAAGGACGCCGCGGCGCAGGCCAAGGCGGTGCCGATGGGCACGGCCGCCGACTCCACCGGCCCGGCCGCCGAGGTCAAGGGCGCCCGCAAGGGCGGCAGCATCCGCGTCTACCAGCGTGACAGCTTCAACCACCTGGACCCGGCGCAGATGTACGTCAGCGACCTCGGCGACCTGTCCAAGCTGATCTTCCGTGGTCTGACCACCTACAAGCAGGACGACAAGGGCAACAAGACGGTGGTCGGCGACCTCGCCACCGACGCGGGCCAGATGTCGGACGGCGGCAAGACCTGGAAGTACACGCTCAAGGACGGCATCAAGTTCGAGGACGGCCGGCCGATCACCTCGAAGGACATCCGCCACACCATCGAGCGGATGTACACGAAGTTCATCACCGACGGGCCCACCTATCTCCAGACGTGGCTGTCGGGCGAGGGGACCACGTACCGCAAGGCGCTGCCGGACGGTCCGTACAAGGGCGACCACCTGCCCAAGAGCGTCCTGGACACCCCGGACGACAACACCGTCATCTTCCACTTCAAGAAGCCGCAGTCGCAGGTGCCCTACGCGCTCGCCATCGCGGGCTACAGCGCCGTCCCGGACAGCGCGAAGGACACCAAGGAGAACTACGACGTCAAGCCGGTCTCCTCCGGCCCGTACAAGTTCGCCTCCTTCAAGGAGGGCAAGTCCGCGAAGCTGGTGCGCAACACCCACTGGGACCCGAAGACGGACCCGGCGCGCCACCAGTACGTCGACGGCTACGACATCACCTTCAACCACCAGTTCTCGGACTCCACCAAGCGCCTGATGGCCGACCAGGGCGAGGCCAAGAACGCGATCAGCTTCACCAACGCGGTGGAGCCGACCCAGACCAAGCAGGTGCTGGACAACGCCAGCGCCAGCAAGCGCCTGGTGCAGGGCTACCAGCCCTACGTCTGGCAGATGAACATGAACATGGACCGCCTCAAGGACAAGAAGATCCGTGATGCGATCACCTACGCCATGCCGAGCGCCCAGATCGTCCGCATAAACGGCGGCAGCTACGGCGGTGAGGTGGCCGGCGGCCTGCTCGCCCCGACCGTCGCGGGCTACGAGAAGGGCTACGACCCGTACGGGAAGCTCAAGCACCCCAACGGCGACCCGGCGAAGGCCAAGCAGCTCCTCAAGGAGTCCGGCAAGTCGGGCATGAAGCTCGTCTACGCCTACTCCAACACCGAGATCCGCCAGAAGGAAGCCGCGGTCATCGAGGACGCGCTGAACAAGGCCGGGTTCAACGTCCAGAAGAAGGAGGTCGACGCGGCCTCCTGGTACCAGCAGATGGGCAAGGTCGACAACGGCTTCGACATCTACATGACCGGCTGGGGCCAGGACTGGGCGGACGCCTCCACCGTCATCCCGCCGTCGTACGACCCGCGGCAGATCCAGGACGGCGCGGCCAACTACTCCCACATCCGTGACACGCACGTCAGCGCCGAGATCGACCGCATCGAGAAGATCGCGGACGTCACGAAGCAGACCGCGGAGTGGCAGAAGCTGCACCACTACATCGTGGAGAAGCTCAACCCGGCCGCTCCGGTCTTCTACACCAAGGTGCTCCAGCTGTACGGCTCCAACGTCGGTGGTACCCGCTACAACAGCGACACCAACTACCTGGACCTGAACACGCTTTACCTCAAGAAGTAAGCAGCAGCAAGCACCGGAAGGCGGTCCGGAGAGCGCGCGGCACGGCGGAGCGCGCGCTCTCCGGGGCCTTCCCCGCCACCCTCACTCCCCACTGCCGCCGCCGTCCTGAGAGCAGCGAACTGCCATGCTTCCCTTCCTATTCCGCCGGATCCTCGGCGCGGTCATCATCCTCCTCCTGCTGAGCGCCTTCACCTTCTTCGTCTTCTTCTCCACAGGCGACCCGGCGATGATGGCGTGCGGCAAGAACTGCACCGCCGACAACGTCGCCCTGATCCACCACAACCTCGGTCTCGACAAGCCCGTGACGACGCAGTACTGGGACTTCCTCGTCGGCATCTTCGCGGGGCGCGATTACAGCGTGGGGCACTGCAGCGCCCCCTGCTTCGGCTACTCCTTCGCCACCCGGCAGGACGTCTGGGCGACGATGATGGACCGGCTGCCGACCACGGCGTCGCTGGCCATCGGCGGCGCGGTCGCCTTCCTGGTCATCGGCCTGGGCGCCGGTCTGCTGGCCGCCTGGAAGAAGGGCTCGCTGCTGGACAAGACCGTCACCGGCGCGTCCATGGTGCTCAGTTCGGTACAGATCTACATCCTGGGCCCGATCGTCCTCGGCATCTTCGTCTACAGCGGCATCATGGCCTCCCCCAAGTACGTGGACTTCAGCAGCAACCCGGCCGGCTGGTTCATGGGCCTGCTGCTGCCGTGGCTGGTGATGTCGACGATCTTCACCGCCCAGTACACCCGTATGGCGCGCTCAACGATGATCGAGCAGCTCCAGGAGGAGCACGTCCGTACGGCCAAGGCCAAGGGCATGCCGGCGCGTTATGTCTTCCTGCGCTACGCCTGGCGGGGTTCGCTGATCCCGATCGTCACGATCCTGGGCATCGACCTCAGCGCGCTGTTCGGCGGCGCCATGATCACCGAGTACACCTTCTCGCTGGCGGGCCTGGGCCGCCTGGCGATCAACTCCGTCACCACCCTCGACCTGCCCATGATCCTGGGCGTGCTGATCTTCAGCGCCGCCCTGATCCTGGTGTTCAACATCATCGTGGATGCGACGTACGCCCTCATCGACCCGCGCGTGCGCCTGTCCTAGGAGAGCCTGAAGTGACCACACTCACCAAGACCGAAGGCACGCCGGTCCCGACCGGATCGGACCCCTTCCTGTCCGTCCGCGACCTTCAGGTGCGGTTCTCCACCGAGGACGGCATCGTCAAGGCGGTCGACGGCCTCTCCTTCGACCTGGAGCGCGGCCAGACGCTCGGCATCGTCGGCGAGTCGGGCTCCGGCAAGTCCGTCACCAACCTCGCCGTACTGGGCCTGCACGACCCGAAGGTCACCGAGATCGGCGGCGAAATCGTCCTGGACGGCCAGGAGTTGACCGGAGCCCGGGAGAAGACCCTGGAGAAGCTCCGCGGCAACAAGATGGCCATGATCTTCCAGGACGCGCTGACCGCCCTGTCGCCGTACTACACGGTCGGCCGGCAGATCGCCGAGCCGTTCATCAAGCACACCGGTGCCAGTAAGCGCGAGGGCCGGCAGCGCGCCATCGAGATGCTGACCAAGGTCGGTATCCCGCAGCCCACGCTGCGGGTGGACGACTATCCGCACCAGTTCTCCGGCGGTATGCGCCAGCGCGCCATGATCGCCATGGCGCTGGTCTGCAACCCCGAGCTGCTGATCGCCGACGAGCCGACCACCGCCCTGGACGTCACCGTCCAGGCGCAGATCCTCGACCTCCTCAAGGACCTCCAGCAGGAGTTCGGTTCCGCGATCATCCTGATCACCCACGACCTCGGCGTGGTCGCCAACACCGCGGACGACCTGCTGGTGATGTACGCGGGCCGGGCCGTGGAGCGGGGCTCCGTCAAGGAGATCCTCACCCAGCCCCGGCACCCGTACACCTGGGGCCTGCTGAGCTCCATGCCGCGGCTCTCCTCGGACGTCAGCGAGGCGCTGCACCCGATCCCCGGGTCGCCGCCCAGCCTGCTCAACCCGCCCTCCGGCTGCGCCTTCAACCCGCGCTGCGGCTTCACCGGCGAGGTCGGCGGTGCGCGCTGCACCGACGAGCGGCCGCTGCTGGAGCTGGGGCGCGCGGCCGCGTGCCACCTGAGCGCCGAGCAGAAGCAGACCCTCTTCACCGAGCAGATCAAGCCCCGGCTGGGCTAGGGAGCTACCACCATGGCAGACAACGTCACCCTCCCGGCGCCTCGCGACGCCGCGCCCGTCCCGGGCGAGCCGCTGCTCACCGCCGAGGGCCTCACCAAGCACTTCCCGATCTACGGCGGATTCCCGTTCAAGCGGAAGGTCGGTGCGGTCCAGGCGGTCGACGGCGTCGACCTGACCGTGCACGCCGGCGAGAGCTTCGGTCTGGTCGGTGAGTCGGGCTGCGGCAAGTCCACCACCGGACGGCTGCTCACCCGGCTGATGGAGCCGACCTCCGGCAAGATCACATACGCGGGTCAGGACATCACCCACGCCGGCCGCAAGGAACTGGCGCCGATCCGGTCCGAGATCCAGATGATCTTCCAGGACCCGTATGCCTCGCTCAACCCGCGGCAGACGGTGGGCAGCATCATCGGCGGCCCGATGGAGATCAACGGGATCAACCCGCCCGGTGGGCGGGAGAAGCGGATCCAGGAGCTCCTGGAGACCGTGGGTCTCAACCCGGAGCACTACAACCGCTTCCCGCACGAATTCTCCGGCGGCCAGCGGCAGCGCATCGGCGTGGCCCGGGCGCTCGCCCTGGAGCCGAAGCTGATCGTCGCCGATGAGCCGGTCTCCGCGCTCGACGTCTCCATCCAGGCGCAGGTCGTCAACCTGCTCCAGAAGCTGCAGCGCGAGCTGGGCATCGCGTTCCTGTTCATCGCCCACGACCTGGCGATCGTGCGGCACTTCAGCGAGCGGGTCGCGGTGATGTACCTCGGCAAGATCGTCGAGGTGGGCAGCCGCGACGAGATCTACCACCGGCCCCGCCACCCGTACACCCACGCCCTGCTCTCGGCGGTGCCCGAGGCCAAGCTGGTGGAGAGCGAGGAGGAGGACCGCGAGCGCATCCGCCTCGCCGGTGACGTCCCCTCCCCCGTCAACCCGCCCTCGGGCTGCCGGTTCCGTACGCGGTGCTGGAAGGCACAGGACAAGTGCGCGACCGAGGAGCCGCCGCTCGTCCAGCTCACCGGGAACAAGGGCGGCCATCTCACGGCCTGCCACTTCCCGGAGGAGCCGACGACCGCGGCCCGCGACGAGGCCATCATCCTCGACCCGGCGCTGGCTGCGATGGAGGACGTCGAGCCGGCCGACGAGGCCGGTACGACCGACTAGAGACGGCAGCTGCTCGAACCGGAGCCGCTCGCGCCGGAGCCCGCTTTCCCCATGGGAGGCGGGCTCCGGCCGTACCGGGCCCGCGCCGGCGGGTCGGTCCGGGTCCGGAAAGGCGCATCGGCCTGCCGGTCGGGACCGGCAGGCCGATGGCCGAAGGCGAACACGCCTGCTCCGGATGCAGAGTCCGAGCGCGTCGGCCGGTACCGCTCCGGTGTGGCCGGGCAGCGGTACCGAAGAGGTTCCGACTAGTTGTAGTCGGCCACCCACCACTTCTGCTGGGTGTTGTGGCCCGGGGTGCAGACCGCATTGCCCCCCGACACCTTGAGGTAGCAGCGGCCGAGGCCGTTTCCGTAGATGGCCTTCTCCCCGTCGTGGAAGGAGTTCACGCTCCACGCCATGGACCACGTATTCGGGTCGCTGGTGCACTTCTTCGCGTAGACGGAGCCGCCGCTGTTCTTCTTGGTCGCCAGGCAGGGGCCCGCCGCCGGATTCGCATACGCCGAAATGATCTCGTCGCCGGGGTAATTCGCCCAGTTCTGCTTCGCATCACCGGTGTTGCACTTCACGGCGGTCACCCGCTTGTCGAACCCGTTGAACTTGAGGCACTTTCCGGCCGCCACATTTTTGATGTTGAACCCCTGGACGGGTGCGGCAGCTGCCGACGTCGCACCGAGAGTCGCCAGTCCGGCCATAGCCAGACCCGCGATGGTCATACCGAAGCCACGCTTCACCATTCCCCCTGTTTTTGCCTCTGTTCGGTCGGCACCGACAGGTCCGCCCATTTCGCCGCCAGCGCGACGCATGGCGTCCCCGCCTATTCCCTGCGGAGCGGTCGCCTTCACAGGGAATGCCTCGCCGATCGCCTTCCGGTGGCGACCGACAAGACCATTCAAACTCAAGTCGATCTTCGCCGCCTGCGTATTTAACAAGTATTGACCAGGCGGTTTTCAGCGTCCGCACTTTTCATCGTTCCAGTTATCCATGCCGGTTGATGCGGCGAATTGACCGACTTTTCCTCACTCACTGGGCGCCACTTGCCGCTCCTCGGCGAAGTGACAGGCCGAGGCATGTGCGGCCGGTCCCGCCAGGTCCCGGAATTCCGCGGGCACTTCCAGCGGTGGCACGACATCCGCGCACACCTGCCGGGCCTTCCAGCACCGCGTACGGAAGCGGCAGCCGGAGGGCGGTGCGGCGGGCGAGGGGACATCGCCCGCCAGCAGGATGCGCTCACGGTGGCTGCGGGCGTCCGGATCGGGGACGGGGACGGCGGACAGCAGGGCCTGGGTGTACGGGTGGGTGGGGTGTTCGTAGATCTGCTCGTCGGTGCCGGTCTCGGCGAGCCGGCCCAGGTACATCACCGCGACGCGGTCGGAGATATGCCGTACAACGGACAGATCGTGGGCGATGAAGACGTACGACAGGTCGAACTCGTCCTGCAACTGCTCCAGCAGATTGACCACTTGGGCCTGGACGGAGACATCCAGCGCGGAGACCGGCTCGTCGGCGACGATGATCTCCGGGCGCAGCGCGAGGCCGCGGGCGATACCGATGCGCTGGCGCTGTCCGCCGGAGAACTGGTGCGGATAGCGGTTGATGTACTCGGGGTTGAGCCCGACCACGTCCAGGAGTTCCCGGACCTTCCTGCGGCGGTCTCCCTTGGGGGCCACCTCGGGGTGGATCTCGTACGGCTCGCCGATGATGTCGCCGACGGTCATCCGGGGGTTCAGGGAGGTGTAGGGGTCCTGGAACACCATCTGGATATTGCGGCGTACGGCCCGCAGGGCCCGCCCGGACAGGGTGCTGAGGTCCTCGCCCCGGTACCGGATCCGACCTGCCGTCGGCCGCTCCAAGCCGACCAGCAGCTTGGCGACGGTGGACTTGCCGCAGCCCGATTCGCCGACGATGCCGAGCGTTTCGCCCTTGTGGAGGTCGAAGGAGACGCCGTCGACGGCCCGGACCGCGCCGACCTGTTTGTGGAAGAGCACGCCCCGGGTGAGCGGGAAGTGTTTGACCAGGTCGCGGACCTCCAGCAGCGGTTCCGTCGCACCGGCCGCCGGGGTGCCGCCCTCACCGGGCCTCATCGAGCGTCTCCTTCCAGAAGTGGCAGGCGCTGGCCCGGCCGGGTCCGGCCTCGTAGAGCGGCGGAAGGTCGGTGCGGCAGACGTCCTGGGCCAGCGGGCAGCGCGGGTGGAAGGGGCAGCCGGGCGGGATGGCGGTCAGATTGGGCGGCAGGCCCTTGATCGCGTACAGCCGCTGCCCCTTCTGGTCCAGCCGTGGGATGGAGTCCAGCAGACCGCGGGTGTACGGGTGTGCGGGCGCCCGGTAGAGCTGGTGGACGGGGGCGGTCTCGACGATCCGGCCCGCATACATCACCGCGATGGTGTCGGCGACGTCGGCGACCACCCCGAGGTCATGGGTGATCAGGATCAGCCCCATGGTGAGTTCCCGCTGCAGCTCCGCCAGCAGGTCCATCACCTGCGCCTGGACCGTGACATCCAGTGCCGTGGTCGGCTCGTCGGCAATGATCAGGTCGGGGCCGAGGGCCAGCGCCATCGCGATCATGATGCGCTGGCGCATCCCGCCGGAGAACTGGTGCGGATAGTCGCCCACCCGCTGCCGGGCCGCCGGGATGCCGACCCGCTCCATCAGCTCCACGGCTCTGCCACGGGCGTCCTTACGGGACATCCCCTCGTGGACCTGGAACATCTCCCCGAGCTGTGCACCGACGGTGAGGACCGGGTTCAGTGAGGACAGCGAGTCCTGGAAGATCATCGCCATCTTCGCGCCGCGGACCTTCCGCCGCTCCTCCTTGCGCAGGGTGAGCAGATCGCGCCCCTGGAAGACGATCTCCCCGCCGGTGACGAACCCGGGCGGTGAGTCGAGGATGCCCATCACGGCCTGGGCGGTGACGGACTTGCCGGAGCCGGATTCCCCGAGCACCGCCAGCGTCTGCCCCGGCGCCACGCGGTAGCTGACGCCGTTGACGGCCTTCGCCACGCCGTCGCGGGTACGGAACTCGACCCGCAGATCGCGCACGTCGAGCAGGGGCGGTTCCGCGAGCGCCGTGGCGGCGCCCGCGGACCGTCCGTCCGCGTCCTCGTTCGTCATCTTCCGGCTCCTCAGCGCAACTTGGGGTCGAGGGCGTCGCGCACCGCGTCGCCGAGCATGATGAACGCCAGCACCGTGATGCTCAGTGCGCCCGCGGGCCACAGCAGCATGTGCGGCGCGCTGCGGATGTAGGTGGAGGCCGTGGAGATGTCGATGCCCCAGGAGACGGTGGGCGGTTTCAGGCCCGCGCCGAGGTAGGAGAGCGTCGCCTCCAGCGCGATGTACGTACCGAGCGCGATGGTGGCGACGACGATGACCGGTGCGACGGCGTTCGGTGCGATGTGCCGCAGCAGCATCCGTCCGTTGCCGGCGCCCAGCGCCCGTGCGGCCTGGACGTAGTCGTTCTGCTTGGCGGTGACGACGGAGCCGCGGGCGATACGGGAGACCTGCGGCCAGCCGAGCAGCACGATGAAACCGACCACCGGCCAGACCGTGCTGCTGGTGACGACCGAGAGGAAGACCAGACCGCCGAGGATCACCGGGATGCCGAAGAAGATGTCGGCGAGCCGGGAGAGCAGATTGTCCCCCCAGCCGCCGAAGAAGCCGGCCAGCCCGCCCAGCAGGCTGCCGAGCAGCGCCGCGCCGGTCGTGGCGCAGACGCCGACGGTGATGGAGGCGCGGGCCCCGTAGACCACCCGGGTGTAGACGTCCCGGCCCTGGGTGTCGAAGCCGAAGGGGTGGCCGGGCTGGGAGCCCTGCTGTGCCTTGGCGAGGTCCGCACGGTACGGGTTGCCGGTGGCGATCAGCTGCGGCCAGATCGCGATGATCACCAGGAACACGATGACCAGCGCGGAGACCACGAAGACGGGGTTGCGGTACAGATCGTGCCAGGCGTCGCTCCACAGACTGCGGGGCTTGCCGGGCTCCTTGCCGGGCGGTCCGGCGCCCGGCGGGGCCGCACCGGGCCGCCGCTCCAGCGACTCCGCCTCGCCGATGGCCAGCGCGGCGGAGCCGCCGTCGCCGTGGCCGATGGCTTCCTTGGGGACGTAGGGCTCAGGCATAGCGGATCCTCGGGTCGAGGACGGCGTACAGCAGGTCGACGAGGAGGTTGGCCAGCAGGAAGACCAGCACCAGGATCGTCACAAAGCCCACGACGGTCGGCGAGTTCTGCCGCAGGACTCCCTGGTAGAGCTGGAAGCCGACGCCATGGATGTTGAAGATGCGCTCGGTGACGATCGCACCGCCCATCAGGGCGCCGATATCCGTGCCGATGAAGGTGACCACTGGGATCAGCGAATTGCGCAGCAGATGGCGGGTGATGACCCGGTGCCGGGGCAGGCCCTTGGCGATGGCGGTGCGGACGTAGTCGGCGCGGGCGTTCTCCGCGATCGAGGTCCGCGTCAGCCGGGTGACATAGGCGAGCGAGACCAGGGCCAGCACCAGTCCCGGCAGCAGGAGTTCGTTCAGTGGCGCTTCCGGGGCGACGGACGGCGCGGCCCAGCCCCACTGCACCCCGAACAGGAACTGCAGCAGATAGCCGCTGACGAAGGTCGGGATGGACACCACGACGAGGGTGAGGACCAGCACCGTGGTGTCGATGTCCCGGCCGCGGCGCAGCCCGCTGAACACCCCCAGGACGATGCCCGCCACCATCTCGATCGCCACGGCGATGACCGTCAGCCGTAGCGTGACGGGGAAGGCGGAAGCCATCAGCTCGGTGACCGACTGACCGTTGAACGCGGTGCCGAAATTCCCCTGGAAGATCTGGCCCATGTAGTGCAGATACTGCTTCCACAGCGGCTCATCGAGGTAGAGGTCGCGGCGGATCTGCGCGGCGGTGGCGGGGTCGGGGGCCCGGTCGCCGAACATCGCGGCGACGGGGTCGCCCAGTGCGTAGACCATGAAGAAGATCAGGAATGTGCTGCCGATGAACACCGGGATCATCTGGAGCAGCCGCCGGATCACATAGCGTCCCATGAAGCGTCAACCTCCCTCACACCGCCGTCAGTTGACCTTGATCTCGTTGTAGACCGGCACGCTGAACGGGTTCAGTGACACATTGCTGATCCGGTCGGAGTAGCCGGCGCTGCCGTTCTGGTACCACAGCGGAATGGCCGGCATCTGCTGGGCGAGGATCTTCTCCGCATCCTGGAACTTTGCGACGGCCGGGCCGGTGCCCGTTGCCGCATTCGCCTCGTTCACCAGCTTGTCGAAGGTGTGATCGCTGAACTTGCCGTCGTTGGAAGAGGCGTTGGTGTAGTACAGCGGCTGCAGGAAGTTCTGGATCAGCGGATAGTCCATCTGCCAGCCGGCCCGGAACGGCCCGGTCATCCGCCTGGCCGTGATCTTGTTCCGGAAGTCGGCGAACGTCCCTACCGGGTTTCCGACGCACGCGTTGTCGTCCCCCAGCGACTTGTTGACGCTGTTGCAGATGGCGTCGATCCAGTCCTTGTGGGATCCCGTATCGGCGTTGTACGTGAGGGTCATCGTCCCCCCGGGAATTCCGCCGCCCGCCTTGATCAGCTGCTGTGCCTTGGCCGGCTGGAACACACAGGCATCGCCGCACAGCCCCGCCCTGTACCCTCCGCTCGCCCCCAGCACCGGCGAGGTCCAGTCCGTGGCGGGCGTCCGGGTCCGCTGGAAGATCTCCCGGGTGATCTGGTCCCGGTCGATCGCCATCGACAGACCGCGCCGCAGCTTCTCGGCGCCCGGGTGGTTCCACCTCTTGTCGTACATGGGGAAGGTGAGGGTCTGGATGATTCCGGCCGGCTGGTTGATATAGCGGCCACCCAGGTCCGCCTTCACATGCTTGAGCTGTGCGGCCGGCACATCATCGACCAGGTCGAGATTGCCCGCCTGCAGATCGGTATAGGCGGTGTTGTTGTCCGTATAGACCCGCAGGTCGATACCGCCGTTCCGCGCCGGATCGTCACCCGGGTACTTCGCCCACTTCCGCATCCGCAGCACGGACCCCTTTTCATAGGAGTCCACGAGATACGGCCCGTTTCCGACCGGCTGCCCGATCCAGGCGTCGTGATTGCGGAAGAACGCCTGCGGGAGCGGCATGAAGGCCGAGTAACCCAGCGTGTCGGGCCAGCTGGAGAACTTCTGGTTGAGCTTGACGGTAAAGGTGTGGTCGTCCTTCACCACCAGCCCCGACATGGTCCTGGCCCGCGGACGCCCGCCGTCCGGGTGCACCTGCGCAAAGCCGTCGATATATTCAAAGAACGCCGCATTCTTCTGCTTGTTGCTCAGCAGCGCACCATAATTCCAGGCATCCACGAAGGACCGGGCCGTGACCTTTTCACCGTTGCTGAAGGTCCAGCCCTTTTTCAGCTTCACCGTGAAATTCCGGGAATCCGTCGTCTCGATGCGGTCGGCAATCACATTCTCCGCCGCGCCGGTCTTCGGGTCATAGCGCTTGAGTCCCCGGAACAGCATCTCCAGGACCTTGCCGCCCTGGACCTCATTGGTGTTCGCCGGCTCCAGCGGATTCTGCGGATCGCCCCAGGACGAGCTGACCACTCCGGAGCGGCCTGCACCGGCCCCGCCCCCGCATGCCGTGGCCACGAGGGCGACGACGACGGCGCAGCCGCCCCACTTCGCGCGCGTGGCTCTCCGCATGACGCCTCCTCAGGTCCGGATCATGCCTAGCCACATCAGAGCGCAAAGGGGGACGTACCGCACTTCGGCGGCAACCGCCACTGCTCCGAAGACCGGAGAAAACCCTCGGATGCCCGAGCGGGGAGGGAGCGGAGGCCGCCCCCGGGAACGCCCGGGGGAGCCGCCCCGGGGCGTTCCCCGGCATTCCCGGGGCATTCCCGGGGCATTCCCCGGAGACCCCTATATGTGATGCACGGACTCCACCGCGTACAGCCGCGGATCGAACCCCTCCGCCAGCGCCGCGGCCTCCGTCATGTGCTCCTGCGCCGTCGGGTCGCCCAGCATCGCCCGGAAGTGCTCCTCGCTCTCCCACTGCGCATAATTGACGACCCGTTCGCCGTCCGCGCTGGCGTGGATGTTCGCCGAGATGAACCCCGGCCGGTCCTTCATCGTCTCCTCGGTGGCCCGGCTGAGCACCGCCACCAGCTCCGCCTGCCGCTCCGGCACCACGGTGAACACATTGATGAGCGTGGCGATCCCGCGCCCGGCCTCGATCTTCGTTGTCACTGTCATACCGCCAGTCTGCCGCCGACCACTGACAACGCGACCGTGACGGACCGCCACCGCCACCGCGGAGGGCCGGCGCGCCCTCCCGCGGCCGGCCGCCACCGGGCCCCCGGCACACAGAAACGGGGCGCCCCTCACGCGGAGGGGCGCCCCGTCATCTCGGGCCGGCATCCCGGCCCGGACCGTCGTCGGTGTCAGCGCTTGGCGCGCGACGCGGTGCGGCCGCGCTCCTTCTGGTCCAGGACGACCTTGCGGATACGGACCGTCTCCGGGGTGACCTCGATGCACTCGTCGTCGCGGCAGAACTCCAGCGACTGCTCCAGGGAGAGCTTGCGCGGCGGGACCACGTTCTCGGTGGTGTCCGCCGAAGCCGCACGCATGTTGGTGAGCTTCTTCTCCTTGGTGATGTTCACGTCCATGTCGTCGGAGCGCGAGTTCTCACCGATGATCATGCCCTCGTACACCTCGGTGCCCGGCTCCGTGAAGATCACGCCGCGCTCCTGGAGGTTGATCATCGCGAACGGCGTGACCGAACCGGAGCGGTCGGCGACCAGCGAACCGTTGTGGCGGGTGCGCAGCTCGCCGAACCACGGCTCGTGGCCCTCGAAGAGGGAGTGCGCGATGCCCGTACCGCGGGTCTGGGTCAGGAACTCCGTACGGAAGCCGATCAGGCCGCGCGACGGCACGATCCACTCCATACGGATCCAGCCGGAACCGTGGTTGGTCATGGTCTCCATACGGCCCTTGCGGGTCGCCATCAGCTGCGTGATCGCGCCGAGGTGCTCCTCGGGGGAGTCGATCGTCAGGCGCTCGATCGGCTCGTGCAGCTTGCCGTCGATCTGCTTGGTGACGACCTCGGGCTTGCCGACGGTGAGCTCGAAGCCCTCCCGGCGCATGGTCTCGACGAGGATCGCCAGCGCCAGCTCGCCACGGCCCTGGACCTCCCAGGCGTCGGGACGCTCGGTGTCCAGGACACGGAGCGAGACGTTACCGATCAGCTCCTTGTCCAGGCGGTCCTTGACCTGGCGGGCGGTGACCTTGTGGCCCTTGCCGCCCTTGCCGACCAGCGGCGAGGTGTTCGTACCGATGGTCATCGAGATGGCGGGCTCGTCGACCGTGATCAGCGGCAGCGCGACCGGGTTCTCCGGGTCGGCCAGCGTCTCGCCGATCATGATGTCCGGGATACCGGCGACGGCACAGATGTCACCGGGGCCGGCCTTCTCGGCGGGCTTGCGGGTGAGCGCCTCGGTCATCATCAGCTCGGTGATGCGGACGTTGGACAGGGTGCCGTCACGCTTGATCCACGCGACGGTCTGGCCCTTCTTCAGCTCGCCCTGCTCGACCCGGAGCAGCGCGATACGGCCGAGGAAGTTGTCCGCGTCGAGGTTGGTGACG
This sequence comes from Streptomyces sp. NPDC015125, assembly GCF_043080045.1. Taxonomy (NCBI): domain Bacteria; kingdom Bacillati; phylum Actinomycetota; class Actinomycetes; order Kitasatosporales; family Streptomycetaceae; genus Streptomyces; species Streptomyces sp. NPDC015125. The sequence continues at coordinate 674,654 of NZ_JBIBVF010000001.1, forward strand.
TGGGCCTGGAGGGGGGCGTCCGCGTCGTACTCCGGCGCCGGGGCGTGCTCCAGCAGCGTGGTGAAGAACGGCTGGAGGTTCTCGCTGTCGGCCGGGACGGTGCCGTCCTCCGGCTTGGTCAGCGAGGCGACGCCGTCACGGGCGCAGGCGTAGACGATCGGGAACTCGATCTGGTCCTCGTCCGCGTCCAGGTCCAGGAAGAGGTCGTAGGTCTCGTTGACGACCTCGTCGATCCGGGAGTCGGGGCGGTCGGTCTTGTTGATGCACAGGATGACCGGCATCCGGGCCGACAGGGCCTTGCGGAGCACGAAGCGGGTCTGCGGGAGCGGGCCCTCGGAGGCGTCGACCAGCAGGACGACCGCGTCCACCATCGACAGACCGCGCTCGACCTCGCCACCGAAGTCGGCGTGGCCGGGGGTGTCGATGATGTTGATCGTGATCGGGTCCCCGCCGTCCTTGGGGTGATACTTCACCGCCGTGTTCTTGGCGAGGATCGTGATGCCCTTCTCACGCTCCAGGTCGTTGGAGTCCATCATCCGGTCGTCGAGCTTCTCGGCGGCGTGTTCGGCGAACGCACCGGCCTGCTTGAGCATGGCGTCGACGAGGGTCGTCTTCCCATGGTCGACGTGGGCGACGATGGCTACGTTACGAATGTCGTGGCGCGTGGGCATACTGGCGGCGCTTCTCCCGGAATCGTGGGTGGCGGCACGTCCATCCGGTACGCGCGCCTGCCGGGCATAACGAAGCCACGGCCTCACCCCATCGTACGGGGCTGCGGCGGCATTGGCCGCCGCAGCCCGTAGCTACGCCGTCTGACCTGCGGTTTCTTACCTTTTATCCGTCAGGGTGCCTGCCCTGCTACATCTGGTAGCCGATGTCCTGGAAGCGGGGCGTGGCGAAGCCGAAGGCGCCGACGTTGGCGAGCGTCTTCTTCGTGGCCACCAGCTCGGGCCGCTGGTAGAGCGGAATCGATCCGGCGGCCGCCCAGATCCTGGCGTCGGCCTGCTCGACCAGTGTGCGCGCGGCGCCCTCGTCCAGCTCGGAGGCGGCCTGGTCGAAGAGCTGGTCGATGTGGTCGGTGCCGACCCGGGTGAAGTTCTGCTCGACGGTCAGGGAGCCGTCGGGCGCGGGCTGCGGCTTGGCGTAGATCGGCCGGGCGTCGGTCGCCGGGTAGGCGGTGCCGGGCCAGGAGTACAGCGCCAGGTCGTAGTCGCCGGAGGCGATGTGGTCCTGGAAGTAGCTGGCGTCGGAGACCCGCTGGAGGGAGGTCTGTACGCCGATCTTGCCGAGCATCTCGGCGATCTGCCGCCCGACGGTGCGCAACTGTGCGGAGCCGGCGCCGTCGGGGAGCACGAAGCGCAGGGTGAGCGGCTTCCCGTTCTTCTTGACGGCGGCGATCTTGGCCCCCTTGTGGCCGGCCGGCCGGGGTGCGAAGGCCGCGTCGGCGGGCCGCTCGGCGGCCGCGCGCAGGGCGCCCGGGTGTCCGCCGGACCCCGGCAGATTCGGGGCCTGCCCGGTCTCGATCAGCTCGGCCGCGCCGAGCGTCTGTGCGGCGCGCTTCTTGTACTGCTTGTACCTGGCGTATGCCGCGGACCCGGTGTCACCGTCCGCGGCGTCCTTCTCGCCGGCCGCCGCCTCCTTGTAGAACGAGGCGCTCTGCCGCAGCAGGGCGGACTGCTGGACCTCGGAGCCGACCGCGCCGGTGAAGGACAGCGGGGCCTCGGCGGCGGCGGGCCGGGCGCCGTCCTGCCGGTCACTCCTGGCGGGCGGGGCGGCATGGCCGCGGCCGGAGCGGGCCGGGTTGCGGTCGTCGGCATCGCCGTCGTCCGTGCCGTCGGGCCGGTCGCCGGCCCCCTCGTCCCCGTAGCGGTCGTCCGACGTGTCGTAGCCGTCCTCGTCGGCGGCGCGGCCCGCGCCGGGCGCCGGTGCGCCCGCGTTCTCGCCGGCCTGCTGACGGTCGGCGTTGTCGCTCTTCCAGCCGGCTTCCGCGAGCAGCGCCTGGGCCGCCCCGGTGTCCTGGCCGCCGAGCGCATCGCTGTGATCCTGGTAGCCGTGCTGCTCGGCCATCAGCAGATGGCTGCCGAGCGGCCTGGACGGCAGGTCGAGCGGCTTGAGGACGGTGTCCGCGAGCACCTGGCGGTCGAGGGCACGGGCCACCGCGCGGCGCACCCGGTCGTCGGCCAGCGGCCCGCTGCTGCCGTTGAGGGCGAGCTGGGTGTAGGCGGGCTCCAGGGCCTTGCGGATGGTGTAGCCGCGCAATACGGCGTTGTCCGCTGCGGCGGCCTTGGCACCGGACCGGGCTCCGGCCCGGCTCCCCTCGCCCTGCGGGCCCGCGTTGCCGTCGCCGGGCTTGTGGGGGCCGGCGGAGGCGGCGCGCCGGGCGGAGGCGACCCGCTTCGCGGCGACCTGGTCGACCGCGGCGACATCGACGCTCCCGTCGGCGAGCGCCGCCGCCCGCTTGTCGCCGGGCAGCGACACCATCACGATCTTCTTGAGCATGGCGGGCTCGCCCCACCACTTCGGGTTCCGTACGAGGACGACGCGCCCCTCCTTGGCGTCCCGCTTCTGGACGCGGAACGGCCCGGCGACGACCGGGAGTTGCTCACGGGCTCCGTCGTTGAAGGCGTCGGCGCTGCCCATCACGCTCCGGGGATAGAGCGGGGTGAACAGGGACTCCCAGTCGGCATAGGGCCGGGCGAAGGTGACCTTGACCTCATGGGCGCCCGCGCCCTGTTCGACCTTGCCGATCCGGTCGTAACCGGCGTTGCGGGCCGTCCAGAACGCGTTGTCCTTACCGCGCAGCGCGGTCCACTGGGCGATGAAGTCGGCGGCGGTGATCGGCCTGCCGTCGCTCCACCGCGCCTTGGGGTTGATCTTGTAGGTGACGACCTGCTTGGGGTCGCGGGCGCTGATGTCCGCGGCGTCCAGGTAGTCGGCGTTGCGCTGTGGCCTGCCGCTCGCATCGATGGTGAACATGCTGGGCAGCACCGCGCCGGTGATCCGGGTGGTGGTCGCGTCGGCGTCGGACTGGAAGGCGTTCAAGGTGCCGGGCATCGCATCGACCGCCCAGCGCAGGGTGCCGCCCTTCTTCAGTTCGCCGCGGGGCGCGGGGGCGATGTCCTGGGAAGTGGTGACGGACGTGTCCCGGGCCTCGTCACTGCATCCGGCCAGGGCCGGCAGCGGGAGCAGCACCCCGGCCGCGAGGAGCGCGGCACAGCGGCGCCTGCGGCACGCCGCGCGGCGGCCTGAGGGGTGGTCGTGGTCGGTCATGACGGTTACCTCCGGGCTCGCCCGCGCCGCGCCGCGCGCCGCCTGGGGCCAGACCGGCGCACCACGTTCGGCCGACTTTGGGGCTCATCACATCTATGGCACCCCTACTGAAGGCGACCCTGCGCGGAGCGGCCGCCCGACACGTCGGCCGGGGCCCCAAGCCCACCCACCCGGCCCAACACCGGGCCCCTGGAGCGGCCGCAACGGGGCACCCGGGGGCACGGAAGGCCCCCGCGCACCGGCGGTTGTCGCATCCGCGTTCGACCTACGCCGAGGCGCATGGTTGCCGGAACGCACCGGTTCGAGTCGTAATCACGCTCGCCCCCTTCCCAACGCCTACTGTGACGCGCGACACTCTCGGGCGCATGAGATCGCCCACCACACCTTCAAAAGTGAGGGCACGTTATGTCCCTTCAGGACGAATTGACGGCGGTTGAACGCAGCCTGGACGGCCTGGTCCGTTCGGTGGGACGGCTGGAAGCGCAGCTCGACGCCTGCCTGGACATCCGGCGGCTCCGCAGCGACACGGACCATCTGCGCGAAAGCCTGACCCTGCTCAAGCAGAGTGTGGCGGCCGGTCCGCCCCGCCGTCCGAGTGCCGTCGTCGAGGAGATGGTGACGATCCCCGACGCCCCGTACAACTCCGCGCTGTGGACCGATGCCGAGGACGAGGGACTCGGTTCCAGGAACGGCCACGCACCCTGACGACGCAACACGAGTCCCGCTCACCGCCCCTCATCCCGTCCCGCCCCGCCCCGGCGGTGCCTTCGCCGCCCCCGCCCCGACGGAGCGCCCTTCACGGAGACCGACGTTGGCCACTGGCACCGAACCCTCCCCACCAGCGCCCGCGAACGGTGTGCACACCGCCTCGCGCGCTGCGATCCCCGCCCGTCATCTGCGCACCGACCGCTGGTGGCTGGCGCCGGCCGGCACCGCCGCCGGACTGTTCGCGTTCATCGTCTACTCGACCTGGCGGGCGTTCGCGAACGCCGACTACTACCACGCGCCCTATGTCTCGCCGTTCTACTCACCCTGTCTGGCGGAGAACTGCCGCACCATGCGCGGCGGCCCCAACTGGGACCTCTTCGGCAGCTGGTGGGGACTGTCCCCCGCGCTGCTCATCCTGATCTTCCCGCTGGGCTTCCGGCTGACCTGCTACTACTACCGCAAGGCCTACTACCGCGGCTTCTGGGCCTCGCCACCGGCCTGCGCGGTCGCCGAGCCGCACAAGAAGTACACCGGTGAGACCCGCTTCCCGCTGATCCTGCAGAACATCCACCGCTACTTCTTCTACTTCGCGGTGCTGGTCGCGGGCGTGCTGACCTACGACACGGCGCTGACCTTCCGCGACGAGCACTACGCCTGGGGCCATATGGGTCTGGGCACCCTGGTCTTCCTCGCCAACATCGTGCTGATCTGGGCGTACACCCTCTCCTGCCACTCGTGCCGGCACATCATCGGCGGCCGGCTGCGGCACTTCTCCAAGCACCCGGTGCGCTACCGGCTGTGGGGCTGGGTCGGCAAGCTCAACGAGCGGCACATGCTGCTCGCGTGGTCCTCGCTGATCAGCGTGGCCGTCGCCGACTTCTATGTCTTCCTGCTGGCCAGCGGGGCCATCACGGACCCGCGTTTCTTCTGACGACAGCATCTCCTAAGGAAAGGTGTGCCCTCTGATGGCGCATGTGGACCGGCAGGCATGGGACGTGGTCGTGGTGGGCGCCGGCGGCGCCGGGCTGCGTGCCGCCATCGAGGCCCGCGAGGCCGGCATGCGGACGGCCGTGATCTGCAAGTCCCTGTTCGGCAAGGCGCATACGGTGATGGCCGAGGGCGGCATCGCCGCCAGCATGGGCAATGCCAACGAGCACGACAACTGGCAGGTCCACTTCCGCGACACCATGCGCGGCGGGAAGTTCCTCAACCAGTGGCGGATGGCCGAGCTGCACGCCCGTGAGGCCCCGGACCGGGTGTGGGAGCTGGAGACCTGGGGCGCGCTCTTCGACCGCACCGCGGACGGCCGGATCTCCCAGCGCAACTTCGGCGGCCACGAGTATCCGCGCCTGGCGCATGTCGGCGACCGTACGGGCCTGGAGCTGATCCGCACCCTCCAGCAGAAGATCGTCTCGCTGCAGCAGGCGGACGAGAAGGAGTTCGGCGCGTACGACGCCCGGCTGAAGGTCTTCCAGGAGTGCACGGTCACCCGGGTGCTCACAGAGTCGGCCGGCGGCTCCGCCGCGGGGCCCGGCAAGGTCTCCGGCGCCTTCTGCTACGAGCGGGAGTCCGGCCGCTTCTTCGTGCTGGAGGCCCCGGCGGTGGTGCTGGCCACCGGCGGTATCGGCAAGTCCTTCAAGGTGACCTCGAACTCCTGGGAGTACACCGGCGACGGGCATGCGCTGGCGCTGCTGGCCGGGGCGCCGCTGATCAACATGGAGTTCGTGCAGTTCCACCCCACCGGCATGGTCTGGCCGCCGTCGGTGAAGGGCATCCTCGTGACCGAGTCGGTCCGCGGGGACGGCGGGGTGCTGCGCAACAGCGAGGGCAAGCGCTTCATGTTCGACTACATCCCGGACGTCTTCAAGGACAAGTACGCCCAGACCGAGGAGGAGGGCGACCGCTGGTACGAGGATCCGGACCACAACCGCCGCCCGCCCGAACTGCTGCCCCGCGACGAGGTCGCGCGCGCCATCAACTCCGAGGTCAAGGCGGGCCGCGGCTCGCCGCACGGCGGCGTCTATCTGGATGTCTCCACCCGGATGCCGGCCGAGGTGATCAAACGCCGGCTGCCGTCGATGCACCACCAGTTCAAGGAGCTGGCGGATGTGGACATCACCGCCGAGCCGATGGAGGTCGGCCCGACCTGTCACTACGTGATGGGCGGGGTGGACGTGGACCCGGACACCACGGCGGCCACCGGCGTCCCGGGCCTGTTCGCAGCCGGTGAGGTGGCCGGCGGGATGCACGGCTCCAACCGGCTCGGCGGCAACTCGCTCTCCGACCTGCTGGTCTTCGGCCGCCGAGCCGGGCTGCACGCCGCCGAGTACGCACAGTCGCTGGCCGAACGGCCGGCCGTCGACCCGCTGCAGATCGACGCGGCGGAGGCGGAGGCGCTGCGCCCCTTCAGCGCCGAGCTCGTCGAGGCGGACACCGACCGCGAGCCGGGCCCGGCGGAGAATCCGTACACCCTGCACCAAGAGCTCCAGCAGTCGATGAACGACCTGGTCGGCATCATCCGCAAGGAAAGCGAGATGTTCGAGGCCCTGAAACGGCTGGCCGATCTGCGGGTGCGGGCCCGGCGGGCCGGCGTCGAGGGACACCGGCAGTACAACCCCGGCTGGCACCTGGCCATCGATCTGCGGAACATGCTGCTGGTCAGCGAGTGTGTGGCGCGGGCGGCGCTGGAACGCGAGGAGAGCCGCGGCGGGCACACCCGCGACGATCACCCGGCGATGGACCGCACCTGGCGCAACATCAATCTGGTCTGTGAACTCGCCGACCCGCAGGGCGATGCACGGGCCGCCGACGCGGCGCTGGGCCAGATCCGCCTCTCCCGCCGCGAGACCCCGCCGATCCGCCGCGACCTGCTGGAACTGTTCGAGAAGGACGAGCTGGCGAAGTATCTGACCGACGAGGAGCTGAGCCGGTGAGCGTGTCGCAGGAAGAGCAGCAGTCCGGCGTCTACCAGGCGCACTTCCGGGTGTGGCGGGGCGACACGGACTCCGGGGACCTGGAGGACTTCAAGGTCGAGGTGCACGACGGCGAGGTGGTGCTGGACATCGTCCACCGCCTGCAGGCGACCCAGGCACCCGATCTCGCCGTGCGCTGGAACTGCAAGGCCGGCAAGTGCGGTTCGTGCAGCGCGGAGATCAACGGGCGGCCGCGGCTGCTGTGCATGACCCGGATGTCGGTCTTCGACCGTACGGAGACGATCACCATCACGCCCCTGCGGGCCTTCCCGGTCATCCGCGATCTGGTCACCGATGTGTCCTTCAACTACGCCAAGGCCCGCGAGATCCCGGCGTTCGTACCGCCCCCGGACCTGGGCCCCGGCGAGTACCGCATGCAGCAGGAGGACGTGGGCCGGTCGCAGGAGTTCCGTAAGTGCATCGAGTGCTTCCTGTGCCAGGACACCTGTCATGTCGTCCGGGACCACGAGGAGAACAAGGAGGCCTTCGCCGGGCCGCGCTTCCTCATGCGGATCGCCGAGCTCGATATGCATCCGCTGGACGCGGCCCCGGAGGCCGGCCTCGACCGCAAGCGCACCGCGCAGGACGAGCACGGCCTGGGCTACTGCAACATCACCAAGTGCTGCACCGAGGTCTGCCCCGAGCACATCAAGATCACCGACAATGCGCTGATCCCGCTGAAGGAGCGCGCCGCGGACCGTAAGTACGACCCGCTGGTGTGGCTCGGGAACAAGATCCGGCGCCGTAGCGAATGACCGGGCAGGACGCGGGCGGGGCCCGGGGCGCGCGCCCCGGGCCCCGCCCCGCGTCCTGCGCCCCTCAGCCCCTCAGAACAGACTCAGCAGCGCTTCCGTCGGATCCACCGCCGCCGACTCCCCGTCCGGCAGCGCGAGTTCGAACCACACGGTCTTGCCGCGCGGAGTGCGGCGGCTGCCCCAGCCCTGGCTCAGCAGACCGACCAACTGCAGTCCGCGGCCGCCCTCGTCGGTGTCCCGGGCCCGGCGGCGGCGCGGCTGGGCGAGATCGGCGTCCCAGACCTCGCAGACCAGGGTGCGGTCCAGCAGCAGCCGGAGCCGGATCTCGCCGTGGCCGTGCCGTAGCGCATTGGTCACCAGCTCGCTGACCAGCAGCTCCGTGGTGTCGACCAGCTCCTGCAGGCCCCAGTCCGTCAGCTGGTCACGGGCGAGCTCGCGGGCGCGGGCCACCGAACGGGCCTCCGGCGCCAGGCTCCAGTCGCCCACCGCATCCTTGGGCAGCCCCTGCACCCGCGCCATCAGCAGCGCGATGTCGTCCTCGCCGTGCGAGGTGTCCATGGCGCTCAGGACCTGGTCGCAGGCGTCCTCCAGCGGACGGTCGGCACCCGACAGGGCCGTACGGAACGCCTGCAGCCCCTCCTCCAGCGGATGGTGGCGGGACTCCACGAGACCGTCGGTGTAGAGCGCGAGCAGCGCCCCGTCCGGCAGCTCGACCTCGATCTCCTCGAACGGTTCGCCGCCCACCCCCAGCGGCATCCCCGGCGGCACGTCGAGCAGCAGAGCGTCCTCGCCGTCCTCGACCAGCGCCGGCGGCAGATGCCCGGCGTTGGCGAACGTACAGCGCCGGGTGACCGGGTCGTAGACGGCGTAGACGCAGGTGGCGAGGTAGACCTCGGAGAGATCGGCGGTACGGGCGGAGCGCCGCTGCTCTCCCGTGCCCTCGGCGGCCCCGGACCGGCTGCGGGCGGAGCGTGCGGTCGACGACCTGCCGTCGCCGTCGCCGCCGAGCCCGCGGGCGATCTCGTCGAGCGCCGAGAGCACCTCGGCGGGCTCCAGGTCCAGCAGCGCCAAGGTCCGTACGGCGGTGCGCAGTTCCCCCATGGCCACGGCGGCGCGCAGCCCGCGTCCCATGACGTCGCCGACGACCAGCGCCGTACGGTGGCCCGGGAGTTCGATGACATCGAACCAGTCGCCGCCGACCTCGGTGGCGGTGGTGCCGGGCAGATAGCGGCAGGCGATGTCCAGACCGGCGGCCTCGGGGTCGCCGGGCGGCAGCAGGCTGCGCTGCAATATCAGGGCGCGCTCGTGCTCACGGCGGTAGAGGCGGGCGTTGTCGATACAGACCGCGGCGCGCGCGGCCAGCTCGACGGCGAGCGCGGTGTCGCGCTCCCCGAACGGCTCGCTGCCCTTCGTACGGGAGAACTGCACCAGTCCGACGACGGTGTCCCTGGCGACCATCGGGACGGCGAGGGTGGAGTGCACCACCGCGCCCAGCTCCGGCCCGTCGTCGCTCTCCCGGCCCGGGATGATCTGTGCGTGGGCGGTCCGCAGCGCGCCCGCGCAGGGGGAGTTGAAGGGGTAGCGGTGGACGGCGCCGACCGCGACCGGACCCGGCGCATCGCCGGGGACACCGGGGGCGGTGGCGAGCGGGGCGTCCGACACGGCGCTGGCGAAGGCGACCCGGCGCAGCTCCGCGCTGCCGTCGCTCATGCCGGGCGGGGCCTCGTCGCCCGCCAGCAGGCCCTGGTAGAGGTCCACGGAGGCCAGATCGCAGAACTGCGGTACGGCGACGTCCAGAAGGGTGCGGGCGGTGGTCTCCAGATCGAGGGAGTTGCCTATCCGGGCGCCGGCTTCGTTGAGCAGGGCGAGGTTGCGGCGGGCGTTGGCGGCCTCGCGCTCGGCCCGCCGACGGCCCGTCACATCGGCGGCCAGCGCCGCGACGCCGATCGGGCGGCCGCTGGCGCCGTGCAGCCGGTAGAGCGACACCGACCAGCGGCGGCGGTCCTCCTCGCCGGGCGCCATCCCGACCAACTGCATTTCGGTGACCGGCTCGCCGGTGTCCAGGACCCGGCGCAGCGCCACGGTCATCCGCTCGGCCTCGGGGCGGGGCAGGAAGTCGTGCGGGCTGCAGCCGCGGTACTTGCTCGCCGGTCCGCCGAAGACCGTGGCGAACCGTTCGTTGACCCGCAGCAGCCGGAGGTCCGTGCCGAACAGGGTGAAGCCCATGGGAGATTGACCGAAAACGGCCTGCGAGGCGGCGAGGTCGGTCTCGATGCCGCGCAGCGCCCGGACATCGACGACGAGACAGACCGCGGCCCGCTCCCCGTTCTCGTCGCGTGAGGGCATCACATAGATCTCGGCGAGCCCGTCGGCGTCCGTGCCCTCTTCCCGGCGGTAGGGCACCAGGCCGGTCCACTCCCGGCCGTCGAGGATCTCGGACACCTTGCGGCGCCCGGTCGCCCGCAACTCGCGGGGGACGAAGGCCTCGACGGGGTCCTTGCCGAGCGCGTAGCGCGCGGGTATGCCGAGCATGTGCTCCGCCCGCTCGCTCCACTGGTCGATCCGCCCGTCGGGACCGAGCGAGAAGGAGGCCACGCGAATGTAGTCATAGATCGATCCGGGCCGGCTGCTCTGCCACACGGGCGGGCTTTGCAGCTCATGCGCGTGCGGGCGGCCACCTGGATCACCGGAGCCGTCCGCACCGCCCTGACCATCGGCCTGTGCGGGTTCTTCCCCACCAGATGACATCTCGCTCACGAGCCCCGTCCCCTCCAGCTCATCGTGCCCGGACCGGACCCGCCTGAGTATCCAGTACCCCGGCTATCCGGAACACGGTCTTCACGATCACAGCACAGTCTCGATCGCAGCCCATCCACAGAACGTCGATGAATTGGCAACGATCAGGACCCACCTGTCTCCTAACCAGCCACCGACAGCTCGAACCACACTGTCTTGCCACTCTTTCCACGACGGGTCCCCCAGCGCCGCGAACTGCATGCGACCAGCTGCAATCCACGGCCTCCCTCGTCGTCGGGAGCGGCGTCGCGCTCCTGCGGCGGGTCGGGCAGCGGATCGGAGACCTCGACGAGCAGCCCGTCGGTGTTGAGGAGCACCATACGGACTCCGATCGGCCCGCTGGCGTGACGCAGGGAGTTGGTGACGAGCTCGCTCACGAGTAGTACGGCCATATCGGCGGCGCCGTTCAGCCCCCAGTCGTCCAGCACCTGCCGCACCGCCGTGCGGGCCGTGCGCACCGCCCCGGGGTCGGCCGGAAAGCTCCATTCGGCGCTGGGTGCACCGGAGGCCCTGCCGCGCCTGCGGACGTGCCCGGAGTCCGGCTCCGGGACCCCTGCCGCTGCGCTGTCGCTCACGCCGATCACATCCCAGCCCGATGGCATCCCCGTCGCCTTGCCTGCACCGAAGGGGTCAATCAGGACATACCCGATATCCATCCCTCAGTACCGCCTGTAGCGGCGCACTGTGGCACAAATGAAACATATCGATGTGCCGGGGTGGGGCGTGCCGCGATGGGGCCGTGCAGGCGAACGGGCAGACCAGTGCACCGAGGGCGCCCATACGGGCAGGGTGCGGCGGCATACGGTCCCCGGCACACGAAGCCGATGTGGGCCGCATACGGGGCCTGCAGGGCCGCGTACGCCCCGAGACGGCGGCTACGGCCGCGCGCCCGGCACCCCGGCCGTCGCCGCCAGCCGGCGCATCGCCTCGGCCACCGCCGGGCGGTCCTGGTCCAGCCAGTCGACCTGGGACTCCTCGCCGGGCAGCAGCCAGCGCAGCTCGTCGTGATCCTGCAGGGGGCGCGGCGCCCCGGACACCAGCCGGGCCGTCCACACCTGCAGGACATAGCCGGGCCGCAGCACCCACTCCCCCGGAATCCGCTCCAGGACCGCCGCCTCGACACCCAGCTCCTCGCGCAGCTCTCGCTCCAGCGCCTGCTCGGGTGTCTCGTCGTCCTCCACCTTGCCGCCGGGCAGCTCCCAGCGGCCGGCCAATGCGGGCGGTGCACTGCGCCTCGCGGCCAGCAGCCGCCCGCGCTCGCACACCGCTCCGCCCACCACTACGCGCACGGTCGTCATGCGCGGCAGCCTACGTCCCCCGCCCTCGTCCCGCTTCCCGCTCGGCGCCTGTCAGGTCGTCGCCCGGTCGGCCTTCTCCACCACATAAAGCTGCTGGTGGCCGCGCGTTCCGAGCCGGTCGGCCACCCGCTCCGCCTCCGCTTGGGTGGCATAGCGACCCACGCGATACCGGTTGCCGCCTTCGTCCTGGCGGATGACGAGCCAGGGGAGCACGGCTCCACCCTCGGTCATTGCGCCCCTCCGTCCGCCGCGTAGCGCGCCGTCGCACGCCCCTGGTCTGCTGATGCCGAAATCGCAATCCGCATATGCCCGAGCCTACGCCCGACCTTTACTCACCGGATATGGATTTTCACAAAGAGGTACCGAACCGGCCACCCGCGGGCCCCCGGCGTACCGGAAGAGGCCTGCGAGTGGCCGGTGGTCCCGAGGAGCTCGGGCGATGTGCGAAGTGGTGCGGAACGGGCGCGAATCAGGTGCCGACGGGCGCCTTGGCCCCCTCGGCCGCGGCCTCGTCCTCCGAGACCTCGTCCTCGTCCGCCGCCTGGGCCGCGGCCTCCGACTCGGCCTCGGCCTGGACCAGCGTCGGGTTACGCCAGGAACTGCGCACGCCCCAGTAGTAGAAGGCGAGACCGACCACGGCGACCAGGAGGATGTCCCAGCCCTCCGGCAGATAGCCCTTGCCGCCGAAGTCCTTGCCGCCCAGGTACGAGATGGCGGCCATGACCAGCAGATACGCCACCATCCAGGCACCGGCCTTGAGGTGCGGACGCAGCTCGGCCCACGGCTTGCGGCCCTGGGTCAGCGGCTTGCCGATCTCGTACCAGGCCCAGACCGGCAGCCCGACGGCCATGATCAGGATGACCTTGCCGGTCAGCGGCCAGCGGCCCCAGTACAGGACCAGCGAACCGAAGATCATCGCGACCGGCGCGATGACCGGCATCGCCCGCAGCTTGACCGGCCGCGCGAGGTCCGGCGACAGCCGGCGCAGCGACATCACGGCGACCGGTCCGGTGATGTACGAGATGACCGTGGCGACCGAAACGATCTCGGCGAGCGAGCCCCAGCCGCGGAAGACCGCGAGGAACAGGAAGGCGATCGCGAGGTTGAGCAGCAGCGCCGGACGCGGCACACCGGTCTTCTTGTCGACCTTGCCGAAGATGCCCGGCAGATGACCGTTCTCCTGCACGCCGTGGATCATGCGCGAGGTGGTGGCCGCGTAGATCATGCCCGTACCGGACGGCGAGACAAAGGCGTCCGCGTACAGCAGCAGCGCCAGCCAGTTCAGGCCCCAGGCCACCGCGAGGTCGGCGAGCGGCGAGTTGAAGCCGAGACCGGCCCAGCCACCGCCGGCGGTCAGCTTGTCGCCGGGCACCGCCATCAGGAACGCGACCTGCAGTGCGACATAGATGACCAGCGCGATCACGATCGACCAAACGACGGCCTTCGGCAGCGACTTGCCGGGGTTGCGGGCCTCACCGGCCATGTTCAGCGGAGACTGGAAGCCGTTGTAGGCCCAGACTATGCCGGACACGGCGACGGCGGTGAAGACCGAGCTCCAGCCGTTGGGCGTGAAGCCGCCGTGGTGGGTGATGTTGCCGGTGTCGAAGTGCGCCACCATCAGCGCGCTCGCGGTCAGCACCGGAACCACGACCTTGAAGACCGTGATCGCGGTGTTGGTCTTCGCGAACAGCGAGATCGCGAACCAGTTGAGGAAGAAGTAGAAGATCAGCAGGATGCTGGCGAGCCCGACGCCGGTGCCGGTCAGCTCCTGGCCGTCGTAGAGCGCATGCGCCCAGCCGAAGTCCCAGGAACTCATGTACTGGACGGAGGCGGTGGCCTCACCCGGGATGACCGAGACGATCGCGATCCAGTTCGCCCAGGCCGCGAGGTACCCGGCGAGCGAGCCGTGCGAGTACTGGCCGTAGCGGACCATGCCGCCGGCCTTCGGGAACATCGAGCCGAGCTCGGTGTAGGTGAGCGCGATCGTGAGGGCGACGAGCGCCCCGATGACCCAGGCAAGAATCGCGGCCGGGCCCGCAATGGCGGCGGCGCGTTCGGCTCCGAAGAGCCAGCCGGAGCCGATGATGGACCCGAGACCCGTGGCGGTCAGGGCGATGGTCCCGAGGGACCGACGGTAATTCGAGTGCGAGCCCTGCTCCGCGCTCGGGGTCTTCGTCGTGCTCACGTGCTTGGTCTCCTGGTCTTCCCCCGTGCCGTGCACAAACTTCGCCATCGTAAGAGCGAATCGGAGCGTCGGCTTCCCACAGCAGCCCGAAAAAGGCGCCTAGTTGAGACTCTGTGAGTTATCCAACACAAGGTTTCAGCCATATTTTGCGTACGAATAGTCACAAACCGGACGCTCATCTGAGAACCGGGACCGAGATCAGGGCGTCTCGCGCACGCGCACGGGCCGATTCGAGACGCGTCTCGCGCACGCGCAGGGGGATTTAGCGGGAGGCGTCTCGTGGACGCGCACGCGGATTACACGGGAGGAAGCTCGCGCACGCGCACGCGCACAGGAGGGGCGAGGGCTTCCCGCGCTCGCGGGAGGCGGGAAGCGTCTCGTGGACGCACACGGGAGACGCACGCGCACGGGCGAGGAGACGAGAGAGGCGGAAGGTGTCTCGCCGCAGGCGCAGGCGCACGGGGGTGCGGGGGTGCGGGGGTGCCGGGGTGCGGGAGCGGTCCGCGGCTACTTCACCGGCAGGTGATACGTGACCCGGTACCGGTCCGCGAGGGTGACGACATCGGCCGTCTCGACCGGCCTGCCGCCCGCGAAGTACGTACGCGAGACGACCAGCACCCCGTGCCCGGGGACCCCGCCCAGCGTCATGGCCTCCTCCGCCAGCGCGGGCCGCGCCCCGACCTCCTCGACGACGTTGTCCACCACCACATCGATGGCCGCCATCCGCTCGACCACCCCGCGCCCCGCCAGCGGCCCTTCCTCCGGCAGCATCACGGGCGTCCGGCCGGTCACCTCCAAGGGCTCCCAGGAGGTCGAGAGCATCGATGGCTCCCCCTCCGCCCGGAAGACATAGCGCGTCCGCATCACCTTGGCGTCCTGCGGGATGCGCAGCCGGGCGGCGATCGCCGCTCCGGCCGGCTCCTGCTCGCTGTGGGACTCCCAGGTGCCCCGTACCCGCTCGTCCGTCTGCTCCTGCCGGAACGGCGTACAGCCGCCGGCCGAGTGGAAGCCGACGCGGGCGATACGGCGCGGAACGGGCTGTTCGCGTACGTAGGTGCCCGACCCCGAGCGCCCCTCGACCAGCCCCTCGGCCATCAGGACCTTGCGCGCCTCCAGAGCGACGGTGTCCGAGACGCCGTACTCCTCGCGGATGCGCGCCTGGGAGGGAAGGCGGGTGTGCGGTAGCAGCACCCCGTCGACGATCTTCTGGCGTAGGTCGCCGGCGACGCGGAGGTACGCGGGCTGCTCACCGAAAGGCACGTGCCCCTCCCAACAGCTTGACGGTCAGCAACAGCCTGGCAACCCCGCGTTGCCGACCGCAAGCTTGGGCCAGATGTTCACCTGATGTGATGAAACCCAGCTCAGCCCGTGTAAACGACCGAGACCGGGCACCGTGGGCTCTCGTACCCCCACCCCGCGCCACCCCACCCTTCCTTTCCACCCGGTAGCCGGCGCCCATGCGTGTCACGATCGAAAAGGAAGCACGGTCGACTCGAAGAGAGTCGAGTGGAGTCGAAGAGAAGAGACGGCCGAACGGCGCACAGCACCCGGCAACGGAACGCGGGACGCGGTATCAGGACGGGAAGGAAGGGATCCCATGCCCGCCGAACCCCAGCTCTCCCCCATGCCCAGGGACTGGCAGCGGGCACTCGCCGTGGTCGCGCACCCCGACGACCTCGAATACGGCGCCGCGGCCGCCATCGCAGAATGGACCGCCGCGGGGCGCGAGGTCAGCTATCTCCTGGTCACCCGCGGTGAGGCCGGCATCGACGGGCTCGCACCGGGGGAGGCCGCCACGGTCCGCGAGACCGAGCAGCGGGCCGGCGCCGCGCTGGTCGGCGTCCACACCGTCCAGTTCCTCGACCACCACCACGACGGCATCATCGAGCCCGGCCGGGCACTGCGCCGCGATCTGTCCGCGGCCGTCCGGCGCCACCGCCCCGAGCTGCTGCTCACCCTCAACCACCACGACACCTGGGGCGGCGGCCACTGGAACAGCCCGGACCACCGGGTCGTCGGCCGCGCCGTCCTCGATGCCGCGGGTGACGCCGGCAACCGCTGGATCTTCCCCGAACTCGCCGGCGCCAAGGGACTTGCACCCTGGAACGGCGTCCGCTGGGTGGCCGTGGCGGGCTCCCCGCATCCCACGCACGCCGCGGAGGTCGGCCCCGGCATCGACCGCGCGGTCGACTCACTGGCGGCACACGGGGCGTACATCAAGGGCCTGCGCGGCGCCGAACAGGATCCGCGCGCCTACGCCCGCACCTTCATCGAGCAGATGCTGCGCACCGGCGGCGAACGCTACCGGGGCCGCCCCGCCACGCTCTTCCAGCTCTTTCCCCGCTGAGGGGGGCGCGCCCTCTCCGGCGGCCCGGGCCGGCGCGGCCGCATGTGCGGGCGGCAGCCGGTAGCCGCCGTCCCCGGGCGGGTAGTCGACGATGCCGCCGGCCGGGCCGGTTCTGTGGGCCGTCGGTGGCACAGAAGGCCGCGTCCGCTGGCGCCTACCGCCGAGCTCCCCCGCCGCGCTGAACAATCGCCCTGGCCAGGACCTACGTACGCGTCTCAGCCGACTGAGGGGAACAACCGATGGACGGAGCGGGACATCCGGATCGCAGGGCGCTGCTCGCCGGCGGACTATTCGTCGCCACGGCTGCGCTCACGGGGTGCTCACCGATGAGCGCCGACCCGTTGCCGGCCGGCGCTTCACCGCAGGGGCGGCCGGCTTCGCCGCAAGCGCGGCCGACCACGCCCGCCGCGGCATTCGCGCGGCTGATGGAAGGCAACAAGCGCTGGGTGAGCGGGGACCTCCAGCATCCCGACCGGGATCCGGACCGGCGCGAGTTCGTGGCCCAGGAGCAGCAGCCCTTCGGGTCGGTCCTCTCGTGCATCGACTCGCGGGTGCCGCCCGAACTCCTCTTCGACACCGGGCTGGGTGACCTCTACGTGATGCGCACGGGCGGGGAGGCGGTCGGCCCGGTGGTCACGGGCTCCGTGGAGTACGGGCCCATGACCAGTGGCACGCCGCTCATCGTGATCCTCGGGCACCAGCGTTGCGGCGCCGTCGAGGCGGCGTACAAGTCGCTCCGCGACGGCAAACCGCTGCCCGGCAACCTGGAGGCCATCGCCAGGGCGCTGCGGCCGGCGTACGAGCAGACGGTCGGGAGAGGCGGCGCCGACCCGGTCGACACCATGGCCCGCGCCCAGGTCACACTGACCGCGGCCGACCTGCGCTCCAACAGGGACCTGGCACCGCTCGTGAAAGAGGGCACCCTCGCCGTGGTCGGCGCCTACTACTCACTCGACAGCGGCACGGTGGAAGTCCTGGCCGGCGCGCCGTCCTGACCGAAGCGCGATCTTCCCGGCTCTGGCACACCGGGCAGGTTTCCCGGCCACGACGAAGAGCCGAAGTCCACCCCACCGGTCTCGGCAAAGCCCTCAGCCGTGACGGTGCCGTTCAGTCAAGCGCGACCGGGCCCTGGGGAGAGCGCGCAGCAGTGCCGCGAGAGCGTGGGCGCATGATCAGCGCCGCGACGTAATAAGTGCACGCCGTCCGGCCCGGGTTCGCGTACGCGTGCACCGCGTCCGCGGCGAAGTAGGCGGAATCCCCCGCTTCCAGGTGGACGGTGGTCTCCCCGACGGTCAGCCGCAGGGTGCCGGACTCCACGAAGACGTACTCATGGGAACCGGTGGCGTAGGCGGGGTACTCGCCGACGTCGCAGTGCGGCGGAAGTACCGAGCGGATCCACTCGAAGTTCACTCCCGCTACGACCGGCGTCAGAATCGTCCGGCTCCAGCCCCCGGGCTCTTCGACGACTTCTTGTTCGGCCGCGCGCCGCACGCTGAGGTGTTCGGGTTCCGCGAGCAGATGGGCGGCGGTGACGCCGAGCCCCTCCGCGATGCGCCCCACCACCGTGACCGTGGGCGCTTTCCGGCCGCGTTCCACGGAGGAGAGCATGCTCACGCTCACCCCCGCGCGGTCCGCGAGGTCCTGCAGCGTCAGGGACTGAGCCAGCCGAAGTTCCTGAATCCGGCTGCCCAGTGTTGCCAGGGCAATCATCGTAAGTACTATAGCGATGTGATTTTCTCTATAGAGAACAGGAGGGGGGAACTCCTCCGGTCCACACCGTCGGAGGAACCGGAGTTACGCCGCGTTCTCCTCGCACTGTCCGTCACGGAGATCATCAGCTGGGGCACGCTCTACTACGCGTTCCCGGTGAGCTTGCCCAGCATCACCCGCACCACGGGCTGGTCGGTGACCGCCACCATGTGCGCCTTCTCCCTGGGGCTGATCACCAGTGCGGTGGCCGGCATTCCGGTGGGCCGGCTACTGGACCGGTACGGCCCACGCACGGTGATGAGCGCGGGATCAGTTCTCGGCTGCGTAGCACTGACAGCGGTGGCCGCCGCGCCGGGGCTGGCGTGGTTCGCCGCGGCGTGGGCACTCGTCGGCGTCGCCCAGGCCGCCGCACTCTACCCGCCGGCCTTCGCGGCACTCACCCGGTGGTACGGCTCCCGTCGGCTGCGTCCCCTCACGCTCCTGTCCCTGGCCGGCGGCCTCGCCAGCGTTCTCTTCGCGCCGCTCACAGCGGCTCTCCTGGCCCACCTGGACTGGCGCACCACGTACCTCCTGCTCGCCGCGGTCCTGCTCGCGGCGAACACACCACTGCACCTGCTCTGTCTGCGCGTGCCATGGCCCGGAGCAGGAGAAACGCACCCCAGCTCGTCGTTCGCCGAGGTGCGTCCCGTGGTGCTCAGCAGGGAGTTCATCCTCCTGTCGACGACACTGGCGCTCGCCGCCCTCGGTCTCTACGCCACCACTCTCAACCTCGTCCCGTTCCTGGTCGACAGAGGTCTCAGCACCGGCACCGCGGCCATCGCCCTTTCCCTCTGCGGGACGGGGCAGATCATGGGGCGGCTCGGCTATCCGACCCTGACCCGCCGCACCGGCATCCAGCGTCGGATGACCGTCCTGCTGACGGCCGGGGCCCTCGCCATAGCACTGCTCGCGGCTCTCCCCGGGCCGGCGCCGCTGCTCTGCGCGGCGGCCATGGCCGCCGGGGCGGTACGCGGCATGTACACCCTGCTGCAGGCCACGGCGGTCAGCGACATCTGGGGAGTGCAGCGGTACGCCACGCTCAACGCCTTCGCCACGGCTCCCGCCACCGCCGCCCTCGCGGTGGCACCCGCCCTGGGAGCGGTGCTCGCCGCCGAATTGAGCAGCTATCCCCTCGCTTTCTTCGGGCTGGCCGGGTGCGTCGCGGCCGGTGCCGTACTGACGTCCACCACTAACCCAGGAAAGGAGCTACCACAGTAAACTGCATTCGGCGGCACGTGCTCCCAGTTGAAATCTGCTGCTGACCCCGAGCTTGCCCATGAGATCCGTTATCACCCGCCGGAGGGTCCGCGTGGAAATCCCGAGAGAGCGCGCCATGGCCACGTCCTTCATGCCGTTGGCCAACAAGCGCAGAATGATAATCTCGCGGTCGGAAACATCAATAGCATCGGCCGTCTCGCACGCCTTCGATGACGTTCTCGTCACCCAGCAGTAGTCGAATACCCGGTGCACAAACCGGCAGGTTTCCGGACTTCTGATCTCCAGCGTCGAATTCTCGCCGTGGCAGTCGACGAAACTGACGTAGGCGAACATCCGGTCCACAAGCATGAGCCGGAACGGCAACAGGGGGGCCACCCGGATCTCCGCCCCCGCCGCCTGGAGCTCCTGGAGGTACGACTGGCCACCCGGCAGGTTGACCATCGACTCCGCGCAAATGCACCGTGTGGTCACCCCCCGTAGGGAGGCTCCATGGACGCACTCCAGCAGATAGGAGAAACGTTCCTGCTCCAGATCGGCCGGGTCCAGACAGAGCAGCACCTCGCCTTTGGCAGCCACGAGGGGATCCATCGCGAAACAGCCCACCGCGCATTGTTCCGCTTCGAGCGACGCGCAGTCGGTGCGCGACAGGGAACTGCGCACCAGCTCGCCGAGCGCGGACTCCAGGGCTTCCAGCAGCCGACTCTGATCCGCCACCACTTTGCGGTGGGCACTCAGCAGGCGCGTCACGGCCCCCTCGGCGTCCCCCGCCTGCGGGTCGGCGAGATCGGGGGGCGTGAGGTCGGGGGCCGTGAGCGGACCTTTCCCCCCAGCCGGCCCATCGGATTCCCACACCGCATACGGGATCTCATACGCCGCCATCTGATGAAAAGTCAATGCCGCCTCCCCGTAAACTCCACGTGCGGCACCCTTGACGCACAAAATCAGATGTAAATCTTCAGTGTAGAGAGTCAGCCCGTCGAGGCAAGATCATCCGCCCTGTGAACAGGGTATGTCTTGAAATTGACCTGGAGGATCCAGACCCCTCCGGCGAACCTCAGACGCAATGCCACTATCACCTACACAGACGGAAAATCAGGCATGCCGCTCGAAGTCCGGAGGTAAATGCTGCGCCGGCGAGGCCGGTCCGTCGCACGTATCGGGCACCGGCCGCGGCAGCCCGATCGCCGTCAGGGCCGTCAGCAGGCACAGCACCGCCACATACCAAGGGAAGAAGTCATTCAGGCCCATGGATTTCAGCCATGTGCCCACGTAGGGCGCGGTGCCGCCGAACAATGCTACCGACGCCGCGTACGGAAGCCCGATGCCGCGCCCTCTCAGCTCTTGCGGGAACAGTTCGGCGTTGATCGCGCCGGAGACCGACGTGTACGCGGTGAGGACCAGCATCCCGGCGCATTGCACAGCCAGCACCGACCAGAACCATCCGGACATCGCCGTCAGGAGGGGCACCGTCAGCACGGCGGCGGCGACGCCGAAGCCGATCATCATGGCCCGTCCGCCGATCCGTTCGTAGAGCAGGCCGCCGAGTGGCTGGATCAAGCCGAAGAAAATGAGCGAGACGGTGCCCGCCAGTACGGCGCTGTCCTTGTCCGCGCCCGTGCTCACCGTGGCGTAGGTGGGCAAGTAGGTGGTCCACGTGTAGAAGGCGACATTGCCGCCGATGGTGAGGCCGACAACCAGCAACGTCTGCCTCGGGTGGGAGCGCAGCGCCGCGAACGCGCCCGTGCGGGTCTTCTTTCGGCCACCTTCCGTCCCAGTGGGCAAGGTCTCCTCTGCCGTGCTCCGGATGGCGAGCCCGGCCAGGCAGATCACCGCACCCCAGACGAACGGCAGCCGCCATCCCCAACGGTCCATGCCGTCCCCGGAAATCTGGGAGGCGGCCAGCGTGGACAGTCCCGCCAAGATGTGGCCGACCGACGACGCCACGTACTGGAAGCTGCTGAACAGCGCCCGGCGGCCGGGGGCCGCGGACTCGACGAGGAAGGTGGTCGCGGCGCCGTATTCGCCGCCGAGCGAGAAGCCCTGGACCAGGCGGGCCGCTATCAGCATCGCCGGGGCGACCGGCCCCGCCGTCGCGTAACTCGGGGTGAGCCCGATCATCAGGCTGCCGAGGCCCATGAGCAGGATGGTCACGATCAGGGCGCTGCGGCGGCCGAAGCGGTCGGCGTACCAGCCCATCACCGTGGCACCGACCGGGCGGGCGGCGAAGGCCAGCGCGAAAACGGCGAAGGTGTTGAGCAGCGGCACCAAGGGGTCGCCGGACGACTTGGGGAAGATGTCGTCCGAGAAGTAGACGGCGAGGAAGGTGTAGACGTACCAGTCATGCGACTCGACGGTGTGGCCTATGCCGCCGCACACCAGCTGGCGAAGGGACCGGGACCGCGGAACGGTCGTCCGGTCGCTCTCCCTCACGGTCATCTACGGGCCTCCCGGGACAGAGCGGGTATCAGCTCGGACAGCAGGTCCTTGGTGTGCGAGAACAGGTAGAAGTGATCCCCTGGCATCTCCAGCAGGCGGAATGCGCCGCTGGTGGCCTCGGCCCAGGAACTCATCAGGGCGGCCGGGCTCGCCGGATCGGACCGGCCGGCGAAGGCGAGCACGGGTGCCCGCACCCGTGTGACGGGGGAAGTCGGGTGGGTCTCCAGCAGACGGCAGTCGTCGCGTAGCACGGGCAGCAAGAGCTCTCGCAGCTCCGGGTCGGCGTAGGCGTCGGCGTTCGGCTGGATGCCCATGCCCCGGGTACGGGCGACCAGGGCGTCGTCGTCGAGCAGGTGCAGTCCGGCGTGGTCGACCTGGAGCGGGCCCTCCCGGGCGGAGACGGCGAGCAGAACCGGCCGGAAATCGTGGCTGTTCTCCAGCCGTACGGCGACCTCGTGTGCGATGACCGCGCCCATGCTGTGGCCGAAGAGCGCCAGGGGGACGTCTCGGCCAAGTCCCGCGGCGACCGCCGCCGTGAGGTCGTCGGCCAGTTCGCCCAGGCTGGTGGCGAAGGGATGCGCCAGCCGGTCTTCGCGTCCGGGGTAGCGGGCGGCCCACAGCTCGGCGTACGACGGCATGTCCTCGGCCCACGGCCGGTAGACGCCGGGCCCGGCACCAGCGTGCGGAAAGCACAGCAGCCGGACCTGAGGATCGGGCACCGTGCGATGGGCCCGCAGCCACTGGGCCGGGTCGGCCGGCCGCTGCTCTCCCGTCACTCGGACCTCCCCGGCTGCGCCGCCCTCGCGCCGGCCAGCGCCAGGGCGCGGACGCGGGAGACCGCGTCATCACTCTCGTGCAGGAAGAAGTGCCCGCCGGGCAGCGCCCGCGCGGTGAACTCCCCGGTCGTGTGGCGCTGCCAGCCGTGCAGGTCGGTGACCGTCACGTAAGGGTCGTCGGCGCCGACCAGCGCATGGATGTCCACGGAGAGGGGTTCGGTCAACCGGTGGCGGTAGCCCTCGAACGCGGCGAAGTCCGCGCGCAGCATGGGCAGCATGAGCTCGAACAACTCGTCCTCGTCGAGCACGGCGGGCGGGACGCCACCGACCTCGCGCAACCGCTGGCGCAGGTGTTCGGCGCTGCCGTCGCCGTAGGGGCGCTCCGTGCGCAGCCGGTCGGGTGCCGGGTAGGAGGCGACGACCAGGCAGTCGGGCGGGGCGGCGCCCCGGCGGCGCAGGGCGCAAGCTGTCTCGAACGCGAGCAGGGCGCCCATGCAGTCACCGAAGAGCACGTACGGGCGGGCAGGCAGGGTGGTGAGGGCGGCGGCCACCTCTTCGGCGATCTCGTGCAGATCGCTCAACGGTGGCTCGTGGAAGCGGTCGAGCCGTCCCGGCAGTTGGACCGCCGCCAACTCCACGTCATCACCCATGGGTTCGCGCCACCGGTCGAAGTCGCGTGCGCTGCCGCCCGCCCGGGACAGGCACACCACCCGGGCCACGGCGTCGGGCGCGGAAACGCTCTGGATCCAGTCGGTCACTTCAGGCCCTCCCCCGTGGCCGTGCGCAGAAACGCTCCGGCCGCCTCGATGGCCCGGCGCCCCTCGGGCAGCACCGGGTGGTACCAGTGCCAGACGTGGAACATCTCCGGCCACTCCTCGAAGGTGACGGGTACGCCGGCCTTCAGCGCGGCCTGCTCCAGCGCCCGCGCGTCGTCAAGGAGGACCTCCTCGGAACCGACCTGGATGAGGAGGGGCGGCAGACCGGTCAGGTCGCCGTGGGCGGGTGAGGCGAGCGGGTGCCGGGGGTCGGTGCCGGCCAGGTAACGCTCCGCCATACGGCGCAGGTCCGCTGTGTCCAGCAGGATCTCCCGCGCCTTGCGGGTGGTGTGCGACGCCCCCTCGCAGGCCAGGTCGGCCCAGGGCGAGATGCACACCGCGGCGGCCGGCAGCGGAGTCCCGGCGTCCCGCAGGGCCTGCAGGGCCCCGACGGCGAGGCCGGCGCCGGCCGAGTCTCCGGCAAGCGTGATCCGGCCCGGCGGGCAGCCCTGTTCCAGCAGCATGCGGTAGGCGGCCACGGCGTCCTCCAGCGCTGCCGGGAAGGGTGACTCGGGCGGTCTGCGGTAGTGCAGGGCGAGCACCGCGGCTCCGGCCGCGCCGCCGAGGGCGCTGGAGAGATGCCGGTGCGACTGCGGTGAGCCCAGCGCGTACGACCCGCCGTGCAGGTACAGCAGTGTCCTGCCGTCCTGCCGTGCGGGCCGTACCCACTCCGCGGTGCAATGGCCCACGGTGACGACTTCGCCAGGGGGGACGCCGAGGTCGCCGAAGGCCTCCTGGGCACGGTCGTACGCGATCCGCCGCGGTGCCACCTCACCATTGCGGGTATGCCAGTTGAGTTCGATGAGTTCCCGTACCAGCTCCAACTCGGGCGATGCCACGTGCACTCCGTTCAGGTCTCGGTGACGGGCAGGACCGGACGGGGCGGTACCGGCAGTGTGAAGTCCAGCTGCCAGAAACCCACGTCATGCCAGTTCCCGTGCTTGAAGCCGGCCGCCCGCAGCATGCCGCGGGGGGCATATCCGAGCGCCTCATGCAGGCGCACGCTCGGGTCGTTGGGCAGCCCGATGACAGCGACCACGCTCTTGAAGCCCTGCGCCTCCAGGGACTTCAGCAGGTGGGTGTAGAGGGTGGAGCCCAGTCCCGTCCGCTGGTGGCGGGGGGAGACGTACACGGTCGACTCGGCCGTCCAGTCGTAGGCGCTGCGTGCCTTCCAGGGGCCCGCGTAGGCGATGCCGGCGACCTCGCCGTCCACCTCGGCGACGAGCCAGGGATAGCGCTCCCGGAGACGGACGAGGTCGTCCGTCCACTCCTGCGGAGCCTGCGGCTCGGTACGGAAATTGACCGTGCTCGTCTCGATGTAGTGGTTGACGATGGTGCAGACCGTCGGCATGTCCGCCTCGGTGGCAAGGCGGATGTCGGCCGGGCGTCGTTCTGGGCTCACGTGTGGTCTTCCTTCGGTCTTCCTCGGCGCCGGAACCGGGCCTCCTCGCCCCGTGTCCGGACTCGTGTACTGGTCGATCGTTCTACGCGTCGTCGAGTCCGCGCAGTACGGATTCGGCCACCGCTTCCAACGATGGCGTCTCGAAGATGACAGCGAGCTTGAGCGGGACCCCGAACTCCTTACGGATGCGGGAGACGACCCGCAGTGCCGAGATGGACGTGCCGCCGAGGGAGAAGAAGTCGTCTCCCGCCATCACGGGTCCGGCGCCGAGGATGTCGCTCCAGATATCGGCCACCTGGGAGATCACCTGCCCCCGGCGGTCGTCGGAGTCCTCGCCGGACCCGGCGGCCGGTGGGGCGGGAGCCGTTGGAGCGGCGGTCGCCGGGGCGGGAGTCGGCTCGGCGGCAGGCGTCGCTGTGGCGGTCGTGCCGGAGGAGGACGCGGTCGCCGGGTCGGGGAGCGCCTTGCGGTCGATCTTGCCGTTGCGGGTCCGTGGCAGCCGGGGCACCACCAGGACGGCGGCGGGCACCAGATGGGCCGGCAGGGTCCCGGCCAGGGCGCGCCGGAGTCCTGCCTCGGTGAGGTCAGGGTCCTTCGCGACCACGTACGCGGCGAGTTCGGTCTCCGCGTCGGCCGCCTGGAAGGGGACGACCGCCACCTCGGCCACGCCGGTCACCGCGGAGACGGCGGACTCGACCTCGATGGTCTCCACTCGGTAGCCACGCACCTTGACCATGCCGTCGGCGCGGCCGAGGTGGACCAACAGACCGGCTTCCTCCAACTGGCCGCGGTCGCCGGTGCGGAACTCCTGGCGGGCCGGTCCACCGCCGGGGCCGGCCCCCGGCACGGGCTCGGCAAGGGGCCGGGGTCCCTCGGCCGTCCACTCGGCTCCGTGCAGGTACGGGCTGCGCACGACGATCCGCCCGGCCTCGCCCACGTCCGCCGGCCGGCCCGACGCGGTCTCCACGCGGACCTCGACGCCGGGCACCGGCCCGCCGACGGGCACGGGGTCGGGCACGGCGGTGTCCGGGGGAATCAGGTGGAGCCGGGTGAGGCCGGTCTCCGTGGAGTTCAGCCCGACCGCGATGGTGGCGGCCGGGAACAGCCGCCGGGCGGCAAGGACGTCGCTGCGGTGCACGCTCTCCCCGCCGAGGTAGGCCAGGCGGACGCGGCTCGCCGTGCGTCCCTCGGCCACCGTGGCCGCCTGCCTGAGGAAGGACGGGAAGGAGTAGTAGACGGTGACCCCCGCCTCGTCCAGGCGCTCGACCAGATCGTGCACGCCGTCGCCCTGGAAGGAGTACGGCACCAGGGCCGCGCCGTTGAGGAGCGCCATGTACGGGTTGGACACCGCGGCGACGAAGCCGTCGGCATTGATCAGGGTGACCCGGTCGTGCGGTCCGATGCCGAGCGCCGCGTGCCGCTCGACGTTCTGTCGCATGTCGGCCCGGTTCTGCAGGATGCCCTTGGGCGAGCCGGTCGAGCCCGAGGTGTACAGCGCGTACGCCCACTCGTCCGGGCCGGTGGCGGCGTTCGGCGGGCCGGGCGTGCCGGGCCGCGCGTCGAGGTCGGCGATGCGGAGCACGGTGGCGTCGGTAAGCGGCTCCGGGACGCCGGGGGCATCGGTGACGACGAGGGCGGCGCCCAGCCGGTCCAGCAGCTCGCGGTTGCGGGCCGCCGGGTGATGCGGATTGAGCGGAACGTAGAACTTGCCCGCCTTGAGCACGCCCAGGCATGCAGCGAGCATCCAGGCCGGGTCCAGCACCATCAAGGGGACCGGCTCGGTCCCCTCGCCCCGGCAGTCGATGAGCGCGCGGGCGACGGCGTCGGCGCGCGCGCCCAGCTCCCGATAGTCGACCGTCCCGCCGGGCAGGATGACGGCGGGCCGGTCCGGGCCGGTGTGCACCTGGTGCTCGAACTCCGCGACGACGGGGCAGGACGGCGGACGGCCGGTGCTGCCCGACGCCTCACCGGATGTGGCGACGGTCATGAGCAGTTGCCTCCTCGCGCCGGTCCGTTCATGTCAGCCCACCCCTTCCTCGGTGGCGAACGCCTTCTCGACCACCGGCTCCAACTCGCTCCACTCGACGGCCGAGACCCGGCCGGCGTCCCACTGCCGGTCCATCCAGGCCAGCACCTCCGCGACCCGCGGGTCGCCCTTCTCCAACTGCAGCCCGAGCCGCTTGTTCAGGACGAACAGCAGCCCCGCCTGGCCGGAGTCCTTGGTGAGGGCGACGTCCAGCTCCCGGCCGGTGAGCAGCGGGGCGTTGAACGGTGCGTACATCCACCAGAACTTGTTCAGGCCGTCGGCGTGGATGCCGGCCCGGGTGACGTAGGCGTCGCGGCCGAAGAAGGGGTACTTCTGCGACGGGCCGGCTCCGATGCCCTCGTACAACTCGACGAGCTTGTTGACCGCGGGCAGGTTGACCCGGGCCCCGGGCCAGTAGCCCATCCCGAGCAGGTGCACCATGACGGCCTCCAGCGGTGCGTTGCCGGTGCGTTCACCCGTGCCCAGCGTCGTCCCGCTGATCACGCCGCAGCCCTCGCGGATGGCCGCCAGGCAGTTGGCGACGACCAGCCAGGTGTCGTTGTGCGGGTGCAGCTCGATCTGGGCCGGGGAGAGACCGAAGCCGCGCAGCAGCCGGATCCAGCGGGGGATGCTGCGGGGCAGGCTCACGTCGTCGTAGGGCAGGCCGATGCCGAGGGTGTCGCAGACCCGGAAGCGGGGCTGGAGTTCGGCCGGATAGCGTTCGGCGGTCTTCAGTACCTCTTCGACCAGGGAGCGGACGAAGTCGGGAGAGGACCGGGTCGTGTCCTCCAGGTGGACGCGGGGCCGGATGCCGTGGTCGAGCGCCATGGTCACCGCGTCCAGGTACATCGACGCGGCCCGGGTCCGGCCGCCCGAGCCGAACTTGTGGAAGGTGTGGTAGTCGGAGGAGGAGCTGAGCAGGCCGGTCTCGATGACGCCGATCCGCTTGATCAGCTCGACGTCCTCCCGGCGGGCCCGGATCCAGGTGGTGGGCTCGATCGGAGCGCCGTCCCGGTGCCTTTCCAGGGCGTAGATCAGGGCGTTGCGGTCGGAGTCGCGGTAGGGGAAGAACTCGGCGTGCCGGATCGCCGTGGAGTCGTCCGTGATCTCGCAGAGGATGTCGTAGATACGGCGGCTGGTGTCCAGCGACAGAGGCAGTCCCCCTTGCTGGCCGTCCCGGTGGGTGGTCTCCGACAGCCACACCTCGTGCGGCAGGGTGATCGGCCGCATGCCCTCGTCCCAGGCGTACCGGGGGAAGGCGTCTTGGGGGAAGACCTCCGGGAAGTACTCGGGTTCCTGAGGATTCTGGACGGTCATCGAAACTCACTCCCTGCGGTGCGGTAGCGGGCGGGTGCAAGGTCCAGGCCGGTGACGAAGTCGCGGAACCGGCGTTCCGCGGTGGCGGCCTCCTCCGCGCTGCCGCGGGAGACGTTGGCCACGGTGAGCGGTTTGGCGAGGTCGAGGAAGCGGACGATCTCGGCGTGGCTCAAGCCCTTGCCCAGGAGGTAGGGGACGCCCCAGAAGTCGAGTCCGTTCACGGGCATCCAGGCGGCGTTGACCACCGAGTCGAAGATCTCGTCGGCGGCTTCGAGCGCCTGATGGGAGTTCATGGTGCGGTGCGACCAGGTGTGGCCGTTGCCGGTGAGGTCGAACTGGGGCGCCCGGACGTGGATGGGCGTGGACTGCATGTAGTACCAGTGGTTGACCGCGAAGGTGTCCGGTCCCGCGGAGTTGATGAAGTCGATGGTGTTCTGCACGGTCTGGGGGCTCTCCCCCGGGAAACCGACGACGAACGAAGCATGAGTGAAGATGCCCCGGGCCTTGAGCTGTTCAATACCGTTCTGGTAGTGCGCGGTGGTGGCCCGCTTGTCCATGTTGAGCAGCACTTGGTCATCGCCCGACTCGATGCCGAGCAACACGCCCCGGCAGCCGGAGTCGTACATCAGGTCGTAGACGTCGGGGTCACGGGCGTGGCCGCAGCGGAAGTACGAGAACCACTCGATGCCGAAGTCGCGGCGCACCAGCATCCGGCACAGGTCCTTGAACCGGCGCATCGGCACGTTGAAGGTGTCGTCGATGAAGGCGACGCGCTTGACCCCCAGGCCGGCCAGTTCCTCCAGTTCACGCTCGACCGTGGACAGGTCGGCCAGGGTGAGGGCGCCTGCCCGTTCCGGGTAGTCGCAGAAGGCGCAGCTGAAGGCGCAGCTGCGGGCGGTGCGGGTGGACAGCGTCGGCCCGAGGACGGTGGGGTCGAAGCGGTTCCAGCGCACCGAGAAGGCGTTGAGGTCGTTGGCCTCGGGGCGCTTGCGCGTCAGCCGCCACTCGCCGGTGGCGGCGGAGCGCAGGAAGACGTTGGGCACCTCCGTGGGGGCGTCACCGTTGACGATGGCGCCGACCACGGCGGCCAGAGCGGCCTCGCCCTGGGACTCCCAGACGTAGTAGTCGGCTCCGACCCGGTCGAAGAACCGGTTGAGCTTGTCGCCACGGCCCTCCCGGCACTGGTTGTCGACGAGCGGGCCGCCGACGATGATCGGCACGTTCGCGTTGTGCCGCCGGATGAAGCGGATGATCTCGATCACCGGGGCGGGCATCATGTAGAAGGTCGTGGTGATCGCGACCGATGCGGGGTTGTCGGCGAGCAGTTTGACCAGCTGGTCCTGCTCGAAGCTGAAGCTGTTGACGAAGTCGGCCGGATGGCCGTGCTCCTCCAGGTAGTTGACGAGGTACAGGGTGCCCAGGCTCGGCAGCTCGGAGACGGTGTAGGCGTGGTCCGTTCCCGGGCCCTCGTTGCGCACCAGGCTGAGGGCGTCCATGTACGAATAGTGGCTGCCGCCGAATGTGATCTTGGTGCGGAGCATGCTGCGGATGGGCGCGGGCAGGTCGTCTCCCCCGTGCTCCAGGGCCAGTTGCAGCTCCTCGCCGGACATGTCGGTCTCGTGGTAACCCACGACTATGCAGTGCTTCACCGTCTTCTCCTTTCGCGTCCTTGCGCGGAACCAGCTGAACCAGGCCGCCGGCCTGGGTGAAATCAGTTGGTTCCGTAGGGGCCGGGGAGGGTCACCGTCTTGGTCACGGTCATCTCGGCGATCGCGTACCGGATGCCCTCCCGGCCGATGCCACTGGCCTTGACACCGCCGAAGGGAATGTGCGGCGAGTCGAAGTGGGGGCCCTCGCCGAGGTTCACGGCACCCACCCGCAGACGGGCGGCGAGATCCCAGAATTGGGCGCTGTCCCGGGTGACCACGCCCGCCTGGAGGCCGTACGCCGTCGAGTTGGACAGCCGGACCGCCTCGTCGGCACTCCGCACCCGGATCACCGGCGCCACCGGGCCGAAGGTCTCCTCGCGCACCAGTTCCGTGTCGGCCGGCACCCGGTCGAGCACGGCGGGGTGCACCAGCGCGCCGTCCCGTTCGCCGCCCGTGACCAGACGAGCGCCGTCCCGGACCGCGTCGGCGATCCGGCGTTCCACCACGAGCGCCGCCTCCTCGCTGATCAGGGGGCCGAGGTCGGTGTCGTTCCGTCGCGGGTCGCCGGCCTGTTTGCCGGCGACCTCGGTGCTCAGCAGCTCGGTGAACTCGTCGGCGACCTCCTCCCAGACGAAGATCCGCTTGATGCCGCGGCAGGACTGGCCGGCGGTGGCGCAGGCGCCGCCGGCGGCCAGCCGTGCCGCGTGCGGCAGGTCGGCGTCGGGGAGGACGAACAGCGGGTCGTTGCCGCCCAGTTCGAGCAGCTGCCGCTTGCCTGCCGCCAGTGCGGCCACCGAGTGACCGGTGGCGACACTGCCGGTGAAGGTCACCATGGCGACGTCCGGGTGGGACGCGAGGAGCGGTCCCAGTTCACCGGGGTCGCCGGTGACCACGCCGAGCATGTCCTTGGCACAGCCGGCTTCGATGAGCAGTTCGGCGAAGGCCAGTGCCGTCAGCGGGGTCTTCTCCGATGGTTTGAGCAGGAGCGGACACCCGGCGGCCAGGGCAGGCGCCGCCTTCACCACGACCTGATTGAGGGGCCGGTTGAAGGGCGTGATGCCGAGGACGACGCCCACCGGCTCGGGCAGCGTGACGGCCAGCCGGGTGCCGTCGGGCAGGGGGATGGACTCGCCGCGGATGCGTTCCGCCTCCGCGGCGGCCACCTTGAGGTTCCCTGCCGCGCGGGACACTTCGCGAAGCGTCTCCTTGCGGCACACCCCCGACTCGGCGGTGATGAGTGCCGAGAACTCCTCCGCCCGGGACTCCAGCAGGGCGGCCGCACGGCTCACGACGGCCGCGCGCTGCTGCGGCGTCATGGCACCGCGCGCCGCGGCCAGCGCGGAGACGGCGGCCGACACCTCCGCCGCACCGTCCCGCGGGACGGATCCGATGGACTCGCCCGTCCAGCGGTCGTACACAGGGATGTGGTGGCGGGCCGGCTGCAGTGCTCCGTCGACGAACATGGTGTCTCCCGTGCCGCGTGGGGTCGAAGGAATTTTTGGGGGACTTCGAGGGGGGTTGCCGAGCAGGCCCGGGGTCAGTCCTGGTCGCGGACGAAGCGGGCCTCAAGCTCGGAGATCTTCGAGTACTCGAAGACCTCGAAGAGTTCGGCGAAGGACATCTTCAAGCCCATGTCGTCCCAGAACTTCTGGGTGGTGCCGGCCTCCCTCAGCTCGGTGAACAGCTTGCGCAGCACCGAGGCGGCGGCCATCCAGCCGGACAGCGGGTAGATCGCCAGGTTGTAGCCGATCGCCTCCAGTTCCTTGGTGGTCAGCCAGGGCGTCTTGCCTCCCTCGACCATGTTGGCGAGCAGGGGGGCGTCGATCTCGTCGCGTACCCGCTTCATCTCCTCGACGTCGAGCATGGCCTCCAGGAAGATGCAGTCGGCGCCGGCCGCCACGTACTCGCGGGAGCGGCGGATGGCCTCGTCCAGGCCGAACGACTCGCGGGCATCGGTGCGCGCGATGATCGTGAAGTCCTCGTCCTCGCGGGCCTCGACGGCCGCCTCGATCTTGCCGGTCATCTCCTCGGTCGAGATCAGCCGCTTGCCTTCGAGGTGGCCGCAGCGCTTGGGGTTCACCTGGTCCTCCAGGTGGTAGCCGACGATGCCGACCCGCTCGAACTCCCGGGTGGCCCGCCACACCGACATGGCGTTGCCGTAGCCGGCGTCGGCGTCCATGATCACCGGCACATCCACGGCGAGCACGATGTTCTTGGCGTTGGTGGCCTGCTCCGAGACGCTGGTGAAGCCCAGGTCGGGGAGGCCGAGCATGCTGGCTGACGTGCCCGAGCCGGTCATGTGCACCGCGGGGAAACCGGCCTGCTGGATGACCTTGGCGCTCAGAGCGTCGTACGCACTGGGGACGACGAGGATCTCGGGGGCGTTCATCAGCTCGCGGAACGTACGTGCCTTGGTCACGGCCATCTGTTCTCTCCTCGGTGTGCTGTGTCGGAGCCGGCGCGGGGCCGCACCAGCGGTTCATGGAAGTCAGGGGCGGGTCACGGGGCCGCCACGGACTCGTCGAGCCGGAGAAGCTGGTTGTACTTGGCCAGGCGGTCGCCCCGGCGCGGACCGCCCACCTTGATGAGCTCCGCGCCGACCGCGACGGCGAGGTCGCACATGGCGGTGTCCTCGGTCTCGCCCGAACGGTGGGAGACGGAGAGCAGCATCCCGGCGCGGCGGGCCGCCTCGGCGGCGGCGAGCGTGGCGGTGACGGTGCCGGCCTGGCTGAGCTTGAGCAGGATGCCGTCCGCCCTCCCCGGCTCGATCCGGGTGGCGTCGGTGGCGAACAGGTCGTCGCCCACGACGCTGGTCGTGGCCGGGAGGGCACCGCGCAGCCGGGCCCAGCCGGCATCGTCCGCCGCGTCGAAGGGGTCCTCCAGGAAGCTCATCCGGAAGCGGCGTGCCAGGTCGGCCAGGTGGTCGGCGAAGTCCGGGGCGGTGAGGACCCGGTCGCCGAACCGATAGCGCCCGGACTCGGTGAGCAGGTGTTCGGCTGCCACGTCGACACCGAGCGTGCACACCTCGGTGTGGCCGGTTTCGGCCACCGCAGCCTGCAGCAGGTCGAGTTGTTCGGCGCTGTCCAGCGGGACCATCAGCCCGCTGGAGGCGGAGAGCGGCACGGGCCCGAAGCGGCGCTCGACGCTCCGTTGGGCGGCGGTGAACACCCGGTCGGCCACCTCGAAGTCGGTGTGGAGCCGGCCCGTGGCAGGCAGCACCATCACCTGCTGGAACCCGCGCGGCGGCCCGGTGCGGTGGATGCCGCCGGAGAACACGTTGACCATCAGCCGGGGCAGCCCCGGCGCGGTGAGGCTCCCG
Source organism: Streptomyces sp. NPDC015125 (assembly GCF_043080045.1). Taxonomy (NCBI): domain Bacteria; kingdom Bacillati; phylum Actinomycetota; class Actinomycetes; order Kitasatosporales; family Streptomycetaceae; genus Streptomyces; species Streptomyces sp. NPDC015125. The sequence continues at coordinate 707,692 of NZ_JBIBVF010000001.1, forward strand.
TACAACTGCCAGAGGTGGGTGTGGAGTGGGATGCCCCGGGCTGCCGCTTCGGCCCGGGCGTGGGCCAGGGACACCGCCAGGGTGAGGTCCGAGCCGGCCTCGTCCGCCTCGTACAGGCCGACGAGCCGTGTGTCGCACTGCCGTTGTCCCTGGACGGTGCCATCGGTGAGCGCCGCGGACACGGCCGGAGCGGTGATCGGGCCGAGTGCCGGTTCAGGACCGCGTCGCCGCTCCAGCCGGCCGGGGGCGATCGCCCGGGGGGCGGAACCGGTGCCGGTGTGGCCGGAGGCGAGGGTGACCTCGGCCTCCAGGGTGACGCGGGCCCGGGAGTCGAGGATGCCGCGGAGCCTGACGGCGGTGATCGTCATCCGCGCTCTCCGTCCGGCCCGTGCAGCAGGGCGGCCAGGAGGTCGCTGGCACGGTCCGCGCCGAGCGTGCCGCCGAGTGCGGCCTTCTCACCGAACCCGGCCACCCGGTCGGCGGCCACCCCTGGGCCGACGGCGACCGCCGGCACCGGGTCGGGGCTGTGGATGCCCAGTTCGCAGGGGGTCGCGTGGTCGCAGGTGACGACCAGCGTGTCGGCCGGGGTGAGCGCGTCGGCCAGCGGGCCGACGAAGTGCGCGTCGATCTCCTCGATGGCCCGGACCTTGTCATGGGGCCGACCGTCGTGGCCGGGCTCGTCCGGGCCCTTGAGGTGGACGAACACCACGTCCGCGGGGTCGGCGAGCAGCTGGGGCAGCAACTGCCGGTAGTAGTCGGGCTCGCTCTGGCCGCGGGCAGGCCGGGAACGGGTGAAGCGTGCCCCGATGAGCCGGGCCAGGCCGCGCTCGGCGGGCACCTGACCGTACATGGACAGCGACAGCCCGGTGCGTTCGGTGAAGCCGGGCAGCCGGGGCAGGGTGTCGCCCGCGTCCCGCACCAGCAGCAGGTTGGCGGGGCGCCGGCCGGCGGCCCGGCGGCGCTCGTTCACCGCGCTGCGCTGCATCACGTCGGCGCTGGCACGGACGAACCGGTTGACAAGCCGTGCCGTGGCCGCGGCGGCCGGGTCCTCGGCGAAGGGCGTGCAGGTGGCCGGGGTCGCAGCGGGGGTGTTCACGGGCACGCCGAACGGGCCCCGGCTGACGAAGCCCGGGTCGGTATTGGTGACCTGACCGGACAGCGGAACCGTGCTGCTGGTCAATGCGAGGATCCCGCGGTGCCGGCCGAAGCCGGTGAGGCGGAAGGCGACGTCGTCGCCGAGCGTCACGTGCGCGGTGATCTCCTCGACCAGAGCGGTCTGGTCGTCTTCCTCCAGGTCGCGGGAGGTGCGCCGGTCGAGCCGTCCGGTATCCGGGTCCCAGCTGGCGAAGTTGACCCGGAAGGCCACCGAGTAGCCGTCCGGCTGCCAGAAGTCCATGCCGAGGCCTTCCAGCGGGCCACGCCCGGTGTAGTGGGTGACCGGGTCGTAGCCGAGCAGGGCCATGGCACCCGAATCGGACTCCGGGGGGATGTCGGGGGCGATCACCTCCAGCGCGGCGGAGCTGCCGCGCCGGGCGAGGTCGTCCAGGTGGGGGGTGGCCGCTGCCTCGAAGGGGGTCAGGCCGCCGAGTTCGGCCACCGGCCGGTCGGCCCCGCCGCACAGGACGGTGATGAACAGCCGCCCCCGGGACGGTACGGCGCCCGGCTCGGTGGGGCGGGTGTCAGCCCCGGATGCGCTCATCGATTCCACACTCCTTCACGACCTTCGCGACGGCGGGCGGCACCAGGTGCTCCCAGGGCTCTCCGGCGGCGATCGACCGGCGGACCCGGCCGCCGCTGATCGGCTTGTCCTGCTCCGTACGGCGCCACATGACCTCGGTGCGTAGCCCGAGGTCATGGAACCGGTCGAGTTTCGCGTCGCCCCAGTCGTCGTAGACGGTGACCAGGTACCGGGCATCCGCCGGCGCGTAGTGCGCCAGCCGCTCCGGGAAGCTGTGCGGGAACGGGACGATGCGCAGGCGCTCGCGGGCGATCCCGGCCTCGGTGAGCGCGCCCTCGACCATGAGGTAACGCTCGTAGAAGGTGCACGGGTTGGACTCGGGCAGGCCACGTTCGGGGTCGGTGGCCTCGTTGGTGGTGGTCCATGGATCGGGGTTGGTGATGCCGACGATCAGGGTGTGGCATCGTTCGGCGCCGGCCAGCAGGTACTCCAGGTGGCCCAGGTGCAGGGGCTGGAAGCGCCCGTGGATGACGCCTGTCTCGGCGACCGGCGCGCTCATCGGTCACCCGCCCTTCCGGCCGCGGCCCGGGTGCCGGAGCCGACCGCGGGGGCGGGCCATGGCTCGGTGGCGAACTCACGGAAGCGGCGGGCCACTTCGTGCGGCTGCACCGTCGGCCGGCCCAGTGCGGCCAGCGACCCGGGTCTGATCGGCAGGTGGACGAGGGTGGGTCCGTCCGTGGCGAGGGCACCGGCGAGGGCGGCGGTCAGGTCGTCGAGGGAGCCGCAGGCATGGACCGCCCGGTAGCCGCAGGCGGCAGCCACTGCGGGCAGGTCGACGGCGGAGGACAGGGTGCGCTGGCCCCCGGTGGAGTCGTGGACTCCGTTGTCGAGGATGAGGTGGACCAGATTGCCGGGGGCATGGGCGGCGACGGTGGCCAGGCTGCCCAGCCGCATCAACGCCGAGCCGTCGCCGTCGACGACCACCACCGGCCTGGGCGTGTGCAGCGCGACGCCGAGACCGACGGTGGCCGCCGAGCCCATCGCCCCGACCAGGTAGAAGTGCTGGTCCCGGTCGTCGAGGGTGTACAGCTCCCGGCTGGTCTTGCCCGTGGTGGACACCACCGCAGCCGCCGGGGGCAGTTCGGCCAGCAGCCGTTCCAGGGCCGCGACCCGGGTGGGTGCGGCGGCGGACGGCCCGGTTCGTGCATGCCGTACCAGCCGTCCGGCTCGGGAGCCGGGTGCCTCCTCGTCCAGCGGCTCGTCAGCGATGACCCCCTGCGGGAGCAGGAAGCCGTACGGCAGTTCGCGGCGTGCCAGCGCCTCACGGCACACGTCGAACTCGCCGCGCAGGGCGTCCGGGGTGTCGGGGAGCACGGACCACTCCATGTCGCACAGGCCGAGCAGGTCTCCGGTGACACGGCCCATCAGGTGGTGCTGGGGCTCGTCCTTCTCACCAGGACGTCCCCGCCAGGTGGTGATCACGACGGCTGGAATCCGCGCGGGGTGCAACAGGGAGGTGAGCGGGTTGGTCATATTGCCCAGGCCGGAGTTCTGCGTGATGGCGCAGCCCAGCCCGCCGCCGAGCCAGGAGCCGGCGGCGACGGCGGCGGCCTCGCCCTCCTGCGTGACCGTCAGGTAGCGGGTCGCGCGGTCGCTGATGACCCGGTTGATCAACGGGGTCAGGTAGGAGCAGGGCACCCCGGCGACGGTGGTGACGCCGAGGCCGGTGAGCCCCGCCAGCATGTCGGACGCACTGATCATCCCTGCACCGCGGCCAGGTCGGGGGCCGGTGTGTAGCAGTTCTCGTCCTTCTCCAGGCCCTCGTAGTCGAAGAGGCCGAAGATCTCCTTCAGGGGCGCCACCTGCTCCTCGACGCCGAAGATGCCGCGATCGGTGCGGATCCGCTGGCAGACGTCGCGCATCGCGGCGAACGCGGCCCGCATGCTGTGGTTGGCCCAGATGCAGCCGGCGATGCCGAGCGCGGCGAAGTCGTCGACGGACGGCGTGTGGTAGGTGGTGGGCGCGATCAGGATGGGAGTACTGCCCTCCCACCGCTCCATGAAGGTGGCGATCTGCTGCGGGGTGCTCATCCGGGAGTGGATGAACAGGGCGTCGGCACCGGCCTCGGCATAGGCCGCGGCCCGGTCCAGCGCCTCTTCCATCGGCAGGTTGGAGATCAGTGCCTCGGTCCGCGCCACCACGACGAAGTCCGGGTCACGCTGGGCGTCCTTGCAGGCCCGGATCTTTCCGCAGAACTCGGCGACCGGGGCCAGCTGGTGGCCATCGCCGAAGAAGGAGTTCATCTTCGGGAAGACCTTGTCCTCGAAGCACACCCCGGCCGCGCCGACCCGCTCCGCGCGGCCGGCGAACCGGCGGGCGGTGTTGAAGTTGCCGTAGCCGGTGTCGCCGTCGACGAGGACGGGCACGCCGGGGACGGCGTCGGTCATGGTGCCGACGAGCGTGAGCAGTTCCGTCCAGGACGCCTCATCGCTGTCCCGGACGCCACGCGCTGTGGACATGCACAGGCCGGACGCCCACAGCGCCTCGAACCCCTCGGCGACGGCAATCCGCGCGCTCAGTCCGTCGTGCACACCCATCAGCTGGCAGGCGCCTGGAGTGTGCAGCAGGTGCCTGAGCTGGCCGCCGGCGGATCGTGTGGTGCCCCGGTCGCCGCTCGCTGCCTGCTCCGTCGCGTTCATGAGTGCCTCCAATGGGGGACGTGCGGTGCTGTGTTGGTTGGGGTCATGCCACGCGGCCCTCGGCGGGCGGGTTACCGTCCCGGAGCACCGAGCGAACCCCCTCGGCCACACGGCGGCGCAGGCTCTCCTCCGACTCGGCGGACAGGAACGCGCGGTGGGAGCTGACGACGACGTCGTCGCGTTCCAGGAGCTTGCGGGCGACCGGTGAGTGGTTGGGGTCCTCGGGGGAGAAGACGTCCGAGGCGAAGCCGCCGAGCTGTTCGCTCTCCAGGGCCCGCAGCACGCACCCCGGGTCGACGAGGGCACCACGGGCGGTGTTGACGAGGAAGGCGCCCGGTTTTGCCTGTTCCAGGATCGATCCGCTGATCAGGTTGCGGGTCTCGTCGGTGAGCGCGGTGTGCAGGACGACCGCGTCGCACCGTTGGAGCAGTTCCTCCAGCGTGTCGACCGGCGTCACACCGTGGCCGGCCATGACGTCGGCGTGGACGTGTGGATCGACGGCGAGCACCTGGCGGTAGAACGGCTGGAGCTTGCGGGTGGTGGCGCGGCCGATGCGGCCGAAGCCGACGATCCCGACGGTGCGCGCGCAGGTGCGGCGCGGGATGCCGCCCCGGTGGATCCCCCACCGGTCCGCGCGGACGAGCCGGTCCTGCACGCTGACCCCGCGTTCCAGGGCGAGCAGCAGGGCGAGGGTGTGCGTGCTCACTTCGTCGCCGCAGTAGTCGGGGACGTTGAAACCGATGATCCCGCTGTCGGCGAGCAGGGGAGCGTTGAGGTTGTCCACGCCCACACCGCTGCGGGCGATGACCTGGCAGCCGGGTGAGACGGCGTCGAGGAGTTCCGGGGTGACCTGGCAGCGGTAGATGACGAGGGCGTCCGCGCCGCGCACGTGCTGGAGGAAGCGGTCGCCGGAGGTGACGAAGGAGTCTTCGAAGCAGCCGAGTTCGATGTCGATGTCCGGGCCGAGCACGGAGCGTTCGACAGCGGCCAGGGCGGGGTCGGGACGGCCATCGGCGTCCAGGGCCCAGGCGGGGTCGGTGTAGACGACGCGCACGGGTCTCCTCCTAGTTGTCGTAACCCCAGCCGGCGACGTCGTGCCGGCCGCGGCGCAGGGTGGCCGTGGGTTCGTAGGTGTGGGTCAGCTCCAGCCAGTCCTGGTAGCCGAGGTGGGCACCGGAGCCGAACTTCAGGACCGTGCCGTCGCCGTGCCAGCGGTGCCGGACGAACGGGGCCGTCCAGGCCGAGCCGTCGGGCCCCAATTCCACCGAGGCGGGGCCGTCGGGGCCGTCCCATTCGAGGGTGAGCCGCCCGTCGGCCACGAAGTAGTGGTTCTCGGCGTGGTCGATCAGATCGGCGCCGTTGCCCTCGCCGGAAACCCGAAGGAAGGTTCCGGTCAGGTCGGGGAGGTGGGAGGCGGACGCCATGGAGGCCGCCTGATATGTGCCCCAGGCGCGCGCCGAGCGACGGGAGTCGTCGATCGTGGTCCAGGTCTTGCCGACGCCGTCGTGCTGGTCGTCGGCGGGCAGCAGGACCCGGTAGTCGAATCCAAGGGCGCGACCGAGCCGCCGCAAGACGTCGATGCCGTGCTCGGAAAGGGGAGCCCGCACCGCCTCTTCCAGTTCGCGCGGTTCGAGTCCGGCCACCGCGGCGGCGGAGGTGCGGGTGTGGACGCGGCGAGCGAGGAAGAGGTCCAGGACCGGGCCCGCGGTCACCTTGCCGGACAGGGCCTTCAGCGCCTCCTCGAACGCCCCGGGAGACCAGCTGTTCGCCTCTGCCATGAGGGGAGCCACGTTCGACTGGGCGGTGTAGGAGACGATCCGGGCGGGCGCCTCGCCGGCGAGCGAGTAGCTGTGCGGGCAGTACGACGGCTCGACGTAGGAGTCGCCGACGATCCACTGGTCGGTTCCCTGGTTGGCGTGCAGCACCCGCCAGGTCTGCGGAGTGATCTCCTCGCCCCACCGGCCGTTGATGTCACCGGGGCCCAGGTTGACGGTGATGGCCGGTTCGAGGTGGCCGTTGTTGAGCGCGGGCAGCCGGTCGGGCGGGCAGAGGATGTCGAGGACGACGGGGGCGACCCGCCCCTCGGGGGCGGCCAGCGTGTAGTAGTTGTAGAAGTGGCTGCCGTCACGCTGGATGGGGCGGCGGGAGGCCTGCATCTCGTCCGCGGATTTGTGCACCACGGTGAGGTTGCGCCGGGCGTCTCCGGCGAGCTGGGCGGGTTCGAGGCTCAGGGCTGCGGCCAGGGCGCTCGCCTGCGCCGGGTCGAGACCGCGGTCCTCGTCGGAGAGCAGGCGGCGCAGGTCGTCGTGCGGGAGCCCGGCGCGGTCGGCGGTCTGGGCGAGCGTGTACTTGCGGGCATTCATCCAGTGAGCGAGCTTGAACGGGTCTATCCGCACATCTCCTCCGTTTCCGATCGTTCGCCCAGGAGCCGGCTGAGGGAGTCTTGGTCCAGCCGACGGGGGTTGTCGTGGCAGCGCGGGTACGACACGGCGTCCGTGGCCACGGCCCGGTGGTCCACGGCAAGGTCGTCGTACCGGGTCAGTCCGCACGCGGCGATGAAGCGCTCCAGGCGGGCGGCGGCCTCGTCCGGCGAGCCGCCGAGCGGAGCAGCGAGTGTGTCGAGCACCCGGTGTACGTGGTCGGGGCCGCGTGGGTCGGCGCAGTCGCCCGGGGACACCGCGCGGTTGTAGCGGAGCAGTCGGCCCAGGGTCACTCCGCAGGCATGGCCGTGGGGCAACCCCAGACGGAGCGTCAGGGGGTAGGAAAGGGCGTGGCAGGAAGAGGTCTGGGCGAGGGCGATGGCCCGCCCGGAGTGGTGGGCGGCCTGCTGGAGCGTGAGTCGTGCCGCGCCGTCCAGGGTGCCGTCCTCGACGCGGTCGAGGACCTGGGCCGCCCGGAGGACGGCCGAGGCGCCCCAGCGCATGGAGTCCTCGGTGGAGCGGATCGACCAGGCTGCCTCCGCGCCCTGGCAGAGGGCGTCCAAAATGCCCGTGGCGAGGTCGCGGCGGCCGAGTCCGACCAGCAGGCCGGGGTCGAGCACGGCGGCGCGGGGGCGCACTCCGGGGCCGGTGAGGGACAGCTTCCGGCGGGTGTGCAGGTCCCACAGGGTGGCGAATGGGGTGGCCTCGGCGCCGGTCCCGGCCGTGGTGGGGACGGCGATGACCTGGAACGGGGCATCGAGATCCGGGGGTACCGTGCCGGTCGCGCAAGCCTGCCGTACCCGGTCGACGTCGGTGGGGCCGGTGCGGGCGAGAGCCGCCGCCGCCTTCGCCGCATCCATGACGGTGCCGCCGCCTACGGCCACCACCGTGTCCGCCCCGGTCTCGCACAGCCGACGGGCGAGCGCGGCGACGCCGGCCGGCGTGGTCGGCCCTTCGTGTACCAGCAGCGTCGGGTCGAGGGGGCGCAGCGCCCCGGTCACCCGGGCCGCCCAGGCCCGTCCGGCGAAGCCGGCGCCCACCACCTGCGCCACCCGTGGCACGCGGCGGCGCGGGCCGAGCACGCGCCGGATGACGTCGGCGAGGTCATCCACGGCGCCCACGCCTTCGGACACCATCAGCCCGTCGGCGGCCGTCCCGTCAAGGGACATCACAGCACCCTCCTTTCTGCGACATGCAATACGGACAGGAACCACGTAGCGACATACGAGAAACGCGCAGGGAATTGCGGACGGGGAATGTTCAGGGGGCGGGACCGGTCAGCTGCCGTCCAATCCGAGCACACTGCGCAGGGTGTACGGAAGGATTCCGCCGTGTCTGATAAATTCTGCTTCCATAGAAGTGTCGACCCGGACGACAGCGTCGAAGGAAACCGCTCCCGCGGAAACGTGGACGGTACGCGGCACGGATTCAGCAAATCCCTTGACGCCGACAATGTCGAACTCCTCGGACCCGGTGAGGCCAAGTGTCCGCGCGCTTTCGCCGGGCGGGAATTCCAGCGGCAGAATACCCATTCCGACGAGGTTCGACCGGTGGATTCTCTCGAAGGACTCCGCGATCACCGCACGGACCCCGATCAGCGCCGGCCCCTTGGCCGCCCAGTCCCGGGAGGACCCGGTGCCGTACTCGCGTCCGGCCAGGACGACCAGCGGGACGCCCGCCTGCCGGTAAGCGAGTGCCGCCTCGTACATGCCGGTGGTGCCACCGCTGAGGTGGTCCCTCGTGTAGCCGCCCACCGTGTCGGGCACCAGGCGGTTGCGCAGCCGGGCGTTCGAGAACAAGCCGCGCAGCAGCACCTCGTGGTTGCAGCGCCGGGCGCCGTAGGAGTTGAACTCCTCGGGCCGTACGCCGAGGCCACGCAGGTAGGCGCCGGCCGGCGATTTCTCCGGGATGCTGCCGGCGGGTGAGATGTGGTCGGTCGTGACCGAGTCCCCGAGGTAGGCCAGCACCCGGGCACCGGCGATGTCGTCGAGGGCCGGCGGCTCGGCCGCGGTGCCGTCGAAGTACGGCGGTGGCGCGATGTAGGCGGACTCCTCCGACCACGGGTACAGCTCCCGGGGCTGCGCCGGGAGGGCGCGCCACCGTTCGTCGCCGGCCACGAGGGATTCGTACATCGCGGTGTACATGTCGGGGCTGACGGCCGTCCGGGCCACGTCGGCCACCTCCCGGCCGTCCGGCCAGATGTCGGCCAGCCGGACCGGGCTGCCGTCGGGCGCGGTCCCGATCGGGTCGGTGGTGAGGTCGATGTCCATCGTCCCGGCCAGTGCGTAGGCCACCACCAGCGGCGGCGAGGCCAGGTAGTTCATGCGCACATCGGGGTTGATCCGGCCCTCGAAGTTGCGGTTGCCGGACAGCACCGCCACCGAGGCCAGGCCGGATTCCCGCACTGCGGCGCCCACGCCGTCCGGGAGCGGTCCGGAGTTGCCGATGCAGGAGGTACAGCCGTAGGCCACCAGGTTGAAGCCGAGCTTGGCGAGGTAGGTGTCCAGGCCGGCCTGAGCCAGGTACTCCATCACGGCGGCCGAACCCGGGGCGAGGGTGCTCTTGACCCAGGGGCGTGGCTGCAGACCACGTTCGACGGCCTTCTTGGCGAGCAGGCCGGCCGCGATCATCAGGGCGGGATTGGAGGTATTCGTGCACGAGGTGATGGCGGCCAGCACCACGGCGCCGTCGGCGAGGGTGTGGCGGCTGCCGTCGGGTGCGGTGACCTCGGCCCGGTGCGCTACTCCCCCGGTGATGTCGGGCACGGCATCGGCGAAGGCCGCGCGCGCATCGGCCAACGGCACCCGGTCCTGGGGGCGCCGCGGCCCGGCGATCGACGGGACGACCGAGGCCAGGTCGAAGGCGATCCGCTCGGTGTACCGGAATCCGGCCACGTCCGCGGGGTCGTACCACAGACCCTGCTCCTCGGCGTAAGCCCGCACCCGGTCCGCATGGGCCGGCGAACGACCGGTGGCGCGCAGGTAGCGCAGGACCTCCTCGTCGATGGGGAACAACGCCGAGGTCGCGCCGTACTCCGGGCACATATTGGCGATGGTGGCCCGGTCGGCGGCGCTCAGCGCGGCCAGACCGGGACCGTGGAACTCGATGAACGAGCCCACCACGCCGTGCGCGCGCAGCCGTTCGGTGAGGGTCAGGACGATGTCGGTGGCCGTCACCCCCTCCAGGGGGCGGCCGCTCAGCTCGCAGGCGATGACCCGGGGCGTGCGCAGCGACAGCGGCTGTCCGAGCATCGCCGCCACCGCCTCGATGCCGCCGACCCCCCAGCCGAGCACGCCCAGGCCGTTGACCATCGGGGTGTGGGAGTCGGTACCGACCACCGTGTCCGGGTAGAGGGCGGCGGTGCCCGTGCCGTCGTCGGCGATCACCACGCCGGCCAGCCGTTCGAGGTTGACCTGGTGGATGATGCCGGTGTTCGGCGGGACGACCTTCAGCCGTTCGAAGGTGGACTCGGCCCAGCGCAGCAGCTCGTAACGCTCCCGGTTGCGGGCGTGGTCGAGCGCGGCGTTGCGGGCGTAGGCGTCGGGCGTACCGAAGGCATCGGCCATGACGGAGTGGTCCACGACGAGGTCCACCGGGACACGGGGGCTGATGGCCGAGGCCCGGCCACCGAGGCGTACGGCCGCCTCCCGCATGGCGGCCAGATCGACCAGGCACGGCACGCCGCTGTAGTCCTGCATGACCACCCGGGCGGGGTGGAAGAGGACCTCGGGCCCGGGCTGTGCCGGGTCCCAGCCGGCGAGCGCGGTGACGTGGTCGGCCCGTACGCGAACGCCGTCCTCGTGCCGCAGTAGGTTTTCCAGCAGAATGCGGATGCTGTACGGAAGAGATTCCGCTCCCGGTACCGCATTCCGCAGCCGGAAGATTTCGAAGGTGTCCCCCGCAACGGTCAGGCGAGCGCGGGCATCGAAACTGTCGGGGTGTTTCACCTGCCGGGACCGATGGCTCACGCAGCTCTCCTCCGCATATGGCAGTGAACTATTTTCGCGCCGCACCAATCATCACGCGCCGGAAGCAGCCAACGCCAGAGTTCCTGGCGTTCCACTTGTGGTCATGTCCGGCTATGGAAGTTCAGCGGACTGCCGTTCCGGTGACACTTTTGGCAAGTCCGGACACAGTGGATTCCACGAACAGGGTGCGCACCGGCAGCCGGGTGCCGAAAATCTGGTTGACCCGGGCCATCACCCGCGTCGCGGAGAGGGAGTTTCCGCCCACTTCGAAGAAATTGTCGGCGCCGCCGGGCAGGGCGATGCCGAGGACCTCCCGCCAGACCTCGGCGACCTGCGCCTCCACCGGGTCCAGAGCCGGCCGGTCCTCCCCCGCACTGTCGGCGGACAACCGGAGCGGGTCGGGCAGGGCGTCGCGGTCGAGCTTGCCGTTGGGGCCGGTGGGCAGGGCGTCGAGCAGGACGAACAGCTCCGGGATCATGTATCCGGGCAGCCGGTCCTTGAGCCACTGGCGCAGGTCCGCCGAGGTCGGCCGGCCCGCGCCGGGCGCGGGTACGGCGTAGCCGACCAGACGCCGCCCGGTGCCTTCGCCGCGGACCTGGGCGACGGCGGCGCGCACCCCAGGGTGGTCCTCCAGCCGGCTTTCGATCTCGCCCAGCTCGATCCGGAAACCGCGCAGCTTCACCTGGTGGTCGGCGCGACCCAGGAATTCCAGCTCGCCGTCGGCGCCCCAGCGCACCAGGTCACCCGTCCGGTAGAGGCGGGCGCCGGGTTCGGAGCCGACCGGGTCGGGGCGGAAGCTCAGTCCGGTGGCCTCGGGCCGACCGAGGTAGCCGCGGGCGAGTCCGACGCCGCCGAGGTACAGCTCTCCTTGCCGCCCGAAGGGGACGGGGCGCAGTGCGTCGTCCAGGACGTGGACCGTGTAGCCGACGACCGGGCGGCCGAGCGGCGGTACCCGGTCCGGTGTACAGCGCGCAATGGTGGCCAGGACGGTCGCCTCGGTGGGTCCGTACCCGTTGAAGACCTCCCGGCCGACGCACCACTGCTGGGCGAGTTCGAGGGTCGCGGCCTCCCCCGCCATCACCACGGTGCGCAGGCCGGGCAGTTCGCTGCCGGTGAGAGTGGAGAGTGCCGATGGCGACAGCAGGACGGTGGTGATCGCGCGGTCCCTGATCAGCTGGGCCAGGTCGTCGCCGGGTACGAGCGCGGCCCTCGGCTCGACGACCAGGGTGGCTCCGGCGTCGAACGTCATCAGCAGTTCGAGGAGGGAGACATCGAAGCTCGGTGAGGCGAAGCGCAGGACGCGGCTGTCCGGGGCCTGTGCGAACTGCTCGGCGCTGCGGGTCAGGCTGCCGATGCCGCGGTGCGGCACCATGACGCCCTTGGGCGAGCCGGTGGAACCCGAGGTGAAGATGAGGTAGGCGAGCCGGTCCAGCGGGACGGAGACCTCCGGCCGTCGCTCCGGCCGGGCGGCGATCGCGGCGCGAGTCGCCTCGTCGTCCAAGAGCAGCGCGGTGACGTCATCGGCGAACGCGAAGCGGTCGGCCAGGGCCCGCTGGGTGAGCAGGAGCCGCACCCCGCTGCTGCCCGTGATGTCGGCAAGCCGCGCCGGGGGGTACTCCGGGTCGAGCGGCAGCAGCGCGGCACCGGCCTTGAGGACGCCGAAGGTGGCCACAAGGGCGTCGGCCGTGCCGTCCAGGGCCACGCCGACCGGCTGTTCGGGGCCGACGCCGAGAGCGATCAGGTGGTGGGCGAGCCGGTTGGCTGCCGTGTCCAGCTCGCGGTAGGTGAGGTGGCGGTCCGGTGCCTCCACCGCGGTGTGGGCCGGGTGGCGTCGCGCGGCCTCTTCGAGCACCTGGTGCAGGGCCCGGTGGTGCCGGGGGTCGTCCGGGACGGGGGCGTTGATCTGCCGCAGGTGATCGATCTCGTCCCGGGTGAGAACGGGCAGGGCGGCCAGGTCGCGGTCGGGTTCGGTGGTGATCGCCCGCGCGAGCAGTTCCAGCCGCTCGGTGAGGCGGTCGATGGTCACCGGGTCGAAGAGGGCGGAGCTGTACTCGAAGTAGCCGGTGAAGGTGTGCTCGCGGTCGGTGAGCACCAGGGTCAGGTCGAACTTGGCGGAGTCCGGGGTGTGCGTGTCGCGGGCGCGTCCGGGCAACAGGTTGTCCAGCTCGCTGGCGTCCCGGCCGTCCTCCATGACGAACGCGACCTGGAACAGCGGGTTGTGGGTGAGGCTGCGCTGCGTCCGCACCTGCTCCACCAACCGTTCGAACGGCAGATCCTGCCTGGCCAGCGCCTCCACCGTGGTCTGCCGGACCTGGGTCAGCAGGTCCTCGAAGGTGGTGCCGGGCTCCACCTGGACGCGCATCGCCAGGGTGTTGGCGAAGAAGCCGATCAGGTTCTCCAGCTCAGGGTGGGCACGGTTGGCCACCGGGGTGCCGATGACCATGTCGTGCTCTCCGCTCCACCGGTGCAACAGGGTGGCGAACAGCGCGAGTAGGGCCATGAAGGGGGTGGCACTGCAGCGCGCGGCCAGCTCGCGCACGGCCCCGGTCAGCTCGGCGGACAGGGCGAATCGGCGGCGGGCCCCCTCGTAGGTCGCTTCGGCGGGCCGGGGATGGTCGAAGGGCAGATTGATGGCCGGGGGCGCGCCGCGCATGCGGTCCTGCCAGTAGTCGAGCAGTTCGGCGAGGCGCTGGTCGTCCAGTCGGTGGCGCTGCCAGTGGGCGAAGTCGGCGTACTGCACCGGCAGCGGGGGCAGCGGGGTCTCCTCGCCCGACTCGGCGGTGCGCAGTAGGGCGTTCAGGTCACGCCGCAGCAGCCCGATCGACCAGCCGTCGAAGACGGTGTGATGGAAGGTCAGGAACAGCAGCGCCTCGTCGTCGCGCAGCCGTAGCAGCAGGCAGCGCAGCAGGGGGCCGGACGCCAGGTCGAAGGGCCGTTGCTTGTCCTGCCCGCACAGCCGCAGCGCGGCTGCGGCCCGGGCGCTCTCCGGCATGCCGCGCAGGTCGGTTTCGGTCAGCGGCGGGGCGAGGTTCGCGGCGGTGGACTGCCGGGGCTCGCCGGCGTCAGCCGGGAAGGTGGTGCGCAACGTCTCGTGCCGCCGGGTCAGCTCGCCCAGGGCCGTGCGGACCGTCTCGGTGGACACGGGACGGCGCAGCCTGAGCGAGGCGGAAACGTTGTAGACAGCGCGGCCCGGCTCCAGTTGGTCGAGGAACCACAGCCGGTGCTGGGCAAAGGACAGCGGCACCGGCCGGCCGTCGTCGGGCCTGCGCGTGATCCCGGTGTCCCGCCCCTGGCCGGCCGCCCGCAGACGGCTCTCGAACAGCGCTCGCTGCTTGGGCGGCAGCGCGGCGATCCTGCTCTGGAGGTCTTCCACTGCTGTGCCTTCCCTCTCTGTGGCGACGTCGCCGAAGTCGTGTCCGGCGGCGGGTTCACGGTGGCCGGCTAGCCGACGGCTCGGGCTGCGACGATCACGGCCGAGACCACGCCCTCTCCGATGACCAGGCCGGAGGCCACCGTGCCCACCCATTCCTTCAGGTGGGGTGCCTTGCGTGCGATCAGCCAGGCCGTGCCGCCGCCCAGGGACATCGTGAGAACCGTCGTGGGCGGCAGCACCATGCCGAGGCCCAGGGCGGAGGGCGAGACCGGAAGGAACGTGAGCAGGAAGCCGGCCGGCACGGCGGCGGCGAGCGACGGTCCGACCTGGTGCGCTTGGGAGGAGCCCAGCGTGTAGGCAGTCGCGACGAAGTCGAAGGCGCGGGCCAGCGGGGCGGGGAACTCCGGCTGTCCGACCAGGCCTGAGCGCAGCAGCACGGCCATCAGGAACAGGCCGACGATCGCGCCCAGCCAGCCACCGAGGGCCTGGGTGGACAGCGTCGTGCGCGGCGCGGGCCGCGCGGCCACCGCGGTGTCGGACACACGGACCGCGTACGTGTAGTACAGCGCGGCCATGGCGGCGCCGGAGACAGCCGTACTGAGCACGATCGCGTCGCCCACCGGCAGCCCGGCCAAGCGCAGCAGGATGATGCCGAGGAAGATGGCCGGGGACAGCGGGGCGATGCCGGTCTCGGCGCCGACCCGGATGAAGAACAGCGCGAACAGCAGCGTCATGGCCGACAGGAGCAGCGTGACGCCGAGGCCGCGGCCCGCCCCGTAGTACCAGCACAGGGCTGCGGCGCCGACCAGGAGCAGCCCGCACAGGGCCACGCCCGCGCGGCGCTCGCCGCCGACGCGGGGGGCGACGCCGCGCCGCATCACCCGCAGCGACCTGACCACGGTGGCGATCGAGTATCCGGTGATGACACCGATACCGATGGCCAGGATGGGGCCGGTCGACAGGTGTTCGGTGTAGCTGTCCGCCGGGTCGCTCCGGCTCCAGACGATGGCGGAGCACACGCCGCCGACGAGCATCCACACCGCGGAGCGGCTGCCGGCGAGCGCGCCGACGCCGAGCAGCATGGGCGACAGGGCGAGCCCGACGAAACCGGGCGTACCGGGGAGGTGCACGGATCCGTCGGCCGTCGTCAGGGAGACGGCCAGCGCGACCGCGGCCGAGGCCAGCGCCGACCACACCAGCGGGCGGGCGGAGGCGTCCCGTGCGCGGCTGAAGCCCTCCATCAGCACGATGGCGGGCCGAAGCGTGGGGAACGGCAGTTCCTCCCGCTGGAGCATGCGGGCGGTGAGGAGGCCGAGCACCAGTCCGATGGCGTTGGAGAGCAGGACGACGGCGGCGAGGGCCGCCCACGGAGGCACCGACCCGTCTCTGAGGTGGTTGGCAGCGATCCCGGAGCCGATGGCAGCGGCCGAGAGGTATCCGCTGGAGGCGATGGAGAAGACCACGAACAGGCTGTGCCAGGCCAGCCGCCGCCGCAGCCGCAGCCAGACCGCCCCCACCACCACGACCAGGGCCGACCCGCCGAAGGCCACCCCCGTCTTGAAGATGACGAGGATGTTGAACACACACAGCAGGGCGCCGATCAGAATGCCGCCCGTCACCGCCCACCAGTCGGTGCGGGCGGATTCCCGCTCGGGGGTGGCCTGGGCGGCCGTACGGGGTACCTCGTCCTCGAAGCCGCGGCAGGCTCCGGCCTTACCGTCTTTCACCGATTACCTCGCAGGCCGTTCCCGGCGTCGCCGGCCGCGTCGGCCGCGCCGGCCGTCTCGGTGGCAACAGGGTCATCCGCGCCGGTGCCGGTCTCCTCCTCCGCCTCGGCCAGGGCCTCCAGCTCTGCCAGCAGCCGCTGCGTCTCCGCACTGTCCACGGCCGCCCGGGCCGCCACGGCCGCGAGCGCGAACTCCCCCAACGTGGGATGTTCGAAGGCCAGGCCGACCGACAGGTCCAAGCCGAGCGCCACTCCGGCGCGGCTGGTCATACGGGCCGCCAGGAGCGAGTGGCCGCCGATCTCGAAGAAGTTGTCCTCGACATCGACGCCGTCGACCTCCAGCAACTCGGACCAGATCACGGCCAGTTCGCGTTCCACGGGGGTGCGGGGCGGGGCGCCCGTGCGGGTGGTGCTCCGCTCGCCCGGTCCCGGGTCGGGCAGCGCCTTGCGGTCCGTCTTGCCGCTCGCCGTCAACGGCAGTCGTTCCAGGCTGACATAGGTGCTCGGCCGCATGTAGGCGGGAAGCCGGGCGGCGGCCAGCGCGCGGATCTTGTCGACCAGTTCCGCGGCCCGCTCGGGCCGGGCGGGCCGCACGTAGGCGACGAGCCGCTTGCCGAGTGCGTCCGTTCCCCGGACGTCGACCACCACGTCGGCCTCCCCGGCGTGACCGGCCAGGGCCGCCTCGATCTCGCTCAGTTCGATGCGCTGGCCGTGCAGCTTCACCTGGCCGTCCTCGCGCCCCAGGTATTCGAGGACGCCGTCGCGGCGCCAGCGGGCCATGTCGCCGGAGCGGTACATCCGCGATCCCGCCGGGCCGTAGGGGTCCGGCAGGAAACGTTCCCCTGTCAGGTCGGGCCGGCCGTGGTACCCGCGGGCGACCGGCAGGCCGCCGAGCCACAGTTCGCCGGGCACCCCCGGGGGCACCGGTTGGAGTTCGGCGTCGAGGACGTAGCACCGGGCGCCCGCGATGGGGCGACCGATCGGCACGGCGGATTCGCCGGGGCTGCAGCGCCAGTGCGTCACCTCGATGGCCGCTTCGGTCGGGCCGTACAGGTTGTGCAGTTCCACATGGGGCAGCCGGGCGAAGAGCTGATCGCGCAGTGCCGCGGGGAGCGCCTCGCCGCTGCAGAACACCCGGCGCAGCCCGAGCCCGTCGAGGAGCGGCCCGCCGTCCAGGAACACCGCGAGCATGGAAGGTACGAAGTGCACGTCCGTGACGCCCTCGTCGGCGAGCAGACGTGCCAGGTAGGCGGGGTCGCGGTGGCCGCCGGGCCGGGCGAGCACGAGCGTCGCGCCGGAGGCGAGCGTCCAGAAGATCTCCCACACGGAGATGTCGAAGTGGATCGGCGTCTTCTGCAGTACCGTGCCGCCCGGTCCGAGCGGGAACGCCGCCATGCCCCAGCGGATCCGGTTGCACACCGGGCCGTGCTCGTTCAGGACACCCTTCGGCCGGCCGGTGGAACCCGAGGTGTAGATGAGGTAGGCGAGGTGGCCGGGGGCCAGGGTGGGCAGGGGCGTCGTGTCGTCCTCTGCGCCGTCGAACAGCTGGAGGTCGTCGAGAGGGACGACGGTCGTCCCGGGTATGTCGGGCAGCCCCGGGGCATGCCTGGCCAGGGTCAGTATGAACCGGGTGCCGCTGTCGCTCAGCACGTACCGGGTGCGCTCGGACGGGTCTTCGGGGTCGACGGGCAGGTACGCGCCGCCCGCCTTGAGCACACCCAGCAGCGCGACGACCATCTCCACGGAGCGCTCGCAGGCAACGGCCACCACGTCCTCCGGGGCGAGCCCACGGTCGAGCAGCGACCTCGCCAGCCGCTCACCGGCCCGCACCAACTGACTGTACGTCAGCTCCGTGCCGTCGTCGGTCCGTACGGCGACGGCGTCGGGCGTACGGCGAGCCTGGGCGTCGACGAGCGCGGGCAGCGTGTCCGCTTCCGGGCCACCGGGCAGGTCGATCGCGGCCGTGTCGTTCCAGGCGTGGACCATGCGGTCCCGCTCCTGGCGGTCCTGGAGCGGCAGGAGGGCGACGGGCAGGTCCGGCCGGTCGAGGGCCGCGTCGAGGAGAGTGACCAACTGACGTCCGAGATCGCCGATGCGGTCCTCGTCGAAGAGGTCGCTGTCGTACTCCCATTCCCCGCGCAGGCCGGAGCCGGACCGGGTGAGGAAGAGCGTGAGGTCGAACATCGCGGTGCCGGTGCCGACAGCGTTGTCCTCCCGCAGAAACGGCCCCCGGTCGCCGTTGCGGCCGTCCCGGTCGGGCGTGTTCTGCAGCGCGAGCATCACCTGCACGAGCGGTGTGTGGGCGGTGCTGCGCACCGGCGCAAGGTGCTCCACCAGGCGGTGGAAGGGGAGTTCCTGGTGTGCGAAGCACTCCGCGGCCGAGGTGCGCGTCCGCCTGACCAGTTCCAAGAAGGAGGGCCGCCCGGTCAGGGTGCAACGCACCGCCACCGTGTTGACGAAGAGACCGACCAGGCCCTCGGTGTCGGTGCGGGTCCGGTTCGCCACCGGCGAGCCGACAAGGAACTCCTGCTGCCCCGTCAGCCGGTGCAGCAGCGCACCGAATCCGGCGAGCAGCACGCTGTAAAGGGTCGTCGCCTCGGCGCAGGCGAGCAGTTCGAGCCGTCGGGCGACGGACTCCGGTATGTCGAAGGCAAGCCTGCGGCCCCGGTGACGCTTGACCGCGGGCCGCGGCCGGTCGGCGGGAAGCTCCAGCACAGTGGGCGCACCCGCGAGGTACCCGCGCCACCGGTCGAGCTGCTCGGCCTCGGTCCGGGCCGGCTCCGAGCGCTGACGCCGCGCCCAGTCCTGGTAGCTGACCGGGAGCGGCGGTAACGCGGGGGCCGTCCCCCGGGAACGCGCGCGGTACAGGTGGTTGAGTTCCCGCACCAGAATGTCGTCGGACCAGGCATCGGTGATGATGTGCGGCAGGGTCACCAGCAGCCGGTGACGCGTCTCGGTGAGGTGCAGGACGCGGACGCGCAGCAGCGGTCCGGCCGCGAGGTCGAAGGGGTCGCGCGCGTCCCGGGTCGCGATCCGGGCAGCTTGGGCCTGCCGTTCGGGCTCGGGAAGCTCCCGCAGGTCGGATACCTCCACGGGCACCCGCATGTGCTCCAGGACCCGCTGGCAGGGCCGGCCCCCGACGGTGGGGAAGACCGTGCGCAGGACCGTGTGGCGTTCGATGAGATCACGTACGCACTGGTCGAGGACGCCGAGGTCCAGCGGCCCGTCGAAGCGCGCCGCGAAGTGGATGTGGTAGGTGGCGCTGCCCCGCTGGAGCTGGTCGAACAGCCACATGGGCTCCTGCTGGAACGTCAGGGGCGCGGTCGCCGGATCCTCGTGCGCCGCTTCGCCGTCCGCGGGTGCGGCCCCCGACGCGGTGAGCGTCGGCGGGTCGGAGGGTGCGGCCCGAACCCGCTCGGCGAGCGCCGCAGCGGACGGTGATTCGAACACGTCCCGCAGCGGCAGCGGGGTGTTCAGCACCTCACGGATGCGAGCGGCGGCCCGGACCGCCATGACCGAACTCGCCCCGAGCCGGAAGACGTTGTCGTCGGGGCCGATCTCCGGGCGGTCGAGGAGCCCGGCCCAGATGGCGGCGATCTGTGCGGTAACGGTGTCGGCTTCGGGGAGCGTCATGCGGCGCCCTCCGACGGGTCCTGCCGCAGGGACAGGGGCCGCATGTCGTGCCAGTGCGCGCGGATATGATCCAGGCATTCGGCACGGGCCCCGCCGGCGCCGTGGGGCAGCCAGCCGGCCGGTGGCTCTCGGTCCGCGGGCCACAGGGAGAATTGGCCCTCTTCGTTGATGACCACCAGGAAGCGTGTCGATTCGCAGTCGAGCATCCTCGTCCCCTCCACCGTTTTGCCACCTGTCCGCACAGTTCGCACCAGTGGGCCGGAACCAGCAGACCAGTCCTGATCATCGTCCACCGGTCCGCGGCTTTCACCCGACGCGGACTTCCGCCAGCGGACATGGCCACAAGTGGACTTCCCTCGGCTGGCATCCCTCCCCCGCGGTGCGACGCCCCCGCACTGACGACCCGGTGTCCCCGTAGCGACAGCGAGCCGCGAGCCCTCCCCGCCCTGCCCCTCGAAGACCGGCCGCACTCGGCACCCGCAGCAGGGTCCGCCGCACCCGGATCGATCAGCTCGCGCTCCGACACATCGATGTCACCCGGAGCGAGCAGGGTCAGGCAGGCTCCCCCTCAGGAAACCCGGCACCGTCCCAGCACGCCAAGAAACCGCAAGGGGCCGGCTCCCGAACGGGCCGACCCCATCTGACCTGCATGTTTGCCAGGTTGACAACGTGGTGTTACGCCATCCGCTACACGTTGAAGCGGAATGTCTGCGGTCTGGTCCTGACCTGCGGCGGAGCCTCATCCAGGGCTCTGACCTGGGATTTCCTCGCTGGCGTGCGTTGGCTCCCGACGGCCGTTTACGGGTGTCCTGCGGACTGGCTGCGGACTGGCCGGGGGTGCGGAGGCCGAGAAATCCATGGCGCACCGGCCGGACCTGCAACAAGACTGCGCAGGTGAGCGACTGCTACTCCTGTCCCTGCTGCGGGCACCGCGTGCTCGACGCCATGCCCGGCTCGTACGAGAGCTGCCCCGTCTGCTTCTGGGAGGACGGCGGGGTCCAGTTCCGCTGGCCGACCATGGACGGCGGAGCGAACAAGGTCTCCCTGATCGAGGCCCAGCGCAACTACCAGGACTTCGGCGCCTGCGACCAGCACGGCCGGCGGTACGTCCGC
The DNA here is from genome assembly GCF_043080045.1 of Streptomyces sp. NPDC015125. Lineage (NCBI taxonomy): Bacteria > Bacillati > Actinomycetota > Actinomycetes > Kitasatosporales > Streptomycetaceae > Streptomyces > Streptomyces sp. NPDC015125. Next base: position 728,302 of record NZ_JBIBVF010000001.1, read on the forward strand.
CCGCCGACCGACGACGAGCCCCTCGACCCCGCCTGGCGCCCCATCGATCTGGCACGGGACTCCTTCGAGGACTGGGCGGCCGAAGACCGCGTCCCGTGGCCCGACGACCACTCGGTGCTCTGCTGGTGGCTGCCCACCTTCTGGCGCCGGGACCACCCATGACCGCCAGCGGGGCCAGTTCGGACCGCGCTACCGGACCCGCAGGCCGACCGGCACCGGGAGGAGCATGGGTTCGTCGCCTCGCTGACCCGGTGTCGGCAGCCAGGCCGGCAGGGCCATGCGCGCTGCCTGGCCGAACCGTGCTCTGCAGGTACGGCCAAACTGTGGCGGTGGTACCGATGCGCCAGGGAGCGTCAGCGGCCGGTGTGGGCCTGATTGGCGATCTTCCCGCTGGATGTGCGGCACAGCTCGCCGACCGCTGCTTCGCAATAGGAACAGGCTGCTGTGCTGGCTGTGTTGGTGTGGAGCCACAGGTTTTCTCGGGCGCCGTGTAGCTTGGGTCGCTCTTCGCCGTTCCGCATCGAGCAGCTTCCGCCGGGCTGCGCGTCGCAGTATGGGCACGCCACCCCTAGGGTCCCGGTGCGCCGCTTCTCAGCCTCCTTGCGAAGCTCCTGCTCGCGCGCCTCGTGCCTCCGCAGTTCCTCCTCCTCATCGGCTCGAATCACCTCCATGTACTTCTCGTAGGAGTCGGGGTGATGCGCACAGGCGCCCTTACGGAGATCCCACCGGCACCATCCACCCTTCTTCCGCTCCGTGGCGCAGTGGAAAGACTGCGGCGTCTCACAGTGATGCGGGCAGGGTCCGTACAGGCGGGTGTTGTGGCGGCAGGGACGATAAGTGGTGCGCCCCAGGACTCCGCATACGTCGTCAGAACGTGCCTGTTCGCCGGCCTGTGCGAACATCTCGGCGTACTCCGGCCAGTCGGCATGCTGTCCCCACCGACGCCACCATTCCGGTTGCGCCTGTACGGTGACAAGGCCGGTTTCGTCGGCGTGCCATACAGCTTTGGGCACATCGGCGAAGGTATTCGGCATGGATGCTCCCAGTTGGGTAGAGCCCGCTCTGGCGGGATGGCGATGCTGCAGGAGACGCTAAGAGGCTTAAACCCCGGCCCGGCCGTGGTTCACGCGCATGGTCGCCCTGATTCACCCGTTCGAGTAACCCGTGTGTCGTAAGCCGACGCTGCTGGAGTTCCCCTATGGAGCTCGCTCACCCGCCAGTTCGGACGAAGCGGCAGTAGGAAGGCTCAAACTTCAGCGAGACGGATTTCTTGAACCGCTCGCCCCGAACCTTCAAGGCCCGCACCGTGGCTGTGTCGGCGTCGGGCAAGCTGGTCCAGTAGACCCCGTCACGGTGTAGTTCAACGATGGTGTCGGCGCCGCGTGCGATAGGCGTCGGAACGTCGTGCAGCTCAAGCGGCTCGTCCGGCCCTTCGCTCAGCGCTCGCGCTGTGATGAGAACCGCAAGGTTGTGTTCCATCGCGACGCGGCGCGCGACATCCATACTCACCGCCACGCCCTCTTCGTCCAGCTCGCTGTAGCTCTCGATCGTGTCGACCACCCACAGAGCAAGGCGCCCTCGCTGCGGCGGGATGACGCGGGTGGCAGCTTCCCGGAAGACCTGTTCGAGCGGGAGCCCAATAGTCGGAGTGTGCCAGCCTGGAACCCTGACTGAGCACTCGGACGCACGGCGACGCAGGGAGTCAAAGTCCGCCGTGTCGGCGGGGTATCGCAGATCTGCTCCACATGTTGCGCTGACGAGCTTCTGCTCGATCGAGTCCGAGTTGATCTCGCAGGTGCTGAAGACGGTAAGCCGTTCAGCTGCGGCGTTGTGAAGGGCGATGTTCAGCGCCATCGTTGAGCGGCCGGCAGTTGGCACAGACACGATCGCCGTGACTGTCCCGGGCTCTAGACGCAGGAGCTCATTGACATCTGGCCACGGAGTTGCGCCGGGAACCCTGCCCAGGTCGATCCACGTGCCTTCCTCATCGATGCCGGGTACCGGGTTCGCCACTTCCGCGGGTCCCTCGTCGGCAGTGCCCTCGGCGGTGTCGACAGCTGGCCAGGCGTGCAGGGGGACCTGCGCGTCGCGGGATGGCACCTGCATCATGTCCGGCTGCCACATCACCTTGCTGAAGAACGTCTCCCCGATGGCCGAGAGAGGGAGGTTCCAGGGCCGGCCGAAGGGCTTGACCTCCCAGCCATTAGCGCGGGCCCTGTCAGCGCTGGCACTGATGCGTCCGATGGTGCTGTTGGCAGCTTGGCGCTTGTTCACTCCGCCGCGCTGGTAGTAGGCGGCGGAGTCCTTGGCCGCCCGGTAGATGAAGTTGAAGACCTGGCCGAGGCTGAAGGTGCTCAATGCGTCCTGGAGGGCGGTACGGGTCCCCTCTCCTTGCTTCATCTCAAGGTGGTGTTCGCCCAGCTTCATCGTGAGGTAGTCCTGGGCGTCCGCCAGCGCCAACTCGTCCCACAAATCGCGCCACTGACCTGTCCAGGAGGTCGGCCACGGGCCCTCCCTGAAGGTACGGCTCAGGGCCTGCAGAAGGCGGGGGTGCCGGTTGGTGAGCTCGTCGGCCTCTCCCATGAGGTAGTAGCTGACGCGGCCAAGGTAGAAGGAATCGCTCAGCTCCCCTTCGTCGTCCAGTGCGAACGCATCGAGATGAGAGTCCGGGTGCACCTTGATCAGCTGCGGCGCGCGCTTCAGGAGCCCACGCTCGAATTCGAACCGCAACTGCTCGGGGGCCCAGCGGCGATCCTTCGGCCAGATGTCGGTGGGAGACGTCAGCCCGGCGTCTTCGACCGCCGGGTCGCTGAAGAGGACGTGCAGCGAGATGGCCTCGAAGAGTGTGAGATCGGCGGGCTTCAAGTCGGGACCACTCAGGACGGGGTACTGCTCGTAGACCTCAGCGCGGTGTCGCGCCTTCTGCTCCCGGATCCGCGCGGCGTGCTCTGCCACTTCGCGCTCGTGGCAGCTCGAGCACTCCCACTCCGTTAGACGGAGGGCTTGGGCAAGGTCGCTTCGGCTCGACACCGAGTAGGGGCTTTCGCAGGACTTGCACGACAAGTTTCTTAGGTAGGCCGTGCCGGCCTGCTGGGCGATGCGGGTCATCTGCTGCGACTTCAGCTCGTACTCCGCGCGGATCGCGGTGACGGTCTGCGCCCACGTCTCACCATCGTCGTTTAGGCGCCAATACGCCTCGAAGGCTGCTGCCTCGCGGACATCCTCCGTGAGCACTGCGAGTTCGAGCTGGGACACGTTCCCCCCTGGGTGTTGTCGGCACGCACCCAAGTATTTCGAGTCTGCCGACAACCGACGGGCGTTTCAGCCAACGTCCGTGACCGGCTTACTAGTACGCCCATACCAGGCCGGCCTGCCGGTACTCCTCCACGAGGGATCGGGGTCCCCCAGGCGCTCATGCGTGCGATGTACAGCATGCCGTCGAGGTGGTCGATCTCGTGGTGGATGAGGTGGGCGAGGCCGCGTTCGTACACGGTAGTCACGGGCTCGCCGTTCAGGGCGGTGATCTTCAAGGGGCGGGGGACCAGGCCCCGGACGTCGAAGAAGCTCAGGCAGCCCTCGCACTGCTCGTCCGTCTCGTCCGACCGGTCAGTAATCTTGGGGTTAAGCAGGATGATGGCGGGGGCCTGGCCGGGTGGCATGACCACTGCGGCGGTGCGGCCGATGCCGCTCTGCGGAGCCGCGATACCCATGCCCTTGGCGAAGGGGTGGACCTGGCCGATGCGCTCGGCCTCGTCCCCGCTCGGCGGGCAGCTCAAAGGAGCGGGCCGGTCCGGTGAGGATGCCGGCGCCTTGCTGGACGACTCCGAGGTCTCGTTAAGGACGGGGCGATGGGGGCGGGCATTGGACGGCTCTAATGCCAGCCGTCGAGGGACACCTCCGGTCCCCCCGTGAGGTATCGGTGAAGGGCGCTCAAAGTGGTGTCCACGAAATTCTCGGGTACTGCGTCGGCGTCGACCCAGCGGACCTGGGAGTGCTTGCGGGGTTCGCGGTTCTCGGGTTCGCCGGTCCATTCGTGGGCGGCGAAGACGACCGTGAGGAAACCGTTGGGAGCTTCGACGCCCCAGGCGCCGTGGATGATGTGGGCGACCTTGAGGGACTCCGGCTTCACCGTGAGGCCGGTCTCCTCGTAAAGCTCGCGGACCGCCGTCTCCGTGATCGGCTCGCCCGGTTCGCTTTTACCGACGGGGAGGTCCCACATTCCCTGGGCGAACTTCGCTTTCTCACTGCGTTGGAGAAGGACCACGCGGTTGGTGGCCTTGTCGTGGACGATGACGGCCGCGACCAGCAGGGTCATCGATTCGAGCGCCGGCTTGAGGGCCTTCGGCTGGTCGTCGGTCTGCTGGGCCACGGTGTTCCCTTCGTCGGGCGGGTTGTTGGGCATGTTAGGCGAGGGCCTCGCGGGCGCGGCGAGCGAGATCGGCGGCGCCGGGCACTTTGCGGCGCTGGTAGACCGCGAGGGTGGAGCGGATCGAGGAGATCGCCTTGCGGGTGCGGTCGGAGGTCATGCCTTCCATGAGGACAAGGGCCTGGTTCCAAGCGGCGACCGCTTCGTCAGCTCGGGCCTGGGCGGCGAGGCTGTCACCGAGGTCAGCGTGGGTGAGGGCGTGGACGCGCTTGTATTTGTCCGGGTCCCAGCGGGTGAGAGCCTCGCGGTGCTGCTGCTCGGTGCCGATGTGGTCGGCGAGGTCGGTCAAAGTGCGGGCGGTGTGGCTGGCCACGGTGCCGGCGGCGGGGCCGCTGACACGGGAGAAACTGGGCTGGGGGTCGCCATCCCGTAGGAGGGCGTCCTCGGCGGCCAGGAGGGCGCGTGCCGCCAACGGGTTCTCGTCAGTGGCTGCATAGGCGCGGGCGTGGGTGATGTGGAGGAGGGCCTCAGTCTGGCCGTCGACGTGGCCGAGGCCGCGCCGCAGGGCGCCTTCGACGAGGTCGACGCAGTGGTGAGGCAGCTTGAGGCTCAGGGCCTGGTGGGCGAGGGCGCGCATCATCCAGGCAGCATGACCGTGGGGGTCGGCTTCGCAGGCGAGCTTGTAGCCGACCTGGTAGTAGCGCTGGGCCGCGCCCTCGTGACCCAGGTCGTGGTGCTTCCACCCGGCGAGGTAGGCGAGTTCGGCGACGGCGCCGAAGGCGGCGCGGCGTAACGGCTCCGAGGGGAAGCGCCCGCGGAGCATTGGGGCGGCGGTGTCGGCCAGGTACGCGGTGACGGTGGTCAGACCGTGCCCGCCGCCGAGGCGCTCGTCGGCGGCGCTGAAGGCCGCGGTGATCTGGCGTACGACGTCCACGTCCTCCGCGCCTACCACGGACGTGCCGGTGCGCGCACGGAGCATGCGGGCGGTGGCTTCGTGGTCGTAGCCGAGTGGCATGGCGACGCCGGCGGTGGTGAAGGCCGCGATGGCGAGGAAGCGGCGGCGCTCGACGTCGGCACGGCCCAGGTCGGTGACCGCGAGGACGGGGTCGGATTCCGCCGGCGGATCGTCATCACCGGGCTGGAAGCCAATCTCGGTCTGGGGGATCACGCGTCCTGCTCGACGGGACAGTGCCTCGGCCAGGTACTGACCTACCCGGCCCGAAGGGGAACGGGCGCCGTTCACCCAGTGCGAGATGGCCGACTTGTTGGTCTGGAGGATCTCGCCGTTCTCGGAGGCGATGCGCCGCACGTCTCTGGCGAGGGCCTCGTAAGTGCAGTCGACCGAGTCGATGGCGTCGCGCAGACGGGAGTTCGGGGCTTTCTGCACCGCCACGATCGCCTCCACACCGGAGCTGTAAACCGCGTATACCGCTTCAACTACCTTCCACCGTACCCACTGAGCGTGACCACCGGTTCACTTATCAGCAGCCGCCCGGAACGGCGCGACCGTGATCCAGGCTCCCCCTTGGTCCGGGCGGCTCCCCGAAGTTCCGTACGCCCACACCGGGTTCGGGCATTCCTGTGCCCGGACCGGACGAACAGAGACGGAGACACGGTGACCACCATCGACACCATGGCCATCACGGTCGAGCTGCCCGAGGCGTTCGACCCGCGCTGGAACCGGCTGCCCGGCATCCAGGTCGACGGCCGACGTATCACGATCGACCCGGCCGAGTACTTCTTCCGCTTCGAGTCGAACACATGGCTCGTCGCCGACTGGGAGCTGGTCAAGTCCCAGCTCCTGGACGTGGACGAGACGACCGAGAGCGCGGTCGAGCAACTGGCACTCGACTTCATCAAGCACCACGGCGAGTCCACCTCTGACGCCGCCCGTGTCCTGGCCACCGCGTACGAGGTGTACGCCTACCTCTTCCGCGACGAGCACCTCGCCGGCCTCGGACTCCCGCAGATCACGGCCGACCATCTGCGGATGCTCCGCGAGGCCGCCACGCTCATGGCGCTCAACAAGGTCGAACTGGACGGGCACATCTCCAACGTCGGCCCGTGCTGGTTCTTCCCCGCCGCCACCTCCGTCGTCTTCGACCTGGACGACGAAATGGGCGGGATGCTCGACGAGGTTTACCACGGCGGCTGGTTCAACGAGCACCGCCGGATCGAGTCCATCAAGGCACACGTCGCGCTCGGTGGACGCCTGGTGCACGGCTGCCAGTCCGTGCCGGACCAGACCGGTGGTGTCGTCGCGCCCTATGGCGCCTCGATGGCGAACTTCCGTGGTGACCTCGCCGCGTTCAAGGCGGGCTGGATCGAGCAGGTCTACGCCCACCGCGTGAACCCCGCCGCATAACCCCACCCGATCAGGCTCCGGGGCGGGCCGGCCCCACTTGCCCGCCCCGGACATCTCCAACCGCCCGGAGCCCCCAATGAGCACGAACCCCAGCGCCGAACTCCTCGACAACCTGCTCACCGTGACCGGTCAGGCCACCGCTGTACGGGCGGAGGTGCGCGTGTGGTCGATGTCCGGAGTGGAGCGCGTGACCTTCCCCGACGGCTCCACGGCCATCTTCAAGTACGCGAAGAAGCCGTTCGACAGCGAGGATCAGGCCCTCCGCCTGGCCCACACGCTCGGCGTTCCCGTCCCCCAGGTCCACGCCTCCGCCGTTCTGGACGGCTGGCTCGGCATGCTCATGGAGGACCTCGGACCGTCCGTCCGCGAGGCCGATGACCTGGACGGCGTCGCCGCGGCCGTGGTCCTGCACGGGACCCGTACGACTCCGCCCTTGCCAGTCCTGGACCAGGAGCGGTTGCGCAAGCTGCCGGACCGGGCCCTGGAACACCTCGGACTACTGCGCAAGGCCGACCGGTGGCAGGACGCCGACGACGTCGAGGACACGCTCGGCAGGATCGCCCAAGCAGCCGAGGCCCGCTCCGGCGGAGCAACGCTGGAGCCCTTCGGCTGGGTGCACTCCGAGTTCCACCCCACCAGCCTCCACATCGGCGAGCACGGCTGGAGGCTGCTCGACTTCGCCCGCGCCTTCACCGGTCCCGGCCTGCTCGACCTCGCCAGCTGGCACGGCACCATCGAGCCCCCGCACCCCGTACGCCTGCGCGTGTTCCTGGAGCAGTACGTCACCGCCGGCGGTACCCCCGACGCCCTCGCCCCGCGCGGCGGGCTCACCGCCGAGAACTGGGCCCTGGGCTGGCACCGCATGTGGGCCGTCGAGTGGTTCATGGAGCAGTCCATCCGCTGGATCGACGACCGGGCCACCGACCCCGCCTACATCAAGGTCGTCCGCCGCCACCTCAGCGACGTCCTCCACCTCCTGGCGATCTGACGTGCTCGCCCAGGCTTCCCCGTGGCACGCCCACGCCCTTCAGCGCACCGCCGCCGGACTCGCCGAACCTCTCGCCGTACCCGCCCGGATGGAGTGGACCACGAGACCCGGGCAAGGGCCCGGCGCCGAGATCCTCGGCCCCGACCTGCGCGGCAAGCGGCTTCTGGAACTCGGCTGCGGCCCCGGTCACAACGCTGCCCACCTCACCACCAGCAACGGCGCACACGTCACCGGCGTCGACTTGGTCGGCCTCCAGGTCCGTCGCGCCCGCGCCCACTACGGACGGTTGAACAACCTCACCTTCGTCGCCGGCCATGCCCTGCACTACTTGCACGCCTCGGACGAGCAGTTCGACGCGATCTACTCCGTCTTCGGCGCCGTCGGGCTAGTCGCCCCCGAACTCCTCCTCCCGGCCATCGCCCAGCGCCTCAAGCCCGGCCGGGTGCTCGCCTTTTCCGTCCCCCACCCGCAACGCGGCGGCCGAAGCCCCGCCGCCGTTGACCGGCCCCGCCGCGACCACGTCACCCTCCCCGACCGCACCCGGCTCCCCATCGCCCGCTGGGAGTTCGACACCGACCACTGGGATAAGCACCTCAGCCGGGCGGGCTTCTGGCTCACCGCGTCCCAGGAGTTCCACGACCCCCTCATGGGCCACTGGCCCACCACCTTGCTGATCCGCGCTCGCAGGCTCTGACAGCCATTCGCCCCGGCTTCCCCTGGAGGAACCGATGCGCCCGCCCTACCTGCTCCTCGACATCGACGGCGTCCTCATCCCCTTCCCGGACGCAGACGGCTCGACCCCGGCCACCCACTCCCGCCACGACGTCGTTCCTACTGGCCGCAACGCCGACAACCCGGTCACCGTCTGGCTCGACCCCGCCCATGGCCCCATGCTCATGGACGTGATCCGTACGGGGCTCGTCACCCCGGTCTGGTGCACGAGCTGGCGGCAGGACGCCACCACCCTGATCGGACCGCTTCTCGACCTCCCGCCTCTGCCGCACGTCGACCTGCCGCATCCGCAGATCACCACCAGCCACCCCAACGGCTACCTGTGGAAACGCGACCACGTCGACGCCTGGCTGGACGATGCCCCCGCGGTCTGGATCGACGACGACTTCACCGCCCTCGACCACTCCTGGGCCGCAGAGCGCACCGCCCGCGGCGCGGCGACCCTCTTGATCCAGCCTGACCCCCGTACCGGGCTCCAAGCAGAGCACCTGATCGAGGCCCGGACGTGGGTAGGGCGGCTGCTCACTGCGCGGACTGCTGCACCCGCTGCTCCGAACGAAACCGAAGCAGCCTGACGCGAACCCGGGGGCAAAGGGCCGATGCCCCGCCGCGACGTGGCGAGGGCATCTGGCCGGGTCAGCGGTGCCGACCGCGTTCTTCGGGCCTCATGGCCATTGGTGACGCGGCCGGAGGGTGCAACGTGGCAGCCGCGGACGAGGCGCCGCTGGTGGTGCGTCGTCCGCGAGCGGCTTGCACCCGCTTGTTCGGTTGAGCGGTGATGCGCCAGTTGAGGACCTCGGCGGGGTGCTCGACGCTGTCGAGCTCTCGCTCGGAGCCCACCTCGGCCAGAAGGCGTCGGGGAGTGTGGCCGGCGGTCTCGGCGCGAGCGAGGGTTGTGGTGAGGGCGGTCCAAGCGGGGTCGGCGAGGATCCGGTGGGCGTGGTCGGGGAGGGCCACGCGAATGTCCTGCTCGAAGCGGCGGGCGGTCGCGGCTCGCGGTGCGCGGTGGGCCAAGTCCGCCAAGACGGGTGCCACGGCCTGCTGGTAGCCCACCTGAAGGTGGCGGAAGGCTTCTTCGGCCGCAGCGGCCTGCTGTTCGTGGCCGCGCTGTTCGTGCCACTTGGCGGCGGCGCGGGCCAGGTGCACGGTGGCGAGCACTAGGGCGATGGCGAGTCCGCCCGGCTCGTTGGAGGCGTAGACGAGTTCCTTAGCGGCCTTGCGCAGGGCAGTGGCGGCCTGGTGGTCGGCGCGGGTGGCGGAGCGGCGGGCGCGGTTGAAGGCCATCGCCGCCGCCCGCAGTTCCGCCTGGTGTGGGCCAGTAGTGGCGCTGGCGATGTTGTACAGGGCATCGCCGAAGGCGGCCAGGTAGCCCTGGGCGGCGGCATCGTCACCGGAGTCGAGAACCGAGTGCGCCGTGTGTATTGCGGTGGTTGTGTGCCTCCATGGCTCGGCAGGGTCCGCCACATACTGCGGGCGGTCGGCGACTTCCTGGTCGGGGAGGCGTTCGCGTAGACGGTTGATGGAGAGGTCAGGGGCGAGTTTCGAGCCGCCGTACCAGACGGGTTCGTCCGCCGCGTTGGTGTCGCCAGGTGCAGCGAGGCTGTAGCCGATCACGTCACCGGTCTCTGGGCCGAGGCGAGTCTTGACCTTGATGCCGAGGGACTGCAGCACGGTGAAGTAGTCGGCTTCGCTGCTCACGGCGGCGGCGACCGCGTACGCCTGCTCGCGCAGCCACTGCCGTGCCGTGACCGCCTGGCCCTGGCGCTCGGCCTTGGCGCGTTCGGCGCCGGTGGGGGTGCGAGGAGCGGTGAGGTCACCGGACTTCAGTCGGCGCAGGCCGAATTCGGCTTCGATCTTGCGGCATTCGACTTGGGCTCGCTGTCCGTCGCGGTGCGTGCGCGGGCGCCGCCCGTCGGCGCGGACGGTGGTGGCCATGATGTGGATGTGGTCGTCGGCGTGGCGCACCGCGATCCACCGGCATGCCTTCTCGTCGCCTTCGGGGGCGATGCCGGCGGTGTGAACGATGCGGCGCGCGACCTCGGCCCACTCGGCGTCGGTGAGGTAGCGGTCGCCGGGCGCGGTGCGGACCGGACAGTGCCAGACATGCTGAGGTGGTTTCTTGCCGCCCAGCTCGCGGGCACGCAGGTCGACGTGGTGGTCAAGGCGCTTGGCGAGCTGGGAGTAGGTGGCCGCTGGGTCGCGGCCGGGGTCAGGGGCGCCGGCCATGTCCCAGGCGGCGACGATATGAGAGTCCGTGTGTTCGTCGCGTCGGCCGGGGCCGAAGAGGTAGACGATCAGTCCGCGGGAGTCGGAACCGGTGGAGACGTCAGGAACCATGCGCGGTGCCCTCCGCCAGGAGCTGGTCGATCAGTCGGTAGCTGTTCTGAGCCGCTTGCTCGACGCGGTCCAGCACCTCCTCGGCGCGCTCGGGCACCGTTCCTCGGTGGATGGCTGCGGTGATCTGGTTGAGGTTGCCGCCAATGCGGTTCAGCGCGACCCTGTGCGCCTCGACGGCCTCGATCAGCGGGCGGAGTGGATCGTCCTCCGGGCTGCCAACCAGCCCCGCCTTGCCAAGGGCGACGGCGAGGGCGGCGTCCCCGACGAATCCGGCGAACTTCTGCCCGCGCTGGTGAGCGGCGGCGCTGATCACGCGGACCGCGGTCCGCGTGAAGCGGATGGTCTTCTCCTGGTCGCGCTTTTCAACCGTGCGCTTGCGGTTCATCAGCGCGGGCAGGACGGGGGCGTCGAGATCCCGCCAGGAGGGCTGCTCGACGGGCGGTTGGACTTCGGCGGGCGGCTGAGTGATCGGGGCGACGGAATCTGCTGCGGGCAGGCAGCCGATCTCGGCTATGCCCTCCTCCGGCTCGTGCGCCCCCTGGCGCTCGGCCTTCTCCTCCGCCACCCCTGGGGCGGGGGCAAGCGCGGACGAAGCCTCGTTAGAGGCTCGTTCGCTCCAGCTTGCTGCTGATCGACGGGTCAGGCCGAAGAATCCCTTGCGGCGGCGGGCGGGGGCGTTGTCGGTGCCCGTTTCGGACATGGTGGCGCTCCGGTGGTCGTGTGCGGTTGGGCCTCGTCACGTCCGTTGCATCCGTCCCGTAGCTGGTCAGGACAGGTACGGAGGCGGTCGCAGGTACGGAGTGATCCGTATCGGCAAGGAACTCCGTCCCCGCGCTGACCTGCGCGGGGACGGATGCGACGGATTGATACGGAGCTGGTGTCAGCGAGTGGGCTTGGGGCCGGCAGGTCCGCTGGGCGGACCGATGGGCAGCGTCCCGGTGGGAGGGGCGGGCGGCTTGCCGTGGGTTGGCCGTGCGAGCGCGGCCTCGTCGGCTGTGGGGGCCGGCTGCGCAGGGTCAGGGCAGTAGCGAGCCCAGGCGTCGAAGAACTGGTTGCGGGCGTACGCCTTGGCCTGCCTGCCGTTCTCGAAGCGGTGGTTGGCCGGGCTGATGCCGAAGTCGCGGAGCAGGTTGGCGAGGTGGTAGGCGTTCAGGCCCTTGGTGCCGTACTCGGCCCACGGCCCCTCCGCGTCCTGGAGGAGGGCGGCGAGCAGGTCCTGGCTGCGCAGAGCCTCCTTGTTGCCCTCCTGCTCGAACACGCGGCGGACGTCGCGCAGCAGCCGCGTCTTCAGCGTCGTCTGCTCGTCCTGGACCACCTCGTTGCGCGTCATCGCCAGGCAGGCGGCACGGGCCCGCGAGGGCCAGTGACCGCCGGCCAGGTCAGCGACGATCACCAGCGGCTCCCATGTGTCGGCGGCGCGGTCCTCGACCGGCATCTGCGGAACCAAGCCCGCGGCGGTGCTCCGCAGCGGGGCCAGCCAGGCGGTCAGCCGGTCGCGCAGAGCGTGCAGTTCGGGCAGCGAGTACCGCGAGCGGAATGGAGTGATCCGCTCGCCCGGCTTACGCTTCTGCATGCGGATGACGACCGCCCGGTCCATGATCGTGTCCGGTAGGTTGCCGATCCCGGCGAGCGCGGCCATGGCGAAGGTGGGAAACGCCGTCGGCTTGTGCTCCGGCCCGGAGATCCGCCAGGCGGGTCGGTTGCGCTGGTGCCCGGCGTTCAGCAGGCCGCGAAGGTCCTCCTTGTCGCCGGCCTTAGGGCCGAAGATGGTGTCGGCCTCGTCCACCAGCAGCGTCGGCGGGTTCTTGCCGATGACACGGAAGACCACCGCAGGCGACGTGTTCACCGTCATCATCGGCTGGTGCACGGTCTCGTGGAGTACGTCCAGGACTCGGGACTTGCCGCACCCCTTGGTCGGCCCCACCACCGCCAGCCGTGGCGCGTGCTGGAGGGCGGGCTGGATGTGGGAGGCCGCCACCCACAGCGTGACCGCCGTCAGGGCCTCGTCGCTCGGCAGCACCGCGTACCGGCCGATCGCCGCACGTAGGTCATCCAGCAACGCGGCTCCTTCGTCGGCCGTCTCGCTGCTCGTACCGGCGCGGTCCCCGGTCCCCGATTCACCGTCGGGGACCGGGGACCGCGTAGATGCGTGGGGACCGTGGCCCTCGCCATCTACTCGCAGCGCGCCGCGCTGGTCCGAGATTCGGGGACCGGGTTCGGGGACCGGCGGACCGAAAGTCTCCGACCGGTCCCCGCCTTCCGCGCCGACGGGACCGGTCCCCAAGGCGCTGACCTGCCCATATTCCGTGCGGGGGGAATTTCGGTCCCCGACCGGAACACCCGTCGAAGCATCACGGCTGGCGTGTGCAGCAGGGGACCATGACTCCGTTCGGTCCCCGCTTCGGTCCCCGTTGCGCCAGGGGATGCCCTGGCCGGGGACCGCGGTGGTGGGCCAGACAACCTTGGATGTGTTCGAGGTGGCGGGGGACGTAGAGTCCTCCATAGACGTTCCTCTCAAGTGAGGGACGGGACGGGCAAGGTCCCGCCCCTCACCGGTTCGTTCGTTCAGGGATGGGCGACGTGCAGGGGAATCTCCGGCCCTCGGCGTAGGCACGCCGAGGGCCGTTGCTGTGTCCGGACCTCCCGGCGGATCATGAGGCCAGGCCCCACTCGTCTCGGCCGTCGATCAAGGTGCGCTCGTAGCGCAGCAGCTCGGCCTCGGGGTACAGCACCCGCTTGCCGACCTTGATGCCGAGCGGCCCCTTCTTGATGTGGCGCCAGTAGCGGACGGTGCTTTCGGCTGTGCGGTAGCGCTCGGCGACCTCGGCGGTGGTCAGATATCGCATGCATTCCCATTCGGCTAGGAAGTGATTCGATCCGCATAGAGTTGTACCCCAGGATCGGCGGTTACCCAAATCGGGAAGCTCATGATTCAATTGGGATAGTTACGGTGACGATGGAGGTTCGATGGCAGGCGACAAGCCCGAGGGTGGCGAGGTGCCCCTGCTCTACAGCGAGGGGAACGTGGCCGCGCGCGTGGCCCTGGAGCGCGAGGTCAGAGGTTGGAGCACGACCGAGCTGGCCGAGCGGGTGACCAGGGCCGGCGTCAGGATGAACCAGACAGCGGTCTGGCGCATCGAGAACGGCACGCCTCGCCGGCGCATCAACCTCGACGAGGCCCTCGCCTTTACGCGGGTCTTCGAACTCCCCCTCGAAGAGCTCATGTCACCGCCCCTGGAGGGCCTCGACATCGATAGCCGCCGGCTCGTCCAAGAGGCCGTCGAAGCGTTCTACGAGACCCGAGACGCACGCGACCGCCTGCACCACGCCGTGGTCGCCATCGCCAATCACGTCAAGGCTCACCCCGACAGCTCGCGGGCGATCCACGAGCAGTGTCTCCGCCTCATGGGCGACGAGCGGGACGCTCGCATCCTCACCAGTGACATCGAGGACGGCGGCCACTATTGACAACCGACATGAAGGAGAAGCCACTTGGCCAACATCCAGAAGCGCCCCAACGGCAAATGGCGTGCTCGCTACCGCGACCTCGACGGCAAGGAGCACGCTCGCCACTTCGACCGCAAGATCGACGCCCAGCGGTGGCTCGACGAGGTCACGGCCAGCGTGGTCACCGGGCAGTACGTCGACCCGCGGTCGGCGAAGAAGCCCTTCAAGGAGTACGCGGAGGAATGGCGGGCCATCCAGCCGCACCGGCCTTCCACGGCCAAGGCGGTGGCCCAGCACCTGCGCTGCTACGTCTACCCGACCTGGGAGAAGCGGGCACTCGGCGCCATCAAGCCCGGCGACGTACAGAGCTGGGTCACCAGGCTGACCACCACGCACGGGCTGGCCGCCAGCACCTCACGCACGGTCTTCAACACGGTCAACGCCGTCTTCCGGGCGGCCGTCCGTGACCGGATGATCCCTCACAACCCGTGCGCCGAGGCGAAGCTACCGTCGGTACCACGGAAGAAGGTCGTGCCGCTGGCCGTCGAGCAGGTGCGGTCGCTGTCCGAGGAAATGCCCGCCCGATACAAGGGCCTCGTGCTGCTCGGCGCGGCCACCGGGCTCCGCCCCGGCGAGCTCTTCGGCCTCCAACTCCGGCACGTGGACCTGCTGCACGCGACCGTCTCGGTCGAGCAGCAGATCCAGCAGGCCGCCAAGCATGGGGTGTACGTCGGACCGCCGAAGACCGCGCGCTCACACCGCACGGTTCCGCTCCCCCGCATGGCAGTGGATGCGATGAAGGCCCACCTGCGGGACTTCCCCGCCGATGGGCCCGAGAGCTGGATCTTCACGGCGCCGCAAGGCGGGCCTGTGGTCTACACGCACTTCATGGACGGGTCCTGGCGGCCCGCCTGCGAGAAGGCCGGCATACCGAAGGGCACCGGACCCCATGCCCTCCGGCACCACTACGCCAGCCTGCTGATCAAGCACGGCGAGTCGGTGAAGACCGTCTCTGAGCGCCTCGGCCACACCAACGCGGCCATGACGCTGAACATCTACACCCACCTGTGGCCCGACTCCGAGGAGCGGACCCGGGCCGCCGTCGACAAGGCGTACGCGGACCGCCCTGCGGACGGCGAGACGGCGGTCGACGAAGCGGCGTAGCCGCTCCCCCGCGTGCCGGACTCATCCAGCGCGCTGCGGACTCTGCGCGGACAGCAAAGGCCGCCCAACCCGCTCCGTCGCAGGTCAGACGGCCATTCACCGGACGTCTTAGACGTTGAAGCGGAACTCCACCACGTCCCCGTCCTGCATCACATAGTCCTTGCCCTCCATGCGGGCCTTGCCGGCCGCGCGGGCTTCGGCCACCGAGCCGGTTTCGACGAGGTCGGCGAAGGAGATGACCTCGGCCTTGATGAAGCCCTTCTGGAAGTCGGTGTGGATGACTCCGGCGGCCTCGGGGGCGGTGGCGCCCTTCTTGATGGTCCAGGCGCGGGTTTCCTTGGGGCCGGCCGTCAGGTACGTCTGCAGGCCGAGGGTGTTGAAGCCGACGTGGGCGAGGGTGGCCAGGCCCGGCTCCTCCTGGCCCACGGACTGGAGGAGTTCCAGGGCCTCGTCCTCGTCCAGCTCGGCGAGGTCGGCCTCCAGCTTGGCGTTCAGGAAGATGGCCTCGGCGGGGGCGACCAGGGCGCGCTGCTCGTTCTTGAAGTCCTCGTCGGTCAGTTCGTCCTCGTCGACGTTGAAGACGTAGAGGAAGGGCTTGGTGGTGAGGAGGTGGAGGTCGTGCAGGAGCTCTTCGCTGCCGGAGCCCTGGACGATTCCCGCGGAGAACAGCGTGTCGCCCTTCTCCAGGATCGCCTTGGCCTCCTCGACCGCCTTGACCTTCGGGGCCACGTCCTTCTTGATGCGCGACTCCTTCTGGAGACGCGGCAGCACCTTCTCGATGGTCTGGAGGTCGGCGAGGATCAGCTCGGTGTTGATGGTCTCGATGTCGTCCTTGGGCGAGACCTTGCCGTCGACGTGGACGACGTTCTCGTCCTTGAAGGCGCGGATGACCTGGCAGATCGCATCGGACTCGCGGATGTTCGCGAGGAACTTGTTGCCCAGGCCCTCGCCCTCGGAGGCGCCGCGGACGATGCCCGCGATGTCCACGAAGTCGACGGTGGCGGGGAGGATCTTCTGGGAGGCGAAGATCTCGGCCAGCTTGGCCAGCCGCGGGTCGGGGACACCGACGACGCCGACGTTCGGCTCGATGGTGGCGAACGGGTAGTTGGCCGCCAGCACGTCGTTCTTGGTCAGGGCGTTGAACATGGTCGACTTGCCGACATTCGGCAGACCGACGATTCCGATCGTGAGCGACACGTGGCGACTCGACTTCCGAGCGAGAGGTGGTGGGGTGGGCACGGCCCCGGGAGGGCCGATCCACCAGTCTACGGGGCGGCCGGGGCCGAGCCGCCGCCACCGGGGCCGAGCCGCCGCCCCCGGGACCGGCCGCGCCCCCGTCCGGCTCCGGACGCGGAACGAATCCGCACCGAGCTCGGCCCAAAGCGCGTGTCCCGTAGCCGGTTAATCCCACTTAGCGGCCTACCGTTGACGAGTGGAGCAACACGAAGCGCGCACCCCCCAGCACAGCCCGCCGCGGTCCGCACGTCCGCCCGCGGGCCAGGACGCCCGGCTCCCGCGCCCCGCGGAGGCCGTGGCCCCCGACCCCGACGACGATTTCCTCACGGCGATGCGGGCCTCCGGGTTCGCGGCCGTACCGGCGTCCGCACCCGCGGGCGTGCGGACCGCGGCGCGCGGTCCCGCGCCGGCCGGTCCCCTCCGCGCGCCCGCCCGGGTGCCCGGGGCGGCGGCCCCGGGACGCGCCCCTGCCCCGCTGGAGGGCGTGGAGTCCGCAACGGTCTACCGGGCGCGCCCGCAGCGCCCCGTGCCGTCCCCGCCCCCCGCCCTGCGGCGCCGGATGCCGGCGGCCAAGCTCACCGGGCTCGGCTGCTGGCTGCTGGCGACGCTGGCGCTGCTGGCCTTCGCCTTCCTGGACCGGCTGCTGCTCGGTGGCGCACCCGCCCCGTACGGCGTCTGCTATGTGCTGGTCGGTGTCGGTGCGGCGCTCTGGGTCAGGCCGTATGACCTGGTCATCGCGCCGGTCACGCTGCCGATCGCGTTCACACTCGGTGCGCTGCCGCTCCAGCACGGCGCGGGCGGGTTCGACGGGCTGCTGATGGGCGTTTTCACCGTCCTCGCGCTGAACGCCGGCTGGCTCTATACCGGCACCCTGATCAGCGCGCTGCTCGCGATCGTCCGCCGGGTGCTGATCATCGCCCGGCGTCGGGCCAGCCGACCGGCGAGTCGACCGCAGAGCGCACCGCGCGGTCCGCAGGACCGGCAGGCGGGGCGGACGCCCGAGGGGGAGCGGCCGCGGCCGGGGAACCGTCCGCGGCAGGTGGCTCGCCAGCCCGAGCGGCGTACGCAGCCATCGCGGCACCCACAATCCCCGCATTGTTCTGCAGCTGAGCCGGCACGATCTCCGCGCTGACGTTCTCGATCAGCGGCAGGAACTTCTCCGCCTTGCGGCTCACCCCGCCGCCGATCACGAACAGCTCGGGTGAGAAGAGCATCTCCACATGGGCGAGGTACTTCTGGACCCGGTGCGCCCAGTGCTGCCAGCTCAGCTCCTCGTCGTCCTTGGCCTTGGTGGAGGCGCGCTTCTCGGCGTCATGGCCGTGCAGCTCCAGGTGGCCGAGCTCGGAGTTGGGCACCAGGCGGCCGTCGGTGAAGAGGGCGCTGCCGATGCCCGTGCCGAGGGTGAGCACGATGACCGTGCCGGTCCGGCCGCGGCCGGCGCCGAAACGCAGTTCGGCCAGGCCGGCCGCGTCCGCGTCGTTGAGCACCGTGACAGGGGTGCCGCCGGCCTCGCCGCCGAGCCGCGCGGTGAGCAGTGCGGCCGTGTCGAGCCCGATCCAGCCCTTGTCGACATTGGCGGCGGTACGGGTCGTCCCGTCGGTGACGACACCGGGGAAGGTCGCACCGACCGGCCCCGACCATCCGAAGTGGTCCACGACCTCTTTGACGCCGTCCGCGACCGCATCCGGGGTGGCCGGATGCGGGGTCAGCACCTTGTAGCGCTCCTCCGTGAGCTCGCCGCGCTCCAGATCCACCGGGGCACCCTTGATGCCCGATCCACCGATGTCCACACCGAAGACCTTCATGGGAAAAGGCTAGGCGTCGGCGGGGCGGCTCGCCCCCGGGATGCACCGACCGGTGGCCCGGAAGGCGAGGCGAACGCGGCGGGCTCAGTCCTCGGTTGCCGCCTTGGCCTCGGCGCGCAGGTCCCGGCGGAGCTCCTTGGGCAGCGAGAAGGCGATGGACTCCTCGGCGGCCGTGATGGTCTCCACGTCCTCGTAGCCGCGCTGGGCGAGCCAGTCCAGGACGCCGTGGACGAGCACGTCGGGGACGGAGGCGCCGGAGGTGACACCGACCGTGCCGACGCCCTCCAGCCAGGCCTCGTCGATCTCCTCGGCGTAGTCGACCAGATGGGCGGTGCGGGCGCCCGCACCCAGCGCCACCTCGACCAGGCGGACGGAGTTCGAGGAGTTCTTGGAGCCGACGACGATGACGAGATCGGCCTCGGCGCCCATCTGCTTCACCGCGATCTGGCGGTTCTGGGTGGCGTAGCAGATGTCGTCGCTGGGCGGCGAGAGGAGGTTGGGGTAGCGGCCCTTGAGGGCGCCCACCGTCTCCATGGTCTCGTCGACCGAGAGGGTGGTCTGGGAGAGCCAGACGACCTTGTCCGGGTCGCGGACCTCGACATTGCCGACGTCCTCGGGGCCGTCGACCAGCGTGATGTGCTCGGGCGCCTCTCCGCTGGTGCCGATGACCTCTTCGTGGCCCTCGTGGCCGATCAGGAGGATGTCGTAGTCCTCCGCGGCGTAGCGGACGGCTTCCTTGTGGACCTTGGTGACCAGCGGGCAGGTGGCGTCGATGGTGGCGAGCTTGCCGCGCTTGGCCTCTTCGTGGACGACGGGCGCCACGCCGTGCGCGGAGAAGATGACGATGTTGCCCTCGGGCACCTCCTCCGTCTCCTCGACGAAGATGGCGCCCTTCTTTTCGAGGGTTTTCACGACGTACTTGTTGTGGACGATCTCGTGGCGTACGTAAACGGGGGCGCCGTACTGCTCAAGGGCCTTCTCCACAGCGATCACGGCGCGGTCCACGCCCGCACAGTAGCCACGGGGGGCGGCGAGCAGGACCTTGCGCTGGTCGCTGCGGCGCGAAGCGTCTTCGCCCGAGGTGGTGGCGGGCGTCGGGCTGGGCGAGGAAGTCATGCGTCCCATCGTAAAGGCGTGGCCCCGCCCCGGAAGATCGCGCCGTTGTCCGAGACTGGGGCGGCACGGAGCGAGGAGGCAGGATGCCGGGCACGAGCGGCGGCACAGGCGGCGAGCGGTCGGGTGGCAGGCAGTCGGGCGGCGCTGCGGACACCGCCGCCGGCGGGGGCGGGGGCGCCCCCGGTGCGCTGCGGCGGACGCTGACATTCCGGGATCTGGTCGTCTACGGTCTGCTGTTCATCGCCCCGATGGCGCCGGTCGGGATCTTCGGCACACTGCAGGCCGTCTCGCACGGTGCGGTCACCGCCGTCTACCTCGTCGCGACGGTCGCGATGGCGTTCACCGCGTACTCGTACGCCCAGATGGTGCGGGTCGCCCCGCAGGCCGGTTCGGTCTATACGTACGCCCGGGTGGGGCTGGGCGAGGGTGCGGGGTTCGTCGCCGGGTGGATGGCGATGCTGGACTACCTGCTGATTCCGGCGGTGGCGTACCTGTTCTCCGGGATCGCGCTGCATGCGCTGGTGCCGTCCGTGCACCAGTGGGTGTGGACGGCGCTGGCGGTCGCCGTGACCACGCTGCTGAATCTGTGGGGCGTGCGGACGGCGGCCCGGGTGGGCTTCGCGGTGCTGGCGATGGAGATCGTGGTGCTCGCGGTGTTCGTGGTGTCGGCGGTCGCCGAGCTGATCGCGCACGGGGCGCAGCGGGGCTGGGCCGAGCCGCTGACCGGCGAGGGCGGGTTCTCGGTGCGGGCGGTGCTGGCCGCGGTGTCGGTGGCGGTGCTGTCGTATCTGGGCTTCGACGCGATCGCGTCGTTCGCGGAGGAGGCCGGGGGACCGGCGCCTGCCGGGACGGAGGGCGCCGGGCCGGAACGGGTGACCGACGGGCCGGAACGGGTGGCCGACGGGCCGGAACGGGTGGCCGACGGGCCGGGCCGGGTGGCGCGGGCGGTGGTCACCTGTCTGGCGGTGGCCGGTGTGCTGTTCGCGGCGCAGACCTATCTGGCGGCACTGCTGATGCCGGTGAGCCCGGCGGAGCTGGCGGCCCGGCCGGGGGAGCAGGGCGGCGCCTTCTACGCCACGGTCGACGCGTCGGTGGGCCGCTGGCTGCACGACCTGGTGGCGGTGAGCAAGGCCATCGGCGCGGCGTTCGCGGCGCTGGCGGGGCAGGCGGCGGCCGGCCGGCTGCTGTTCGCGATGGCCCGGGACCGGCGGCTTCCCGGCGCGATGTCGAAGGTGGACGCGGGCAGCGGGGTACCGCGCCGGGCGCTGCTGGGCGCGGCGCTGGTGTCGCTGGCGGCGGCGGTGTGGGCGGCCCGCAGGGACGACGGGCTCGACCAGCTGTCGTCGGTCGTGAACGTGGGAGCGCTGACGGCTTTCGGGCTGCTGCACGCGTCGGTGGTCGGCTGGTTCTGGGTCCGCCGGGCGGACGGGACGCCGAGCGTGCTGCGGCATCTGGTGGTGCCGTTGCTGGGGCTGGCGGTGGTGGTCGCGGTGATCGTCGAGGCCTCGGCCGCCGCGCAGGCCGTGGGCGGGGCCTGGCTGGTGGTGGGGCTGATGGTGCTGGCGATGCAGTACCGGGGGTGGGTGCGCGGGCGGTCGGACGGGGCGCGGGGCTGACGAGAGCGGCGGCGGAGGGCACCCGAGGGGGGCGGCAAGGGGACGGCCGCCGGACCACGTACCGCGCGAGCGCCGCCACTGTCGGTGCCCGCCGCTAGTCTCGCTCGTATGGCTGTTTCTACGTCCCCGGAAACGCCGATCCCGGTCGGCGAGGTGTCCCGGCTCATCGGCGGTTGGATCGACCGGCTCGGCGCGGTGTGGGTCGAGGGGCAGATCACCCAGCTCTCGCGGCGCCCGGGCGCGGGGGTGGTCTTTCTGACGCTGCGTGACCCGTCGTACGACATCTCGGTGAGCGTGACGTGCTACCGCCAGGTCTTCGACAAGGTCGCCGACGTGGTGAGCGAGGGCGCCCGGGTGGTGGTGCACGCCAAGCCCGAGTGGTATGCCCCGCGCGGGCAGCTGTCGCTGCGGGCCGCGGAGATCAAGCCGGTCGGGGTCGGTGAACTCCTCGCCCGGCTGGAGCAGTTGAAGAAGTCGCTGGCGGCGGAGGGGCTGTTCGCCGCGGACCGCAAGAAGCCGCTGCCGTTCCTGCCGCAGCTGATCGGGCTGGTCTGCGGCCGGGCGAGCGCCGCCGAGCGGGACGTCCTGGAAAACGCCCGACACCGCTGGCCGGCCGTCCGCTTCGCGGTGCGCAATGTGCCGGTGCAGGGGGTGCATGCGGTCCCGCAGGTGGTCGCGGCGGTCCAGGAGCTGGACGCGCTGCCCGAGGTGGACGTGATCATCGTCGCGCGTGGCGGCGGCAGCGTGGAGGATCTGCTGCCGTTCTCCGACGAGCAGCTCGTCCGGGCCGTGAGCGCGGCCGTGACGCCCGTCGTCTCGGCGATCGGCCACGAGCCGGACACCCCGCTGCTGGACCTGGTCGCCGACCTGCGCGCCTCGACGCCGACGGATGCGGCCAAGAAGGTCGTGCCGGACGTGGGCGAGGAGCTGGCCCGGGTCCAGCAGCTGCGGGAGCGGGCGCTGCGCGCCGTCGACGGCTTTCTGCAGCGGGAGGAGCGGGGGCTCGCGGCGGCGCTGCAGCGGCCGTGCATACAGCGGCCGCAGCGGATGGTCGAGGACCGCGAGGAGCAGGTCACGGCGCTGCTGGAGCGCGGCCGGCGGACCCTGGGGCATCTGCTGGACCGTGCCGACTCGGAGCTGACGCACACCCTGGCCCGGGTGGTCGCCCTCTCCCCCAAGGCGACGCTGGAGCGCGGCTACGCGGTGCTCCAGAAACCGGACGGCACGGCGGTGCGCTCCCCGGACGAGGTCGGCTCGGACGACGCGTTGCGGGCCCGGGTGGCCGAGGGCGAGTTCAGGGTGCGGGTGGACGGCGTCCCGGGCGCGGTCACACCCCCCGAATAGTGCAAAGGCAGACTCTTAGGGTGGGAGACATGGCGAAGGCGAAGACGGATGGCGCGGCGGACACGGAGCAGGGTGCGGCGGCCGGCGCGGCGGCCCGGGTGGAGTCGGTGGACTCCACGCTGGGCTATGAGCAGGCGCGGGACGAGCTGATCGAGGTCGTCCGCAGCCTGGAGGCGGGCGGCACGACACTGGAGGAGTCGCTCGCACTGTGGGAGCGCGGCGAGGCGCTGGCGAAGGTCTGCCGACGCTGGCTGGACGGCGCACGGGCACGGCTGGACGCGGCGCTGGCGGAGTCGCCGGACGGGCCGGAGGCGGAGCGCGCATAACGGGCCGGAGCGCTGCCCGAGACCGGGCAGGCCGGTGTGCTGCCCGAGACCGGGCAGGGCCGACGTGCTGCGCGAGCCCGGGCAGGCCGACCGGGGCGGAGCGCGCGGGTCGGGCAGGGGTGGAGCACACAGAGCGGCGGACCCCGCCGGACAAGGCCCCGGCCGGCCCCTCCCCCGCCGGAAAGACCGCAAGGGCAAGGCAAACCCCTGTGAACCGCCTCACAGCACCCGCATTTTAGTTGAAGCTTAATCTATCTGGATTACAGTGGTTTCCCGTAAGCCCCCTGCAGTACGTGCATGATCACTACTGTCTGCAGTGCCACAGATCCTGAACCCCAGCCCACTCACCGAGGTGCCTTTATGTCTCTCGCCCTTGACGCCGCCGCTCAGGACCTCCTGTTCCGGGAGGCCCAGACCGCCAACACGTTCACGGACGAGCCGGTGACGGACGAGCAGGTCCAGGCCATCTACGACCTGGTGAAGTTCGGCCCGACCGCCTTCAACCAGTCGCCGCTGCGGATAACCCTGGTCCGTTCCCAGGAGGCCCGTGAGCGCCTGGTCAACCACGCCATGGGTGCCAACGGCCCGAAGACCCTCGGCGCACCGCTGACCGCGATCCTCTCCGTGGACCTGGAGTTCCACGAGAAACTGCCGCAGCTCTTCCCGCACGCCCCGGGCATCAAGGACTCCTTCTTCTCCGAGGCCGCGCGCCGCGAGGTCGCCGGGACCCAGAACGCCACCCTCCAGGCCGGTTACTTCATCGTCGGCATCCGCGCCGCCGGCCTGGCCGCCGGCCCGATGACCGGCTTCGACTTCACCGGCGTCGACAAGGAGTTCTTCGGCGACGGCAAGCAGAAGTCGTTCCTCATCATCAACATCGGCAAGCCGGGCGCCGACGCGTTCTTCCCGCGCTCCCCGCGACTGACCTTCGACGAGGCCGTCGCCACCGTCTGAGCAGGCGCCCCGCCGGGACCTGCAGGAACCCGCAGGGAACCCGTAGCGAACCCGTAGCGAACTCGTAGAAGTCCCGATGCGAGCCCCCTGGGGAAGCCGTAGCGCACCGGCTCCACGCACCGATGAGGCCGCCGCACCCTTCCCGGGTACGGCGGCCTCATCGGTGTCTTGATCGTCTTGATCGTCTTGATCGTCTTGATCGTCTTGATCGGTCTCTTGCCCGGCGGCTGCGCCGGTCAGGTCTTCTTCGCCACCAGCGCGGCGGCCAGGTCGGCGAGCCGCCCGTAGGGCGCGGTGCCGGTGACGACCGTGGTCACCCCGGACTCCTCGCGGACCAGCGCGTTGTACTTGTCGCCCTTGTAGCGGTCCCACTTCTTGCTGCCGACGGCCTGCTTGCCCTCGGCCTTGGTCGCGCCGAGCGTGACCTCCTGTATGAACTTCCGCGGCATGGCGTCGCTCTGCTCGATGGCCGCGTACTCCTGCTCCGGGTCGAGCATGCCCAGGTGCCAGGCACCGCCCTTGCCGTCCTCGTTCGCCTTGTACGAGACGGAGGTGGCACGCCAGGTCTTGGGCAGCCCTTCGGGCGCGGCGACCGGGTAGGGCGCCGCCCGCCGGGCCGTGATCAGTTCGACGCGGTAGTCGACCTTCTTGACCGCGTTCTTCGCCGCGTCCGCGCTCTCGTCGTGCGGGATGAAGAGATAGATCGCCCCGACGAGGATGCCGATCACCGCCAGCGACAGGACCATGTCCCGCACCGTTTGCCTGCCTCGCATACCTGCCACGCCCCTATGGTCCCCCATCCCCGCCGCGGCCCCGACAGGCCCCCCGGCAAAGGCCGTCACCCGCGCACATACCCAGGCGACCGACTCCCCCGCCGGTGCTCATGCGTAGGGCCCTCTGCTCATTTTGGCGGCCTGGAGATACTGTGAACCTCCGGGGGAAACCCCCGCACCCCCGCACAGCCACCCTCATTCCTTCACGGCCGTCGCCGTTCAGAAAGGTGCGCTCGATGAGCGAGCATCATCTCCCGTCCCAGCTCGAGGTCAGCCCCGAGGCGCCGGACCGCAACCTCGCCCTGGAACTCGTCCGGGTCACCGAGGCCGGTGCCATGGCATCGGGCCGCTGGGTGGGGCGAGGTGACAAGAACGGCGCGGACGGCGCGGCGGTGAAGGCCATGCGTGCCCTGATCCACACCGTCTCGATGAACGGCGTCGTGGTCATCGGGGAGGGCGAGAAGGACAACGCCCCGATGCTCTACAACGGTGAGCGCGTGGGAGACGGGACCGGCGCGGAGTGCGACGTGGCCGTGGACCCGGTGGACGGGACGACGCTGACCGCCAAGGGCATGGCGAACGCCGTGTCCGTGATGGCGGTGGCCGAGCGCGGCTCGATGTTCGACCCGTCCGCGGTCTTCTACATGGACAAGCTCGCCACGGGCCCGGAGGCGGCGGACTTCGTCGACATCACGGCGCCGGTGGCCGTGAACATCAAGCGGATCGCGAAGGCCAAGAAGTCCGCGGTCGAGGACGTCACCGTGGTCATCCTGGACCGGCCCCGCCACGAGGGTCTGGTCAAGGAGGTCCGGGAGGCCGGGGCCCGGATCAAGTTCATCGCCGACGGCGATGTCGCCGGCGCGATCATGGCGGCCCGTGAGGGCACCGGCGTGGACCTGCTGCTGGGCATCGGCGGTACGCCCGAGGGCATCATCGCGGCCTGTGCGCTGAAGTGCCTGGGCGGCGCCTTCCAGGGCAAGCTCTGGCCGAAGGACGACGAGGAGCGGCAGCGGGCGCTGGAGGCCGGGCACGACCTGGACAAGGTGCTGGAGATCGGCGACCTGGTCCGCGGCGACAACGTCTTCTTCGTCGCCACCGGCATCACCGACGGCGAACTGCTGCGCGGAGTGCGCTACCGCGCCGAGAACGCCTACACCCAGTCCCTGGTGATGCGCTCCAAGTCCGGCACCATCCGCCAGATCGACTCCCAGCACCGGCTGTCCAAGCTGCGTGCGTACAGCTCGGTGGACTTCGAGCGCCCCAGCTGACGGGATGGCGCGGCCGGCCCGTGCAGCCGGCCCGTCCGTCCCCACACTTCGCCCCCGCCGGAGACTCTCCGGCGGGGGCGAAGTGGCCCATACGCCCTGGGGTGCGTCCTCTGGGTGCGTCCTATGGGCCGAAGCCTCGCGCGGCCGTCTAGCCGGCCGCGGGCATATGGGCGGCTCGCTGGAGCTCGGCCTCCCGGCGCCGCCGACGGGTCAGCACGACCCGGCGCTCGGCCGCGGTCAGACCGCCCCAGACGCCGTACGGCTCCGGCTGGAGCAGCGCATGCTCCCGGCACTCGACCATCACGGGACAGCGGGCGCAGACCCGCTTCGCGGCCTCTTCTCTGGCCAGGCGCGCGGCGGTCGGCTCCTTGGACGGGGCGAAGAACAGCCCGGCTTCGTCCCGGCGGCACACCGCCTCCGAATGCCAGGGGCCGGCCTCGTCGCGATCAGGCACTTGCTGGGACGGAACGACAGCGGCATCCTGCAGGGGCTGATGCGGTAGCAGCACGGTCTACTCCTGACGACGGCTTCGGCGCGAGAATCACCCTTGCCCGTCTCGCTGCGTACGGCCCATTTCCGCACCCCGCAGCCGTACGAGAGACGATGCACCAGCCCTACCCGCTGTACGCACGCTTATGCACACCGTGGCGATCGTGCGACAACGAGAAAATCGCGGGTGGCGCCACCTCAGGAAGGTCGCCCGCGCCCGGGCGCCGGCCGATCGCCGTACACGTCCTCAGGGACCGGTGCTCGCACCCCTGGGATACCCGCACACTCCGCCCCCTGCTCCGCTGTTCCTCCCGCACCCTCCCGCGCCTTACCGGAGCCGGTCCCGACGCTCACGCCGTGCGGAGCGCAGCCGTTCCTGCCACTCCTGGCGGTCATGGCGCAGTTGGTGGTGCCGCTCACGCCGCTCCTCGCGCAGCTCGTGGCGGAGCTCCCGGTGCTCCTCCCACAGCCGGTCGCGCAGATCGCGGATCCAGGCGCCGCGCTTGGGCTTGGCCTCCACACTGCCCAGCACGGCATAGCCGTTGACCAGGATCTGCGGGGCGTTGCCGTCCTCGGCGTCATGGGTCTCGATCTCGAAGTTGCCGAGGATGCCGGAGCCGCTGCTGCGCAGCGTGATGTTCTCCGGGACCCGGATCTCCACACTGCCGAAGACGGCCGTGACATTGATCTGGACCTGCTGCTGCGGGAAGACGGCCTCGGTCAGATCGATCTCGACGCTGCCGAAGAACGCGAAGGCGTTGATCCGCGCGGGGGCCTGCCACCGGCCCTTGCGGACGGAGGCACTGAAGATCGCGACGAGGTTCTGGTCCGGGACCGGGGCGCGGGGGCCATAGGCGTACGCGTCCGGGTCCGGCTGCGCGCGGCCGGCACCCGCCGCGGGCAGATCCCGCACGACGGGCTCCAGTTCACCCATGGTCTTGGCCCGGTAGACCGTGTCGATCCGCTCGGCGTGCTCCTCCGGGTCGAGCCGGCCCTCGGCCAGCGCTTCACGGAGGATCTCGGCGACCCGGTCGCGGTCCGCGTCGGACGCCCGGATATCCCCCTCGGCCACCGCGGGCGACGCGGACGCCGGCGTGGCCAGGTGCATCGGCTTGGTCATGTTCACCGGCTGCCGCTCCGGCCGCTCGTCGTGCTTCCGAAGCGGTCCGGGCGGGTTCTCGGGGCCCGGTCGTCCCCCGTTGTCTGCATCCACCGACCCAGCGTACCGAGACGCGATAGATCGCGACTAGGGATCGGCAAGGACGGCTCTCGCACCCACTGAGCCTGACCTCACAGCGGCGTCCGCGCGCCGGGGTTCTACGCTGTGGAGGCGCTGCCGTAGATGCCAGCCGGACCTCTCCGAGTAAGGAATGACCTTCGATGCCGGAATTCGCCTACACCGACCTTCTCCCCGTAGGTGAGGACACCACCCCGTACCGCCTCGTCACCTCGGAGGGCGTGAGCACCTTCGAGGCCGACGGACGGACGTTCCTCAAGGTCGAGCCGGAGGCGCTGCGCAAGCTGGCCGCCGAGGCGATGCACGACATTTCGCACTACCTGCGCGCGACGCACCTCGCCCAGCTCCGCAAGATCCTGGACGACCCCGAGGCCAGCGCCAACGACCGCTTCGTCGCGCTCGATCTGCTGAAGAACGCCAACATCGCCGCCGCGGGCGTCCTGCCCATGTGCCAGGACACCGGCACCGCGATCGTGATGGGCAAGCGCGGCCAGCAGGTGCTGACCGAGGGCGGCGACGAGGCGGCCCTCTCCCACGGCATCTACGACGCCTACACCCAGCTGAACCTGCGCTACTCGCAGATGGCTCCGCTGACGATGTGGGACGAGAAGAACACCGGCTCCAACCTCCCGGCCCAGATCGAGCTGTACGCGACCGACGGCGGCGCCTACAAGTTCCTCTTCATGGCCAAGGGCGGCGGCAGCGCCAACAAGTCCTTCCTCTTCCAGGAGACCAAGGCGGTCCTCAACGAGGCCTCCATGATGAAGTTCCTGGAGCAGAAGATCCGTTCACTCGGTACGGCCGCCTGCCCGCCGTACCACCTCGCGATCGTCGTCGGCGGCACCAGCGCCGAGTACGCGATGAAGACCGCGAAGTACGCCTCCGCCCACTACCTCGACGAGCTGCCCGCCGAGGGCTCGCCCACCGGCCACGGCTTCCGCGACAAGGAGCTGGAGGAGAAGGTCTTCGAGCTGACGCAGAAGATCGGCATCGGCGCGCAGTTCGGCGGCAAGTACTTCTGCCACGACGTCCGCGTCGTCCGCCTGCCCCGCCACGGCGCGTCCTGCCCGGTCGCCATCGCCGTCTCCTGCTCCGCGGACCGCCAGGCCGTCGCGAAGATCACCGCCGAGGGGGTCTTCCTGGAGCAGCTGGAGACCGACCCGGCCCGCTTCCTCCCGGAGACGACGGACGAGGAGCTGACGGAGGGCGCGGGCCCCGACCTCGACGCGGTCGCCATCGACCTCAACCGGCCCATGGACGACGTCCTGGCCGAGCTGACCAAGCACCCGGTCAAGACCCGTCTCTCCCTCACCGGAACCCTGGTCGTCGCCCGCGACATCGCCCACGCGAAGATCAAGGAGCGGCTGGACGCCGGCGACGAGATGCCGCAGTACCTCAAGGACCACCCGGTCTACTACGCGGGCCCGGCCAAGACCCCCGAGGGCTACGCCTCCGGCTCCTTCGGCCCGACCACGGCCGGCCGGATGGACGCCTACGTCGAGCAGTTCCAGGCGGCCGGCGGCTCCAAGATCATGCTGGCCAAGGGCAACCGCTCCCAGCAGGTCACCGACGCCTGCGGCACGCACGGCGGCTTCTACCTCGGCTCCATCGGCGGCCCGGCCGCGCGCCTGGCCCAGGACTGCATCAAGAAGGTCGAGGTCCTGGAGTACGAGGAGCTCGGCATGGAAGCGGTCTGGAAGATCGAGGTCGAGGACTTCCCGGCCTTCATCGTCGTCGACGACAAGGGCAACGACTTCTTCACTTCGCGGGAACCTGAGCAGCCGACGTTCACCAGCATCCCCGTACGGGGCCCTGGCCTGGCCTGAGTCACCCCCAGAAGCGCCGCAGAGCCCCCGGCAAACCGCCGGGGGCTCTGCTGTCACTCGGGGCAGCGCGGCCCAGGACGGCCCCACGCAGGCTCGCCCGGCCCAGGCATGGACCTGGGAATACCCGACTTCGCAAATATTCGAGCCGCCGCATAGACGGCCGTGTCGGCCCCTCGTACCGTCATGACCACCAGGCCCCAACAGGGGTCAACCACAAGGGGGTTTCGGCATGGCGCGCGAGGAACTGACCCGACTGACCGGCAACGGAAACGGCACCTGCGGCAAGGACGACTGCCCAAACGTCTATCGCACCGCCGACGGCTCATTCGTCGTACAGGGCGACGTTTCCCAGGCGTTCACGCCGCCCGAGGGCGAAGGGCTTGTGGAGATCCCCGAGAGCGTGCTGAGGGAGGCCGTTCGTGTTCTTGGCTGGTGAGGAGTGGGCGGCACGCTTCGAGGGCTTCCAGCGGGAAGCGTGGAGGCTTGAGACCCTGCCTCAATACCTCATGCCGCAGGAAGAAGAAGAGTTCCAAGCGTTCAAATCGGGGGCACGAATCGACCCCCGCGCCGTATCGAATGAGTACACCGATCGGCTACGCCGACAAGCCGATGAAGGGCGCACTCAGGGGCGCGTGCACATCGTGACGCGGCCACTATCGGACTACCTGCGATTCGAGTTCGCGCAGTACTACACGCCCCACGCGCTATCGGGTGAGCAGATCCGAATTCTCGACGTGACCGAGCGGGATAACCCGCTGGCCGGCGTTCAGGATTTCTGGATGTTCGACCGTGCCGAAGTGGTGCTCATGAATTACCACCCGGACGGACGGCAGATCAGCCGCGAAGTCTACGAAGGGGACGTAGCCCGGTTCATCGAATACCAACGGATCGCCGTAGCCGAGTCGGTGCCTCTTGAGGAGTACGTGAAGGGCATTGACGTTTGAGCCCGAGAGGCTAGGTCAGTCCAGATCAGACCTAGCGGAAGCCCTGAGAGGCCAGCGCAAGCGAGCCGGGAAAACCCAAACCTGGCTCGCTCGCCGCTGCAACATGTCTCAAACCAAGGTCAGCAACATCGAGAGCGGAAAGCTCACGCCCTCACTGGTCGACGTCGAACTGATCCTTGAAGCACTCGGGGCAGATAGCCCTGTCGCTTCCGAAATCTTGGCGATAGCAAGAACAGCCAACACGGAATGGCAGGATCACTGGTCCTCTCGCCGTAGGGGTTTGGATAAAAAACAGAACGAGCTAGCGACGCTCGAAGCGGTCTCGACAGAGTTCCGGTTCTTCCTGCTGTCGATGATTACCGGACTGCTGGCCACGCCTGAATATGTGCGTGCCAGCATTTCCGAAGTTCCCGGCGACCAATCGAAGACCATTGCCAAGAAGCTTGAACGACAGCAGGTGCTTTACGACTCCTCGAAGTCGTTCATATTCATTCTCACCGAGCAGGCGGTGAGGTGGCCACTTCTCCCCCCAATGGCCATGGCCATGCAACTCGACAGACTTGCATCCGTCTCTCGCATTCCGAATGTACAGCTAGGCGTGATCCCTCTGGGTGGACACATCCCGGAAAGGCCGCTGAACACATTCACGGTCTACGACCGCCGGCTAGCCACTGTCGAAACAGGTACAGGGGCGTTGATTTTGCGCGACCACAGAGACATCACGGCGTATCTCAAGGACTTTGAGGCGTACGAGCGGGTCGCCGTCTTTGGCGATAGCTGTCGAGAACTCTTGGCTGAGTGGTCCGCGAACTTTACCCGACCTCGCAAATAAGACCTCTAACGATGCACGCTTCCCCGCATCATTGCTTGCCACCGAGCAGCCGAGCCGGGGAGGCCAATAGCGATGAGCGACAACACGATGATGACACCGCCTGTCCATCTGTCGCTCCCTCCCAGCACTCCGAAGCCAACCGAAGGATGCGGGGTTTGTGCCGCGCTGGCCAAGCAGCGCGCAGAGGCCGAGGCTAGTGGGAACTTTTCAGCGGCGGCGGATTGCAACGTCGAGTTGCGAAATTGCCCGCACCGGAGGGCCACCGACCGGAAAAACGCATGACCGCCGCCACCAAGGCGCCTCAAAAGCGAGCGGGCAAGCCCATTCGACGCAGGAGCGCCCCGCAGGCTGCGAACAGGCCGCAGGCCGCCCCTGTGGCCTACTGCGGTGTTTGCATCGGCCACCTTCGGATTTGGTGCCCCGACTGCTGCGGATTCGAAGGCTGCACTACATGCCGCTTCACATTCAAGGTGCCGTGCCCGCACTGCGCGGGCAAAACATTGGAGCCGATCAGGTGGTAAAGCGGTTCCTCGGCCGCATTGCGTGGCCATCGTTCGTGCTGATCGTGACCGGCTTGTGCGGCCTGATCATCACCCTTGCCGCGACCGGCAAGTGATGAGCTCCCGTCTCCCGCGCAACCGCGCGGCAGTGGCGGGCAACACCCCATCAATGGGAAGGGGAACCGCCGCATGACCGTCATGGTCGAAGCTCAGAGCGATACCACATACCGCGACCCTCGGGCGCTGCTGGACGCGGTCCGCCCGCACGTCAAGGAGTGCACGTACAACGTGCTGGAGAGCCCCGGATCGGACAGGCTCGACCTGTGGGACCGCGAGATCGCGCTTCTCATGCGAGACAACGTCATGGTTCGGGATATGGCCGAGCGCATTCTCGGCAACGCCGTGGCCTACCTGGTCACCGCCATGGAGCACCCGAACGTTCACCTCGGCGTCGGTAAGACGGTGGACATGGGGGTTCACCAGATCATCCTGGACACCCCCGTGTACTTCGCGTTCTGCGACACGTACAACCACGGGCGGTACAAGCACCACGCGCCGCTCATCCAGCGCCGGACTGACGGCCCGGTCATCCGCACGGGCGACTTCCTGCGCTCGAACGGCTTCGACGCGGACCGGGAACTATGGGATCAGATCGACGGCGCGGAGTGCTCGCCGTGTGACAACAAGGTTCCCGACAGCCACTGACCGGCCCCGCTAGAGTGCCCCGCCTCCGCGTCCGTCTGGGGGTCGGGGCGCTCGCCCCGACCGCAACCGCCCTGAAGAGGAAGCCCGTTGACTGCTCAGCACAACTACGAGCATGAGCGCCAGCTCTGGGACACGTTTGCCGAATCGGCCGAGAAGGATGTGTTCGAGAGTGACCCCCTGTTTCGGTGGACGCAGTACGGCGACCACGGCCCCGGCCTGGAACTCCTCGGCGATCCCGAAAGCGTGCTTGAGATCGGGTGCGGTACCGGGCGCATGCTGGCCTACCTCGCACAGCGGGGCGTCAAGGCAACCGGCGTCGATCTGTCGCCCGTGATGGTGCGGAACACGATGGAGCGATGGGGTCCTATGGGGGCGCAGTTCATCTGCGCCGAGATTCTTGACCATCTGCGGCGCAGCTCTGAGACGTACGACGCGATTTACTCGATCTTCGGCGCTGCCTGGTTCAGCGACCCGAAGAAGCTCTTTCCTCTGGTGCGTCAGCGGCTCAACCGTGGTGGCGTCTTCGTCTTCTCCCAGCCCCCGGCTATCCCCGGAGCGTACGGCCCCCAGGGCATGTACAAGGGGGGCTTCGCGGGTCCGGCCATGTTCACCTACCGCTACAGCTACACGCCCCGGATGTGGGAAAGCCATCTGCGTACGGCCGGCTTCGGAGAACCGTCGGTTCAGGTACTCGAAGCCCCGACCCCTGGCCACATCGGAACCTTGATCGGTCGGGCCGTGGTCGCATAGACCTCACGCTTGAACGGGTGCATAGCCCGGACACGTCCAGGTCTTCGGCCCAACCCACTATCCGGCCGCCGACGGCCGGCCCAGCGGCCCAGTGCTCTACGGCATGCCGCTGGTTCTCGGGGCTGGTGGTGTCGTCCTTGAGGATGGACAAGCGGACGTTCCCCAGAACCCTCGGATGCTTGATCATGGCGGGATAATTCCGGCGTCCACGCGAGCAGAACAAGCCGAACGACTTCTTCCAGGACCCGGCGCCGGCGCCAACGTTCACGAGCATTCCGGTGCGCTCGGGAAGCTGACGCACCCGCAGGACCCGCGCGGCCTCTGACGTCTCGTCAGCGGCCGCGCCGGGCCGTGCTACGCCGAATCCGTGCCCGTACGGCCCGCTGGGCGACCGGGCCCAGGTCCTCCAGTACGCCGATGAGCCCGGACAGTTGCTCCAGTGCGTCCAGGGCCGTCAGCGCCCCTTCCGGGTCCACGCCCTCGTACAGCTCCAGGCCGACGAAGCCCGCCGCGAGGGCCCGGGAGAGGCCTGGGACATCCACGAAGTCGGCGATCGGCGTCCCGGCCAGCACCCGCGCCAGCACCCCTTCGATCTCCTCGATCCACAGGGCGAGTCCGGCGGCGGTCGCGGGGACGAGCCGGGGCTGGGTCTGGGCCCCGGCCAAGAGCTGGGCGAGGACGGCGACATGGCCGGCGGCGCGCTCCTCGGCATGCAGCTCCCGCCCCAGCTCAAGGAGTTCGGCGAGGCTGCCGACCCGGGTAAGACGCTCGCGGTAGTGCGCGACACGCTGCTCCGCGCCGTACCCGCAGGCGGCGGCGAGGAGTTCGTCGACGCTGCCGAAGTGGTAGAAGATCAGAGCCTGGTTGACTCCTGCGGTGGTGGCGATGCTGCGGGCCGAGGTCTTGGCGAGGCCCTGCTCGGTGAGCGTCCGCAACGCACCGGCGAGCAGTTTCGTACGGGTGTCGGCGCTCACGCCCGTGCCTCCTCGCGCACCGGCCGCAGCCCGGCGCGGACACCGCGCTCGGCGACCTTCACGAACTCGGCGTCGAAGGACCCCTCGTAGCCGAAGAGCGGGCCGAACCGCCGGTTGCCGACGCGCACCTGGATACGGAAGCGCCCGGCCGCCTCGTCGTACGACTCCCGCACCACGGCGTCGCCCCCGATCAGCTCCGGAACCCGGACGTCGACCGGCCCCTCCCGGAAACGGTGCTCGCCGGAGCGGATGACCAGGGCACCGCTGTCGTCCACGCTGAAGTGCAGGTCGGTGGCGAGGTGCTGGTGGGTGCCGAGGTAGTCGACGACGCAGCCGCGCTCGGGGCTGAAGACCATGGTGGCGTCGAAGCGGCGGGGACGGCGCGGGAAGGAGAAGGTCCGCACGAAGGTGACGGTTTCACGGCCGAAGGAGTCCGTGTACGGGACGTTCTCGATGACGAAGGGGATGTCCCGGCCGGCCTGCGGGACGAGGATGTTGCGACTGCCGCCGAGGGCCAGGAACGGCCGGACGAAGCTGCGGCCGTGCCAGATCCGGTCCATCGTGCCCCGCCCGATGCACGCCTCACCGCTGTCGAGCCCGACGGAGAAGCGCCGCCGGATGTTCGGGTGAAGGCGGTCGAAGTCGGCGCCCAGTGCGCGCTGGAATATCGAGGTCATGACTGCTCCAAGGTGGCGAGGAGGGCGGTCGGGGCGGCAGTGCTCTCGCTGCGTCCGGTGGCCCGTTCCGGGGGGCGGCGCAGACAGCGGCGGGCCGCGGGGGTGACGGGCAGGGGCGGCAGCAGCAGCGCGGCGCCTGCCACGGCGAGTGCGGTGACGGGGGCCACGGCCACAGCGGTGGCGACGACGGCGGCCATACGGACGCACACTTCCGCGAGAGCGTGGCGCAGCGACCGCTCGGGGGTGATCCCGCGTTCGCACCACAGCCGCAGCCGGTCGAAGGACCAGGCGGTGGCCCAGCCCATGAGCGGCCGGAAGAGGAGCCGGTCGACGACCCGGCCGAAGCGCCCCCAGCGCGGCCGGTAGTCGTAGCCGGTGAGGAATCGCAGCGCATCGCCGTCCGGAACGTACCGCCAGTACCCGCGGCCCTCCTCGATGAGCGACAGCGGGTGCGCGGAGGAGAAACGGAGGGCGGAAGTCCGGGTGCCGTCGGGCCGGTTCCGCTCGCCGGCCGAGACGCCGGTGCCGTCGACCGTGAGCAACGGCAGGACGCGGGTGGCGTAGCGGAAGCGCTGCGGCTCCCCCGGCGCGCACGGCAGGTAGTCGATCTCACTGAACCTCAGGTCCCAGCGCTGATGCCGTTCCGGCAGCTGGCTGCGGTCCCACACGTCGTCGATCCCGGCGCGGATCCGCGCCTCCACGTACAGCCCCATGCGGCTTCCCCCATCCCACGAGTTTGAGCGACTGCTCAAAACGCAGAGTAGAGCGTTTTGAGCGATCGCTCAAGGCGGTGCTTCGGAGGGGAGGCGGGAACGGCTCAGGCGTCAGGGGCAGGCATCAGGGGCGGGCATCAGGGGCGGGCATCAGGGGCGGGCATCAGGGGGTGCCGGGAAGAACCGTGTCACCGATCCTGCTGGCCAATTTTGTTGCGGGTAGGTGTGATGCCCGTGGGTCCTGTAGCGGTCGTGCTCTTCCGTCTGTGCCTCGCCGAGCCCCCCGCACGCACCTGTCGGCCACCCGAAGCACGGCCAGGTGAGCCATTTGTCCTCGATTCCCGGCCAATGCTGTGGCTGACGTGCACTGAGGACTGTTCCGCAGAACTGCCCTTGGTGAGAATCCCCCGATGGCTGCTCTCGAAGCGATATACGGAGTGCTGGGCGTACTGGGAGGCGCGACGATCGGCGCCTGGAGCGCCGGACGCCTGCAGCGTGGGGCGCATAAGACCACCGCGGCAACCGCAGCCGCCGAAAAGAATGCCCGGACACTCGAACTGGCCCTGGAGACCACCTCCACCGCCCGCATCGCCACCCGGGCCTGGGCCCTGTTCATGGAACTCGCAGTACAAGACCTTGCGACTTCCCGGCCGGTGGATCTGGCCACCTTCGACAGCGAGGTGAAAACACTCCTCGGAGACGTCACCAGCGCCCTCTTCCGCCTCGCGGCGATCCCCGACATCCCTTTCGCCGAAGCACCGGCGCGCATGAACTCGCCACTGACTCGGTCAACGCGGACCGTCCGGGAGGCTCTGCTCCAAAAGGAGTCCAGCCGGACCGTCGGGCCCGGGCAGGCCGCCACCCTGCTCGCGCTGGTGCGTGATGGCGCCGCCGACATGAACGAGACCTTCGTCCGGCAGACCAACCTGCTCACGGGCCGCACACCCGCTCCCCTGGAGCCGTCCCAACCGGCCTCGCTGCCCGATCACCTCACCGAGCAGCAGCCGTACATGGGGCTTCCCGACCACCTCAGCAGGTCCGCACCGCAGCTCTCGCTCCCCGACTACGTCGGCATGTCGGCTCCCGCGCCTTCGCCGCTCCCTTTCGAACCGTTCTGGTTCGCGGTACCGATGCTCCGCCGGCTGTACACACTGGACGGTGAGCCTTCCCCGCCCCCTCGGGACCAGCTGCGGCCAGGCGCATGGCACCTGGCAATTGACCAGCACCGTTTAGGACTTGTGGTCGCGGTGGCCGATGACCTCAAACTCGTCCTTCGAGACACGGAAGGCATCCAAAGAGGCTAGATGGGCGGCGCTACCGGGCCGGGCCGAATCCCCCAACCAAGCCCACGGGCTGATTCACCGCCGTTTGCGGCTGGTGACGATCTCGCCGGCCATTCCGGATCACGCGGTGAGGGAGAGGTCGAGTCGGGCGAGGTCGAGTCGGGCGAGGTGGCTGGTGCGGGTTCGGCCGAGGGGTCAGGTGATCTTGTTCCAGCGGCACCCCATGGTGGGTGGCTGATGGCCCGTTGACGTGCCCGAGGGCACGTCAACCCCGCAACCGAGAGGCGGTGGGTCACATCGCCGGCAGGCGCGCGCATTGGCGGCAGGCGCGGGCCGAGGTTGCCACCACGGCGTGCGACGCGGCTGCGAGTGCGCCGGCGAACGCGAGCAGTGGCCAGTTCGTGGCCAGGACGGAGGCGGTGGCGAGCGCGAGCGTCGCGACCGCCATGGCAACGCCTGCGGTAGTCCCGGTCCATGCGACCGCGAGGGGGAGTTGGTGCGGAACGGGCAGCCAGCGGGCGAGGGTGCCGGTGGCGGCCAGCGTCGCCGCGGCGAGCAGCGCTGCGACGCCGGCAACACCGGCCAGATGAACGGCCAGCAACTGAGCCGTGCGTGGCAGCTGCCAGGGCTGATCGCGGTCGATGGCCCAGGCCAGGTACCAGCAGGCGACCAGGAAGGGGGCGGTGAGGGCGACGACCCGGGCGGTGTGCCGGGCCTGGGCGATGGTCAGTTCCCGTTGGCAGCTCGGCACGAGTTCGTCGAGGGTCCCGAACTCTCCCACTGCTTGGTGGGCGGCGCACCGGTAGGCCATTCCTTCGCGGGTGTGCGCCGTTACCGTGTCCGAAAGACCGTCGCGCATCTCCTCGATCATCCGGGCCTTGATCCGGGCCGGGCCGTGCAGGGCGGCCGTCAGGGCCGCGAGGTGGTCCTCGATGGGGTCGGCTTGCCGACCGGTGGCGCTCATGTGGCAATCCCGGGCGGTGCGGCGGGGTTCAGGACCGAGCCGATCGCTGTGGTGAACTCGCTCCACGCGGTGCGCTCGCCGGCCAGGGTGTGCCGTCCGGCGTTGGTGAGTTCGTAGCATCGCCGCCGCCGTTCACCGGAAGACTGCCAGCTGCTGCTCAGCAGCCCGAGCCGCTCCAGCCGGTTCAAGGCCGGGTAGATCGTGCCCGTGCGCAGCTCAAGTGCGCCCCTGCTGCGGTGTTGGACCGCGGCGATGATCGCGTAGCCGTGCAGCGGGCCTGGTTCAAGCACGGCCAGCAACAGTCCGTCCAGGTGCCCTCGCACCGCGTCTGCCCTCATGAGTAGGCAGCCTACCCAAAATTGCTGTAGGCAGTGTATGTATTGGCAGCCAACCTATTCATGCTTCTGCTCGGAGGAATCCGCCGTGACCAAGGTGCTGCTGTCCGTACATGTCCTCGCGGCGATGCTGGCGGTCGGGTCGATCACGGTGGCCGCGTCCCTGTTCCCCCGCTACGCGCTGCAGGCGTCTGGCGGCCGGGATCCGGACGGGCGAGCCGCCGGGATCGCCGCACTCCTGCACCGGATCTGCCGCGGCTACGCTGTCGCCGGCCTCGCCGTGCCGGTCTTCGGGCTCGCCACCGGAGCCCTGCTCGGCGTCCTCACCGACGCCTGGCTGATCGCGTCGCTCGCATTGACCATGATCGCCGCGGCCCTGCTGGCCATGGCCATCCTGCCCGGCCAGCAGCGCCTGCTCGCGTTGGCCCAGGACTCGGCGACCCACGATGGCCAGCGTCCCGCGGCGACCCGGCTGACCATGCTCACCGGCATCTTCAACGTTCTCTGGGCGATCGTCGTCATCCTGATGATCGTCCGCCCTGGCTCGACCACGGGAGCGTGATCCCCGTGCAGATGTTGCGGATCGCGTCCGGTGCCGAGACCGCCTCCTTCGCCGTTCTGCTGGGCAACCTGCTCACCACACACACGCAAGCGATCACGACGCTCGTCGGCCCGCTGCACGGCACGGCCTACCTCATCGTCATCGCGGCCACTTCGACGGCCCCGTCTGCCGCCTCGACGGGCGCCCGATGGCGCGCCGCCATCCCAGGAGTCGGCGGGCTGCTCGCCTTACGGCGGATCCACCTGCGTACCCGAGGAAACCAACCTCCTACGCGCAATGCCCAGGAAGGGTGACGTGATGGACGACGCATACGCTGAACTGCACTTTCCTCGTACCGGCGTAGCGCTGAGCGCGATGCGCTTCGTGAACGGCATCGAGGACCCGGCGATCTTCAACCACAGCATGCGCAGCTATCTCTACGGGCGCTTTCTCGGAGAGCAGCAAGGCCTGCAACCCGGCCGCGACTATGACGACGAACTGTTGTTTCTGGGCTGCCTCCTGCACGACGCCGGGCTCAGCTCTGCGGGCAATGGTGATCAGCGCTTCGATATCGACGGCGCCGACTTGGCCGCCTGCTTCCTCACCGACCAGGGGGTGTCACCTGAGAGGGTCGAGGTCGTATGGGATGCGATCGCCCTGCACCTGCACTACGAGATCGCTATGCGCAAGCGTCCCGAGATCGCGTTGGTGACGGCCGGCGCCGGATTCGACCTGGGCCCCGAGGGGCCACACACCCTCCCGGCCGGCTACGCCGACCGCATCCATGCCTCGCTGCCCCGCCTCCACGCCGCGCCCGTGCTCTACGACACGATCGTCGGTCAGGCACTCGACAAGCCGCACAAGGCCCCGCCATTCAGCATGCCCGGCGAACTGGTTCGCCAGGAGACACAGGCAGTCTGGCCTACCTGGAAACAACTGATGACCCGATCCCCCAGTTGGAACGACTACGACGGCTACCCACCGAAGGGGTGAGCACGGGTACCCGGACAGCCGCTGCACGCCAAGGCCATGTCGCGTCCGGTCAGCCCACAGCACGATGCGGCTGATGCCGTCACCGGACACCCCGGGGTGGGGGCGTGGCAGGCCCACCCCGGCCGTCACCGCGAAGGCGACACCCTCGTCGTTCCGTCGCTGGACCGGCTCGGCCGCTCCGTCCAGGACCTCATCGCGATCGTGTCCGGCCTGCGCAAGCGCGACGTCGGCTGCACCTCGCTGCACGAGGCGGCTGCACGAGGCGGCTGCACGGGGCGGCTGCACGAGGCGCTGGACGGCACCACGCCCGGCGGGCGCTTGGTCTTCCATGTCTTCGCGGCCCTCGCGGAGTTCGTCCGCGAACTCATCGTCCAGGGCACCAACGCGGGGCTGGACGCCGCCCGCGCCCGCGGCTCCCCACTCAGCCACCGGCCGGCAGTTGTCTCGCCGGCGCCCCCAAAGGCCCTCGGCAGGGCGCGCCCCGTACCGACAACGGCCTGCAGATTCCCGCCACACGAAACCGTCGTAGAGATATCCCGGAATAACTTGTGCTCGACCTCGCCCGGAAGGGTCTGCATGGGTCTTCATGGGTCTTCATCGGTCTTCATGGGTCTTCGTGGCGCCAAAGACTCTCGGCGAACTGTTCGAGGCTTTCCAGCGAGAGGCGTTCCGGCTGGAGGCCCTGGATGACCACATCCCGGACCGGAAACGTGGATGCCTATCGGGTGTTCTCGCCGGAGAGTCTACGCCGGCCGATGACAACGAAGCCGGGGTATCAGGACTCCGTTGCTCACCAGCAGGGGTGAGCATGGCCGTCGCTTTCGCCTTCCCTCTCGACCACTGACTCCGTTTCTGTGATGCGAACCGGGTGGGCGCTATCAGAAGAACGCGACTCGCGGAGTGGTGGGCGAAATACGGCGAAGGAACAGACAAGAGCCAGGGACCGCGCTGCGGGCGCTACGGCAAGCGTCCGGCAAGAAGGAAGACGGCTGGAGCTGTCGCCCGCGGTGCGGTCATGTCTGCAGGCAAGGTGAGCAAGCTCAGCAAGAGGAAAACAGGGAAGGCCGCTCCGCCCGTCGTGGATTTTGAGAAGATTCTTATGACGGTTCGGCGTTTCCGATGAATTCAAGGCGGAGTACCAGCGGCGGGCAGAGCGGCGTTATTGCGCGTCCCCGCGGGAGCGAAGGTGGCGCCACCCGAAGTAGAGCGCCCCCAGCGCTCCCCCAACTGCACCAGCCCCGCACATCACGGTCGCCCATGGGGCCATGTCCTGCGTGAACCACAGCAAGCTCACTGCGGCCAGGGCCATGGAGAGCAGGCATCGCTCTCCATGGCCCGGCCCGCGGCGACCGGTCAGTCCCGGATGTTGCCGCACTTGTATGTGACGCCCTTCATTTTGATGTCCCGATACCCCGCGAAGGAGGCGAAGTCGGTGCCGCCACCGCCACCGCCGCCCTCCTTCCGGCAAGAATAACCAAGCGCCTCAAGCTTCCCGAGATCGCTCTTCGCCTGGTAGTTCTTGTAGGACTTGATCATGGCGGCACGCTTTTGCGCAGGCGTAGCTTCCTTCGCCTTCGTGTACGCATAGCACCCGACGCTGGCGCCGATGCCTACCCACGAAGCCCCCTTGGCCAGTGCCTTGGTAAGGCCTGCCGCGCCGCTGCCAATCCCCAGAACTGCGCAGATTTCATCAACCCCAGCAGCGTGAAGCTGCGCTTCTGCTGCCGGCCGCGCGACGGTTGCACCCCCTTCGCCTTCCCCTGAAGCTGCACTTGCGGTGTGCGCGCTGATGCCGCACATAGCGCCGGTCATGGCGAAGGCGATCGCGGTCGAGATCCCCTTGCTTCGCATACTCACGAAGTCAATCCCCCAATAACACTCTACAGTGTCTTGATCTTTACGAGAAGGACGCTACCAGCGCGGCTATATGCACGCAATGAGTTTACCGGAAATAGGGATTCCTTAACGAGGCCACCTCCATGGAATCGGATGAATTTCTCGTAATTTTGCAAAATCTCACATACCCGGCGCCTCTCCCGTGGATGGACATAAACCGTTAGGAGGTGGTTTGGGTCGATCATTCCGGCCGCGCCCTCACGCCCCGTCGGCGTCCCCGAGCCGCTCCGTCGGCCCGGCGAAGGACAGGAACGTGGTCCGGGTGGCGAGGAGCCAGGCACCGTCGACCTTGCGGAACGTGTCCTCGTAGTGCCCCACTTGGGCCGGGGGCCGGGGCGGCACCATGCCCTCCTGGTAGCCGTCGACCCGGTAGGTGGCGAAGTAGGTGGTGGCGGTGGCCGTCGTCGCAGAGGTGACGGTGACCAGGATGTTGGTGCACATACGGCGCGACAGCCGGTCCGCGGGCCGGGAACCGAAGTAGGCGCGGAGCGCGTCGCGTCCGTGCACCCGGCGGTCGCCCTGCGGCCACTCCCAGACCCCGTCGGGGGTGAACAGGTCCGCCACCGATCCGGGGTGCCCGAGGTCGAGCCGGTGGACGAACTCGACGATCAGGCGCTCACAGGCCCGCTCGGCGAGCAGGCACTCCATGGGGTCAAGGGCTTCGGTGTCCATCCCCATTGCGCACCAGCGCCCCACGACCGCCACCACGGCTTTGCGGGCGGCGGTGGCGCTACCGCCCGCGATCACGCGGGCAGGCGCAAGGCGGCCAGGCCTGGCTGAGCCCGTAGAGGTCGAACGGGCCTCCGGCCACGGCATGGACCGGCATGGACCGGTGCCCGCTCCTCCTTCACGATGCCGTCGCGCGGCGTAGTACGAGGGGACAAGAGGGGCGCGTCGCCGTCCAACCGTGCTTCGACGGGCGTGCGACGGCGCATCCGACCCGGCAACGGCGGCGGGTGCCACGGCCGTACGAGGACCGTGCGGACGGTCGCCGGGCCGCAGTGCGCCGAGGGGCCGAGGGGCCGACGCGGACGCCCGGTGCCGGCGCCCGGCGCTCGCGGGATGAGTGAAGCCCGCACGCGGGTGAGGTATCGGGCAATAAGCTGCGGCATGTTGACGCTCCTTGTGCATGACGCGTTGGCCATGCCACGGGGCCGTGTGCGCGGCCGCCGGTGCCTCTCGTGCCGTCCGCCCTCTACGCAGACTCCGT
Source organism: Streptomyces sp. NPDC015125 (assembly GCF_043080045.1). Classification (NCBI taxonomy): domain Bacteria; kingdom Bacillati; phylum Actinomycetota; class Actinomycetes; order Kitasatosporales; family Streptomycetaceae; genus Streptomyces; species Streptomyces sp. NPDC015125. Next base: position 771,008 of record NZ_JBIBVF010000001.1, read on the forward strand.
CTGAATGCCGGGCTGACTCAGGTTCAACTGGGCCGACAGGCACACACGCACGGCACCCGCAGCAACCAGATCGAGCGGACCACGGGCGCCAAGCCAACGCTTGAACCGACCCGAGCCCTGGACAAGGCGGTGGGTGCCGACGACTTGCTCGTCGAGTTGTGGCCGTACATCCAGCAGGAGGTGTTCCCCTACTGGTCTCGGGCCGTCATGGAATGGCTGGAGCGGGCGACGGCGCCCCCTTGGCGACGAGGCGAGTGCGTCGAGGTCGCGGACGGTCACACGGGCCTTGGGTCCCCGTCCGTGACTCGGAGAACCCCCACGGCCCCGCCCTCCTCATCCCCTCCCCCGCCTGGGCCGCCTTCGTGGCGGGCCTGAAGGGTGAGCGCCCCGCAGGCAGGTGACATCGGAACAGCGGCCGGGAACAGATTGCCGTTCCCGGGCACTGACATAGGTATGAGCGACAACAGCGCATTCGGCGACTCCCACGGCTTCCGGACCGAGCACGACTCCATGGGTGAGGTGCAGGTGCCCGCGTATGCGAAATGGCGGGCGCAGACGCAGCGTGCGGTGGAGAACTTCCCGGTCTCCGGGCAGCGGCTGGAGCGGGCGCACATCGAGGCGCTGGCCCGGATCAAGGGGGCGGCCGCCCTGGTCAACGGCGAGCTGGGGGTGCTGGACAAGGACATCGCGGAGGCCGTCCAGCAGGCCGCTGCCACGGTCGCGGAGGGGCAGTGGGACGACCACTTCCCCGTTGATGTGTTCCAGACCGGGTCGGGGACGTCGTCGAACATGAACACCAACGAGGTCATCGCGACGCTGGCGAGTGAGCGGCTGGGCCGGGAGGTTCATCCAAACGACCATGTCAATGCCAGCCAGTCGTCCAATGATGTCTTTCCGTCCTCGATTCATATCGCGGCGACGTCGGCTGTCCTCAACGACCTCATCCCGGCGCTGGAGCATCTGGCGGAGGCGCTGGAGCGGAAGGCTGAGGAGTTCAGCGAGGTCGTGAAGTCGGGGCGGACGCATCTGATGGATGCGACGCCGGTGACGCTGGGGCAGGAGTTCGGCGGCTATGCCGCCCAGGTGCGCTACGGCGTCGAGCGGCTGCGGGCGTCGCTGCCGCGGCTGGCGGAACTGCCGCTGGGCGGCACGGCGGTGGGGACCGGGATCAACACCCCGCCCGGGTTCCCGGCCGCGGTCATTGCGGAAGTGGCGCGGGCGACGGGGCTGCCGCTGACCGAGGCGCGCGATCACTTCGAGGCGCAGGGGGCGCGCGACGGGATCGTCGAGACCAGTGGGCAGCTGCGGACGATCGGGGTCGGGCTGACGAAGATCGCCAACGATCTGCGGTGGATGGCGTCCGGGCCGCGCACCGGGCTCGCGGAGATCGCGCTGCCGGATCTGCAGCCGGGCTCGTCGATCATGCCGGGGAAGGTCAACCCGGTGATTCCGGAGGCGGTGCTGATGGTTGCGGCGCAGGTCACCGGCAATGACGCGACGGTGGCGGCGGCCGGGGCGGCAGGCAACTTCGAGCTGAATGTGATGCTGCCGGTGATCGGGAAGAATGTGCTGGAGTCGGTGCGGCTGCTGGCCAATGTCTCCCGGCTGCTGGCGGACCGTACGGTCGACGGGGTCACCGCGAACGTGGAACGGGCCCGGGAGTACGCCGAGTCGTCGCCGTCGGTCGTCACTCCGCTCAACAAGTACCTCGGGTACGAGGAGGCGGCGAAGGTCGCCAAGAGGTCCCTCGCCGAGCGGAAGACCATTCGTGAGGTGGTCCTGGAGGGCGGCTATGTCGAGCGGGGGCTGCTGAGCGAGGAGCAGTTGGACGAGGCGCTGGACGTGCTGCGGATGACGCGGCCCTGAGCCGGCCGGCCCCTCGCCGCGCCCCGGCGCTCCTGTTGCGGCGCGGGTTCTAGGGCGGGTTCCGGGGCGGGTTCCGGGGCGGGTTCCGGGGCGGGTTCCGGGGCGGGTTCCGGGGCGGCCCGCATTATCATGCCCGTCACGCCCGGTGCGTCTCATGTCACGGCGCGCGTCATGCCGCGCAACTAAGATCTGCGCATGACAGCGGACATGGTGGACACGACGGAAGGCGAGGCGCCCGGCGGACGCGGGACGGCCGGGGCGAGGCGGGCGGCGGGCAGTGCGGCGGGAGCGTCACACTGGGCGCCGGGGGACCACATCCTCTGGCGTTACCGCGACAATGCCGACGCCGGACGGTTCCACATCTGTCGTCCGATGACCGTTGTCCAGGACACCGACGAACTCCTCGCGGTGTGGATGGCGCCGGGCACGCCGTGCATCAAGCCGGTGCTCGCCGACGGCACGCCGGTGCACCGCGAGCCGCTGTCCACCCGCTACACCAAACCGCGCCGGACCAGCCACGACCAGTGGTTCGGCACCGGTGTGCTGAAGCTGGCCCGGCCCGGTGACCCGTGGTCGGTGTGGCTGTTCTGGGAACATGGCTGGCAGTTCAAGAACTGGTACGTCAATCTGGAGGAGCCGCGCCGCCGTTGGGCGGGCGGCATTGACTCCGAGGACCACTTTCTCGACATCTGTGTCTATCCGGACCGGCACTGGGAGTGGCGGGACGAGGACGAGTTCGCACAGGCGCAGCGGGACGGGCTGATGACCGATGCACAGGCCGCCGAGGTCAGATCCGCCGGGCGGGCCGCGATCGCACAGATCAGGGCCTGGCGTGAGCCGTACGCGGACGGCTGGGAGGACTGGCGGCCCGATCCGGCCTGGGAGGTTCCCCGGCTACCGGAGGACTGGGACCGCGCACCGGATCGTTTGCGGTCGTGAGGGAGTGAAGTGAAACCACGCGAGTGAAGGGGGCGAACCGTGGGAAGCTGCGCCTATGGGCAATGCTGTTTCCTGCGGGGCGAGGAGCGGGGCCGAGCCCCCTTGCTGCGCCCCGGGTCTTCAAACGTAGGATCGTCCTCCGCAAGACTGCACAGGCGCAACTCCAGAACGGGAAAACGAACTTGACCGCAGTCGCAGGAGGGGCGAGGTCGTGAGTGCAACTCACTACGACGGATACGAGGGGCTCAACCGGTTAGCACTGGACCGGGCCGGCCAGGCCGAGGCGTTCGACGCCATCGGCGACCGGTACGACGACGCCTTCCCGCACAAGGAGGGTCAGCTCGCCTCGGGCACCTGGCTGGCCGACGCCCTCCCCGAAGGCTCGCGCCTCCTGGATCTCGGATGCGGTACGGGCCTGCCGACCGCCCGTCAGCTCGCGGACGCCGGACACCGCGTCATGGGAATCGATCTCTCCCCCTCGATGGTCGCACTGGCCCGGGAGAACGTCCCGGACGCGGACTTCCACCGGCTGGACATCGCCGATCTGCGCGGCGGCCGGCTCGGCGGCCCCGGCTCTTTCGACGGTATCGCCGCTTATTTTTCCCTTCTGATGCTGCCCCGTGCGGAAATCCCTTACGCACTGGGCATGCTCCATGATCTGCTACGTCCCGAGGGGCTGCTCGCCCTGTCCATGGTCGAGGCGGATGTGGACGACTTCACCATTCCGTTCCTGGGCAACTCGATCCGGGTATCGGGTTACCTGCGGGACGACCTGCGCCGGGTCGTGCACGACGCGGGTTTCGACGTCGTCGGGGAGGACGCCTACGCATACGCCCCGTCGAGTACGGACGTACCACCCGAGATCCAGCTCTTTCTGCACCTGCGACGCGCCTGAGACGCAGCGCGTTGGGCGCGTCCCGTACGGGCGGCGCGCTCGCAACGCGGCGCGTTCGGCGCACAGCCCCGGACGGATGGAATCCCACGCGTGACGGAGCACCCCACCTCCCACGAATCGCGGCGGTCGGCCTCGACCGCCGCGCCCTCGGCGTCCCCTGCGCGGGGGCCGGCCCGGACGGCGTCGTTCGGCGCGGTCCCCGACCCGCGCAGCGCCCTGCAGCAGCCCACCGCGGCGGGGTTCGCCCCGTCGCCAGGCGCCGGGTTCGCGGTGCGCGGCGGTGACGACATAGGCCTCGCCGGTGTCGCCGTCACGGCCTCGGCCGGTTCGCCGGCCGGGCACCACGACGACGAGCCGCCCGTGGATCACGGCGCGGCGCGGCGGGACCCGTCGGCGGACGCGGACGGCGCTGCCGCGGGCCACACCGGCGGGCGCACCAGTGATCACAGCGCCGCTCACAGCGGCGGTCATGCCGCCGCACGGGACGTCTCGCTCCCGTACGGGGAGGCATACGGCGACACGTACGGGGAGGTGGCCATGCCTGCGGGAGGACGGCCGGGCGGGGCAGCGGATGCGGGCCGGGAGACGGCCCGTGCCACGCGGCGGGTGGCGCAGGGCGCGGTGGGTCGCGCCGAGGCGCCCGAACCGGGCGAGGAGCCGCACCACGGGCAGCGCCCGCGGCACGGCGGCGAGGGCATCGGGCGGCCGCGGGAGGGCGGCGGTCCGGCCGGCGGCGGGCGGCCGCGCGGCGGCGGTCCGGGCGGGACGGTGCCGGAGCAGTCGCCGGCGCCGCACGGCGGACGGTCCGCGAGCCCGGGCGACCGCGGTGCGGCCTCGCACCCGGCGGCCGGGGAGGCCACCGCGGCTCCGGTACCCGGCCCGGGCGGCCCGCCGCAGAACCCGCCGGCCGCTCCCCCGGCCCGCTCGGCGCATCCGGGCGAGAGCAGCGAGGTGGCCGCGGCCCGGCAGGCCGGCGGCGACCGGCTGCGCTTCATCGGGGCGGCGACGCGGCGGATCGCCCGCGGCATCGACCTCGACGAGATCGTGCTCGGGCTGTGCCGGGCGACGGTGCCGACGTTCGCCGACGCCATCCTCGTCTATCTGCGCGATCCGCTGCCGGTGGGCGATGAGCGCCCGACCGGCCCGGTGGTGCTGCGGCTGCGGCGTACCGACCGGATTCCGGAGGAGCCGGACACCAACGGCGGCCGGCTGCCGGTGCTGCCCGCGCAGCCCGATCTGGGCCCGGCGATGGGCGGCAGCGCGGCGGAGCTGGCCGAGGTGGAGCCCGGCGGCCCGCTGGCCGAGGTGCTGCGGGGCGTACGGCCGCTGTTCGGCGAGGCGCAGGCGGCGCGGACGGCGCTGCCGGAGCTGCTGGGGCCGGATCCGCGGCTGCCCAGCGGTCATCGGGTGATCCTGGCGCCGCTGCGCGGCCGTCGGCGGGTGATCGGGGCGGCGGTGTTCCTGCGGCGCCCGGACCGGCCGGCGTTCGAGCCGGACGACCTGTTGGTGGCGGCGCAGTTGGCGACGCACACCGCGCTGGGCGTGGACAAGGCGGTGCTCTACGGCCGTGAGGCGTATATCGCCGATGCGCTGCAGCGCACCATGCTGCCGGACTCGCTGCCGCAGCCGACCGGGGTCCGGCTGGCCAGCCGCTATCTGCCGGCCGCCGAGACGGCCCGGGTGGGCGGCGACTGGTACGACGCGATCCCGCTGCCGGGCAGCCGGGTGGCGCTGGTCGTCGGCGATGTCATGGGGCACTCGATGACCTCGGCCGCGATCATGGGGCAGTTGCGCACCACCGCGCAGACCCTCGCCGGGCTGGATCTCCCGCCGCAGGAGGTGCTGCACCACCTCGACGAGCAGGCCCAGCGGCTGGGTACGGACCGGATGGCGACCTGCATGTACGCGGTGTACGACCCGGTGGCGCACCGGATCACCATCGCCAACGCGGGGCATCCGCCGCCGGTGATGCTGCACCGCGGCGGGCGCGCCGAGGTGCTGCGCGTGCCGTCGGGCGCGCCGATCGGTGTCGGCGGGGTGGACTTCGAGGCGGTGGAGCTGGATGCCCCGGCGGGCGCCACGCTGGTCCTCTATACGGACGGTCTGGTCGAGTCGCGGATCCGGGACGTGTGGACCGGTATCGAGCAGCTGCGGGAGCGGCTGGCGGAGACGGCCCGGCTGACGGGTCCCAACCCGCCGCCGCTGGAGCCGATGTGCGACGAGGTGCTGGACATGCTGGGCCCCGGCGACCGCGACGACGACATCGCGCTGCTGGCGGCCCGGTTCGACGGGATCGCGCCGAGCGATGTCGCGTACTGGTATCTGGACCCGAAGGCGCAGACGGCCGGGCAGGCCCGCCGGCTGGCCCGGCGGGCACTGGCGCGCTGGGGCCTGGAGGAGCTGACCGATCAGCTGGAGTTGCTCGTCAGCGAGGTGGTGACCAATGCCGTGCGGTACGCGGAGCGGCCGATCACCCTGCGGTTGCTGCGAACGGACGTACTGCGCTGCGAGGTGGGTGACGACGTTCCGCAGCTTCCGCGGCTGCGCCAGGCCCGGCCGTCGGACGAGGGCGGGCGCGGTCTCTACCTCGTCAACCGGATGGCGCGGCGCTGGGGCGCGACCCGTCTGAGCATGGGAAAGGTCGTCTGGTTCGAGCTGTCGATGCCTCCGGGGGCGCTGCGCCGCTGACGCCGGGCGGTCCCCGGCCGCACATCCCATATGTTGGACCCCGTCTGAGATCGGACGGGGTCCAACTCTTGCCGACGTGCCGTCGGGGTAGTTGACTGCTTGGGTGGATGTAAGGGACTGACCGCCCCAATTCGGGACTGACCGACCCCTACTCCCAGTCGTCGAAACAGGAGGCACTCCTCCATGTCCAGCACCGCGCACAACGTCCCGCGCACGACGAACAACGCCGGCATCCCGGTGGAGAGCGACGAACACTCACTCACTGTGAGTCCGGACGGCCCCATCCTGCTCCAGGACCACTACCTCATCGAGAAGATGGCCCAGTTCAACCGCGAACGGGTCCCCGAGCGGGTGGTGCACGCCAAGGGCGCCGGCGCCTACGGCTTCTTCCAAGTCACCAACGACGTCAGCCAGTTCACCAAGGCGGATCTCTTCCAGCCGGGCAAGACCACCGAGATGTTGGCCCGCTTCTCGACCGTCGCGGGTGAGCAGGGCTCCCCCGACACCTGGCGCGACCCCCGTGGCTTCGCCCTGAAGTTCTACACCGAGGACGGCAACTACGACCTGGTGGGGAACAACACCCCGGTCTTCTTCGTCCGTGACACGATCAAGTTCCAGGACTTCATCCGCTCGCAGAAGCGCCGCCCGGACAACGGGATGCGCGACAACGACATGCAGTGGGACTTCTGGACGCTGTCGCCGGAGTCCGCCCACCAGGTCACCTGGCTGATGGGCGACCGCGGCATTCCCAAGACCTACCGCCACATGAACGGCTACGGCTCGCACACCTATATGTGGGTCAACGCCGGCGGCGAAAGGTTCTGGATCAAGTACCACTTCAAGACCGACCAGGGCATCGACTTCCTCGCCCAGGAGGACGCGGACCGGATCGCCGGCGAGGACGGCGACTACCACCGCCGTGATCTGTTCGAGGCCATCGACGGCGGCAACGCCCCGTCGTGGACGCTGTATGTGCAGGTCATGCCGTTCGCGGACGCCCCGGACTACCGGTTCAACCCGTTCGATCTGACCAAGGTGTGGCCGCACGGCGACTACCCGCTGATCGAGGTCGGGCGGATGACGCTCAACAAGAACCCCGAGGACTACTTCATCCACATCGAGCAAGCGGCGTTCGAACCGTCCAACATGGTGCCGGGCGTCGGCCCGTCGCCGGACAAGATGCTGCTGGGCCGGCTGTTCTCGTACGCGGACACCCACCGCTACCGCATCGGCCCGAACTACGCCCAGCTGCCGCCCAACCGGCCGCACGCCCCCGTCCACTCGTACGCGAAGGACGGCCCGATGCGGTACGAGCCGTCCCGCGCGGCCCGGCCCTACGCGCCGAACAGCTACGGCGGCCCGGCGGCGGACACCCTGCGCTACGGGGAGCCCGCGGGCTGGGAGACCGGCGGCGAGATGGTCCGCGAGGCCTACACGCCGCGCCGTGACGACGACGACTTCGGCCAGCCGGGCACGATGGTCCGCCAGGTCCTCGACGACGCGGCCCGCGACCGGCTCGTCGGCAATGTCTCCGGCCATCTGCTGAACGGCGTCAGCCGCCCGGTACTGGACCGCGCGCTGCAGTACTGGCGCAACATCGACAAGAACGTGGGCGACCGGATCGCCCACAAGGTGAACGGCGGCTGAGGCGCCACCGCTCCGGCACAGCAGCGCGGCCCCCGCCGGTGAGGCGGGGGCCGCGCTGCGTGCGTGCGGGTCGGCGTCAGCGGAAGCCGGGCAGGCTGTCGGCGTTGTTTCCGCCGGTCTCGTTCCCGGTGCCACCGGTCGGATTGCCGTCGCCGCCGGCGCCGCCGCCGCCGTCCACCCCGCCGTTCGGCGAGCCGGAGCCGGACGGGACGGGCGGGCTCGGCCGGCCGCTGTGGGACGGCGAGGGAGGCCCGCTCGGCTTCGACGGGGTCGGCGAGGGCGAATCGCTCGGCGTCTTGGACGGGCTCGGGCTGGACGACGGGGTGTCGCTCGGGGTCGGAGTGGGGGTCGGGGGGATCGCGGCACCCATGTTGGTGTCCAGCTCGAAGTCCGTGCCGGTGTCGCCGTTCAGCGCCGCCTCGGTGTAGTCCGCCCACACCCGGGCCGGGTAGCCGCCGCCGTTGACCCGGCCGTCGCCACCGGCGTTCTTGAGGGTGACCTGCCGGCCGCCGCTGGGCGACTCGCCGAACATGCCGACCGCGGTGACCAGCTTGGGCGTGTAGCCCACGAACCACGCCGACTTGTCGTCGTCGGAGGTGCCGGTCTTGCCGGCCGCCTTGTAGGCGGTGTTCTTCACGGCTTCCGAGGCGGTGCCGTCGTTGACCACACCGGTCAGCACGGAGGTGACGGTGTCGGCGGTCTTGGGGCTGAGCACCTGGTCGCCGATCGGGTCCTTCAGCGGGACCTTCGTCTCGGCCCCGTTGACGCTGTGCGTGGCCTGGGTGACCAGCGTCGGGGTGACCTTCTTGCCGTGGTTGTCGAGGGTGGCGTAGGCGCCGGCCATCTGGAGCGGGCTGGCGCCCATGGTGCCCAGGGTCATGGCGGGCTTGACGTCCATCTTGGCGTCCATGCCCAGGCTGACCGCGGTCTCCTTGACCTTCTCCAGGCCCGCGTCCGCACCCATCTGCGCGAAGACCGCGTTGACGGAGTTGTTGGTCGCCGTCTGGACGCTGATCTTCCCGTACTCGCGCTCGTCCTCGTTGGGCGGCGCGAAGGCGATGTTGCCGCCGACGACCGGACGGCGGTTACGGCCGTCGTAGATGGTGTTCGGGGTGATCGGGACGCCGTCCCGGGTGACCGCGTTGTTCTCCATCGCGGAGGCCAGGATCAGCGGCTTGAAGGTGGAGGCGGCCTGGTAGTCGGTGCGGGTGGCATTGTTCCGGTAGTGCTTCGGCGGGCCCTCGCCGCCGTACATCGCCACGATGTGACCCGTCTTGGGATCCACCGAGGTGGCACCGAGCTGGGCGTCCCCGTCGACCTTGCGCTTCTTGGGGTCGAGGTCGGCGAGCAGCTTGCGCTTGACGGATGTCTCCAGCGCCTTCTGCTTGTTCTTGTCGATCCCGAGGGTGACCGTCCAGCCGCCGGCCGCGAACTGCTTCTCGTCGACGCCCTGGGCGAAGAGCTCCTGCTTGGCCTGCTCGACGAGGTAGTTGGTCTGGCCGCTCACCCCGCTCAGCGGCTTGGGCTCCTTCGGCACCTGGAACCTCTGCTTGCGGCGGTCGTCCGCGGAGAGCCACTTCATCTCGACCATGTTGTCGAGGGTGTAGGCCCAGCGCTCCTGGACCCGCTTCTTGCCGGCGTCGGTCGCCAGGGTCCAGTCGTACTGGTTCGGTGCCTGGAGCAGCGAGGCCAGGTAGGCGCCCTGCGAGACGGTGAGCTTGTCGACGTCCACGCCGTAGTAGGCCTGGGCGGCGGCCTGGATGCCGTAGGCGCCGCGGCCGTAGTAGCTGGTGTTGATGTAGCCGGCGAGGATGTCGTCCTTGCTGAACTTGTTGTCCACCTTGAGCGAGATGACGATCTCCGAGAGCTTGCGGGAAACCGTCTGCTCCTGGCTCAGGTAGTAGTTCTTGACGTACTGCTGGGTGATCGTCGAACCACCCTGCTTGCCGTGGCCCAGCACCGTGTTGAAGATGCCACGCATGGTGCCCATCAGGTCGACACCGGAGTCGTGGAAGAAGTTCTTGTTCTCCGCGGCGACGAAGGTGCGCTGCACGTCCTTGGGTATCCGGCTGAGCGGGACGTTCTCCCGGTTGCGCAGACCGGTACGCGCCATGACCTTGCCATTGGCGTACTTGTAGACGTTGCTCTGCAGCTTGGCTTCGTTGTTGCCCTTGGGTATGTCCACGTACAGATACAGGCCGATGAAGCCGAGGATGCCCAGCAGGCACACCCCGAGGAAGGCTCCGAGGAGCTTCTTCCAGGTGAAGAAGCGGCGTATGCCGGACTTCTTGTCCTTCGGTTTGGCCCGGCGGGCGCTTGCCTGTTGCGCCCGTCTCGCGTCCGCTCGGCCCATCGCTTCAGCAACTCCAGTCGTTCCGCCCCCAGCTAACTCAGCTGTTGAAGCTAACACCGCATCTGTCAACAAATACTCATCGATCAAGGCTTTTCCCGACGTGACAAACAGCACCCGGCACGACGGAACCAAGGGGTGGGTTTTGTGCGTCGCCCAGGCCCCACCTGGGAAGTTGCCGCCGAAGAACCCTCGCACGACCCCTGGACACCCCACCAACCCCGGGTTTAAAGTGATATCACTTTGCTAGGTCAGTGACATCACCCATTGCGGCCGGAATCACGTACCGCAATGGGGAGAAACGGGGATTCCATGTCCGATCAGACACCCGCCGACCACACCACCGGGCCCGGCGCCGACCTCGCCGTCGACGCTCCCCCGATGCCCCGCCCGCAGGTCCGCGAGGTCCCGGCGCACAGCATTCCGGGCGGTCTCGCCCTGCTGCTGACCGTGCTCGGCGTGGCGCTGGGCATCGCCATGATCATCGTCGGCGGGGTACTCGGCGAGGGCGGCAGCAAGACGGCCGGAGTGCCGGTGATCATCGCCGGCGTCCTGCTGCTGCTCGGCTCGTTCTTCTGCATGACCGGAGTGAAGATGGTCGCGCCCGGCGAGGCCCGGGTGATCCAGCTCTTCGGACGGTACGTCGGCACCATCCGCACGGACGGGCTGCGCTGGGTCAACCCGCTCACCACGGCCCAGAAGATCTCCACCCGGGTGCGCAACCACGAGACCGCGGTCCTCAAGGTCAACGACGCCTACGGCAACCCGATCGAGCTGGCCTCGATCGTGGTCTGGCAGGTCGAGGACACCGCCCAGGCACTCTTCGAGGTCGACGACTTCCTGGAGTTCGTCGCCACCCAGACCGAGGCGGCCGTCCGGCACATCGCCATCGAGTACCCCTATGACGCACACGACGAGGACGCCCTGTCACTGCGCGGCAACGCCGAGGAGATCACCGAGAAGCTCGCCCTGGAGCTGACCGCACGGGTCCAGGCCGCCGGCGTACGGATCATCGAGTCCCGCTTCAGTCACCTCGCCTACGCCCCCGAGATCGCCTCCGCGATGCTCCAGCGGCAGCAGGCCGGCGCGGTGGTCGCGGCCCGCCAGCAGATCGTCGAGGGCGCGGTCGGCATGGTCGAGCAGGCGCTGGACCGGATCGGCCGGCAGGGCATCGTCGAGCTGGACGAGGAGCGGAAGGCGGCCATGGTCAGCAATCTGATGGTGGTGCTGTGCGGCGACCGGGCCGCCCAGCCGGTCCTGAACACGGGTTCCCTCTACCAGTGAGCGGGCGAACCATGGAGAGGTGCACGCCGAGCGAAGGCGAGGCCGAACGAAGCGAGGCTTCGGCATGAGCACCGACACCCCCGAGGGGCCCGGCGCCGAGAGCGGGCGGGCCCCCGCGCGGCCGCCGCAGCAGCGCAAGCAGGTACTGCTCCGGCTGGACCCTGCGGTCCATGACGCGCTGGCGCGATGGGCCGGCGACGAACTGCGCAGCGCCAATGCCCAGATCGAGTTCCTGCTCCGCAAGGCGCTGTCGGAGGCGGGGCGGCTGCCCCGCGGGACGGGGGCGATTCCCCGGCGCGGACGGCCGCCGAAGGACCGCAAGGACGACTGAGAGGTCGGCCAGGTCCCTCCCGTGGGCACTCGCTCCACGGCCCCGGCGGACCGGGCCCGCGCCCGGGAGTTCCCGGGTGCACCCGCCGGAGGACGGACCTGGGGTCAGCCGCGCATCCCGCTGTACAGCACGCGTATACACCAGCGATACACCCACGAGTAAAGTGCTCCGCATGTCAATCGGTCATACGCTGCTGGGTCTCCTGGAGTCCGGCCCCCGCCATGGCTACGACCTCAAGCGGGCCTTCGACGAACGCTTCGGCCAGGACCGCCCGCTGCACTACGGGCAGGTCTACTCCACGATGTCCCGGCTGCTGAAGAACGGCCTGGTCGAGGTGGACGCCGTGGAGGCCGGCGCGGGCCCGGAGCGCAAGCGGTATGCGATCACGGACGCCGGGATCACCGATGTCGCCCAGTGGCTGGCCCGCCCGGAGAAGCCCGAGCCGTACCTCCAGTCGACGCTCTACACCAAGGTCGTCCTGGCCCTGATGACCGGCCGCAACGCCGCCGAGCTGCTGGACTCCCAGCGCACCGAGCATCTGCGGCTGATGCGCGGACTGACCGAGCGCAAGCGCACCGGCGACCTCGCCGACCAGCTGATCTGCGACCACGCGCTGTTCCATCTCGAAGCCGATCTGCGCTGGCTGGAGCTGACCGCCGCCCGGCTCGACAAGCTCGCGGAAGCGGTCCGTGCATGACGCCGGAGGGATCCCTGCTCGCAGCGGAGGGGCTGTACAAGACCTACGGGGCGACACCGGCGCTGGACGGCGCGGAGTTCTCCATCCACCCGGGTGAGGTCGTCGCCGTCATGGGCCCGTCGGGCTCCGGCAAATCGACCCTGCTGCACTGCCTCGCCGGGATCATCAGCCCGGACTCCGGCACCGTCCGCTACGGCCCGCACACCCTGAACGCGCTGAGCGACGCCCGGCGCAGTGCCCTGCGCCGTACCGACTTCGGTTTCGTCTTCCAATTCGGCCAACTGGTACCGGAGTTGACCGCTCTGGAGAATGTCGCGCTGCCCCTGCGGCTGAACGGCACCAAGCGCAAGGAGGCCGAACGGCAGGCCCACGAGTGGCTGGAGCGGCTGGAGGTCGAGAAGGTGCACGGCCAACGGCCCGGCGAGATATCCGGCGGCCAGGGCCAGCGGATCGCGGTCGCCCGCGCCCTCGCCACCCGCCCACGGGTCATCTTCGCGGACGAGCCCACCGGCGCCCTGGACTCGCTCAACGGCGAACGCGTACTGACCCTGCTGACCGATGCCGCCCGGGAGACCCACGCCGCGGTCGTCCTGGTCACCCACGAGGCCCGGGTCGCCGCCTACTCCGACCGGGAGATCGTGGTCCGGGACGGCAAAGTGAAGGACATGCTGGCGGGCTTGATATGAGCCTGCTGCGCTCGTCCACCGGCAACGCCGGCGGCAGCGGCAGCGGCAGCGGCAGCGGCAGCGGCAGCGGCAGCGGCAGCGGCAGCGGCCAAGGGGACGACCGCACGCCCGGCCCGCCCGCGCCCCGGAACCCGTCAGCCGCCACCCGCACCGGTCCGGCGACCTGGGCCCGTGACCTCGTGATGGGGATGCGGTTCGCGGCCGGCGGCGGCCGCGAGGGCTGGGTCCGTACGGCGCTGACCGCGCTCGGCGTCGGCCTGGGCGTGGCCGTCCTGCTGCTGTGCTCGTCCGTGCCACCCCTGCTGGATGCCTGGCACGGCCGGGAGAAGGCCCGCGAGAACCTGGGCCAGATGCACGAGCCCCCGCGCTCCGACCGCACCCTGCTCTACGCCTCGGCCGACACCACTTTCCGCGGTGCGCCGATCCGCGGGCGCCTGGTACGCCCGGACGGCGCGCATCCGCCCGTGCCGCCCGGCATCGGCCATCTCCCCGGCCCCGGACGGATGCTGCTCTCCCCGGCACTCAAGGAGCTGCTGGACTCCCCCGACGGCGCGCTGCTGCGCGACCGGCTGCCCTACGACGTGGCCGGTGTGATCGGCGACGAGGGTCTGCTCGGCCCGCAGGAGCTCACCTACGTCGCGCAGAGCGCCACGCTCACCGCGCCCGACGGCTACCGCATCGACCGCTTCGGCAAGAACTGGGACCCGCCACCGATGCGGGCGCCCGTCGTGGTCCTCGTGGTCATGACGTGTGTGACGCTGATGATGCCGGTGCTGGTCTTCCTCGGCACGTCCATCCGGTTCGGCAACGAGCGGCGGGAGCGCCGGCTGGCCGCGCTCCGGCTGGTCGGCGCCGATGTCCGTACCACCCGCCGGATCGCCTCCGGTGAGGCGCTGTTCGGTTCGCTGCTGGGGCTGGCGGGGGGCGGCGCGCTGTTCCTGGCCGGCCGGCAGTGCGCTTCGGTGGTCACGCTGTGGGACGTCAATGTCTTCCCCTCGGACGTGGCGCCCGCCCCGCTCGCCGCCGCACTGATCGCCGTACTCGTACCGACGGCGGCGGTCGTGGTGACGCTGTTCGCCCAGCGCGGCATCACCGTCGAGCCGCTGGGCATCGTCCGCAACCGCCCCGCGCTGCGCCGCCGGCTGTGGTGGCGGGTGGCGGTGCCTGTCGTGGGCATCGTGCTGCTGGTGCCGCTGGCCCGGGAGCAGCCGTGGCGCGACACCCAGCTCGACACCTTCCGGCTCGCGACCGGCTCGATGCTGCTGCTGCTCGGCGTCACCGTCCTGCTGCCCTGGCTGGTGGACGCGGTGGTCGGCCGGCTGCACGGCGGCCCGGTCGCCTGGCAACTCGCGGTCCGCCGCCTGCAGTTGAGCAGCGGCTCGGCCACCCGCGCGGTCAGCGGCATCACCGTCGCGGTGACCGGCGCCATCGCGCTCCATATGCTCATGACCGGTATGCAGGCCGGCTACGCCCAGGCGTACGCGGAGTCCGGCAAGCTCCCGCGGATCGGCCTGTGGGGCGACGCCGGCGGCTGGCCGCAGACGCAGCGGGCGCTCGGCGCGCTACGCGCCACTCCCGGGGTGACGGCGGTCCGCGGCACGATCGACGCGAACATCGGCCGGCTGCCGGCCGCCGGGCGTCCCACGTCCGCTGCACTGCCCTCGACGCTCGCCATCGGCAGCTGCGCCGAGCTGCGCAAACTCGCCCGCCTGGGCTCCTGCCGGGACGGCGAGGTGTTCCTCACCGATGCCACGGGCCGGGACGCCGCCCTCACGCCCGGGGCGACGATCAGCCTCAACCCCCCGTACACGAACGACGATCCGCAGCCCCCGCACCCCTGGACGATCCCCGCGGCGGCCCGCGGGGTCCGGCTCTTCGACCGCGAACGCGCCCCCGACCACGTCTCGTACGACCTGCTGGCCACACCGGCCGCGCTCGACACCGGCCGACTCAACCACCCCACCACGGAGTTCAAGGTCGACTTCGATCGCGGCACCCCGGACGCCGTGGAGTACATCCGCAACACCGTGGCCCGTATCAACCCGGCGATGAACGAGTCCTCCGCCGTCGACAATCCGCATGTCGCGCAGTACACCAGCGTCCGCAAGGGCCTGTTCGCCGGCGCCGTCCTCACCCTCCTGCTGATCGGCTCGGGCCTGATCATCTCCACCGTCGAGCAGCTCTACGAGCGCCGCCGACTGCTGTCCACCCTCGATGCGTACGGGACCCGCCGCGCCACCCTGGGCTGGTCGGTGCTGTGGCAGACCGCCCTGCCCGTGACGCTCGGGCTGGGCCTGGCGCTGGGCTGCGGGCTGGCGCTGGGGACGCTGCTGCTGACCACGATCGACAGCACGGTGACGGTCGACTGGCCGGTGGTGGCGGGAATCACCGGGGCCGGCGGCGGCATGATCTTCTTTGTGACGCTGCTGAGCCTTCCGCCGCTGTGGCGGATGATGCGGCCCGCCGGGCTGCGGACGGAGTGAGCGCGGCCATGCCCGGTGCTTCCCGTCCGGGCCGGGGCGTGCCCCTCCGGCGCTGGTGTGCCGACCTCGCCATGGGCGCCCGGTTCGCCGTCACCGGCGGCCGCGAGGGCTGGATCCGTACGGCGCTGACCGCGCTCGGCGTCGGCCTGGGCGTCGCCGTCCTGCTGCTGGCGACCGCCGTCCCGAACGTGTGGAACGCCGCCATGGACCGGCAGCGGGCCCGCACCGTCGTGCCCGCCGTGGAAGGGACCGGGCCCTCGGACCGGACACTGCTGACCGCCTCGTCGGGCAGTGCCTACCGCGATCGGCCGGTGCACGGCCGGCTCCTGACGGCCGAGGGGCCCCGCGCCCCCGTACCACCGGGCCTGTCCCGGCTGCCGGGGCCCGGGGAAACGGCCGTCTCCCCCGCCCTGTCCGACCTGCTGTCCGCCCCCGAGGGCGCACTGCTCAAGGAGCGCTTCCCCCATCTGCGGATCACCGCCACGATCCGTGACGCGGGGCTCATGTACCCCGGTGAACTCCTCTTCTACCAAGGCAGCGACGATCTGCGGCGGCCCGGCGACGGCGTCGAGCGGATCACCGCGTTCGGTGACCGCGGGGACCCGTTCCGGGCAAGTCCCCTGGTGGTGCTGATCATCATCGTGAGCTGTGTCGCGCTGCTGGCTCCCGTCGCCGTCTTCATCGCGACCGCGGTGCGGTTCGGCGGGGAGCGCCGTGACCGGCGGCTCGCCGCGCTCCGGCTGGTGGGCGCGGACCGGGCCGCCACCCGGCGGATCGCCGCCGGCGAGGCGCTGGCCGGTGCGCTGTTCGGGCTGCTCACCGGCGCCGCGATCTTCCTGGCCGGCCGGATCCCGCTCACCGGCATCTCCCTTTTCGGCATCGGCGTGTTCCCTTCCGACGTGGCGCCGGATGCCGTCCTCGCCGGTTTTGTCGCGCTGGCCGTCCCGCTCTGTTCGGTCGGCGTCACGCTGGTCACCATGCGGCGGGTCACCGTCGAGCCGCTGGGCGTCACCCGCACGGCACCGCCGCGGCGCCGCCGGCTGTGGTGGCGGCTGCTGCTGCCAACCGCCGGGGTGGCACTGCTGCTGCCGCAGGCGATCGGCGGGCCGGGCCACGGCGACATCGCCGACGCTCAGGTGGTCCTCGGTGTCGCGCTGCTTCTGCTGGGCGTGGCGGCGCTGCTGCCGTGGCTGGTGGACCTCGCGGTGTCCCGCCTGGACGGCGCGGGCCCCGGCGGCCAGTCCTGGCAACTTGCGGTGCGGCGACTGCAGTTGAGCAGTACCACGGCGAGCCGTTCGGTCAGCGGGATCACCGTTGCGGTGGCCGGTGCCCTCGCCGTACAGCTGCTGTTGACCGGCTCCCAGAGCCTCGACGAGCAGCGCCGCGGCCCCGCATGGACCGTCGTCGACGCGCGCGGCGACACGGTGCCCGCCGCCCGTGCCCCGCAGCTGTACGCCGGGCTGCGCGCGGCCGCGGGCGTCCGTGCGGCACACGGCATGGTCTCCGGCTACGCGGACTCCTCCCGTCACCACCAGGCCCCGGCGGATACCGCGCCCCGCGAAGGCGACGACCCCGAGCCGTATCCGGTGGTCGTCGCCGACTGCGCCACCCTGCGCCAACTCGCCGATATCGGCGCCTGTTCCAAGGGCAGTGTCTTTCTCGTCAAGCACCCCGAGGGCCTCCCTCCCCACCCGCACCCGGGCGAGCGGCTGGCCCTCGACCCGGTCGGCAGCCGCAGCGACCACCGGGCGCCCGCCCTCTGGTCCGTCCCGCGCAGCGCCCGCCCCGTCACCGCCAAGACCCGCAGCTTCCCGCCCGGTGTCATCAGCCCCGGCCTGCTCACCACCCCGGAGGCCCTGCCACCCACGCTGCTGCGCCATCCCCACATCACCGTCCTGCTGCGGCTCGACCCGCACACCCCGGACGCGATCGAATACGTCCGCAACAGGGCCGCCGCGATCTCCCCGCAGATCGGCTTCCTCGCCTACGGCGACGGCAGCGCCACCGACACCGACACCCTCAACGCCACCCGTCACGGCCTGACCGCCTGCGCCGCCGCCGTGCTGCTGCTGATCGGCTGCGGTCTGCTGATCACCGCCCTGGAGCAACTCCGCGACCGCGCACGGGCGTTGTCCGCCCTGGATGCCCTCGGCACCCCGCGCGCCGTGCTGGGCCGCTCGGTCCTGTGGCAGACGGCCGTCCCGGTTGTCCTCGGCCTGGCACTGGCACTCGGCTGCGGACTGACCCTCGGCTCGCTGCTCCTCCACATGGTGGGCCGCCCCTGGCAGGCCGACTGGTGGGGCATCCTCACCCTCACCGGCACCGCGGCGGCCGTCGTCCTCGGCGTCACCGTGCTCTCCCTGCCGCTGCTGTGGCGCCTGATGCGCCCGGATGGGCTGCGTGCGGAATGAATCTGCGAGATCATTTCGCACGCAGCAGCGCCCGCCAACTGCCCCAGGGGGACCCTTTATGCGCCGGCTCGTCTATTGCATCGCCTCCACCCTCGACGGCTTCCTCGCCGGCCCGGACGGTGCGGACCCCACCGGCCCGGACGGCTTCTGGCCGATCGCCGACGACTACCTCAAGCATCTGGCCGCCGAGCTCCCCGAGATCCTCCCCGTCCAGGCCCGGTCGGCCCTCGGCATCACCGACGAGGGCACCCGCTTCGACACCGTCCTGGAGGGCCGGCGCAGCTACGAGATCGGCCTCCGGGCCGGTCTCACCGACGCCTACCCCCACCTGCGCCACCTCGTCTTCACCCGGACCATGAAGCAGAGCCCCGACCCGGCGGTGGAACTGGTGGCCACCGACCCGGTGGCCACGGTCCGGGAGCTGAAGTCCGCACGCGGCAAGGACATCTGGCTGCTGGGCGGCAGCGAACTGGCCGGCGCGCTCTACCCCGAGATCGACCAGCTGATCGTCAAGCTCAGCCCGCTCACCCTCGGCTCCGGCATCCCGCTCTTCTCCCCCAGCACCGCCTTCGACCCCCGCACCTGGGAGCTGACCGAGCACACGGTCCTCCAGAGCGGCGCGGCCTTCCTGACGTACGACCGGGGCGGCGCGGTCTGAGCGGTGCCGGAGTACGGGGTGGAGGGCGCTCCGACACGGCCCGTCCGATGTGCCTGACGCCCCTCGAACAGGCCGACCAGCTCAGGAAGCAGCTCCCTGGCCACCCCGTCGAGATCCTCGGAGGCGTCCTCACCGTGACCCCACCCCCGGGCCCTGCCCACGCGAAGGGGCTGGCCCGCCTCAGGCGCCCCTTCGTCGCGGCGGGCTTGGACGGCGGCGAGACAGAAATCCTCGAAGGCCTCGGGTTGTGGCTACCGGGCGGTCCGGAGAATTTCGCCGTTCCGGACCTGTCCGTTGTCGACGCCGACTTCGAAGACCATGTCATCGAGTACGAGTGCTGCGACCCGGCGGCCTTCCGCCTGGTCCTTGAGATCACCTCCGGGAATTACTCCAACGGCCTGCGCACGAAGGTCACCGCTTACGGCGCCGCCAGGATCCCGGTGTATGTGATCGTCGACCGCAAGCACGAACGCCTCCACGTCCTCACCGAGCCCATGAGAGACGGCTACGGAGTACACCGCATCCATGTAGCCGGGGAAAAGGTCACTCTTCCCGAGTCGATCGGGGCCGAAGTCTCCCTGGACGTGGCCCAGACCCTGGACGATGCCAGACCCCGCACCTCGCACCGCCCCTGACCCTCGCCCCCGGCCCCTCGCCCCCGGCCCCTCACCCCCCGGCCATCCGCACCGGCAGCCCCCGCAGCGCCCCCGCGAACCCCCCGATGCGCCCGATGCGCCCGATGCGCCCGATGCGCCCGAGGGCCCCGTATCGAGGCGATCTACGAACGGATGAACGTGGTCATACGAGACGTGTGCGGGTGCCCCTGCCTACGATGATGGCCTCGATACCGGCCATCAGGAGGCACTACATGTCTGCCGCTGCAGTCGAGCACCCTCATGACGGCAAGCTGCCCAGCCTGCTCGAGGTGGCCGCCCAGCTCACCGAGAAGCTCCCTGGCTACCGCATCGAGATCATCGGGGCAGACCTCACCGTGACGCCGCCCGCCGACGGCCCGCACGCCGATTCACTGACCGACCTCATCTTCGCTTTCGCGCCTGCGCACGGAGCGGAGACCCGAGTGGCCCAGGCCATGGGCGTATGGCTCCCCGACGGCCCCGAGGACTATGCCATCCCCGACCTCGCCGTCGTCGACGCCGACTACCGCGATCACCTCGTGGCGGACAACTGCTACGACCCGGTCGTCTTCCGGATGGTGCTGGAAGTGACGTCTTCGAACTACGCCACCGACCTCAAGACGAAGGTCGCCGCGTACGCGATCGCCAAGATCCCGGTCTACGTCATCATCGACCGCAAGAAGGACCGCATCCACACCCTGACGGAACCGTTCGCCAACGAATACCGCAACCACAGCGTCCACGCCCCCGGCCAACGCGTCACGCTCCCCTCTTCCCTCGGCGCCGAGATCACACTGACGTCGAAGCGATCCTCTCGGTCGCCCGCCCCTGACCTTCACCCCCCGGCCATCCGCACCGGCAGCCCCCGCAGTGCCCCCCGCAGCGCCGCCGCGAACTCCTCGAACTCCCCCTGGCGTGCGGCGCCCGTCCGCATGGCGAGGGCGATCGTCCGCGAGGGCGCCGGGTCGGCGAAGTAGCCGGTCGTGAGCTGGTCGTTGCGGCCGGTTTCGACCCGTAGCGCGGTGCGGGGCAGCAGGGTCACACCGAGCCCGCCGGCCACCAGTTGCACCAGGGTGGACAGGCCTGCCGCGCTGGTCGTCACGGGGGTGTTCTCGTCCCGGCCGGCCTCCCGGCAGATGTCCAGGGCCTGGTCCCGCAGGCAGTGGCCCTCGTCGAGCAGCAGCAGGTCCAGTTCCTGGAGGGCCTGGCGCGGGATGTCGCCGCGGCCGCCGAGCCAGTGTTCTTTGGGTGCGACCAGGACGAAGTCCTCGTCGAAGAGCGGGAGTTCGGTGACCTGGGGGACGCCGAGCGGCACGGCGAGCAGGAGCAGGTCGAGGCGTCCGTGGGACAGGCCGTCCAGGAGGGAGGCGGTCTGCTCCTCGTGCACCTGGAGGTCCAGGTCGGGGTAGGTCTCATGGACCAGCCGCAGGACGGCGGGCAGCAGATACGGGGCGACGGTCGGGATGACCCCGAGCCGCAGCACGCCCGTGAACGGCGCGCGGGCCGCCTCCGCCTCCTCCATCAGATCGCCGACCGCCTCCAGGACCGTCCTGGCCCGCGCGGCCACCCGCTCCCCCGCGGGCGACAGCAGCACCTTGCGCGTCGTACGCTCCAGCAGCTGCACCCCGAGGGTCTCCTCCAGCGCGGAGACCGACCCGGACAGCGCGGGCTGGCTCATGCCGATCTCGGCCGCCGCCTCGCGGAAATGCAGATGCTCGGCCACCGCCGCGAACGCCCGCAGCTGGGCCAGGCTGGGCTGGCGGGGTCTGCCGCCCTGACTCGCCGGTGAAGCCACTGATAACCACCTCCGATCAACAGCAACCAGTCTAGCTATTTCCCTGATCAATGCCTGCTGTGGCAGTGTGTAACCCGTCCAAGCCTCAAGGAAAGTCCCCAAAAAGGGACTTTCTGCGCAACAAGGAGAGTACGTGCTCACTGTCGGTGACAAGTTCCCCGAGTTCGACCTGACCGCCTGCGTTTCGCTGGAAAAGGGCCAGGAGTTCGAGCAGATCAACCACAAGACCTACGAGGGCAAGTGGAAGATCGTCTTTGCGTGGCCCAAGGACTTCACCTTCGTGTGCCCGACCGAGATCGCCGCCTTCGGCAAGCTGAACGACGAGTTCGCCGACCGTGACGCCCAGGTCCTCGGCTTCTCCGGCGACTCCGAGTTCGTGCACCACGCCTGGCGCAAGGACCACGCGGACCTGACCGACCTGCCCTTCCCGATGCTCGCCGACTCCAAGCACGAGCTCATGCGCGACCTGGGCATCGAGGGCGAGGACGGCTTCGCGCAGCGCGCCGTCTTCATCGTCGACCAGAACAACGAGATCCAGTTCACCATGGTGACCGCCGGCTCCGTGGGCCGTAACCCCAAGGAGGTTCTGCGGGTCCTCGACGCCCTGCAGACCGACGAGCTGTGCCCCTGCAACTGGTCCCAGGGCGACGAGACCCTCGACCCGGTCGCGCTGCTCTCGGGCGAGTGACACTCCGCTAGCGAACTGGAGGCTGATCTGACATGGCTCTCGACGAACTGAAGTCCGCCGTACCGGACTTCGCCAAGGACCTCAAGCTGAACCTCGGCTCGGTCATCGGCAACAGCGACCTCCCGCAGCAGCAGCTGTGGGGCACCGTGCTGGCCTGCGCGATCGCTTCGCGCTCGCCGAAGGTGCTGCGCGAGCTGGAGCCGGAGGCGAAGGCCAACCTCTCCGCCGAGGCCTACAGCGCCGCGAAGTCGGCCGCCGCCATCATGGCGATGAACAACGTCTTCTACCGGACCCGGCACCTGCTGTCGGACCCGGAGTACGGCACCCTGCGCGCCGGTCTGCGGATGAACGTCATCGGCAACCCGGGCGTGGACAAGGTCGACTTCGAGCTGTGGTCGCTGGCCGTCTCGGCCATCAACGGCTGCGGTATGTGCCTGGACTCGCACGAGCAGGTACTCCGTAAGGCCGGCGTGGACCGCGAGACGATCCAGGAGGCCGTCAAGATCGCGTCCGTCCTGCAGGCCGTCGGCGCCACCCTCGACGCCGAGGCCGCGCTCGCCGAGTAACTCCGCCGCGCGCGGGACACCCGCACAAAACCCCGCAGACCTGGCGTCTGCGGGGTTTTGTGTGTCCGGTGCCCGGGGTGCGGCCGGGGTGCGGCCGGGGTGTGTCTTCCGGATCGGCCCGGGTGATCCGGAAGACGCGCCCTACGCCTGGGGTTCCTCGGGCGTAGGGCGCACCGGCGGCGGGGTCGGCGCCACCGAGATCGCGGTGGCGCCGCGCGGGGCCACCGCCATCCGCACCGCCTGTTCCCTGGAGTACGAACGCAGGTAGCCGACCACCGTGTTGGTGACCGCCACCAACGGCACCGCGACCACCGCACCGCCGATGCCCGCGATCAGCCCGCCCGCGGCGACCGACAGGATCACCGCGAGCGGATGGACCCGGACCGCCCGGCCCAGGATGAACGGCTGCAGGACGTGCCCCTCGATCTGCTGGACGGCCAGCACGACCGCCAGCACCATCAGCCCGGTGAACACGCCGTTGGCGACCAGCGCGATGACACACGCCAGCGCACCCGAGACCACCGCGCCGACCAGCGGAATGAAGGCGAACAGGAAGATGAAGACGGCGAGCGGCACGGCCAGCGGCACATTGAGGAAGTAGAGGCCGATACCGATGAAGATGGCATCGATCAGGGCGACGACCACCGTGCCGCGCACATAGGCGGTCAGCGTCCGCCAGGCCCGCGGCCCGGCACCCGCCACACCCTCGCGGGCCGCGCTCGGGACCAGCCTGAGCAGCCAGTTCCAGATCCGCCGACCGTCGTAGAGCAGGAAGAGCGTGGTGAACATCGCCAGCAGGATGCCGGTGAGCACTTCGAGGACGACGGTGACGCCCTCCAGACCGGCCGAGGTGATGGCCTCGGTGTTGGCACCGACCGCGTCCTGCAGGTTCTTGGCGATCTGGGTGATCTGAGACTCGGTCACATGGAACGGGCTCTTCAGCAGCCAGCCCTTGAGCTCGGTGATGCCCTCCTGGATGCGGCTGGAGACCGAGTCGATGTTGTCCTGGACCTGCCAGACCACGAACCAGCCGACCAGGCCCATGATGACGAACCCGCCGATGAAGGTCAGCGCGGTGGCCGGCCCGCGCGGCAGCCCGCGCCGGCGCAGCCAGCCCACGGTGGGCTGCAGCAGCGCGGTGATCAGCGTCGCCGCGATGAAGGAGAGCACCACCAGCTCGATGGTGGTGATGACCCGCGCGAGGACCCACAGCGTGGCGGCCAGCACCAGCAGCCGCCAGCTCGCCTCGGCGGCGACCCGTACGCCCCACGGCACCGCGTCGACCGGATCGGGGCGGGCCGCGACGGCCGGGGCGTAGGACGGCGGCGGGGGGACGCTCTCCGGCGGGTCGGCATCGGGGGACACGGCGGCGAGCTCCGTCGCGGGGTGCGGCACCCCGTCCGTCGCTTCCGGCAGCTGGGTACGGGGAACCGTGAGCGTGGCCGACGCACCGCCGCGCGGCGGTGCGCCGTCCGCCGGGCCGCCGGCCGCGGGGGCATCCGCGTGACCGGCACGCCTCAGCTCTTCCGGGTCACCGGCCTCCACCGGGGAGTCCGGCAAGCTCCCTCCAGGGGGGACCCCCACCGCGGCTTCCGCACGGCGGCGCTGATCCTCCAGCCGCTGCGAGAGCCGGGTCAGACCGGCGCCGAGGCCACCGACCCACTGAGGCAATCTGGACATGTGCCTTCCTCTTCCCCTCCCACGCGCCACAACCTGACGGGCACGACGTTACCTGCGCCGGACGCACGAAACCCCCGACGCTGCCGCGTTCGGGGGTTTCGGAAGTGCGGTGGTACTGCCGGCGGGCCTAGTACCAGCTGTTGGCCTGCCAGAACGACCAGGCACCACAGGGGCTGCCGTAGCGGTCGTTCATGTAGTTCAGCCCCCACTTGATCTGGGTGGCCGGGTTGGTCTGCCAGTCGGAACCCGCAGAGGACATCTTGGAGCCGGGCAGCGCCTGGACGAGGCCGTAGGCACCCGATCCGGCGTTGGTGGCCTTGTAGTTCCAGCCGGACTCGTGGTCCACGATGTTGCTGAAGCACTGGAACTGGTCGCCGGCCATCATCTGCTGCGCGATGGACTTCGTCTCGGCGATGGAGTACGACCCCTTGCCGAGGAGGTCGCCCAGGTCGCCGCGCGAGGAGGAGCGGGACGCGGCCTGCTCCTTCTTGTCACGCGCCTCGGCCGCCTTCTTGGCCTTCGCCTCGTCCGCCGCGTCCTTCTTGCTCTGCGCGGTCTCAGCGGCAGCCTTGCGGGCCGACTCCTGAGCGGACTTCAGCGCTGCCGTGTCCGCCTGGGTGGACTGGTCGTCCGCCTGCTGCGTCAGGGAAGCCGTCTGCACCTGGGCCTGTGCGCCCGCGGGAATGTCAGCGATCGTCGCATCGGCAGCGGTGGCCTCGGTGTTGCCGACCGAGGCGGGCTCGTTGCCTGCAGCGACGCCGACCACGGCGCCGACGGTGGTGACCGCGGTGGCGGATGCCACGGCGAATCCCCGGACCGAGATCCGGCTCACACGATTTCCTTCCAGCATCGCCCGCATAGGTGACCTCGCGGGCGCAATCGTGCCCCTGACGCTGACCTCCCCTTGTTCCGGGCCCTGTTGAGCGGGCGGGTCCGGCTGGTCACGGGAGGCACTGGCCCGGTACGTCCCCCTCGGGGTCCGCGTGGTGCTCGGGCGGCATACGGCGCATCGCTATGAAGTTCGTTGGTTCTACACGCCTCCCCCGGTCTCACCTTCGTTCGACCGGAGGCACCCCCATGGGGTGCTTGGTGCCGTATGCGGGGCCTGACAGGACCCAGACTCTGCCCGACCCGGAGGCCGGGAAGCAATTCCCCGCTGGGTGTGAAAGCTCACACCTCGTTTACGGCAAACGATTTTCGGATATCCACTCGCAGCACTGCGCCGCCCGGCTAAGCTCCTTCGCTTTGCCGGGCGGCGCTGTGTTCACAACCGGTCAGATCCTGCCGTCCTCCAGCAATTCGGTCACCAGGGCCGCGATCGGCGAACGCTCCGAGCGGTTCAGCGTGACGTGGGCGAACAGCGGATGCCCCTTCAGCTTCTCGACGACGGCGACCACGCCGTCGTACCGCCCGACCCGGAGGTTGTCGCGCTGCGCGACGTCATGCGTCAGCACCACCCGGGAGTTGGCCCCGATACGGGACAGAACCGTCAAAAGGACGTTCCGCTCCAGCGACTGGGCCTCGTCCACGATGACGAACGCATCATGCAGCGAGCGCCCGCGGATATGGGTCAGCGGCAACACCTCCAACATGCCGCGCCCCACCACCTCTTCGATGACGTCCTTGCTGGTCACCGCGGACAGCGTGTCGAAGACGGCCTGCGCCCAGGGGCTCATCTTCTCCGCCTCGCTGCCCGGCAGATAGCCCAGCTCCTGCCCGCCGACGGCGTACAGCGGGCGGAACACCATCACCTTGCGGTGCTGCCGGCGCTCCAATACGGCCTCCAGGCCCGCACACAGCGCCAGCGCCGACTTGCCGGTACCGGCCCGGCCGCCCATCGAGACGATGCCGACGTCCGGATCGAGCAGCAGATCCAGCGCGATCCGCTGCTCGGCGCTGCGGCCGTGGATCCCGAACGCCTCCCGGTCGCCCCGCACCAGCCGGACCGCGCCCTCCGCGGTGACCCGGCCGAGCGCCTTGCCGCGGTCGGACTGCAGCACAAGTCCGGTATGCACCGGAAGTTCGGAGACCTCCGGTACCTGAGCGGTCTCGGCGGCGAAGAGATCGTCGATCTGCTCGGCGGAGACGGTCAGCTCGGCCATCCCCGTCCAGCCGGAATCGGTGATCGCCAGCTCGGCGCGGTACTCCTCGGCCAGCAGCCCGACCGAGGACGCCTTGATACGCAGCGGCAGGTCCTTGGAGACGACCGTGACGTCGTACCCCTCGGCCTGCAGATTGCGCGCCACCGCGAGGATCCGCGAGTCGTTGTCGCCGAGCCGGAAGCCCGCGGGCAGGATTCCGGGATCGGAGTGGTTCAGCTCGACCCGGAGTGACCCGCCGAGATCCCCGATGGGGATGGGCGAGTCCAGCCGCCCGAACTGCACCCGGTACTCGTCCAGCAGGCGCAATGCCTGCCGGGCGAAGTAGCCGAGCTCGGGGTGGTGCCTTTTGGCCTCCAGTTCCGTGACCACCACGACCGGCAGCACGACCTCGTGCTCGTCGAAGCGGGCCATGGCGCCTGGATCCGCCAGCAGCACACTGGTGTCGAGTACATAAGTGCGCCGGTCGTGCTCACGGCGCTGCTTGATGTTCACCACGGGTGGAGGAACCCCCTCGAATGAGGTTGGGGTGCGACGGCGTCGCGGGGCGGTGTTCTCCCGGGGGCGCCGCTTGTCCAGCTGTCGCTGGGCAGCGTCTCCGGGACCCCCGGCCATCTGGTGACCGGACCGGGCTCGGACCACAATGCGCGGGCCGAGCACCGGCCCTCCGCGTCGACCGTGCGGTACGCACGGACCTCCGTGATGTGCAAAGGGCCTCCCGGGCGGACGACCCCATGCCGTCCGCTGAGATGCGGCGCCCGATGGCTTGTTCCGGACGCCGACCTGGAAGGGATATTCCCTCGAACCTGCGTAGCCATGCCACGGCATATGACGCACGGTCGGTGAACCTTGGGTAACGCCTGCTCGGCGAGCCGTGGCGTCGCCAAGGTGGTACCCGAGGGGAAGGTGTGTCAGAAGAGGCCCCGTCAGCGGCACATGGAGCCGACGGGGCCTGGTGACGCCCCGCAACGGAAGGGACATCGGGGACTTCAGGGGTGAATCAGACTTACGGGGCGTGAGTAACCCGCCTGGCGGAGTGCGGCGGAGCGCCTAGAAGCCGTAGCGCCGGTGCCGGGCGGCGTAGTCGCGCAGCGCGCGCAGGAAGTCGACCTTCCGGAACGCCGGCCAGAAAACTTCGCAGAAGTAGTACTCCGAATGGGCGCTCTGCCACAGCATGAAGCCCGACAGCCGCTGCTCACCGCTCGTACGGATCACCAGATCCGGATCGGGCTGGCCGCGGGTGTAGAGGTGCTCGGAGATCAGGTCGATGTCGACGATCTCCGCCAGCTCCTCGAAGGAGGTGCCGCGCTCGGCGTGGCTCAGCAGCAGCGAGCGCACCGCATCGGCGATCTCCTGCCGGCCACCGTAGCCGATCGCGACGTTCACCAGCACGCCGGTGTTGTCGCGGGTGGCCTGCTCGGACTCCTTGAGCACCTGCTGCGTGGCGGTCGGCAGCAGATCGCGGTTGCCGACGTGGTGCACCCGCCAGCGGCCGTCGGAAGCCAGATCTCGGACGGTGTTCTCGATGATGCCCAGCAGCGGCTTGAGCTCCTCCTCGGGCCGGTCGAGGTTGTCCGTCGACAGCAGCCAGAGCGTGACCACCTCGACATCGGTCTCCTCGCACCAGCCGAGCAGCTCGCTGATCTTGGCCGCGCCGGCCTGGTGACCCTGCTCGGTCGTCCGCCCGTCGGCCCGCGCCCAGCGCCGGTTGCCGTCCAGGATGACGCCGATGTGCTTGGGCACCTGGGTGTGATCCAGGCGACCCTCCACCCTGCGCGCGTACAGCCGGTAGACCAGATTGCGCAGTGCAGGCGGATAAGGGATGCGCACCCCGGAAGATCGCAGCATGTGTGGTCCAGCCCCTCCGTGCCAATGGCGGTCGCCCCGTCGCCTCAAGTGGGCAACTTTACTTCTCGGCTGCGTCGACAGCCCAATCAGGTAGGTCACAAGTACGTGATAGGGAGATGAGCATGACTGGCACCGACTACCGCGCAGCGGATTCCCGCTACGACTCGATGAAGTACCGGCGAACGGGTCGCAGCGGACTCAAACTCCCCGCAATCTCCCTTGGACTCTGGCACAACTTCGGGGATGACCGCACCCTGAGCTCCCAGCGCGCCATCCTCCGCCGCGCCTTCGATCTGGGCGTGACCCACTTCGATCTGGCCAACAACTACGGTCCGCCACCCGGGTCCGCCGAGCTGAACTTCGGAAAAATCTTCGCGCAGGACTTCCGTGGCTACCGCGACGAGATGGTTCTCTCGACGAAGGCCGGATATCTGATGCACCCCGGCCCCTACGGTGAATGGGGTTCGCGGAAATATCTCCTCTCGTCGTTGGATGCCTCACTGAAGCGGATGGGTGTCGATTACGTCGATATCTTCTACTCGCACCGCTTCGATCCGGACACCCCGCTGGAGGAGACGATGGGCGCGCTGGCGTCCGCCGTCCAGCAGGGCAAGGCCCTGTATGTCGGGGTTTCCTCCTACAACGCCGAGCAGACCCGTGAAGCGGCCGGAATCCTGCGCGAAATGGGCGTCCGCGCGCTGATCCACCAGCCCTCGTACTCGATGATCAACCGCTGGACCGAGGACGATCTGCTGCTGGACACCCTCGAAGGGGAGGGCATGGGCTGCATCTCTTTCGCGCCACTGGCACAGGGGATGCTCACGGACAAGTACCTGCACGGGATCCCCGAGGGCTCACGGGCCTCCCAGGGCAAGTCCCTGGACCCGGGCCTGCTGTCCGACGAGGTCGTCCGCCGCCTCCGCGGCCTCAACGACATCGCCGCCCGCCGCGGCCAGTCGCTGGCCCAGCTCGCCCTGTGCTGGGTGCTCCGCGACGAGCGGATGACCTCCGCCCTGATCGGCGCCAGCAGCGTCGCCCAGTTGGAGGCCAATATCGCCGCCCTCGACGCTCCCGCGATCACGGACGCCGAGCTGGCCCGGATCGACGAGTTCGCGAAGACGACGGACGGCGTGAACATCTGGGCACGGCGGTAGCGCCGGTCCGGCGGTGGCGCTTGCCCGGCGGTGACGCTTGCCCGGCGGTGACGCTTGCCCGGCGGTGACGCCGGTCCGGACATATCGCCCGCCCGGCCGCAGCGCCTGCCCGGCGGTCGCGGGCCGCATGCCTCGCGGGGTGCCGGTGGCCCGGGGGTGTGCCCTGCGGTGTCCACGGCGACTGTGACGCCCGCGTAGGGGGCGGCCGGTGCACGGAACAAAAAGCGGGCCGGTCCGTGGGGGGGATACGGACCGGCCCGAGGGGGGGTTTCCACCATAACCCCGCGGGAGGGATGCTTCGTGCACCGGCGCGCGCGGCGGCGTGGCTCGGTCTCCGGGGAGGCCGGGCAGAGGGAGGGAGCAGACCCGCGGACGGGATCCGTCCGGTGCGGGGATGTGGGGTGCGGGGTGCGGGCCGTGTGGGCGTGCGGTCAGGCGGCCGCCGCGGCGGCACCCAGGAGCAGCACGCCGAACGCCCCGAGGATCATGAAGGGCCCGAGGGGCATGGCCGCTCCCCGTGCACCGCGCCGGACGATCAGCAGCCCCGCGCCGTAGAGCGCACCGAGCAGCACGCCGGCCGCCCCGCCGAAGAGCAGGGTGCGCCAGCCGTACCACCCGAGGGCGATCCCCAGCCCGACCGCCAGCTTGACGTCGCCCAGCCCGATGCCCTGCGGGTTGACGACATAGAGCAGGAGGTAGCACGCCCCCAGGACGAGTCCACCCAGCAGCGCCCGCCGCCACGCCCCGGCCTCCCCCGTGAACCAGCCGCCCAGCCCCAGCAGCACCGCCGCCATCACGGCGAGCGGCAGCGTCAAGGCGTCCGGGAGGCGCCGCACCCGCCAGTCGACGGCCGCCAGCAGCACCGCGACCGGCGTCATCGCCAGCCAGGCGACGAGTTCCGGCCGCGGCCCGGCGGCCGCCGCCAGTGCCGCACAGGCCAGTGCGGTGGCCGCCGCCATCGGCAGCACCCCCGGCCCGTACGCCCCGCAGTCCGGGCAGTGCCCCCGCCCCAGCCAGCCCCGCGCCACCCCTGTGATCGCATGCCCGCGGGGGCAGACCGCGCGCCACTCCTCCTCGGGCTCAACGGCCATCCGGTGGGCGGGCCGTGGCAGGAGCAGCCCGGCCACGGCCCCGTAGACGGCGGCGAGAACCATCAGCATCACTGGCACGTGCCGACCTTAGGGGGTGTCCGGCTCCGCGTCAGGGGGCGGATGCGGGACGCGGAAGCGGGTAGAACGCTGTGCATGGCGCGTTGGGAGAACGGCCCGGGGGTCCTGCACGGCACGGAGCACGGCATTCCGGTGGAGATCGCGGCGTCCTGGCGTGCCCGCACCCGCGGGCTGCTGGGCCGCGACGGCATCGAGGGGGCGCTGCTGCTGACCCCGGCGAGCAGTGTGCACACCTTCCGGATGCGGTTTGCGATCGATGTCGCCTATCTGAGCGGGGATTTCACCGTGCTGGCCGTACGCACCATGCGGCCGGGCCGGCTGGGACTCCCCCGCCTCCGCGCCCGGCACGTCCTGGAGGCGGAGGCCGGCGCGATGACCCGCTGGGGCCTGCGCCCCGGCCTCCGGCTCGACCTCCGGCCGGGTGCCGAGCCCGTCCGCTGAGGTATCGGTCCGGCGTCCGGCCGTGCCCGGGCGCCCGCTACCGGGGTGCCGGGCTACCCGGCCGCGTACACCGGGCGGTCGACGGCGGGCGCGCCGACCCGCTCCGTCCGCCGCTGCAGTACGGCGGCCCACGCCGTGGCGGCGAAGGCCACCACACCGGTGCCGGCACCGACCCACGCCACCGAGGTGAAGCCGAGGCCCGCGTCGATGGTGAGCCCGCCCAGCATCGGGGTGAGCGTGATCCCGACGTTGAACGCGGAGGTGTTCAGAGCGCCTGCCATCGTCGGCGCATCGGGAGCGAGGCGGAACACCCGTGACTGCACGACCGGGTTGACGACGAATGCGGTGAATCCGAGGACGAAGACCAGGGCGATGGCCGTGCCGAGGCTCCCCGCCGTGAGGGCGAGCGCCGCGGAGACCACGGTGAGCGCTCCGACGCCTATGACCAGCGTCCGCAGCGGCCGCGCGTCGGCGGTCCGTCCCCCGAGCGACAGCCCGGCGAGCCCGCCGACCCCGTACAGGGCGAGGACCGCGGGCACCCACTGCGCGGGCAGCCCGCTCACCTCCGTCAGCAGCGGGGCGAGGTAGCTGAAGGTGACGATCGCCGCGCCGAAGGTCAGTGCGGTGACGAGGTAGGAGACCCACAGTGCCGGCCGGACCAGGCCCCTCATCTCACGCCGTACGGACAGGGGTTCGCCGCCGGTGCCGTGACCCGCGGGCAGCGCGGCCCGCAGCGAGAGCGCGCTGAGCACGGTGAGACCGGCCACGCCCCAGAACGCCGCGCGCCAGCCCGCGTGCTGGCTGAGGACCGTACCGGCCGGCACGCCCACGACGGTGGCGAGGGTGAGCCCCATGGTGACCACGGACAGCGCCTTCCCCTTGGCGCCCGGCGGGACCAGGCTCACCGCCGTCGCCGCGGCCACCGCCCAGAAACCGGCGTAGGCGAGGGCGCTCACCACACGGGTCGCGAACAGCAACCCGTATTGCGGTGCGAGCGCACCGGCCACATGCCCGGCGGCGAAGACGAGTTGGAAGGCGACCAGTGCGGTGCGGCGCGGCACCCGCAGCGTGGCCACGGCGAGTACGGGTGCGCCGAGGACCATGCCGAGGGCGAAGGCGGAAACCAGCAGGCCGGCGTCGGGGATGGAGACGCCGAGGTCGGCGGCAAGGCCGGGGAGGAGTCCGGAGAGCATGAATTCGGAGGTGCCCTGGGCAAAGATGCCCAGGCCGAGAAGGTAGATCGCACATGGCATGACAGAGGGCTCCGTTACGCGGGGCAGGAAGGTCCGGTGGTGTGGTGGATCGGTTTTGGAACGATCGGTTCAAAATGAGCCCGCAGTGCGGCCGGGCCGAAGGCGCGCTTCGGAGACGTCAGAGGGGCGGAGCGGGCGGAGCGGGCGGAGCGGGCGGAGCGGGCGGAGCGGGCGGACGGATCAAAGCGCGCAGAACAGGGGCGTGCGGAACAGGTCCGCGCGGATCAGAACGCGCTCAGCGTCGCCTCCATGACACCCTCCAGGGCGGTGCGGTCGACGCCGGACCGCGCCGAGACGCGCAGCCCCCCGATCGCGGCGATCACGAGATGGGCGAGGGTGCGGGCGTCCCTGCCGGCCGCGATATCGCCGTCGCGCTGACCGGACTCGATCACGGCACGGAGGGCTTCCAGCCGCAGGCCGTAGTCCCGCTCCAGCGAAGTGGCGACCGACGGGTCGTGGGCCGACACCTCGATGCAGGTATTGACGACCAGACAGCCGCGGCCGTCCGCGCCCTCGGCGAACTCCTCGTCGAGCACCCGCCGCAGCAGTGCGCGGACCTTCTGCAGCGCGGGCAGGTCGCCCTCCAGCAGCACGAACAACTCGTTGTTCTTGTAGTCCATATAGCGGGCCAGTGCCCGCTCGAAGAGATCGTGCTTGCTCTTGAAGGTGTTGTAGATGCTGCTGCGCCCCAGGCCCGTGGCGTCACACAGGTCCTGGGTGGAGGTCGCTTCATAACCGGAGGCCCAGAACGCCTCCATCGCGGCATCCAGCGCCCGCCCCTCGTCGAACTTTCTGGGTCGCGCCATGACCGTGACGCTAGCAGGTATTGAATCGACTGGTCCAATACTGTGCCGTCCGTATCCACTGCGCGATGGAGAGCGGTGCGGCCGTATGCCGACAGAGACGGCGGGGTAGCCGCGGCCGGCCGCCTCCGCTCCCGGTGGCGCCCGCTCCGGCACCGGTCACGAGGCGCGCGGGAAGCTGACCTCGACCCGGCGGTTCTTCTTACGGCCTGCCTCGGTGCCGTTGTCGGCGATCGGGTACTGCTCGCCGTAGCCGCGGATCTGGAAACCGACGGACGAGCCGAGGTCCTTGGCCAGCTCCTGCTGGACGGCGTTGGCCCGCTGCTTGGACAGGACCAGGCCGTGGCTCGCCGAGCCGAGATTGTCGGTGAAACCGAAGACCCGCAGGCGGGTGGCGTTCTGCTTCTTGATCTCCGCCGCGATGGTGCCGATGCGCGACAGTGCGTCCGACGACAGCTTGGCGCTGTCCTTGTCGAACAGAACCTCCGCCTGGAGCGAGAAGGTCACATTGTCGTTGGTGTCCTGGCGGCGCTCGGAGCCGTCGTCGGTCTCGACGATGGACTTGATGTTGAGGACCTTGGACGGGGCGAGCTTGGCGCCCTGGACCATCCGCAGGTCGGGGTCGTTGGGGTCGATGTGGACCGGGGGGCTGGAGTCCTCGGTCAGGCCCGGCGGATCGGCGTGGGCGGCGGGGACCGTCAGCGCCGCGGTCAGCAACAGGGCGACGGCGGCGGTGACGGCCGTACGGGGCGCTCGGCGCGCGCGGCATCCTCGGGGCAGCTGGGTCGCGGTCATCGGTGCCCGCTCAATCCGTGATCTGCACGCTGGCCGGGGGCATGGTCGGCAATTGGAAGTCGACCTGGGTCACCTTGGCCGGCGGCGCCGGGAACTGCGCGAAGATCGGACGGCTGCCCCCCGGCATCAGACCGCTGAGACCGGTCGTGCACAGGCATTCGCCGTTGGTGTCCCGCAGCACCAAATACCGTTTCTTGCCCGCCTTGTCGACGAGGGTGGCTCCGGAGATGGAGGAACGGGACCGCAGCTCGGTCTCGTTGGAACGCCAGTCGATCGCGTTGAAGGCGCGGTTGCCGTGATTGGACACCGTGCCGTTGACGGTGACGAAGCCGCCGGAGTCACGGACGACGGAGTGCAGGGTGACCACCACGCCGTCCGGCCCCTTCATCTCCCCGATCACCTTGTCGGAGTCCGCCGCCGGGCTGCCGGGGCCGCTGTCCTTGGGGGCGGTGCTACGGGCCGGGGGCTTGTCGCCGTCCGTTCCCTTCGTGCCGCCGTCGCCACCACCACAGCCGGCCACGACGAGAGCCAGGCCGACAGCGCTCGCCATGGCGACCGCTCCTCTGGCGGCCTTCGTGGTGCGCCGAATGCTCATGGGATGCGATTCCTTTGATCGTCGTCTGGTCGTCTCGGAGGTGCGTGCGCGGGGCGGAGTGCGGGGCGGGGGGCGGAGTGCGATCGGATACGGGGGTGGCCGGTCAATGGGCGAGGCGTACGGCGAAGAGGTCGGAGGCGTCGGGGAGGTGCCGGAGGTTGTCGGGGTCGAGCGTCCAGCGCTTTCCGTCGCAGGTGATGTCCAGGGGCGTGGCCTTGGGGCCGCCCTTGTCCTTGCCGCCCGTGCCGTCCTTGTCCCCCTCGTCCCCCGCGTCGCTCTTGCCGCCCGGTCCGCCCGTGCCACCCGTGTCGCCCGTGCCGTCCTTGGCGGGATCGAGGGTGCAGCGGGGCTCGACGACGGACTTCGCCTCGGCCTCCCCGTGGGTGCCTTTGGTCATCGGGATGACCGAATTGCCCACGGTGTTGCGGGTTCTGACCGCTACGGCGAAGGAGGTGGGCCAGGAGTCCGCGGTACAGCCGGAGCGGGAGCGGGTCCCGGAGCCGGTCCCCGAGGCGGTCCCGGCGCCGGAGAGGTCGGCGCCGTTGCGTCCGGCGAACCAGCCCGCGCGCTCGCAGGCCGCGTCGGACTGGACGCCGCGCCCGTTCAGCAGGTCTTTCCACACGGCCCGATTGCTCTCGTAGCTCCCGTCGCGGAGGCCGTCGAGGAAGCTCTTGGTCAGCAGATCGCGGTACTTCTGGCCGGCAGCGAGCGCGGCCGCGTCGGCGGCGGTCTGCGCACCGTTGCGGGTGGCCGCGGCCTGTCCGACGGCGAAGAAAGCGAGCGCGAGAAAGAGCAGGCCCGCGACCGCAACGATGTAGAGCGGAAAGGCCTGCCCGGCGTCGCGCCGGCGGCGTGGAGTGGTGGCCGGCACGACCGTGGCGGCAGCGACGGAGCCTAAATACCGACGACGTCGGAGATCTTGTTGGCGATGGCGTTCGCGATCTGGCTGCCGAAGTCCGTGGTCGACAGGACCAGGACGATCGCCACGACCACCGCGATGATGCCGAGGTACTCGATCGAGGTCTGTCCCCGGTCGTTCCCCAAAATACGCTTCGCCATCGTCTTCCCCTCCATGGGCGGCCGTACCGCTCTGGTCCGGCTGGTCTGTCCCCGTGGTGCCGGCGCGGTCGGCCGCGCTCACGACACGAGAAAAGTACGCTGGAACAGCGTGCCCGGAACAGCGAATGCGTGCCCAATCCTCATTTGGGATCACAGACGACGGGCACAACGGCGCATTTCGGCCACTCAGTCGCACCTCACCCACCCCCGCTCCCCCTCCGGCACCATGCCCCGTTCCCCTGCCCATGTGGACCGTGCGACCCCTCCGCGCCGTAGCGCGAGCGAAACCGTCCGCCCACCCACTGTGACACAACTCGTTGCTCTTGCGAAGGAGTTGACGAGAAGCCGACGGTGAAGCACAGCCATCCGGCCGGATGCGGGCCGCCGAAGCCGAGTGCGGGCGGCGAGACCGGCACAGCGGCCGCCCGCCCGAAGATGTGCATCCGCAAGGGCGGCCCGGGGGCATGACCGCCGTGGAAGGTGCCGACGGAGGAGACGGCACGAAGGACGGAAGGGGCCGCGCAGCGGTGAGCCGGCGTGGCCGTGCCGAGCCCGGACCGGCGGCGCCAGGTGGCCTCCGGCGGGGCCGGGGCCGGGGCCTGTGGCACGATTCACTCCCCCATCAGCGAGCCGAAGCTGGTCCCCGAGCCCAGGAAGAACCCGGCGATGAGCAGGATCATCGTGGCCGGAACCATAAAAGTGGTGACGACCATGGTGGCCTTGGGGACCGCGCGGGCGGCGCGGCGCCGGGCGTTCTGCGCGTCGGTGCGGCGCATGTCGTTGGCGATCTGGATCAGGGTCTCGACGATCGGCGAGCCGAGTTCCTCGCCCTGCTGGAGGGCGGTGACGAACTGGGCGACCTGTTCGGAGTCGTTGCGTTTGCGTAGCTCTTCGAAGGCCGCGCGGCGGCTGACGCCCATATCCATCTGCCGCAGGGTGATGCGGAGTTCATCGGCCCATGGCCCCTCGTACTTCTCCGCCACCCGGTCCAGTGCCTGACGGAAGCTCAGTCCCGCGCTGACCACGACCGCCAGCACGTCCAGAAAGTCCGGAAGGGTGCGTTCGATGGTGTCCTTGCGCTGGCGGATCGCGGCCCAGATGCCGACCTCGGTCCAGAAGAGTCCGAAGAGCACCATCAGGACGCCGAGCAGCGGCTGACCGCGTAGGAACATCACCAGCGCGCCGAAGAAGCCGAGGGCCCCGTAGACGGCACGCCGGGCGGCGTACCGGTCGACGGTCAGCCCGCCGGGATTGCCGGCCAGGTCGATCCGCCGGCGGACCCGAGCGGTGCGCTTGTCGCCCATCAGCCGCAGCACCAGCGGCGCATAGCGCATCCCGGTGCGGTCCACCGCGGAGCCGACCACGGTGGTGCGCGTCGCGCCGACCTCCAGGGACAGCGCCAGGTCGGGCGGTAGCCGGGCCTCTCGGCGGTAGAGCGCGATACCGCAGCAGATGCCGGCGACCGAGAGGGCGAAGGCCGCGGCCAGCAGAATTCCGATTCCCATTTCCTGTTCCCCTGGGGATACCGATGTCGGTGTCGATGCCGGTGTCGATGCCGGTGTCGGTGGCCGGTGACGCCTGCCGATGGACGGTGACGGTGCCGATGGCCCGTGTCGGTGCCGATGGCCGGTGCCGATGGCCGGTGCCGGTGTCTAGACGTCGACCTTGGACAGCCGGCGGATGAAGAAGAACCCGAGCCCGTAGAGGGCAAAGGCCACCACGACCGCGAGTTGGCCGAGGAAGGAGGAGGTCATCCGGTCGATGGCGCCTGGGGCGATCCGGTTCATCAGCAGCAGGGTGCCGATGCCGAGCAGCGGGACGACATAGGCGGTGACGACGACCTGGGAGAGCTGGGTGCGGACCTCGCGGCGGGTCTCCTTGCGCTCCTCCAGGGTCTTGGTGAGGTTGCGCAGCGAGCCGACGACGGTGCCGCCGGCGCGGTTGG
Source organism: Streptomyces sp. NPDC015125 (assembly GCF_043080045.1). Lineage (NCBI taxonomy): Bacteria > Bacillati > Actinomycetota > Actinomycetes > Kitasatosporales > Streptomycetaceae > Streptomyces > Streptomyces sp. NPDC015125. The sequence goes on from NZ_JBIBVF010000001.1 coordinate 808,468, forward strand.
AGAGCACCAAGGTGGTCACCAGGACGACGAGTTCGCGGGAGGGGAGGCGTTCGGCCAGCTCGCCGAGCGCCTCGTCGATGGAGTGGCCGACGGAGAGCTTGTCGGAGACCTTGGCCAGTTCCTCACCGGCCGGGGCCTCCAGCTCCTCGGCCGCCATGCCCAGCGCCGTCCGCAACGCCAGCCCGGCCTGGGTGGCGTTGGCGAGGATCCGGGAGAGCTCGGGCAGTTGGTTGATGAACTTCTCGATGCGCTTCTGGCGCTGCCAGTTGAGGAAGGCGAACGCCGCCCAGACGGCGACCAGCGCGGCGATCGGGCCGAAGAACGGGGCGAGGGCGGCCTGCGCGACCAGCCACAGCGCGAGCACCGCGCCGAGCATATAGATGAAGAATTCGCCGGGGGTGACATCCAGGCCGGTGGCGGCCAGCCGCAGTTCGAGGCGACGGCCGAAGCGGGTGCCGCGCAGGGCGCGGTCGACGGACGGGAAGCGGCGCCGGCGTCCGTCGGCCGGCAGCCTGCGCTCGTCGTCGAGCCGGTCGACGACGGCCTGCCGCTGGGCGTGCCCGGCGGCGTAGGTCCGTACGCCGGCGATCGCGAGCACCCCGCACAGCAGGGTGGCCCCGATGGCGAGCAGGGCGAGGGGGTTCCCGCCGGTCATGAGAGGGCCTTCCGGGTGGCGAGTTGAGCGTCATCGGTGGCGACGCCGAAGGCGGGCGGGGTGGGCTCGCTCGCCATGAAGAGGCGTTCGGCGACCCGTCGCGGCAGCGGGAAGTAGCGGAACCGCCCGTGCACGATGCGGTCGGCGCCCATCGGCTCGGCGTCGAAGCGGCAGACCGTCGCGATGCGGTAGTCCTCGTGGCCGCGCGAGTCGAGGAGGGCGACCTCGCTGATCCGGCGGGAGCCGTCGGCGTGCCGGGTGAGCTGGACGATGCAGTCGACGGCGCTGTTGATCTGGTCCCGCAGCGCCTCGAAGGGGATCTTGACGTCCGACATGGAGGCCAGGGTCTGCAGCCGCATCAGGGCGTCCTCGGCGCTGTTGGCGTGGACGGTGGCGAGCGAACCGTCGTGGCCGGTGGACATCGCCTGGAGCATGTCGAGGGTCTCGCCGCCGCGCACCTCGCCGACGATGATGCGGTCGGGGCGCATCCGCAGGGAGTTGCGCACCAGGTCGCGAATGGTGATCCGGCCCTTGCCCTCCACGTTGGGCGGCCGGGACTCCAGCCGGATGACATGGCTCTGCTGGAGCTGGAGTTCGGCGGCGTCCTCGACGGTGATGATCCGCTCGCCGTCCGGGATCAGTCCGGAGAGCGCGTTGAGCAGGGTGGTCTTGCCGGCACCGGTGGCACCGGAGACCACCACATTGAACTTGGCCCGCACCAGCCCCGCCAGCAGCATCAGCATCTGCTCGTCGAGCGTGCCCATGCCGATGAGTTCGGCGAGGGTGTAGGCGCGCGGGAAGCGGCGGATGGTGAGGGTGGCGCCGTTCAGCGCGAGCGGCGGGATGATGACATTGACGCGTTCGCCGGACGGCAGCCGGGCGTCGACCATCGGATTCGACTCGTCGACCCGCCGGTTGACGGTGGAGACGATCCGCTCGATGGTCTGCATCAGCTGCTCGTGCGAGGCGAAGCGGACGGGCAGCAGCTCGACCCGGCCGGCCCGCTCGACATACACCTGGTCGGGGCCGTTGACCATGATCTCGGTGATCGAGGCGTCTTCGAGCAGCGGCTCCAGCACCCCGAGGCCGAGTGCCTCGTCCACCACCCGGCGGATGAGCTGGGCGCGTTCGGCGGTGGAGAGCACCGGGCCCTCACGGCTGATGATGTGGCCCAGCACGCGTTCCAGCCGCCCGCGGCGCTCGGCCGCGGCCAGCGAGGACATCTCCGCGAGGTCGATCTCTTCGAGCAGTTTGGCGCGGTAGACGGCGACCATATTGCTGTCCTGGCGTGCCTCACCGGCCGGTTCGGGTGCGACGATCCGGGCTTTCAGGCTCATCGCGGGAGTGCTCCTTCGTAGGTGTCCATGGCTTGCCCGAGGCCCGGGGTGCCGGGTGCCGTGCGGGGCATGGTGGCGCTGCGGGAGGCGGTGCCGAAGTCCTTGACGCCGGGCAGCAGGGAGGGGATGGTGACGCGCACCGTCGCGCGGACCGTGTCGCCCCCGCCGCCGTCCACCAGGACCTCCGCGTCGCGCGCGACCCAGCCGCTCATCGCGGCCCGGCCTGCGGCCTCCGGGGCGGGCGGGTGGTCGACGCTGTCCATCGAGGCGGTACGGGCCGCGGCGCGCGCTCCCGTACCGGCCTGCTGGACGGCGAACGCCGCCAGTCCGAGCTGGACCACGGCCAGCCCGATGACCAGCAGGATCGGCAGGAAGCCGAGGAATTCGATGGACACCGTGCCCCGGTCGCGGCCGTGGCCGCGGAGCCGGGCAGGCAGACGGAGCCGGGCAGGCCGACGTACGACGCTCATCGGGGGTCCTCCTTCGCGGCACCGGCCGAGCCCTTCACCGGCCACGGGAAGCTGCCCGCGCCGGGGAAGAGCACCGGGACCTCGATCCGGACCATCGCCTTCCACACGCCCGCTTCGGGGCGGCAGGAGATGCTCGCGCCGCCCCGCCAGGAACTGGGCAGTTCGTCCTCGGCGGCGGCCTGGCAGGCGCCGGAGCCGCCGCCTTCCGTCGCCGTACCGGCCCGCGCACCCCGGTCAGCGGAGTGGGCGGCGAGCGAGAACGCGTAGCCGACCAGCACCAGCTGCCACAGCAGGGCGAGGATCAGCAGGATCAGCGGGAGCAGCCCCATGAACTCCACGGCGACCTGCCCCCGGTCGTTGCCGCCCAGTGGGCGCCGCACCGCTCAGCCCTCCTCGTACGGACCGGCCGGATCGAACGGGCCCGAGCCGCCGGCCGCCGCCGCGGAGCCCCGCCGTGCGCCGAACCGGATACCGGACCCTGCCCCCGACCCTGCCCCGGACCCCGACCCCGCCCTGGACCCCGACCCGGCCCCGGAGGCCGGCCCCGGTGCCGGACCCTGACCCGTCCCGGAACCGGGAGCCGCCCCCGGCGTTATGGCCTTGCGCCGGCGCCCCGTCAGCGTCGGGCGCGCCCGGTGGCTGCCCCGGCCCTCCCGCCGCACGGACGGTGATTCGACCAGGCCGAGCTCGCCCGCCAGCGCCCACAGCGCCTGCCGGACCGTCGACCGCCCGTCGAGATCCTGCATCCGGCCCGCGTCGACACAGGGCTGAAGCTCCTTGAAGGCGGCCGGCACATGGGTCCTGGCGACCTGGGTGCCGGTGGCCTTGGCGACCAGCGGCGGCTGGATCTCGGTGTTACGGGTGAGGCGGTTGACCACCGTCGTGGTGTCCTCCGCCTGACGGATCTGCAGCCGGTCCCACAGCCGCACCTGCCGCTTGGCCGCCCGTACGGCCACCACGTCCGGGGTGGTCACCAACAGGGCCACATCGGCGAGTTCGACGGCCGCCGCGTTGGCGGACTGCATCTGGGAGCCGCAGTCGACCAGCACCAGTTCGTAGCGGGAGCGCAGCGCGCCGATGATCTGGCGGGCCGCCCGGTCGTCGACCTCCTCACCGCGCTCCCCCTCCTCGGGCGCCAGCAGCAGCCCCAGGCCCGTGTGGTGGTCGTGCACCGCGTCCTGGAGCACCCGTACGGAGATGTCCGCGATGCCCGCCAGATCGACGATCGAGCGGCGGAACTGGACGTCCAGGTAGGAGGCCACATCGCCGGACTGCAGATCCAGGTCCACCAGCGCGACGCTCCGGCCCGCGGCCCGTGCGGCCAGCGCCAGCTGCACGGCGGTGACGGTGGTGCCGACCCCGCCCTTGGCGCCGGTCACGGTCACCAGGGTGCCGGCCGGCCCGGGGGCCGCTTCGGGGCTGCCCCCCAGGTGCACCCGTACCCCCGCCGACCACTGGGCGGCGGCCTGCACCCGGGCGGCCAACTCGTCGTAGCCGAGCGGCAGTCCGACGATGCCGCGGGCACCGGCGTCCATCGCCGCGGAGAACAGCGCGGGCCCGGCATCCGTGGTGATCAGTACGACGCCGACGGCGGGGAAGCGCAGCGCCACCTCGCGGATCAGCTCCAGCGCCGGCGTCGGACCGATCCGCTCATGGACGAGCACGACCTCGGGGAGCGCCTCGACTCCGGACGACGTGCCGGCCTCGGGCGGGGCACCGGCGAAAGACCCGCCGGCCCCCTGGGCGGCGGCGTCGGCCAGCGCGTCGATCAGCGCGGCGGAGTCGGCGACGGCGGGTGCGGGCTCGGCGTCGGGCAGCTGGTTGAGCAGTGCGGACACCGCTCGCGCGGCGTCCGGGTCGCCGATTGCCGGGAGGATACGGATGGTCACCTGAGCCTCCGGGTCACTTGTCGCCGTCGAGGGTGTAGGTCCGCTGGCCGGGCGGGACGGTGGCCTCACTGCCGGGGGCGAGCAGGGCGAGCCGTACGTGCGAGGCGAAGGACTCGGCGTACGCGACCCGTTGGGCGTCCTGGGTGTTCAGCGCGAAGGTGATCGGGACGGCGTCACCGGCCTGCCGCGCCGTGGTGGTGGTGTCGCCGGGATCCTTGGCCTCCAGCGGCGTCAGCTTGCCGACGTCGATCACCTGGGCGCCGGAGACGATGACCTTGGAGACCGGCTTGTCCTCGGGGCGCTTGCCCTCGAAGGTCGCGTAGATGTTCACCCGGGCACCGGGGTTGATCTTGCCGGCCACCCCGGTGGCCGCGTCGATCATGATGGCGATCTCCTGCTGTCCGGCCTTCAGCGCGGGCCGCTCGACGATCATGTCGTCCTGCAGCAGCGACCCCTTCTTCAACGGCGTCACCGCGATCCTGCCGCTGACCTTGTCCAGATCGGTCACGGCGGTGGGCGGCAGCCACCGCTCGGGCATCTTCACCCTCTCGAACTGCCCAGGATCCAGCGCTTTATAGGCCGCGACATCCGTCTTCAGCCGGTACGCCGTCTTTTCGGGACCGACCTTGGACTCGACGTTCTTGATCACCGACAGTACGCCGACGAACGCGCCGACCGCACAGAGAACCGACAGGAGCAGCAGGATCACTCCGCGGCGCTGGCGTGAGTTCATGGGGGAGGGACCTCGATCGGGACGGGAAGGGGACGGGCGGGGGACAGGGGGCGGGCGGTCGCCGGACGGGGGCGGCCGGCGGCGGCCGACGGGGTCGGCCGGAAGGGCTGACGGGGTCGGCCGGAGGCGGTAGGGCACGGGTGGCCGGAGGCGGTGGGGCGCGGGCGGCCCGGGGGGGGCTCAGCGCACTCGGGCCACCGTCCGCGGGGTACCGGGGGTCTCCGGCCGACCGGACGGGTCCGGGTGCCCGGCATGCTCCGGGTGGCCGGGATGTTGCGAGTGGCCCTGATACTCCGAGTGGTGCTGCTCCGAGTGGTGCTGCTCCGAGTGGCCGGTGAAATCGGGGTGACCGGGCAGGTCCCAGTGGCCGGGGGTGCGAGGGCCGTCGGACGCGTAGGGGTTGCCCGGCACCGGGCGCCCGGAGCCGTACGGATTCCTGTTCCCTGACGCGTCCGGGCAGCCCGCCGCGAGATCCGGCCCGCGGACATCCCACTGCCCCGGTTCACCGGGCCCGCCACCACCCCGTACACCCGCCGCGCCCGGCACGCCGAACACACCGGCCATACCTGCCATACCTGCCACACCTGCCACGCCTGCCACCCCGGGAGGCGGCGTTACCGGCGAGAGGCCGCGCGCGTCCCACGGTGAGGGAGGCTGACCGGCCGCCGGCTCCGAGGGAGCGGCGGACTCACCCGGCCCTCCGGAGGCAGGAGCCGGACCAGGAGCAGGAGCCGGAGCCGGAGCAGGGGCCGGACCAGGAGCAGGAGCCGGACCCGGACCAAGGGCCGGAGCGGACGCCGACGCCGACGCCTGAGGAGACGCAGGGGGCGCGGGGGCGGAGGCGGAGGCGGAAGGCAGGGCAGCGGTCGGCGAAGGAGCGGGAACAGGAGCGGAAGCGGGAGCGGGAGCGGAAGCGGGAGCGGAAGTGGGACCGGAAGCTGGAGCGGAAGCTGGAGCGGAAGCGGGACCGGAAGTGGGTGCAGGAGCCGCAGCGGCCGAGGGAGCAGGACCAGACGCCGGGCCCGAAGCCGCCGAGGGAGCGGAAGCCGACGTAGGAGCCGCAGCCGAGGCCGAGGCCGAGGTGGAAACCGAAGCCGCCGAGGGATGCGCAGCAGTAAGGGCCTGCACAGCGGCCGCCCCCTGTCCCGCCTGTCCAGCCTGTCCCGCCTGTCCCGGCCGGTGATCCGGGCCCCCTATGGCCGCCGGCCCCTGGCCCGAGCCGCCACCCCCCGCCGCCCGTTCCCGTGCCAGCGGCGCCGCGCAGAACGCACAGCGGTCGCCGAGGAGTTCCAGGCCACACCAGCCGCACTCCTCACGCCGTACGGAGGCCACCAGCCGGCGCAGGACCGACACGTCCGGTATGGCCGCCGCGAATTCGATCAGCTTCTGGGTCCCCCACCACCGGGCGGACTCGGCGGGCAGCCGGGCCTCGTACACCCCCTGCACCTGCCAGGCCGGGGCGAGCGTCCCGGTCACCCACTCGGAGGTGAGCTGGCCGCGCGCCACCGTGAGCTGGGTGGCGAACCCGGGCGCCGGCAGCCCGGCCTCGGTGCTGTGCCGGTCCACGTGAAGCAACTGTGGCCCGGGATGGGCCAGCACCGCGAAGTGCGCGCCGGGCAGCCAGGACTTCATATGGGACCGCAGATCGACCTCGATCCGGTCCAGTCCGCTGACGCTGCTCAGCAGGGCGCCGGTGTGAAGGTAGTGACTCAGCAGCCGCGCGGCGCTGGCCAGCACGCCGGGGCTGAAATCGCACAGCGACAACTGCCGCAGCTGACGGGCCAGTAACGCCACGCCCAGCGGCGGCAGGGACAGCGGCACGATGGCGATCCGGTCGCTCTCCAGGACGGCGCGCAGGGTGTGCAGCCGGCGGATGTGTTCCGGCGGGCAGGCCGAGGAGTACAGCACGATGAGGTGGCCGTGGTGCTCCAGGACGGCGCTGGTCTCCACCAAGGCGTCGTCCAGGGACTGGTGATGAGGGGCCTGGAGGACGACGGCGGCCGGGGTCTGCCGGTCGGTCGGGGGCAGCGCGAGGTCCGGGCTGGTGACTGCAATCGCGGTCGGCACGTCGCTCCCCCACTCCCTCCGGCCGCCGGGGGCCCCGGGACCGCGGATCGGCACAGCTCTGCGCCATCGGCGCCATACGCTCAGCACTTTATCCACAGAGATACGTCCCAGAGAACACGTTCTGGGCTACTCGTCATGACCATCACCCCGGAGTGAAATGGCGGATACCGGCCCAGCGGCCCTCAGCGGAACGTCTGCTTCCGCCCCCTCCCCCCATACAAAGCCAGGTCCCGCGCACCCCGTGCACGGGACCTGGCATCCGGCGTCGCGCTTCGCCTCACGTCACCTACGGATGGCCGCCGGCTTGGGCAGCGCGCATCCGGCCGCGCTCAGGTCCAGCTTGTTGCCGGCGCCGAAGCACTTCGGTATCCCGTACGTCTCCTCGGCGTAGTTGATGCCCTGGTGCACCGTGACATTGCCGTTCTCGTCAACCTCGCACGGGTTGTTGACGGTGCACTTCTCGCCGTCCTCATTGCCCGTGTTGTTGATGGCCGCGACCTTGCCGGTTGCCGTGTCGATCACCGGCGACCCGGACGTGCCGCCGATCGTCTTGCACTGCGGGGTGTAGCGGACCGAGTCCTTCCAGGTCCAGTCACCCTCCTTGAGGGTGGGCACGAACCCGTCGACGTTGCAAGAGTAGATCTTCTTCCAGTAACCGGAAACGACGCTGATCGCCGCACCCTTGACCGGGTGGTCGGTGGCCAGCTCCAGTGGCTTGATCCCGTACTTCTGCTCGATCTGCGCGTAGGTCGACGAGGTCTGGTAGAGCGTGACATCGGTGTCGGTCATCGTGGCGTAGGCGACCTTGGTGGCCCTGATCGTGCCCGCCCGGCCGGCCGACTTGTTGAGCAGGGTGAAGCTGCGGCTGGACGGCTGGTCGACGATGACCTCGCCGGGACCGGGCATACCGCTTTCCAGACAGTGGCCGTTGGACATCACCAGGGCCGGGTCGTTCGGCTGCGAGGTGGGCATCCGGACGACCGATCCGGAGCAGTTGCTCAGCGCGACCGTGCCGGCGAAGTCCGCCGCCTTGGCCTTGTGCCGCTGGGGGAGCTGCTGCGTGAGGCTCTGCTGCTTGACGTGCTGCGCCCCGTGCTGCGGCGCCGCGTGGGCCGTTCCGACGGTGCCCGCCAGGGCTGCGGCTCCCAGCACGGCCGTGGCCAGGGTGCCGACGAGAGGTCTGTTCATGTGGGGGTCCTCTCCGCTTATGTCACCGAAGCGCCCTCAGGTGCGTTCGGCTTTGTCGTGCGCATTGTTGGCGCCACCGCGGCATGAGGCAATGAATTTCCCGAAACCGATGGGCAGTTGCCGTTTTCCCCTCGAAACGCCCCGTCCGCCGACGGCCCCACATCTGGCCGTGCGACACCTTGACCCGCTCATGCCAACGCACCAAAACTGACGTCGTCGCTTCGCCTCACACCCCACAGGAGACCGCATGCGACCACGTATCCGCGGCGGACGCAGAACCGTCCTCACCGCGCTCCTCTCCCTCGCCCTCGCCGCCCCGGTCGCCGCCGCCCAGGCGCAGGACGCCCCCTCGGCCCGGTCCGCCGCCGCATCCGTGGCGAGCACCGAACTCCCCCATCAGTACGAGGTGACGGGCCTCGCCACCCCCGCCCAGCGCACCGCCCTCACCGCGACCGGCGCCACCATCGACGAGGTCCACGCCGGGAAGGTCGTCATCACGGCGGACCGCGCCCAGGCCGCCGCCGCCCGCCAACTCGGCTACTCAATCCGCAGATTGCCGGATCCCCCGGCCACCGAGCCCGCACCCCCTGCCGGCACCCGGGTCAAGGACTTCCCCGCCGGCTACACGAAGTACCACACCTACGACGAGGCCACGAAGGAGATCGACGCCCTCGTCGCCAAGTACCCGGCCCTCCTGAGCAAGCAGGTCATCGGCACCTCCCACGAGGGCCGCGCCCTCCTCGCCCTCAAGCTCAGCAAGAACGTCGCCAAGGACGAGGCGGAGCCCGAAGTCCTCTTCACCGCCCACCAGCACGCCAGGGAACACCTCACCGTCGAGATGGCCCTGTACCTCCTGAACGAGTTCACCTCGAAGTACGAGACCGACCCCCGCATCACCAAGATGCTGGACTCCCGCGAGATCTGGATCATCCCGGACCTCAACCCGGACGGCGGCGCCTACGACATCGCCTCCGGCTCGTTCCGCAGCTGGCGCAAGAACCGCCAGCCCAACGGCGGGTCCAGCAGCGTCGGCACCGACCTCAACCGCAACTGGGACTTCAAGTGGGGCTGCTGCGGCGGCTCTTCCTCCAGCCCCTCCTCCGAGACCTACCGCGGCAAGTCCGCCGCCTCCGCCCCCGAGGTCCAGGTCGTCTCGAAATTCGTCCACAGCCGGATCGTCGGCGGAAAACAGCAGATCAAGGCCGCCATCGACTTCCACACCTACAGCGAACTGGTCCTGTGGCCCTTCGGCTTCACCGACGACGACACCGGCCCCGGCATGACCCAGGACGACCACGACACCTTCGCCACCATCGGCAAGAACATGGCCGCCACCAACGGCTACACCCCCGAGCAGTCCAGCGACCTGTACATCACCGACGGCGCGATCGACGACTGGCTGTGGGGCGACCAGAAAGTGTTCGCCTACACCTTCGAGATGTACCCGTCATCCTTCGGCTCCGGCGGCTTCTACCCGAAGGACTCGGCGATTCCGAAGGAGACGTCACGGAACAGGGAGGCGGTCCTGCGACTCCTGGAGATCGCGGACTGCCCCTACCGGGCGATCGGCAAGGAAGGGCAGTACTGCAAGGCGAAGTGACCCCGACACCGGCCCACCGAAGGGCGCCCGGCCCGGTCCCGCACCGGCGCCGGGCGCTCCTTCTTCGTTCCCCTACGGGGCTGCTAGAGCAGGTGGTCGGCCTTGCCGGCCTTTATGTCACGGATGAGTGTGCGGAGCGCTTCGCGGGTGTCGGTCACGTAGGCGTGCTCGGCGCCCGCTACGGCGATGTAGGCGTTGCCGTCTTCGTCCGTGCCGAGACGAAAACACGCCGAGCCTTCGGCGCAGAACGGCTCTTCCCAGCGGATGTCTCGCATGGCGACCTCCCTAGAGCAAGTGATCCGCCTTGCCCGCCTTTATGTCACGGATGAGCGTGCGGAGAGCTTCGCGGGTGTCACTGACGTAGGCGCCCTCGGCACCCGCCACGGCGATGTAGGCGTTGCCCTGGCCGTCGGTCCCGATACGGAAGCAGTTGTTGCCTTCGCCGCAGTAAGGCTCTTCCCAGTTGATGTTGTTCATGGTGACCTTCCTAGAGTGAGCGCTCGACGTTACGGATGAAGTCACGCGAAGCCGGAACCGTCAGCGACGCGCTGTCCATATAGTGCAGATGGGCGCGGTACTTCGCGAGCTGGGCTTCAGCGTGCGTGAATGCCGGACCGTGGGCCGAGTCGAGTTGCACCGTGTCGAGTTGAGGTACGACGCCTCCGGCATACAGGAGGGCATTTCCGGCTCCCGGAAAGGCCCCCACCTCCACCGGGAGGACCCGAACAGCGACGCCCTCACGTTCCGACGCCTGACACAAGTGCTTGAGCTGATGGCGCATGACGTCGACTCCGCCGAACCTCATGCGCAGTGCCGCTTCGTGGACGAAGGCCACATAGGTAGGCGGCTCGGGCCGTTCGAAGACCTGCTGGCGCTCCATGCGGTGGGCGACGCGCAATTCGACTTCCAGCCGTGTAGGAGGGGGCAAGACAGCGGTGAAGACGGCTCGTGCGTAGTCCTCGGTCTGGAACAGTCCCGGAACGTGAACCGTTTGCATCGTGCTGATGCGAGTGGCATGCCATTCGAGCTCCGCGATGTCCAGCATCCCAGCGGCAAGCGTGCCCCGGTACCGCTCCCACCACCCTCGCTCCCTGTTCACGGCCATGTCGACCAGGGCTGCGACGTACGACTCGTCCGGGCAGGCGTAGTTGCAGGCCAGGGTGCGCACACGTTCAGGGGAGACCGGCCTGAGACCGCCCTCCATGTTGGAGATCCGCGTCCGGTCAATGCCCAACAACCCCGCGGCGTATTCGGTGGTGGCTCCGGCAGCGAGTCGCATCTTGCGCAGCTCTGCTCCAAGTCGCTGCTGGCGCACCGTCGGTGTCGTCCTGGTCGGCATGCGGCCCCTTCTCGCGCGGTGATCGGGGTCAGTCTGCCTCTGCGCGGCCACCCCAGTCCATCACACCTAGGGGTAAATACCCCCCAGCGAGGTGGACACAGTGCCCCACCCTCCCTACATTCAGTAACGCAACGTTCACGCTCCACACAGCCGGAAGCGCATCGCGCGAGCCTGCCCGCATTTCCTCCTGCCCTGGGAGGGGCGGGCCCGCGCCAGGGAGACAGGCCACCGGCTGCTGCACATCAACCACCCGTGTTCACAAGGGAGTTGTTATGCCCACAGCCATGTCCGCCTACCCGCACCCCCTGGACGTCCGTACACCCCGCGTACCGGAGAATCTGGCCTCAGCCTCACTCTTCCCGCGGCTCTCGCCAGTCCGGCCGTCGCGCGGTCCGCCGCCCGTACGATCCTGGAAGCACATGGCCTGTACGACGTGACCGCCGCCGCGACCCAGGTGACCGGTGAACTCGCCGCCTGTGCATGTCTGTTCACGCCGTCCGACAGCGTCTATCTGTCGCTGCGCTATCGCGATGACGCGCTGCGCATCTGCCTTTACGACGGGCACCCGCGCCATACCCACCGCCGTCTCGCGGCGGCCTGTGACGGCAGGCGGCGGTCTCTGCTGCTGTTGCTGGCCCGTGTGATGCACGCCTGTGACGGTGAGTGGGGGTTCGGGGAGTCGTCCGAGCCCGGGGACGGAACGCGGTTGTGGGCGGTGCTGCCGCGCGAAGGGGCACGGGCGTACGGGTGCGCGGCGTGACGTACAGGGGGCGCCGGGTGCCGGATGCCGGATTCCGGGCGCCCCCTGTACGTGACGGGCGCCCCCGTACGTGTGTGGACGGCGCGTCACGACCGGCGTCTACACGACCAGGCTCACCAGTGCCGCCACCGCGAACCCGGCGACCGAGAGCACGGACTCCAGCACGGTCCAGGACTTGAGCGTGTCCCGCTCCGAGATCCCGAAGTACTTGCTGACCATCCAGAACCCCCCGTCATTCACATGTGAAGCGAAGATCGACCCCGCCGAGATCGCCATGATGATCAGCGCCAGATGGGCCTGGGACATGCCCTGGCCCTCGACGAGGGGGACGACGATGCCGGCCGTGGTGACGATGGCGACCGTGGCCGAGCCCTGGGCGACGCGGAGGACGAGGGAGAGGAGGTAGGCGAGGACGATGACCGGGAGACCGGCGTGGTGGAAGGTGTCGGAGAGGGCGGTGGCCACCCCGCTGCCCTTGAGGACGGCGCCGAAGATACCGCCGGCGCCGACGACCAGGATGATGTTGCCGACCGGCTTGAGCGAGGCGGTGGAGACCGTCTCCAGGGACTTGCGGGACCAGCCGCGGCGGATGCCCAGCAGGTAGTACGAGAGCAACAGGGCGATCGTCAGGGCGACGAAGGGGTGCCCGAAGAACTCGATCACCGAGCGGCCGGACGAGGGAGCCATGGCGATGGAGGAGAAGGTCGCCAGGAGGATGAGGAGCAGCGGCGTGCCGATGATGGTGAGGACGGTGGCGAGGGGGACCGGCGCCTCGTCGGGCCTGACGCCGGCCGCGGCTTTCTCCGCGGTGACCGCGGCCTTGGCCTCCTCCGCCGCCTCGACCATGTCCTGGGGGACGGGGACGAAGAGCCGCTTGCCGATCCAGGCCGCGTAGCCCCAGGCGGCGAGCACCGCCGGGATGCCGCAGAGGATGCCCATGAGGATGATCCAGCCGAGGTCGACCTTGAAGAGGCCGGCGGCGGCGACCGGGCCGGGGTGCGGCGGCAGGAAGGCGTGGGTCATGGACAGGCCCGCGAGGAGCGGCATGCAGTAGAGGAGGATCGACTTGCCGGTGGGGGTCCCCCCTGCACCAAGCTTGTCGGGTGCTTGGGTGCGCTTCGCTGCCGCGTAGACGATCGGGGCGAGGACGAAGATGCCGACGTCGAAGAAGACCGGGATGCCGAAGATCAGACCGGTCAGGCCCATGGCGAGCGGTTCGCGCTTTTCGCCGAAGAGGCGGAGCAGCCGGGAGCTCAGCACCTCGGCTCCGCCGGAGACTTCGAGGATCGCGCCGAGCATGGTGCCCAGGCCGATGATGATGGCGACGTGCCCGAGGATGCCGCCCATACCGGTCTCGATCATCGAGACGGCGTCGGATTTCTGGACCGTGCCGAAGAGTTCGGTGACGGAGAGCCCGGCGGCCAGGCCCACCGCGATGGAGACCGTCAGCAGCGCGACGAACGGCTGCAGCCGGACCTTGATGATCAGGACGAGGAGCAGGGCGATGCCCAGGGCGGCGACCGTCAGAAGCCCCGCGGTGCCCGGTATCAGGGCGATCAGTCCACCGGTGTGGGGTGGTGGTGGCGGGGTGGCCGGGGCGGCGGTCGTGGCGGCGAGGTACATGGGGGAACTCCGTTGGCAGGCAGAGGATTTCCAGGTAGGGGGGACCGCGGCAGGGCGCCCCGTCGGTGCGGGGTGCCCTGCCGTGCGGCAGATGGTGCGGATGTACTAGCGGATGCACTAAAGGCACAGCGGGTGGCTCACTAAAGGCACAGGGGGCGGCTCAGCTCAGGACGGCGAGGGCGTCGATCTCGATCAGGAGCCCCTTGGGCAGTCCGACGTAGACGGTGGTGCGGGCGGCGGGGGCCTCCTTGAGGCCCTGCTCCTCGAAGTAGGCGTTGTAGATCTCGTTCATCTCGGCGAAGTGCGCCACGTCGGTGAGGTAGACGCGGATCATCATCGCGTCGTCCCAACCGGCGCCGCCCTCTTCGAGGATGGCCTGGACGTTGGCGAGGGTCTGCAGGGTCTGCTCGCGCAGGGTGGGGCCGGCCGGGGTGGGGGCCTGGCCCTCGACGGCGGGGAGGAAGCCGACCTGGCCCGCGACCTGGAGGATGTTGCCCTTCTTGACGCCGTGGGAGAACTTCGCGGGCGGGGTGGTGTGGGTGGCCGGGGTGAGTGCGGTCTTCTCGGTCATGGGATTCAGGCTTCCTGTACGGGGCCGGTGGTTACGGGACCAGTGGTTACGGGACCAGTGGTTACGGGGCCGGTGGTTACGGGACCAGTGGTTACGGGGCCAGAGTCACGGGCCCAGCGGTTACGGGGCCAGAGTCACGGCCCAGTCGTTACTGGGGAATGGCGGTTCCGGAGTACTCCCGGCTGATGGCGTCGGCGGTGCGGCGTACCAGCGGGAGCAGCGTGAGGAGTTCCTCGGCGGTGACGACGACATTCGGTGCGGAGACCGACATGGCGGCGACCAGGCGCCCGTCCGCACCTCGGATGGGGGCCGCGACGCAGTTGATGGACTCCTCGTGGCCACCGAGGTCGGTGGCCCAGCCCTGTTCGCCGACCTTGGCCAGTTCGGCCAGGAAGGCCGTGGCGTGGGGAGTCGAACGGGACGTGTAGAGGGGGTAGTCGAGCTTCTGCGCGAGGGCGCGGCGCTCGGGTTCGGGCAGGTCGGCGAGGAGCAGTTTGGCGACCGCGGCGACGGTGATCGCGACGGGCTTGCCGATCCGGGAGTACATCCGGACCGGGTAGCGGCTCTCGACCTTGTCGATGTAGAGGACCTCGTTCTCCTCGTAGACCGCGAGGTGGACGGTGTGTCCGCATTTCTCGTTGAGTTCGACGAGGTGGGGGTGGGCGATCTCGCGTACGTCGAGGTTTTCGACGGCCTGCTGGGCGAGGGCGAAGAGCCGGGCTCCGAGGCGGTAGCGCTGGTCGGACTGGCGGTAGACGAAGCCGTGTTCGTGGAGGGTGCGCAGGAGCCGGAGGGCCGTGGACTTGTGGACACCGAGCCGGTCGGCGACCTGTCCCAGGTCGGCGGGTCCCTCGGCGAGCAGCGGCAGGATGCTCAGCGCTCGGTCGACGGTCTGGCTCATGCCGGAACCTCGCTTCGCTCGGCTTCGGATGCGCTCGGCCCGCGCCCTTCGATGATGCGCTCGCTCCGCTCACTCATGCTGGTGCCTCGTTCATGCTGGTGCCTCGCTTTGCTCGTTCACCGCGTACCTACCTCCTCGTCGGCCCTGCGGCCGGAGGCGTCGGCCCTCCGTCCGGATGCTTCGACCCTGCTGCCGGATGTTTCGGCTGCGGTCCAGCCGGGGCCGAGGTGCAGTCTCCCCCAGGCCGCGTCGTCGAGGTCCGCCAGGCGGTCGGCGTGCGCGCGGCCGGGCGGGGTCGCGAGATCGCCGGGGGCGGTGAGGGCGGCGGCGGCCCACAGGTGGCCGTGGCGGATGCGGGTGCGGACGGGAAGAGCGCGAAGGGTGGCGGAGAGGAATCCGGCGGCGAAGGCGTCTCCGGCGCCGGTGGCCGCCACGAGGTCGACGTCCAGGGAGGGGACGAAGGTGGCGGTGCCGCCGGCGTCGTCATAGAGCCCGTCGGTCGCGGTGCCGCCGGCGTCGTCGCCGCGCCCGCCGGTCGCGGTGCCGGCGGCGTCGTCGCCGCGCCCGGACGTCTTGGTGGTGCGCTGGAAGACGGTGGCTCCGCCCTTGCCCTGCTTGACGACCAGGAGGTCCGGTTCCGGCAGCGCCGCGCTGATGGCCCGTGCCCCGTGCAGGCCCCATGCGTCCCGGGCCTCGTCGTCGCCCACGAAGACCAGGTCGGCGCCCCGCGCCAGTTCGAGCAGCTCCTGCGCCGGTGACCGCTCCCGCCACAGCCCCGGCCGGTAGTTGACGTCGAACGAGAGCAGCGGCCGCCCCGGGCGGCGGGCGGTCAGCTCACGCATCAGGCCGAGGCAGTCCTCGGACAGCGCCGCCGTGATGCCGGACAGGTGCAGGATCCGGCCGGAGTGGACCGCGTCCAGGTCCAGGTGCGCGGCCGTCATGGCGGAGGCGGCGGAACCGGCACGGTAGTAGGCGACCTCGTGGGTGTCGGTTGCGCGGTCGCCCGCGGTGCGGAAGTAGATGCCGGTGGGGCGCAACGGGTCGCGCCGGACGTGGGTGACATCGACGCCGCAGCCGGCGATGGCCGCCAGGAGGTGGTCGCCGAAGCCGTCGGTACCGACCCGGGAGATCCAGCGTGCGGTGTGGCCGGTGCGGGCGAGGGTGCAGGCGACGTTGGACTCGGCACCGCCGATGGCGCGGTCGAAGGAGGGTACGTCGGCGAGCCGGCCGGGCAGCTGCGGCAGGAAGGTGACCATGGACTCGCCGAGGCAGACGACGTCGACGTCCGGGACGGGCGTGCCGTCCGGGACAAGGGTGCCGCCCAGGGCAGGTGCGCCGTCCGGGACCGGGGTGCCCTCCGGAACCGGGACGCCCTCCGGAACCGGGGCGCCCTCCGGAACGGGAGTGTCGCCGGCGTTCGCGGGCCTGGTCACGATCGGTTTCGCTCCTTCGCTGTGGTGCCTGCGCGGACCGGTTTCCGGCTGTGTGGCGCACCGGGTATCGGCCGTGTACCGCACCGGGTTCCGGCCGTGTGCGGCACGGTGTGCCGACCGTTTCCCGCCGCTTCCCGCCGCGTTTCCCACCGTTGACCGGGCGATGGCTCGGATGTTAGACAGCGGTCAGCGATATGCGCAATGAGTGTTGCAGATAGTGCAACGAGGACTTTCAAGGAGGCCCCATGGCCGGTGAACGGCTCGCGCAGGGACTCAAGGAACTCGCGGACGAGCGGGTCGATCACCGCTTCAAGGCGCTCCCCCCGGACGCCGAGGGCCGGACCGTCGGCCGGCTCGCCGCCGAGCGCCGCAACCTCTTCCGCGATGGGTTCACCACCCCTGTCCTCGCCCTCTCCGCCGAGTCGGTCGCCCACAACCTGGCCCTGATGGAGACCTACGCCGCCCGGCACGGCCTGGCCTTCGCCCCGCACGGCAAGACCTGCATGGCGCCGCAGCTCTTCGCCCGCCAGCTGGAGCACGGCGCCTGGGGCATCACCGCCGCCGTCCCCCACCAGGCCCGCGTCTACCGCCACTACGGCATCCAGCGGATCTTCCTGGCGAATGAGCTCGTGGACGCGGCCGCGCTGCGCTGGCTCGCCGGTGAGCTCGCCGCCGACCCCGGCTTCCGCTTCGTGTGCTACGTCGACTCGCTGCGCGGCATCGAGCTGATGGACACCGCATTGCGCGAGGCCGGCGCCACCCGCCCCGTGGATGTCGTCGTGGAGCTCGGCGCCGGCGAGGGCGCGCGTACCGGCGTGCGGACCGAGACCGAATGCCTCGAACTCGCCGACGCCATCGCAGGCGTGGACACCCTCCGCCTGGTCGGCGTCGCCGGCTACGAGGGCGAGGTGCCCGACGCCACCCCCGAGCGGGTGTCCGCCTGGCTGCGCCGACTGGTCGCGCTGGCCGTGGCGTTCGACACGGCGGGCCGGTTCGCCGACCTCGACCAGATCGTCATCAGCGCCGGCGGCAGCGCCTGGTTCGATGCGGTGGCCGAGGTCTTCGCCGAGATCCCCGAGCTGACCGCCCCGCCCCTCAAGCTGCTGCGCTCGGGCGCCTATGTCTCGCACGACGACGGCCACTACCGCAACGTCACCCCCTTCCAGCGCATCCCGGAGGAAGGCGCCCTGCAGCCCGCCTTCCGCCTCTGGGCGCAGGTCGTCTCCCGTCCCACGCCCGAGCAGGCGTTTCTCAACGCGGGCAAGCGCGATGCGGCGTACGACCTGCATCTGCCGCAGGCCCAGGTCGTACGGTCCGGCCGGGACGGCACCCTGCGGCCGGCGGACGGCGTCACCGTCACCGGGCTGTCCGACCAGCACGCCTGGGTCCGCACCGAGCGGGCCGGCGACCTGGAGGTCGGTGACTGGGTCGGGCTGGGCCTGTCGCACCCCTGTACCTCCTTCGACAAGTGGCAGCTGATCCCTCTGGTCGAGCAGGACGGCACGGTCACCGAGTTCATCCGCACCTTCTTCTAGGAGACCTGGGGGCCAGGGATCACCGGCCCCTCCCGACCCCGGCGGCCCCCTCCCGACCCCGGCGGTGCGCGCCGATCCCCCGCGGCGCGCGCCGCCGGCCCCCCACCCCGGCACCGAGACACGCCTCAAGCAGCGAGACACGCCTCGGGCACCCGAGGCACACCTCAGGCGCCGGGACCACGCCCAGGCACCGAGAAAGGCGGTCCCACCCATGGACACCGTGCTCCGCGACGTCCGTGTCATCGACGGGTCCGGCGGTCCGTCCTACCGCGCCGATGTCGCCCTGACCGGCGGCCGGATCGCCGTGATCCACCGCGAGACGGACGGCGGCCCGCGCCCGGGCGCCGCCCGCGTGGTGGACGGCCAGGGCCTCGCCCTCTCCCCCGGCTTCATCGATATGCACGCGCACAGCGATCTCGCGCTGCTGCGTGACCCGGCGCACGAGGCGAAGGCCGCCCAGGGCGTCACCCTCGAAGTCCTCGGCCAGGACGGCCTGTCGTACGCGCCGGTCGACGACCGGACCCTCGCCGAGGTGCGCACCCAGATCACCGGCTGGAACGGCGGAGGCCCCGGGGACACCTCCGTCGACTTCACCTGGCGTACGGTCGGCGGCTACCTCGACCGCCTCGACCACGGCTTCGACGGCAACGGCATCGCCGTCAACGCCGCCTACCTCGTCCCGCAGGGCACCGTCCGGATGCTCGCCCTCGGCTGGGACGACCGCGCCGCCACCGCCGACGAGCTGACGCGGATGAAACAGCTGGTCGCCGAGGGCCTGGAGCAGGGCGCGGTGGGCCTGTCCTCCGGCCTGACCTACACCCCCGGCATGTACGCCTCCGACGCGGAACTCACCGAACTGTGCCGGGTGGTGGCCCGCTACGACGGCTACTACTGCCCGCACCACCGCTCCTACGGGGCGGGCGCCCTCCAGGCGTACGAGGAGATGGTGGCGCTCACCCGCGAGGCCGGCTGTGCGCTGCATCTGGCGCACGCCACCATGAACTTCGGCGTCAACGAGGGCCGCGCGCCCGAGCTGCTCTCGCTCCTGGACAGGGCGCTGGACACGGGCGCGGACATCACCCTCGACACCTACCCCTACACCCCCGGCTGTACGACCCTGGTCGCGATGCTGCCGAGCTGGGCGAGCGAGGGCGGTCCCGAGGCGATCCTTTCCCGCCTCCGCGACGAGGCGACGGCCGAGCGGATCCGCCGGGTCATGGAGGTGGAAGGGGCGGACGGCTGTCACGGGGTGCCCATCGACTGGGACACCATCGAGATCTCCGGTGTCGCGGACCCCGCTCTGACCGGCTATGTCGGCAAGACCCTTGCCCGCAGCGCGGCGGAGCGCGGCGAGGAGCCGTGGGTGACCGCCCGGCGTCTCCTGACCGACGACCGCCTGGGCTCGACGATCCTGCAGCACATCGGCCACGAGGAGAACGTCCGCCGGATCATGCGCCACCGGGTGCACACCGGCGGCAGCGACGGCATCCTCCAGGGCCTCAAACCGCATCCGCGCGCCTACGGGACCTTCCCCCAGTACCTCGGCAGGTACGTCCGCGAGCTGGGAGTGCTGTCCCTGGAGGAGTGCGTCGCCCATCTG
Source organism: Streptomyces sp. NPDC015125 (assembly GCF_043080045.1). Taxonomy (NCBI): domain Bacteria; kingdom Bacillati; phylum Actinomycetota; class Actinomycetes; order Kitasatosporales; family Streptomycetaceae; genus Streptomyces; species Streptomyces sp. NPDC015125. Next base: position 828,169 of record NZ_JBIBVF010000001.1, read on the forward strand.
ACCGGCCGCCCGGCCGCCCGCCTGCGGCTGACCGACCGCGGCCTCGTCCATGAGGGCTACCGCGCCGACCTCGTCCTCTTCGACCCCGAAACGGTCGCCGCCGGCTCCACCTTCGACGCCCCGCGCACCCTGCCCACCGGCATCCCGCAGGTGCTCATCGACGGCCGGTTCGTGATCGAGGACGGCCGGCGGACGGATGTCCTGGCGGGACGGGCGGTACGGCGCACGGCGACCGGCCGGGGCTGAGACTCGGGCCGAGACGCCGCCGGGCCGGGGCTCACGCGTCGCCGGGCCGGAACAAGGTGAACGTCCGGCATCGGCAACCGAAGCCGACTCCACGGCAGTTCGTGGTTACACGGCTGCTACGGCTTCACCCGGCAGGGGTGCCCCCGACTTGTTGCCCACGATGCTCACATCCGCGATGAACAACTGAAACAGCAGCTGGCTCGGGCCGGCTTCTCTGCCCTTCTTGCTTTTGGCTCCCTGCGCGACAGCCATGCTGAACGGCTCGTTCTCTTCCGCCTTCACGCCGATATAGCCGGGCAGCGCGCCTTCGTTCGCGTTGGCGTTCTGATAGTCGCCGCCATGTGCCTTGCGGATCAATTCGCTGTTGTAGGAGGGCCCGAGGGCCATGTGCTGCGGGTGGAAGAGAAGTTCGTGCGCACCGGGCTTCAGCGTGAACTTCAGCATGACCTGATACGCCTCGCCCCCCATGTTGTGGTACGCGTCGGCCTGGGCCCGGTCGCCGAGGTGGGCACCGATGGTCATGCCTTTGTGGTCGGTCTTGAACTCCTTGGCCGAGCCGTCGCCATCCGCCACGTACTTCAGGGCGGCCGCCTGTGCGGGGCTGCCCCAGTACTCCATGATGCCCATCGCCTCTTCGAGGCTCATTGACCTGTACAGATCGAGCTTCCCGGCCGTCTCCGGCTTGCCCTGCAGCTGACGCAAGAGGTCCGGGCCGACGGTCTTGACGATTTCGTCCATCGTGCGCCCCTTCCCCGCCTTGGCCTTCTTGTTCTTCTTGGCCGCGTTGGTGAGGCTCACTTTGGCGGTGGCCGTCTCTTTGGTGGCCTTGCCGTCGGCGCCCATGATCCCCGCTTGACGTTCCCAATGCTCGGTTGTCATCACGTTTTGAGGGTTTGCCGGGTTGTCGTGGTCGTAGGCGCGCTGCACGGCGTGGAGGGCGGCGGGCACGTGGGGAGACGCCACGCGGCGTTGCAGGTTCCGGGCGGCCTGGGGGCCGGCAGCCATGGCCCGACTGGCATTCGCCTCGGCTTCGCGTTCGAAGCGGTCGGACGGGTCGGAGACCTTCAGCCCGTTGCCGTTGTCGGCGCCGGCGACGGGGCCTTGGCGCTGCTGGATGACGTGGGTGAGCTCATGGGCCAGGGTGTGCTGGTCCGCACCGCCGTCGCCGATGACGACGTGACTGCCGCTGGTGTAGGCGTGGGCACCGACTTCGGCGGCCGAGGCCTTGGCGGCGGCGTCGCTGTGGATACGGACGTCGGAGAAGTCCGCGCCCAGACGCGCTTCCATATCGGCACGGGTGACCTCGTCCAGCGGCCGGCCGGGCGTGCGCAGCACATCGTGGACGGCGGAGCGCTGCACCGCGGGCTGCGGTGCCGGCTCGTGCCGGTGGCCGCGTCCGGCGCCGTGCCGATGCTGCTCCTGGGCCCCGGGGTGGCCGGCCTGACGGAGCATCTGAACGACCGCGGCGTTACCCGCACCGGCCTGCAGACCGAGCAGGCCACGCGGCTGTGCGGGCGGGGCGGATGCGGGCTTGTGTGCCGCGGTACGGCTGCTGCCCGCCCCGGCATGTCCGACCTGCTCGTGATGGTGCACGGGAGCCCCTCTTCCGCCGCTGGTTCGTCAACCCTCTCTGGATACGTGCCGGGGATTCACCGAGGCAAGGTACGAAAGGGCAGCAGTACTGACCGGACGGGTGCCATCCGACGCCGGGTGGGCGATCGGGCGACTGGAGGAAGCGACCTTCTCGCGGAACAGCACTCGGAACCGGAAGCGACAGTCTCGCAGAACAGCACACGGGACGGGAAGCAACCGTCACGCAGAACAGCGCGCGGAACCGGTAGCAACCGTCGCGCAGAACAGCGCGCGGAACCGGAAGTGCCCCCCGTCGCCGGTCCCTTCCGCCGCCGACGGGCGGTGGAAGGGCCGGCGGACCGGGCAGTCCCCGGATCAGACCGCCGGATCAGACCGCCGGGGCCGGGTAGCTCGGGTACTCCACCCCGGAGACGTGCTGGACGACGCGGATGACCTGGCAGGAGTAGCCGAACTCGTTGTCGTACCAGAGGTAGAGGATCGCGTTGTCGCCGTCGACCTTGGTGGCGCCGGCGTCGACGATCGAGGCGTGGCGCGAGCCCATGAAGTCGCTCGACACCGCGTCGGGCGCCGTGGTGAAGTCGATCTGGCGCTTGAGCGGCGAGGTCAGCGACACGTCGCGGAGGTAGTCGAGGACCTCCTCGCGGCTGGTCTCACGGCCGAGCCGCAGGCTGAGGATCGCGATCGAGACGTCCGGCACCGGGACCCGGATCGAGCTGCCGGTGATCGGGGCCGTGAGTTCGGGCAGCGCCTTGGCCACGGCGGAGGCGGCGCCGGTCTCGGTGATCACCATGTTGAGCGGCGCCGAGCGGCCGCGACGGTCGGCCTTGTGGTAATTGTCCAGCAGGTTCTGGTCGTTGGTGAACGAGTGGACGGTCTCCACGTGGCCGCGCAGCACGCCGTACTCGTCCGCCATCGCCTTCAGCGGCGGGACGATCGCGTTGGTGGTGCAGGACGCGCAGGACAGGATCTGCTCGTCCGGCTTGATCGTGTCGTGGTTGACGCCGTGCACGATGTTGGGGACGTCGCCCTTGCCCGGCGCGGTCAGGACGACCTTGTCGATGCCGGGGCGGAGGTGCGTCGACAGGCCCTCGCGGTCGCGCCACTTGCCGGTGTTGTCGATGAGGATGGCGCTCTTGATGCCGTACGCCGTGTAGTCGACCTCCGAGGGGTCGTTGGCGTAGATCACCTTGATCTCGTTGCCGTTGGCGATGATCGTGCTGTTCGCCTCGTCAACGGTGATCGTGCCCTGGAACTGCCCGTGGATGGAGTCGCGGCGCAGCAGCGAGGCACGCTTGACGATGTCCTGCTCACCGCCCTGGCGGACGACGATGGCGCGCAGCCGCAGACCGTTGCCGGAACCGGCCTTCTCGATGAGCAGGCGGGCGACGAGGCGGCCGATGCGGCCGAACCCGTAGAGGACGACATCGCGCGGCTCGCGGCGCTCGATCTTGTCGGCACCGGTGGCACCGGCGACGGCCTCGGCGGTGAACTCCTCCACCGACAGACCGCGGTCATCGGTCCGGTACGTCTCGGCGAGCAGGGCGATGTCGATCTGGGACGGGCCGAGATCGAGCGAGGTGAGTGCCTGCAGGAACGGCAGCGTCTCGGTGACCGAGAGTTCCGCACCGGCGATCTGCCGGGCGAACCGGTGGGTCTTGAGGATGCTGACCACCGACTTGTTCACCAAGGAGCGGCTGTGCAGCAGGACTGTGACGTCCCGCTCCCGGTGCAGCTTCCCGATGATCGGGATCATCGACTCCGCGATCTCTTCGCGGTTTTTCCAGTTGGTGAACGAGTCGTCATTGACAGTCACAGGCTTATCTTTCGAGCTAGGCGGTGCTCATATGCTACCGCCCCGCTCTTTTCATCATTCAAACGGTGCCACCCGAGCGAGCTTCCGTGATCGATCCCCACCGTTGCACCCGCCCCACCAGGGCGGACAGGGCCGGGAGGGGCGGGGAGGACCACAGGAGGGGCGAGGAGGGGAGGGGGAGCGGGAGGACCGACAGGAGCGCGGCCCAAGGATCGCGTGTCACACCCCGGGGCACCTCCCTAGCGGGCGCTGCCGAGGCCGCGATCGGCGTCGGAGCCCTGGAGCATCAGGGTGGTCTCCTCGATGCGGCTGAACCGGCCGTCGGGCGCGAGGTCGGCGAACACGTAGACCTCCATGCGCACGGTGGAGCCGTCCTTCTTCGTGATGTGGGCGGTGTGCCGATCGGCGTACTTGCTGCCGCTGTACAGCTCTTCGTGCACCTCGATATACCCCCCGGCGACGAGGGTGCGCACATGGGCGAGGTGCGCAAGGAACTCGGTGCGGTCGGCCCACTGGCCATCCGTGCGCTGGCGGTACTCCGGGGCGAAGTGACGGTCGGCAGCCTCCTGCAGGGTGATGTCACCGTTGAAGAGCAGGTCGTTCAGGGCGGCCTCGATGCCGATGCCGGTCATGGGAGTTCCTTTCAGAGGAAGAGAGGTGCGTGCGTCGCGCACGCATCTCCTTCACTGTAGCAGGGGATGCGTGCGCGACGCACGCTATTCTTGTGCCATGGAGAACGCGGAGAACGAGGCGGACGAGGCGAACGTGGAGAACGAGGCGAGCGTGGAGAACGAGGTAGGACATGAGATCGCCGACGCACTGGGCCTCCTGCTCAGGCGCACCACTCGCGCGCAGCTGCACCAGCAGCTCACCGAGGGCATGGGCGAGGCGGTGGACGAATTGACGTACCCGGTACTCAGCGCGCTGGCCCGGACCGGGCCCCGCAGCGCCGCCGACCTGGCGCCCGACGCCGGAGTCGATCGCTCCGGCGTGACCCGCCGGGCCTCTCGGCTGGAGGCCGCCGGCCTGATCCGCCGTGAGCCTGACCCCACCGACCGGCGCGCGCACCTGCTCGTCCTCACCGAGCAGGGCCGCTCCGCAGTGGCAGAGCTGCGGAGACGCCTGGCCGCCCACATCATGACGAGCCTGTCCTCATGGCCGCCCGGTGAGGCCGAGACATTCGCCCACCACCTGCGCCGCTTCACGGCCGAAGGCCCGTTCGCCCAGGCCTAGACCTGGGCCTGGGTCTGGGCCTGGGTCTGGGCCTGGGTCTGGGTCTAGGCAGACCCTGGTCCCGGCGGCCGATCCGCCTCGGCCGCGCGCACGACCAGCCGCTCGATCTCGGTCCCGCTGCTCGTCAGCTGTGCGCCCAGCTCCCGTGCCACCGCCTTGCGTTCCGGGGTGACGCGGCCCGCATAGAAGATGACCGGGCCGGCGTAGCGGCCGTCGCGGCGCAGACGTGCGAGGTACTCCAGGCCCTCCCGCGGATTTCCGCCCCGGTCGATATCGGAGACGATCATCGTCGGCGGCTCGACGGCGAGGGCCGCGTCCGCGGAGCCGGAATCCTCGGCGATCCGCACCACCGCGCCCGCCGCCCTGAACGCGCTGACCAGGGAGTCGTTGTTCCGCGGGTGGTCGTCCACCCACAGGATGTGCACGCCTCGCAACAGCGCGCCGTGCACCCGGGTCGCCCCGGTCTGCGCCGTCGGCACCGCGCCGTACGCCTGTACCGGTGACTGCGCCGGGGCCGGGAGCGGCCGGAGGTACGCGGCGGCGGGCTCCGGCTGCACCGCGGCCGGGAGCGCGACCCCCGCACGCAAGCGGAGCAGCAGTTCCTCGGACCGGGGCAGCGCCACCAGGCCGTCGATCAGCGAGGTGAACTCCTGGTCGCTCACCATGTCCGGGAAATCGCTGGGCAGTTGGCGCTCCAGCCGGCTCAGCGCCTCGCCGCGGCGGTCCATGTCCTGTTCCGGCAGGTCGTGCTCCCGCAGGAAACGGGTCACCACCGGCAGCTCCGCCACGGGGACTGGGCCGGGGGCCCGCAGCAGCCGGCGCACCTGCCGGTAGGTGCGGAACTCGGCGATCACATCGCCGGTGCCGGAGCCGGCGGCCCCGGCCACCATCCGGTAGAAGTCGGGGTAGAAGTACTGCAGAAGCAACGTCCTGACCACCGCCTCGGGCGGGAAGTCGTCCCACATGGGGTTGAGTGTCGCCTCCAGCACAAAGCCGTTCACCAGACGCTTGATGCGCCGGGGGTTACGGGCCGAGCGCTCCGCGAGGAGCGTGGTCAGCCGCTCGTCCAGCAGTTGCTCGATCCCGACGGTCCGGGCGCACCGCCGGATGTACTCCCGGACGCCCTGCTGGTCCGCCACCGGGATGCGGTAACTCGTCTGAAAGATCTTTTCCATGAAGGCCGAAGCGGCGGGGGACAGATCGCGCAACAGCCCGTTGGGCGCCAGCGCCGAACGGTCGCATCCGATGACGAACTCCAGACCCGGCACGTCCAGATAGACCTTCACCGCCTCGCAGACCGCGAGCACGCTCTCCTCCGAGCAGCGGTCGAGGTCGTCGATGAAGACGACCAGCAGCCGGCGTGGCCGGAAGCCGTCGGTCTGCGACCACTCCTGCACCAGCTCGCCGATCGCACCGCGCATCTCGTTGCGTGCCTGGGAGTTGACGGACAGGGTCTTCCACAGTTCGTCGACCAGACCGGCCGCCCCCAGCGGCCCGGCGGCGACCGTCGTCACCGCCCGTACGGCCCGGAGCAGCGCGCGCCGCTCGGAGATCCGCTGCAGTGCGCGCCGCAGCACCCGCCGGTCGAACCGCATCAGCACGGACTTGATCAGTCCTTCCAGTGCATCGGCGCCCTGCGAGGTCCAGGCGTTGTACCAGACGGTGTGCACCTCGGGGGCGTGCGCCAGCTCCGCGTCGACCAACCGCATCAGGCTGCTCTTGCCCATCCCCCAGCCGGCGTCGACGGCGAGCGTGAAGGGGGTGGAGTGGCGGGAGGCGACCAGCAGACCGGCGAGCTGGCGGGCGGCGCGGCCGGCGCCGAGCAGATCCGCGCCGGGCTCGGCCACCGGTTCGTCATTGAGCAGTGCAAAGGGAGCGTGCGACGCATGCGACGTGTGTGACGCGTGTGACGTGTGTGACGCGTGTGATGCGTGTGATGCGTGTGATGCGTGCGATGAGGTCGCGGGCGGCACGGCTGAGGAAGCCGCGAGCGGGGGTAAATCCGCCGAAGTGGCCATGCGTCCGGAGCGTACCGATCCGCGCGCCTGCCCGCCGGTCACCCGTGAAATCCGTGGTGCCCACGAGTGCGGCACCGCACCGGTCGGCCCGTCCGGCCGTCCGCCCGCGTCGGCCCGACCGGCCGCCCTCCCGACCAACCTCCGCCCCTCCAGCCCCTCCAGCCCCTCCGTCGTCCACCCCTTCGCCCACCAACCTCCAGCCCTCCGCCCTCCGCCCTCCAGCCCTCCGACCGGCCACCCAGCCGCCCCTGGCCGCCCCGCTTCGGCCGCCCAGCCGACCGGCCACAGAGCGTCACTTTGCGTGCCGCACCCCACACCGTCCGCTGACCAACGTGGGGAAAAACACCGGGCGGGGGGCGTTACGCAGCCGTAAGGTGGCGGACATGCAGGTGATCCAGTCAACGAAGCTCGCCAACGTCTGCTACGAAATTCGTGGCCCGGTGCTCGAGGAGGCCATGCGGCTGGAGGCGGCGGGTCACCGCATCCTCAAGCTCAACACCGGCAACCCGGCGGCGTTCGGCTTCGAGTGCCCGCCCGAGATCCTGGAGGACATCCTCCGCTCGGTCGGTACGGCACACGGCTACGGCGACGCGAAGGGCCTGCTCTCCGCCCGTCGTGCGGTGATGCAGCACTACCAGACCAAGGGCATCGAGCTCTCGGTCGACGACATCTACCTCGGCAACGGCGTCTCCGAGCTCATTCAGATGTCGATGCAGGCGCTGCTGGACGACGGCGACGAGGTGCTGGTCCCGGCCCCGGACTACCCGCTGTGGACGGCGTCCGTATCGCTCTCCGGCGGTACGGCCGTGCACTACCGCTGTGACGAGCAGGCCGACTGGATGCCGGACCTCGCCGATATCGAGCGCAAGGTCACCGACCGCACCAAGGCCATCGTCGTCATCAACCCCAACAACCCCACGGGTGCCGTTTACGACGACGAGCTGCTGCGGGGCATCGCGGAGATCGCCCGGCGGCACAACCTGATCGTCTGCGCCGACGAGATCTACGACAAGATCCTCTACGACGGTGTCACCCACACCCCCTTCGCCTCGCTCGCCCCGGACCTGCTGACCCTGACCTTCAACGGGCTGTCGAAGTCGTACCGGGTGGCGGGCTACCGCAGCGGCTGGATGGCGGTCTGCGGCCCGAAGGCGCACGCCGCCTCGTACATCGAGGGGCTGACGATCCTCGCCAATATGCGGCTGTGCGCCAATATGCCGGCCCAGCACGCGGTCGCCACGGCCCTCGGAGGCCGTCAGTCGATCAACGAACTGGTACTGCCCGGCGGCCGACTGCTGGAGCAGCGCGATACGGCGTACGAGCTGCTGACGCAGATCCCCGGCGTCAGCTGCGTCAAGCCGAAGGGCGCGCTGTACGCCTTCCCCCGGCTGGACCCCAAGGTCTACAAGGTCAAGGACGACCGGCAGATGGTGCTCGATCTGCTGCGCGCCGAGAAGATCATGATCGTGCACGGCACGGGCTTCAACTGGCCGGAGCCGGATCACTTCCGCCTGGTCACGCTGCCCAGCAAGGACGAACTGACGGATGCCGTCACCCGGATCGGTTCCTTCCTCGACGGTTACGGACAGTGCTGAGCCGGAGCAATTTCTATACGGATCATAACTTTAGACACTGTCTAAGCTAGGATGGTCTCCTAGCCGCTTATCAGGAGGCCGTCCCATGTACGAACCGATCCGCACCAAGTCGGTCCACACCATGGCCGCCGCCCCGGAGATCCCACACCGCTCCCGCGAGGAGGAGTTGGAGATCCGGCTCGCCGGACAGCTGACCGCCCTGCTCACCGTCACCGACGAACTGCACGCCCTGGCGACACGGGACGGCGGCGCACCGGACGGTGCCGCGCCGGACGGGGCAGCGCTGGACGGTGCCGCCCTGTCCGCCGCGGCGAAGCGCATCGCCGAGCAGGTCGCGCGGCTGAGCGGCGGCCACTATCCGCGGCGCGCCGAGCCCTCCGACAGCGGCAGCCCGTCCCGGCCCGAGGCCCTGCAGCAGCGTGCCCACACCCTCGCCGGGAACGCCCTGGCGGTCGCCACCTCCCGGGGTGACACCGCGGCGATGGCCCTGGCCGCGGAGCGGATGGAGGCACACGCCGCACCGCGTCGAGACCGGGATCTCGCCACGGCCTGAGCCGCGCGCGGGACGGACGGACCGGCGCCTCTTCGGCCGCCCCCGCCCTGCCCCTCTCTCCCCGCCTCTCTCTGCCCCGACCCTGCCCCTGGCCCCGGCCCCGGCGTCACTCCACCGGCGCATCCGGACGGCCTTTCTTCGGCGGACCCGGGGGCGGGCGACCAACGGGCCGGGGCCCCGCACGCGAGGTGCGGGGCCCCGGCCGGGCGGAGTCGCGCGACGGCTGGTGCGGCGACTAGCCGAGCCGCTGGACCAGTGCGCGGTACTCGTCCCACAGCTCCTTCGGCGTGTGGTCACCGAAGGTGTTGAGGTGCTCGGGGATCAGCGCCGCCTCCTCGCGCCACACGTCCTTGTCGACGGTGAGCAGGAAGTCGAGGTCGGCGTCGTCGAGGTCCAGGCCGTTGGTGTCCAGCGCGTCCTTCGTGGGCAGCACACCGATGGGGGTCTCGACGCCCTCGGCCTTGCCGTCCAGGCGCTCGACGATCCACTTGAGCACCCGGCCGTTCTCGCCGAAGCCGGGCCAGACGAAGCGGCCCTGGTCGTCCTTGCGGAACCAGTTGACGTAGTAGATCTTCGGCAGCTTGGACTGGTCCTTGTCAGCACCGACCTTGACCCAGTGGCCCATGTAGTCGCCCATGTTGTAGCCGCAGAACGGCAGCATGGCGAACGGGTCGCGGCGCAGCTCGCCGACCTTGCCCTCGGCCGCCGCGGTCTTCTCGCTGGCGACGTTGGCGCCGAGGAAGACGCCGTGCTGCCAGGTCAGCGACTCGGTCACCAGCGGTACGGCGCTGGCGCGGCGGCCGCCGAAGAGGATCGCCGAGATCGGCACGCCCTTGGGGTCTTCCCACTCCGGCGCGATGATCGGGCACTGGCCGGCCGGGACGGTGAAGCGGGCGTTGGGGTGGGCCGCCGGGGTTGCGGACTCCGGGGTCCAGTCGTTGCCCTTCCAGTCGGTCAGGTGAGCGGGCTTCTCCTCCGTCATGCCCTCCCACCAGACGTCGCCGTCGTCGGTGAGCGCGACGTTGGTGAAGACGGAGTTGCCCCACATCGTCTTCATGGCGTTGGCGTTGGTGTGCTCGCCGGTGCCGGGCGCGACACCGAAGAATCCGGCCTCGGGGTTGATGGCGTAGAGGCGGCCGTCCTCACCGAAGCGCATCCAGGCGATGTCGTCGCCGATGGTCTCGACGGTCCAGCCGGAGATCGTGGGCTCCAGCATCGCGAGGTTGGTCTTGCCGCAGGCGGACGGGAAGGCGGCGGCGACGTACTTGGCCTCGCCCTGCGGCGGGGTGAGCTTGAGGATCAGCATGTGCTCGGCGAGCCAGCCCTCGTCACGCGCCATGACGGAGGCGATACGCAGCGCGTAGCACTTCTTGCCGAGCAGGGCGTTGCCGCCGTAGCCCGAGCCGTAGGACCAGATCTCGCGGTCCTCGGGGAAGTGCGAGATGTACTTGGTGGAGTTGCACGGCCACGGAACGTCGGCCTCACCCTCGGCCAGCGGGGCGCCGAGGGTGTGCACCGCCTTGACGAAGAAGCCGTCCTCGCCGAGCTCGTCCAGCACCGGCTGCCCCATGCGCGTCATGGTGCGCATCGAGACCGCGACGTAGGCGGAGTCGGTGATCTCCACACCGATCGCGGAGAGCGGCGAGCCGAGCGGGCCCATGCAGAACGGGACGACGTACATCGTCCGGCCCTTCATCGAGCCGCGGAAGATGGCCTGCTCACCGGCTACGCCGCTGTCTCCACCGGTAAAGATGGCCCGCATCTCGGCGGGGGCCTTCCAGTGGTTGGTCGGGCCGGCGTCCGCCTCCTTCTCGGAGCAGATGAAGGTGCGGTCCTCGACGCGCGCCACATCCGAGGGGTCGGAGGCGGCGTAGTACGAGTTGGGGCGCTTGATCGGGTCGAGCTTCTTGAACGTGCCCTTGTCGACGAGCTCCTCGCACAGACGCTCGTACTCCGCCTCCGAGCCGTCACACCAGACGACCCGGTCGGGCTGGGTGAGCGCTGCGATCTCGTCGACCCAGGAGATGAGGTCCTGGTGACGAGTCGGATGGGCAGAGGGAGCCGCGTTGTCGCGCGCCACGATCGCTCCTAGATGAGGGTGTGGACGAATTTATGCCCGTTTTGCCGGGAAATCCGCTTCTTTTGTTTGCCTGCCCCTTGGGGGCCGCGACCCGGATGCTTCGTGACCGCTCATCCGGTGCCGACCGCACTCATTTGATCATCCGACCCGGAGGGGTTTCTGTCCAGAGGGCACCTTGGTGACCGTCACCACTCCGCCACGAATCGGTAACTTACGGTCGCGTAGGTAGCATTGAGCCATGACTTCCGCGCCCGACGCCGCCGAGAGCCAGACCCCCTCCGCGCCGCCCGCGATCGCGGCGGTCGCCGCCGCGGCCGACCCCCTCAAGCCCAAACTGCGCGGCTGGCTGCATGCCGGAATGTTCCCCGCCGTCCTCCTCTCCGGGGTCATACTGACCGCCCTCGCCGACAGCCCCCGCGGCCGGCTGGCGTGCGCCATCTACACCATGACCGCCTGCCTGCTCTTCGGGGTCAGCGCCCTTTACCACCGGGGCAATTGGGGGCCGCGGGCCGACGGCGTGCTGCGCCGGCTCGACCACGCCAATATCTTCCTGATCATCGCGGGCACCTATACGCCACTGACGATGCTGCTCATGCCCGGCTCCCGCGGCCAGGCGCTACTCTGGGCGGTCTGGGCGGCCGCACTGGCCGGGATCGCCTTCCGGGTCTTCTGGGTCGGCGCTCCACGCTGGCTCTACACCCCCTGCTACATCGCCATGGGCTGGGCCGCCGTCTTCTTCCTGCCCGACTTCCTGCGCACCGGCGGGGTCGCCGTGCTGGTACTGGTCATCGTCGGCGGGCTGCTCTACAGCGCGGGCGGCGTGATCTACGGGATCAAGCGCCCCAACCCCTCACCGCGGTGGTTCGGCTTCCACGAGGTCTTCCACTCCTTCACCCTGGCGGCGTTCGTCGTGCACTACGTCGGCATCTCCCTGGTGGCCTATTCGCACGCCTGAGGCGGCGGTCCGGCCCCGAACGGCCACCCCTCCCCCACCCTCCGCGCCACGATGGCCGCGACCCTGCCGAGGTCGCGGCCATCCGCCGTCTCGGCCCCCGCTCGGAGCCAACGGAGTCAACGGAGCCTCCGGAACGGAACCGGCGGAGCGCCTGGAGCCCGCGGGACCCACAGAGCCCACGGAGCCCACTCCTGGCAATTCCCGGGCGTAATCATTCATAGGCACAGCGTGACATGCCCCACTGACAACGGGCGTTCCCGGTCGCCCAGCGGTTGCCCAGCCCTTGCCCGCGCTTGCCCAACGCTTGCCCAGCACTTGCCCAGCACTTGCCCGGCACCGGCCCAGGCGCTTGCCCAGCACTTGCTCAGGCGCTTGCTCAGGCGCTTGCTCAGCTCACGAGCGCGACCGTGGCCTCCGGGACACCTGATGCCCGACAATGCTGCGCATGGCCGTACGCACCTCTGCCACCACACCGACCGGGACGCCGCAGCCCGGGCGGCGGGAGCGGAAGAAGATCCAGACCCGGCAGGCGATCCGGCGGGCCGCCTACCGGCTCTTCGAGGAACAGGGGTACGACGCGACCCCCGTCGACCAGATCGCCGCGGCCGCGGACGTCTCCCCGAGCACGGTCTTCCGCTACTTCCCCGCCAAGGAAGACATCGTGCTCACGGACGAGTACGACGCCGTACTGGAGAACGGGATCCGGGCCCGTCCCGCGGACGAGCCGGTGATCGAGTCGGTGCGGCAGGTCGGCATCGAGGCGCTGCGCGCGATGACCGCCGATGACCGTGGCGAACTCGTCCAGCGCGTCCGGCTGATCCGCGAGGTGCCCGCCGTCCGGGGCCGCACCGCGGAGCACACCGCACGGGACGCCGCGATGCTCACCGCCGTGCTGGCGGAGCGCTCCGGCCGCCCGGCCGACGACCTGGAGCTGCGGGTGATCAGCGCCGTGATCCTGGCCGCGCTCCAAGAGGCGCTGCTGCACTGGGGCGAGAGCGGCCGGACCACCGGTCCCGAGGCCTCGGTCCACCGCGCCATGGACGTACTGGAGCGGGGGCTCACGCTCTGAGGGCCGCGTCCGGAGGCGGCGCGGCATCCAGCCGGAAGAGCGGGCCGCTGTCCGCCCCGGCGCGGACCGCGGCGCCCGGCCCGGCCTGCTTCCCCCGCTCCCCCGGCTCCGGCACCCCGGCCACCGGTTCGCCCAGGCGTGCCGCGAGGCGCGCCCGCAGGTGCGACAGCCGCTCGATACGGGCGTCCAGGTCGGCGAGCCGGCGCCGGGCCACCGCTTCCATGGCCGGACAGTTGCCGGAGTCCGGGGCCCGGGGAATGAGGTCCGGCACGCCGTCGGCCGGCATCGTGTGCAGCAGGTGCGCGAACGCCCGCACATCACCCACCGTCAGCCCCGCGTCCCGCAGTGCGCGCACCGCCTTCAGCCGGCGGATGTCCTCCGCGTCGTACACCCGGTGCCCTGACGGTGTCCTCCGGGCCGTCACCAGCCCCTGCTGCTCGTAGTAGCGCAGCGCCCGCGGCGTCATACCGGCGGCCACCGCAGCGTCCCCGATACGCATCTCCCCTCCCTCTCCGGCGCGTTCAGCCCCCATACGCCGGGTCCGGCCGGCCGCCTTCATGCCGGGGACCCGCGGCGTTCCGTACACGCTCGATCCCCGCCGCCCCGTACAGCAGCTCTTCGTCCGCACCCAAACCGCCGACGAGTTGGAGCCCGAGCGGCAGCCCGTTGGCGGCGTGACCGGCGGGCACGCTGACGGACGGCAGCCCGGCGTTGCTCCAGGGCAGGCACATGATCGAGCTGCCCGTGGTGGTGAGGCCGGCGGGCGCGGGGCCGGTGGCAGACGGGGCGATCCACAGATCGATGCCCGCCGCGGCGCGGTCCGCCGCGAGCCGGGCACGGAAGGCCTTGCGCCGTTCCCGGGCGGCTTCGTAGGCGGCGTCCCCGATGGCGTGTCCCTGCCGGATGGCCGAGGTGGTCTCCGGCCGGTAGCGGTCGCCGAAGCGCGCGAACCAGTCGGCGTGGGCCCGGGCGACCTCGTAGCGGTTCATCGTGAACAGCTGGTCCACGATCTGCTCGAAGTCGTCCATCACCGGCACGTCGTGGACGACGTACCCGGCGGCCCGCAGCAGCTCCCGCTGCTCCGCGAAGGCCCGCAGCGCCTCGTCGTCGGCGCGCTCCAGGTAGGGGCCGGTCGGCACCCCCAGCACCGGGAGCTCCGTCCGGGCCGTACCGTGCGGTGCCCGCCAGCCGTCGACCAGCACCGATGCCGCCAGCGCGACACCGGCCACATCCGTGGCGTAGCACCCCAGGGTGTCAAAGCTCGGGGCGTTGGGGATCACCCCGTCGACCGGTATGCGCCCGTAGCTCGGCTTGAAGCCGACCACTCCGCAGTAGGCGGCGGGCCGGATCATCGAGCCGACGGTCTGCGTCCCGATGGCCAGCGACACCATCCCGGCGGCGACCGCGGCCGCGGAGCCACTGCTCGAACCGCCGGGCGTATGCGCCGGGTTGTGCGGATTGCGGGTCGGCCCCGGGGCGGTCACCGCGAACTCCGCGGTGACCGTCTTGCCCGCGATCAGCGCACCGGCGGCGCACAGCCGGCCGACGACCGTGGCCTGCGGGCCGGCGAGCACCTCGGGCGGCAGCTCCGAGCCCGCGCGGGTGGGCAGTCCGTCGGCATGCACGATGTCCTTGATACCTACGGGAACGCCGTACAGGACCGGCCGGCCGTCGGCCGCACCGGGGCCGGACGCCGCCCTCCGGCGCGCCGCCTCCAGGAGCCGCGTACGCCGCCCGGCCTCGGGCACAAAGGCCCGCACCTGCGGATCGACGCCGTCGATACGGTCACACGAACGGTTCGCCGCGTCGACGGGGTCGTCCGTGCCGGCCCGTAGCGCCGCGGCCTCCTGGACAAGGGATCGCTGCCCGAGCAAGGTCGTCACGCGTGCAGGCTACAACCGGGGACCGACAACGGCGGGGCAACCGCCCCGCCGCACGACGGCCTGCTGCCGCGACCGCGCAACGGCCTGGCGCCGCGACCTCACAACTCCACGATCACCGCGCCCAGATGACGTCCCTCGGTCAGCTCGCGCAGTGCCCGCGGCGCCTGCTCGATCCCCCGCAGCCGGGCGTGCGGGAAGGTGAGGGTGCCATCGCGCAACCCCTCGCCGAACCTCTGGTTCCACTCCGGGATCAGGTCCAGGTGGTCGTACAGGGCGACGCCGCGCAGGGTGATGCTGTGGGAGAGCAGCGAGAGGGTGTCGATCCCGATGGTGGTGGGACTGCCCTCCCCGCCGAGCTGGCGGGAAAGCGCCCCGACGATGGCGATCCGGGCGCCCCGGTTGGCGAGGGCGAGGGCGGCCTGCAGCTGTTCGCCGCCGACGTTGTCGAAGACCGCGTCGATGCCTTCCGGGGCGGCCGTGCGCAGTTGCTCCGCGATGGGGCCCGCACCGCGGATCACCACCGCGTCATAACCGAACTCCTTGATCAGCCGGTCCGCCTTCTCCTGCGATCCCGTGCTGCCGATGATCCGGGCGGCGCCGCGCAGCCGGGCAATCTGGCCCGCCAGGGAGCCCACTCCGCCCGCCGCCCCGGTGACGAAGACGGTGTCGCCGGGGCGTACTTCGGCTCCGCGCACCACGCCCATCCAGGCGGTGGGGCCCTGGGAGAGGCAGGCGGCGGGGTCGGGCAGCAGGCCGGGATCGAGCCGCTGCACCTGGTCGGCGTCCATCACGGCGTATTCCCGCCAGCCGAAGTGGTGTTCCACCAGGTCGCCGGGCTTGAGGCCGGTCCCCGGGGCGGCGACCACCTCGCCGAGGGCGGACCCGTGCAGCGGTTCGCCGATCTTGTAGGAGGGCATCGGCACCACGCTGGTCTCGTCCATCAGCGTGCGCATCACGGCCGCAACACCCATCACGGTGTTGCGGACCAGCACCTGGCCGGGTCCGGGTTCCGGAACCGGCACCTCCACGATCTCGAAGAGATCATCGGTGACGGGCCCCTGCGGGCGGGCGGCCAGGCGGACTTCACGGTGCGTGCGAGGTGTCATGCCCCGAGGCTAGAACCTGACGCGCGCGTCAAGGTCAAACCGGTCGCTGGTCCTAGGACTTCGGGCCGGGCGGGCTCGGGGAAGGCTCCTGCGGAGCGTTCGGGGATGGCTCCCGCGGCGTGCCCGGGGAAGGCCCGCGGCGGGGGCCCAGGAGGGCAGGAGGTGGTGCGGGGCGCTCCGGGGACGGCGGATGTGCCGCGCGTCCCCTATGAGCCGCGCCCTCATCGCCCCTTCTCCGAAGGCCCCGCCCTCATCGCCTCGTCCCCGGGGGGAGCGGCCCCGGGGTGCCGCTACCCCCGGGCCACTACCCCCCGAGCCGTTCCGCCAGCTCCTCCGGATCCGTCGTCGGCCGCTCACAGGTGAAGTGGCGGCAGACGTAGGCGGCCGGTTTGCCGTCGACCAGGGGGCGGTCCTGGAGGAGCGGTACCTCGTCCACCCCGGGTTCGCCGAGTGCGACGGCCGCCCCCGGGGCGGTGCCGAGCAGTGCGGCGCGGTGCAGCGCGGCGGTGGCCGGATCGCCCTGCGGGCCGACGACGGCGACCTCGCGCGGACCGTCCAGCGCGGCCTCGGCGACGGCCAGCCCCCACCCGATGAAGCGCGGGGCCCGGCCGCCGAGCGCGGTGACGATGCCCAGGGCCCGCTCCGCGGCGTTTCGGTGGAGGTCGCTGCCGGTCAGCGCCGCGTACGACAGCAGGGCACCGGCCGCCGCGGTCCACCCGGATGGCGTCGCATTGTCGGTCGGGTCCTGGGGGCGGCGGATCAGGGCCTCGGCGTCGGCCGCGGTGTCGTAGAGCGCGCCGTCCTCGGTGGTGAACTGGAGCAGCACGGTGTCCAGGAAGAAGCCCGCGAACTCCACCCAGACACCCTCCCCGGTGACCGAGGCCAGGGTGAGAAAACCCTCCGCAACATCGGCGTAGTCCTCCAGGACACCGGAGTTGGCGCCGGGCACGCCGTCGCGGGAGGTGCGGTGCAGCCGGGCCTGCCAGTCCATGTGGACGCGTACCAGCAGGTCGGCGGCGTCGGTGGCGGCCTGGATCAGGTCCGGCCGGTCGAAGTAGGCGCCGGTCTCGGCGAGCGCGGCGATGGCCAGGCCGTTCCAGGAGGCGACGACCTTGTCGTCCCGGCCGGGGCGCGGCCGCTCCTCGCGCGCCGCGAGCAGCCGCTGCTTGACCGAGGCCACCCGGTCGGCGTCCACCGGGCCTTGGGCGTCCGGGAGCTGGAGGACCGAGGCGCCCTCCTCGAAGGTGCCTTCCTCGGTGACACCGAAGTGGGCGGCGGCGAACTCCGCGTCCTCCTCGCCCAGTACGGCGCGCAGCTGCTCGGGCGTCCAGACGTAGTAGGCGCCCTCGACATGCCTGCCGGTGCCCGAGCCGTCGTCGCTGTCCGCATCCAGTGCGGAGGCGAAACCGCCCTGGTCGGTGCGGAGTTCACGGACCATGAAGTCGGCGGTCTCGACGGCGATGCGACGCGCCACGTCGGAACCGGTGGACCGCCACAGATGGGCGTAGGTCCGGCACAGCAGGGCGTTGTCGTAGAGCATCTTCTCGAAGTGCGGCACGGTCCAGGTGGCGTCCACCGCATAGCGCGCGAAACCGCCGCCGAGCTGGTCGTAGATGCCACCGCGGGCCATCGCCGCGCAGGTCGCCTGCACCATTTCCAGGGCTCCTTCGGAGCCGGTGCGGGCGTGGTGGCGGAGCAGGAATTCCAGCACCATGGACGACGGGAACTTGGGCGCACCCCCGAACCCGCCGTTCGCCGTGTCGAATTCGCGGGTCAGGCCCATCAGGGCGCTGTGCAGCTCCTCGGGGCGCGGGGGCCGCCGGTCCGCGGGCAGCGACTCGGTCAGGGACCGGCCGGCCAGGTCGGCGACGATCCGGCCGGCGACCTCGCCGACCTCACCGCGCCGGTCGGTCCAGGCGCTGCGCACCCCCTCCAGGATCTGCCCGAAGGACGGCATGCCGTGGCGGGGCTCGGGCGGGAAGTACGTACCGAAGTAGAAGGGCTCGGCGTCGGGCGTGAGGAAGACGGTCATCGGCCAGCCGCCCTGGCCGGTGGCGGCCTGCACGGCCTCCATGTAGACGGCGTCGACGTCCGGGCGCTCCTCGCGGTCCACCTTGACGGCCACGAAATGCTCGTTGAGCAGGGCCGCGGTGGCCGGGTCCTCGAAACTCTCGTGCGCCATCACATGGCACCAGTGGCACGAGCTGTAGCCGACGCTGAGCAGTACCGGCACACCGCGCCGCCGCGCTTCCTCGAACGCGTCGGCCGACCACGGCCACCAGTCGACCGGGTTGTCGGCGTGCTGGAGCAGATAGGGGGAAGTCTCATGAGCCAGGCGGTTCGGCATGGGGCCATCCTCTCCCAATGAGGCACGGGGAGCCGGGAGCGGAGGGAGTTATCCACAGGCCTGCCGGAATTCACGCGGACGCGGAACAC
The DNA here is from genome assembly GCF_043080045.1 of Streptomyces sp. NPDC015125. Taxonomy (NCBI): domain Bacteria; kingdom Bacillati; phylum Actinomycetota; class Actinomycetes; order Kitasatosporales; family Streptomycetaceae; genus Streptomyces; species Streptomyces sp. NPDC015125. Next base: position 846,749 of record NZ_JBIBVF010000001.1, read on the forward strand.
TGTGCGTACGGCGACGATCAGCGCTGGACACTGCTGGAACTGCTGGAGGGGGATGGCATGCCGGGCTCACTGGCTGTGCTGCGCGACGGCCACCGGGCGGAAGCCGAAGCGTTGTTGACCAGGGCAGTAGAGGAAGAGGTACGGCGCTCGGGCGGACGGCTCGACGGGGACACGCTGCTCGGCCGGGCGCGGGCGTCGCTGGAGGATCTGGCCGGCAGCGCGGCCGAGGAGTACACCGCGTATGTCCGGGCGCTGGACGAGGCCGCCGCCGGCCGGCCGTCGCTGTCCCGGCGGCTGGCGCGCAAGGAGCTGGCCACCCCCGCGGTGGCGACGGCCGTGGCGGCGGTGGCGGCGTTCGGCACGGACCTCGCGTACGGCACCGGCGCGGGGCCGGCGCTGGGCGTGGGGGCCGCCGTGGTGGTGGCGGGCGCGGCCGCCACGGTCCTGAAGCTGACCGCGGGCCACTGGCCGGCGGCGCACCGGGAGGCCGGGATGCGCGGCCGGCCCGGCGGTGCGCAGCAGCTGCGACTGCAGTGGCTGACGGCGCTGGAGGTACGCGGCATCCGCCCGTACCTGGACCAGCAGCGGATGCTGACGGCGGCCGCCCGCAGCGGTACGACCTCCAAGTCCGTCGCCTCGAAGAGCGGCCGCGGGCCGCAGCTGCGCGGCGCGGACCGCAGCGCCGCGGCCCGACAGCGGTCCCTGCTGGAGCACTCCTTCGCCCAACTTCCGCACCCGGACACCCCGTTCGCCGGACGAAGGGCGGAGCTGACACAGATCGCACAGTGGGTGCACGCGGCCCGCGCGAGCACCGAGACCAAGCCGACGGTGGTGATACTCCACGGCGAGCCGGGCTCGGGGCGCACGGCGTTGGCGGTGCGGGCCACGCATCAGCTGCGCGATCAGTTCCGCGGCGCCTGTGTGGTGGACCTGCACAGCGATACCCCTGGTGAGGTGCCGCTGCCGACCCGGGACGCGCTGCTGCATCTGCTCAACCGGCTGGGCGCACCCCGCGAGCAACTGCTGTTCCGCGAGCGTCCGTCCCAGGAGCAGCACGTCAAGCGGCTCACCGATCTCTACCACCAGCATCTGACGGGCCTTCCGGTGACGGTGCTGCTGGACGACGCCGCGGATCCCGAGCAGGTGCGCACCCTGGTGCCGGAGCGGTCCGACAGCCTGGTGCTGGTCACCTCCCGTGCGCCAATGGAACTGCCCGACGACATCGATGCCTGGGTGCACCACCTGCCGGTGGGAGCGCTGGACGCCGCGGGCACCGAGGAGCTGCTGCGCACCTCCACCGCGGCCGGCGAAGCGGACCGGGACGAGACGGTCCCCTACGACGCACAGGCCATCGACGAGATCTCCGAACTGTGCGCGGGCCTCCCCCTGGCGCTGCGGGTGGCGGGCTCCTCACTGGGCTCGCGCACCGCCACCGCCCTGGCCACGGACCTGGCGGCCTACGGCCCGGTGTCCCCCGTGGAGCGTGCGCTGTGGCTGCGCTACGCCGACCAGTCGGAGACCGCCCGGCGGCTGCTGCGCCGGCTGGCGCTGGTGGGCCGGGCGAGCCTGGGGGCGGCTGCCTCGGCGGCGCTGCTCGGCGTCGAGCAGGCGGAGGCGGAGCGGGAACTGACGACGCTGGCCAGGGCCGGGCTGATCGAGCATGTGCGGGGCCGGCGCTACCGCCTGCACGCCCTGGTGCACCGCTTCGCGCACGACCGGCTGATGGACGAAGAGGAGCCGGGCGAACGCGGCACGGCCCAGGAACGGCTGATCCGCGGCTATGCGGAGCTGGCCGACTCGGTCATCCGGCTGGTCGACGGCCGGACGTCCACCCGCGCCGACCGCTTCGGGTCGCACGGCTTCACCTCCCTGGACGCGGCCCTGCAGTGGCTGGACGACGAAACCAGCTTCATCACCGCCGCGCTGCGCCACGCCGACCAGGGCGTGGACCAGGCGGCGGTCTCGCATCTGCTGGGCGCCCTGGCCGACTACTGCCTGCTGCGCGGGGACCTCTACCGTCTCGGCGAGCTGAGCGAGCTGACCCGGGCCGTCGGGCAGGGGCTGCTGGTCCGCTCGGTGCAGTGGCGTACGGGTGTGGCGGCCCGGCAGCTCGGCGAGCTGGACAAGGCGCGGACCACGCTGTCGTCGGTGGTCGATCTGTACTTCGAGGCGCAGCATCCGGCCGGCGCCGCCCGTGCGCTGCGCGATCTGGGCATCACGCTTCAGCAGCAGGGCAATCTCGTGGAGGCCGCGGTCAAGCTCCGTGAGGCGCTGGAGCTGCAGTCCGGTGCGGATATGCACGGCGACCGGGCCTGGACGCTGCACGCCCTGGCGGCGGTGGAGCGGGACCGTGCGCAGCTCGCCGAGGCCCTCGCCATGCTGCGGGAGGCACTGGAGCTGCACGAGGAGAGCGAGAGCATCCACGGCCAGGCATGGGCCCACTTCCAGCTCGGACAGGTGCATCTGCGCTGGGGCGATGTACCGGCGGCGGAGAGTGCGCTGCATGCGGCGATGGGGCTCTACGGCCGTACGCACGACGAGCGCGGCGAGGCCTGGGCGATGACGCAGCTGGCGCGCGCCCGGCTGGTGGACGGCGAGCCGGGCCCCGCGGTGGACCAGCTCCGGCAGGCACTGCCGCTGCACCACCAGCACGAGGACGCGCGTGGCGAGGCCTGGACGATGTACTACCTGGGCCAGGCGCTGGAGGAGCACGGCGAGCACGACGCGGCGCTGCGGCAGCTGGAGCGGTCGCGGACGATGTTCAGCCGGATGCAGGACGGCTACGGCCTGGCCTGCGCCCGGCACCACTCCGGGCGGGTCACCCGCGATCTGCGGGCGGAGCAGACCGGCTCGCTGCGCAACAGCGGCTTCGCCCGGCAGCTGCTGCAGGACGCCCGTAAGGACTTCCAGCGGATAGGGGTGCCGCACGGGGAGGCGTGGTCCTGCCTGGAGCTGCTGATCATCGACGCCGGCAACGGCCGGGCCGCGCAGGCGCTGGAGCTTGCCGACGAGGCGGCGGGGCTGTTCGCCGGCTACGGCGACCGGCGCGGCGAGGACTGGGCACGGTTCCTGCGCTGCACGCTGCTGCCGCTCGCCTCACCTGGCGGCTGTGTGGTGGGCACGGCCGTCGCCCAGGAGGAGCTGGCGCAGCTGATCCACGAGAAGCATGCGGCCCGCGATTCCAAGCTGGAGGACTGCGCGGAGGCGTTCGCGCTGCTGCTGGACCGCGGGGTGGAGCCGGAGACGGGGTGGCAGGCATGGCGGCTCGGCATGGTGCCCAACCGCCATGCGCGCGAGGTCATGGGGGTGCCGGTCGCACCGACCGCCGCGGAGTGAGGCCCCCACGGCAGGTACGGCCGGGCCCACCGGCAGCGGAGCCCGCTGGCAGCGGAGCCCCACGGCAGCAAGACCCGCCGGCAGCGGCGCCGCGCGGAGCGCGACACGGAGGCTGCAGGCGGCGCGTGCCGGGCTCACCGCCCCGCCCGTGCTCCGGCGTCGCTCCGGTGGCGGATCGGTGGCGGATCGGTGGCGGATCGGGCCCGGCTCGCCGGCCGCTCGGGCCGACGAGCCGCCGGGCCGGTCGGCCGGCCGTGTCCATCGGCCGACCGTCGACCGCCACCCGGTCTTCACGGACCGGCCGGCCCGCCATCGGCCGGCCCGCCATCGGCCGGTCCTCAGCTGGTCTTCGGCTTGGGTGCCGGCGCGGCGGCGGAAGCGGTGGCGCCCGCCTCACCGGCCTCCGGCTGCTCCTCGAAGTCCACCTTCTTCATCTGCTTGTTCATGGACTTCATCAGCAGCCACACGGCGCCGCCGATGACCGCGAAGACGATGAAGCCGAGGACGCCGGGGGTCACCTTGTCCTTGTCGAAGCTGTCGGCAAGGGTGACGAAGTGCGTCAGGGCGAGGGTGCTGTTCGCGCTCATCATGGACTCAATTGTTGCGGATGCCCGCGAAGAGGTCGTCCTCGGGGAGGGAAGTGTCCACGAGCGACTTCGCGAGCTCGTACTCCTCCGTCGGCCAGACCTCGCGCTGGATGTCCATCGGCACCCGGAACCAACCACCGTCGGGGTCGATCTGGGTGGCGTGGGCGATCAGCGCCTTGTCACGGATCTCGAAGTAGTCGGCGCAAGGAACATATGTGGTCAGTGTGCGCTCGCGCTGCTCGAACTGCTTCCAGCGCTCCAGCCACTCGCCGTAGGGCGAATCCATGCCGCGCTCCAGCAGCGCCTCGTGCAGCGCGATGGTGCGCGGCCTGTTGAAGCCCTGGTTGTAGTAGAGCTTCTGGGGCTGCCAGGGCTCACCGGCCTCGGGGAACTTCTCCGGGTCGCCGGCCGCCTCGAAGGCCACCATCGTGATCTTGTGGGTCATGATGTGGTCCGGGTGCGGATAGCCGCCGTTCTCGTCGTAGGTCGTGATGACCTGCGGCTTGAACTCCCGGATCAGCTTGACCAGCCGCCCGGCCGCCTCGTCGACATCCTGCAGCGCGAAGCAGTCGTCGGGCAGCGGCGGCAGCGGGTCGCCCTCGGGCAGCCCGGAGTCGACAAAGCCGAGCCACTCCTGCTTGACGCCCAGGATCTCCCGAGCCTCGTCCATTTCCTTCTTCCGTACTTCGTGGATGTGCTCCTCGATGTACGGGTCTCCCTGGAGTTTGGGGTTGAGGATGGAACCTCGCTCACCGCCTGTGCAGGTGGCGACCAGCACGTCCACCCCCTCGGACACGTACTTGGCCATCGTGGCCGCACCCTTGCTCGACTCGTCGTCGGGGTGGGCGTGGACCGCCATCAATCGCAGCTGCTCAGTCAAGACTCGATCCTCAGTAAAGGGCCGGAGAAGATGCCTCCTATAGTGACCGAAGCGAGGGGGCGCTGTATTCCCTGGGGCGGGGACCCCCCGGGGGTTCGTGGCTCAGGTCCCCCCGACCAGGAGGATGGATCATGACCGCGGTGCGCGAAGGGCTCCCCGACGGACGCTACGGCCGCTCCGCGGACGAGCGTGCGGACCGTAAGCTCAAGATCATTGGTGCGGTGCTCGGTGCCGCCCTGCTGGGTGTGATCGGCTGGTCCGGCATCTCGTACATCTCGGGGCAGGACCTCAGCGCTCGCGTGATCACCTGGGACGCGGTCTCCGATCACGCCGTCAAGGTCCATCTCGAGGTCGTCAAGGGCACGGACGACAAGGGCGTGTGCACGCTCCGCTCACAGGCCGAGGACGGCTCCGAGGTCGGCCGCAAGGATGTCACCGTCGACCAGCGCTCGGCCCAGGTGGACACCGAGGTCACGGTGCGGACGACGAAGCGGGCCACCAATGCCGTGCTCGTCGGCTGCACGGCCTCGGGCAACGGCTGACCTCCCCGCGGCCTGCCGACCTCCCCGCTGCCTCTGGGCAACGGCTGGCCTGCACGGCCTGGGGCACGGCTGACCTGCACGGCAGGCACCGTGAGCGCCCGTGACCGGCGCCGGTGACCGGCCCCGGTCGCCCCACCCGGCCCACACCGCCCCCGCCCCCGCCAACCACCCACCGCACCCCGCCCACCCCCAGGGCGTGTCGCCACCGCCTCTGATCAGCGATGATGCGTTCCTGTGCGGCCGCTGTGAATTTCCTCTTCCCCGTTTTGTGCCGGAATTGTTAGGCTCGTGGTTTCGCCCACCTGTGAAGGCGCAAACCTTCCTGGTAGGGCGTTTGATTTATCCCCAGTACCGACGAGGAGCACCTGTGACCCAGACCAGCGAAAACGTCACCTGGCTTACCCAGGAGGCGTATGACCAGCTCAAGGCAGAGCTGGAGCACCTGTCTGGTCCCGCACGCGCCGAGATCACCGAGAAGATCGCGGCGGCCCGCGAGGAAGGTGACCTGAAGGAGAACGCCGGGTACCACGCGGCCAAGGAAGAGCAGGGCAAGCAGGAACTGCGTGTCCGCCAGCTCACCCAGCTGCTGCAGACCGCCAAGGTCGGCGAAGCGCCTGCCGCCACCGGCGTCGTCGCTCCCGGCATGGTCGTCACCATCGCGTTCGACGGGGACCCGGACGACACGCTGTCGTTCCTCCTGGCCTCCCGGGAGTACGCGAGCTCGGACATCGAGACCTACTCCCCCCAGTCGCCACTGGGCACCGGCGTGAACGGCAAGAAGGTCGGCGCCGAGGCGGAGTACGAGCTCCCCAACGGCAAGAAGGCGACCGTGAAGATCCTCGACGCGAAGCCGTACACCGGCTGACTCCCGAGACACCCCGCGGACGGTGAAGCGGCCCGGAGCACGATGCTCCGGGCCGCTTCGCCATGTCCGCTTCACCATGTCCGCTTCACCACGTCCACGGCACCACGTCCACGGCACCACGTCCACGGCACCAGGCCGCTCAAGCAATGACCCTCAGGCCGTGGCCGACCGGTATTTGCGGACGGCCAGGGTCCGGAAGACCGCGATGATCAGGACGGACCAGATCACCGAGGCCAGCACCGGGTGGTCCATCGGCCAGGCCCCGGTCACCGATGTGGGCACCTTGTCGATGGTGTTGCCGAACAGCTGCCGGGCGGCGGCCACCGTCGCGCTGAACGGGTTCCACTCCGCGACGTGCTGCAGGAACGCCGGCATGCCGTTGACCGGAACGAACGCATTCGAGATGAAGGTCAGCGGGAAGAGCCAGATCAGCCCGCCCGAGGTGGCCGCCTCGGGCGTCCGCACCGTCAGCCCGATGAGCGCGCCGATCCAGGAGAAGGCGTAGCCGAGCAGGAGCAGCAGCGCAAAGCCGGCCAGTACCTTGGCGAGGTTCTCGTGGGTGCGCCAGCCGATCAGCAGCGCGACGACCGCGAGCACCACCAGCGTCAGCGCGGTCTGCACGAGGTCGGCGAGGGTACGGCCGGTGAGCACCGCACCGCGGGACATCGGCAGCGACCGGAACCGGTCGATCAGGCCCTTGTGCATGTCATCGGCGATCCCCGCGCCGGCACCCGCCGTGGCAAAGGTGACGGTCTGCGCAAAGATCCCGGCCATCAGGAACTCGTGGTAGGCCTGGGCGTCGCCCACCGGGGCGCCCGGGACGTTGATGGAACCGCCGAAGACGTACGTGAACAGCACCACGAACATGATCGGCTGAATGAGGCCGAAGATCACTACTTCGGGGATCCGGATCATCCGGATCAGATTGCGCTTGGCGACGACCAGGGAGTCGCGTACCGACCGGCTGAAGCCGCCGCGCGACTGCGGGGTACGGATACGGGCGTCGCCGGCCGCTTGGGTCACCGTGCTCACTTCACGCCCTCCTTGTCGGTCGACACGCCCGCGTCCGCATCGGCCGCCCGGGCCGCCGCCCCTGCCTCGTCCGGACCGGCCGCCCCGGCATCCTCGCCGCCCTTGTCGCCCCTATCACCCTTGTCGTCCTTGTCGCCCTTCTTCTGCCGCCCCACGGCTCCCTTGCCGCCCGCGCCGTTCTCCTCCGCCGCCTCCGCGGCGTGCCCGGTCAGCGAGATGAACACATCGTCGAGGGTCGGACGGCGCAGCCCGATGTCGTCGATCTCCACCCCGCGCAAGTCCAGTTCGCGGATGACCTCGGCGAGCAGCCTGGCACCGCCCGCCACGGGGATGGTGAGCTTGCGGGTGTGCGGTTCGACCGTGCCCTCGCCCGTGCCGAAGCCGCGCAGGACCTCGTCGGCGACGGTGAGGTGCTCGGGGGCGTGCACCACGACCTCGACGCGTTCGCCGCCGGTACGCGCCTTGAGCTGGTCGGAGGTGCCGCGCGCGATGACCTTGCCGTGGTCGACGACGCAGATGTCGTGGGCGAGGCGGTCGGCCTCCTCCAGATACTGCGTGGTGAGCAGCAGGGTCGTGCCGCCCGCGACCAGTTCCTGGATGACGTCCCACAGCGCTTGGCGGTTACGGGGGTCCAGGCCGGTGGTCGGCTCGTCCATGAACATCACGGGCGGGCTGACGACCAGCGCGGCAGCCAGGTCGAGCCGGCGGCGCATACCGCCGGAGTAGGTTTTGGCGGTGCGGTCGGCGGCGTCGCCGAGATGGAAGCGTTCCAGCAGTTCGGCGGCCCGGCGCTTGGCGTCACGTCCGCTCATCTGGTAGAGCTGGCCGACCATTATCAGGTTCTCTCGGCCGGTCAAGTACTCGTCCACGGCGGCGAATTGACCGGACAGGCCTATCGAGCGCCGCACCTCGTCGGGCTGCGCGAGGACATCGATCCCGGCGACCACCGCCTTGCCGCGGTCGGGCCGGAGCAGGGTCGTCAGGACACGTACGGCAGTGGTCTTGCCGGCACCGTTGGGGCCGAGCATTCCGAGGACGGTTCCTTCGGGAACGTCGAGGTCGACGCCGTCCAGTGCCCGCACGTCGCCGAACGTCTTCACCAGACCTTCGGCGTAAATGGCGCCTGGCATATGGGGACTCCCATGACTTAGGTCAGTTCCAGGTCGAATATTACGATTAGAGGACTATGCCCGCTCTGCGGCATTCGTCCGCAACGGAACGCCACGACTGCCCGGCGCCCCGCAACCGCGACGCTACATCCGAACGCGATACATCGCGATACAAATTTCGATTTTCCGCGCACGAATGGAAGGGGAACAGGCGTTCGTCGACGCGTGTGGGGGCGCCACGCTATACCCACGGCACCCCTGCGCCCTATCCCCTTGCGGCAATCCCTTTTGCGGTATCCCGGCACCCTGTGCGGCATCTGCGTGCTCCGCCGCACCGGGAGCCATTGCTGCCGCCGCGCGCCGCGTCTTCCGCAGCGCGAGCCCGGGCCGCCACTGCGCGCCGCGTACCCCGCAAAAACGCGACCTCACCACGCAGCAGCTGCCGCGCCCTGCTCACTCCGCGATGACGTACCCCGCCTCGTGCAGCGCCGCCCGCACCTCGTCGCAGTGCGCCGGCCCCTGCGTCTCCAGATGCAGCTCCACCTCGACCTCGGTCAGCCCGAGCCGGGGATCCGTCCGCACATGGCCGACGTCGAGCACATTCGCATCGGCCTGCGACAGCACCCCGAGCAGCGTCGCCAGCGCCCCCGGCCGGTCCGTCAGCCGCAGTCGCAGCGAGAGGTAGCGGCCGCCGGCCGCCATACCGTGCCGCAGGATGCGCTGCAGCAGCAGCGGGTCGACATTGCCGCCGGAGAGCACCGCGACCACCGGCCCCTGGAAGGACTCCGGATCGGCGAGCAGCGCCGCCACCGGACTCGCCCCGGCCGGTTCCACCACCAGCTTCGCCCGCTCCAGGCAGAGCAGCAGCGCACTGGAGAGCTGCCCCTCGGTGACCGTACGGACCTCGTCCACCAGCGTCGCGACCATCCCGAAGGTCACCTCGCCGGGCCGCCCCACCTTGATGCCGTCCGCCATCGTCGAGAGTCCCTCGATCGCCACCGGACGCCCGGCCGCCAGCGACGGCGGATAGCAGGCCGCCCCCGCCGCCTGCACCCCCACCACCTTCACATCGGGCCGCAGTGCCTTGACCGCGAGCGCGACCCCCGCGGCGAGCCCGCCGCCGCCGATCCCGACGACGATGGTCCGTACCTCGGGGCACTGTTCGAGGATCTCCAGGCCGACGGTGCCCTGGCCGGCGATGATGTCGGGGTGGTCGAAGGGGTGGATGAAGACCGCGCCGGTCTCGCGCGCATGGTCCTGGGCGGCGGCCAGCGTCTCGTCCACGACCTGGCCGTGCAGCCGTACCTCGGCGCCGTATTCGCGGGTGGCCGCGACCTTCGGCAACGGGGCGCCGACCGGCATGAACACCGTCGACCGCACGCCCAGCAACGACGCCGCGAGCGCCACGCCCTGTGCGTGGTTACCGGCGCTGGCGGCCACCACACCGGCCGCCCGCTCCTGCGCCGAGAGCCCGGCGATCCGTACATAGGCGCCACGGATCTTGAAGGAGCCGGTGCGCTGGAGGTTCTCGCACTTGAGATGGACCGGCGCGCCGACCAGCCCGGACAGATAGCGGCTGCCCTCCATCGCGGTGGCCCGGGAGACGCCCGAGAGCATCTTGTGCGCCTCGCGGACGTCATCGACCGTCATAGCGGCGACCGGATCCTCGGCAAGGTGCGCGGATGCGGAGGTTCCGTGCGGCGTACGCGGCGTACGCGCCGTGTGGTCAGCCATATCGCCAGTCTTGCAGTTCGCCCCCCGTGGAGCGTTTTCTGCCCGAATGGCGATCAGGCGCGTGGCGGGAACCGCGCGGCGCGGCCCCGTACGGCCGCCGGGGGTTACGGGGCGTTATCGGAATGGACAGCCCAGGGACGCCTCATGCCGGGTCCGCGTACGCTGTCCCCCATCCATACGCACTTCCATCGAAGCGAGCTCCCGGCCATGCCCACCTCTTCGGACATGACGACCCACACCGACCCCGCTCTCCTCGACGCGCTGCAGCACCAAGTGGCCGTCTTCGCCCGCCGCGCAGAACAGAGCCGGCTCGGCGGCGTCGGGCAGGCGCGCAACTCCATGGACCGCGCCGCCTACCTGCTGCTCAACCGCCTCGACCAGGAGGGCCCGATGGGCGTCAAGGCCCTGGCCGCCGGTATGGGCATCGACTCCTCGACGGTCACCCGGCAGGTCGCCCCGCTGGTCGACTCCGGACTGGTCAGCCGTGCCACCCACCCGGAGGACGGCCGGGCCGTGGTGCTCCAGCTCTCCGAGCGCGGCAGCACCCGCCTGGAGGAGGTCCGCACGTCTCGCCGCGCGCTGATGGCGTTGGTGACGGAGCAGTGGACCGAGGAGGAGCGCACGGCGTTCACCACGCTCCTGACGCGCTTCAACGCCTCCCTTTCCGACATCACCGCGTCCTTGACGCCGGTGGGCCCGACGTCCTGACGCGACGGCCCGGCAGACGTCCTGGACCGCTTGCCCGCCTTACCGCGTGCCCGACCGCCTGCCTGCGTGCCTGACCGCGCGCCCGCCCGCCTGACCGCCCGCCCGCGGACTGCCGCACCCGTCGCACCTCTTGACCCGGCGGCCGCACTGCCGTGCCATAGGAGCCCAGGGGGCAGGTGTCCCCCAGGGGGTCGGGCGTCCGTCATCCGGGAGGCGCGGTGCGAGAGCGACGACCGGCGCAGGAGCGCCGCCAAGCCCGGGAGTTCGCGTGGTTCGTGGCGGGCGCGGCGGGCCGCCTCCTGCATACCGCCACCCTGCTGACCGGCGAGCCCGCTTCCCGACCTGCCCCGGCCGCCGAGGAGTTGCTGACCTGCGCCCTCTCGCGGACGTACGCCGTCTGGGAGCGGCTACGCGGCGACGATCCGTACGAGCACACCCGCCGGGAGATGGCCGCCCACTTCGCGCACACCGCCTGGCGGCACCGCCGGCCGCGCGGCGGACTGCTGGACCGGCTGTCCCCGCAGGAGCGCCTGGTCCTCGTCCTGCGGCTGTACGAGGGCGTGGCCGAGGAGCAGACCGCGGCCCAACTCGGGCTGCCCGCCGAGCGGGTGCACGCCCTGTGCCTGCGCGCGATCGCGGAGCTGCGCAGCCGCCGCCCCGGACCGGAACCCTCCCCGGCATGAGCCTCCCCGACCGCAAGGAGACCGAGGTACGGCGGATGCTGGCCGGGCCGCATCCGCTCGTCCCGCCCGATCTCGCCGACCGGGCCGCCGCCCGCGGCCGCCGCCTCCTGGCCCACCGCAGGCTGCTGCGCCGCCTCGGCTGGCTGTGCGCGCTGCTCGCGCTGGCGGCGCTGGTCTGGACGGCCGTGGCCGTGGAGCACGCCTGGCTGCCCCTGCCGGCCCGCACCACCCCTCCCGCGGAGGGGTGGTGAACGGCAGGGCCGCCGGCAACGGGTCCGTCAGCCCAGCGCCTGCGTGAGATCGGCCAGCAGGTCGTCGACCGACTCGATGCCGACCGAGAGGCGCACGAGGTCGTTCGGAACCTCCAGCAGCGACCCGGCCGTCGAGGCGTGCGTCATCAGCCCCGGGTGCTCGATCAGCGACTCGACACCGCCCAGCGACTCACCGAGGGTGAACAGCTTGGCACGGTTGCAGACCTCCACCGCCGCCTGCTCACCGCCCGCGACCTGGAACGACACCATGCCGCCGAAGGACCGCATCTGCTTGGCGGCGACCTCGTGGCCCTGGTGCTCGGCCAGCCCCGGGTAGTAGACGCGGGTCACCTTCGGGTGCGAGGCCAGCAGGTCCGCAATGCGTGCCGCGTTGGCGCTGTGCCGGTCCATGCGGACGGCGAGCGTCTTGATGCCGCGCATCACGAGCCAGGCGTCGAACGGTCCGGCGACCGCGCCCATCGCGTTCTGGTGGTAGGCGAGTTCCTCGCCGAGGGCGTCGTCGTTGACGACCAGGGCGCCGCCGACCACGTCCGAATGCCCGCCCATGTACTTGGTCGTGGAGTAGACCACCACGTCCGCGCCGAGGGCGAGCGGCTGCTGGAGGTAAGGGCTGGCGAAGGTGTTGTCGACGACCAGCTTGACCCCGGCGTCATGGGCGACCCCGGCCAGCGCCGCGATGTCACTGATGCCGAGCAGCGGGTTACTGGGCGTCTCCACCCAGATCGCCTTCGTACGGGGCCGCAGCGCATCGCGTACGGCCTTCGGGTCGGAGGTGTCGGCCACCGACCATTCGACGCCCCACCGCTCGACGACCTTCGAGATGAGGCGGAATGTCCCGCCGTAGGCGTCATTGGGGATGACGACGTGGTCGCCGGGGCTCAGCAGGGTGCGCAGCAGGCAGTCCTCGGCGGCGAGGCCGGAGGCGAAGGCGAGACCGCGGCGGCCGCCGTCGAGAGCCGCGAGGTTCTCCTCCAGGGCGGTACGGGTCGGATTGGCGCTGCGGCTGTACTCGTAGCCGCCGCGGAGGCCGCCCACCCCGTCCTGCTTGTACGTGGATACCTGGTAGATGGGCGGTACCACCGCGCCGGTGGCCTCGTCGGGCTCCTGACCTGCGTGGATGGCAACGGTTTCAAAATGCTGGTGGCGTGGTTCGCGCTGATCGCTCATGCCAACCGAGGGTAGTCGGCCACGCGACCGAACTTTTCGGAACTTTCCGGTTGCCTGGATAGTGAATACATACGAAAGGACCGCACGCCGGTCCCCACCGCACCACCCCACCACTCCCGGCACCCCCGGTACCCCGAACCGCCCGTCACCACTCCACCACTCCCGGCACCCCCACCACCCCCACCACCCCCACCACTCTCACCGCTCCCGGCACACCTTCGCCCCGCACCGTTACCGTTACACCGGTAGCCGTTACCGCTGCGGCTACGGCTACCGCTACCGGTAGCCGTACAGGTACAGGACACCCCACATGGACGCTCTCCTCGTTCTCTTCGCCGCGCTCGCGCTCGGCGGTTTCGTCTTCCTGCCCTGGATGCGGCGCCGGCGGGCCGTCCAGCACACCCGGCAGGGTTTGGTGGTGGCCTCCGACCCGATGGCCGGCTACGGCTTCGTGCCGCTGGACGAGCTCGACGTCCGGCTTCCCGGCCCCGACCAGGAGCTGGCCGATGCGCTGGAGGAGATGCGCCGGACACACGACTGGCGCCCGGCCGCCGCGCTGCTGAAGTCCACCGGCGACGGCTGGGAGCGGCGCTGGCAGCGGGTGCAGACGCTGGCCGGCGCCGCCGCGTTCGAGCTGGCCGCGGAGGAGGCGACGGAGCAGCAGCGGCGCGGTACGGCCCCGGGGTACGGCGACAGCGGGCGGACCGGCGGGATCTGGCTGCGCACCTGGCGGTCGGAGGCTCCCAAGGACCCCGGCGGTGCCCAGACGCACGCCCAGTTCCTGGTCGTCCAGGCCCTGCGCAACCCGGGCTCGCAGGACTTCCGCATGATCCTCGAAGAGGCCCGTACGGTCTGCCGGGAGGCGGCCCTGCTGGCGCCCGGCAGCCCGATCCCGTACATCACCGAGCTGGCCGTCGCCCGCGGCCTGGGCGACCGCCCCGCCGACTACGAAGAGCTGTGGACGAAGGTCGCCCAGCGCGCCCCGCGGCACATGGGCGCACATCTCGCCGCGCTCCCCTACTGGTCCGAGAAATGGCACGGCTCCCGCAAGGAGGCCGAAGCCTTCGCCGAGCGCGCGGCGTCCGCCGCCCCCGCCAAGACCCTCCTCCCGGCCCTCCCCCTCTTCGCGGTCTACGAGCACCTCCCCGAGGCCAACATGGTCCGCAGCCTCTACCGGAGCGCGGTCGTCGAGCGCGCGATCGAGGGCGCCCACTTCGCCCTCCGCGAGGCCCCCGCCGACCACCCCATGGCACCGCACGTCCGCCACCTGCTGGTCTGGTTCCTGGTCCGCGCCGAGCGCTACGCCGAGGCCATGGAACAGCTCCGCCTGGTCGACGGCCATGTGGGCGCCGTCCCGTGGTCGTACGGCCGCAGCCCCGCCGCCGAGTACGCCGCCTACCGAGCCCTGGCCATCGCAGGCTGGGAACAGCTGGGCGGCAACGCGGCGGGCTCTCCGCCGGCGGGGCAGTAGGGCGGCCACGCGGGTCGCGCGGAGGGCGGGCCGCGCGGACGGCGGGCCGCGCGGACGGCGGGCCACACCGTCTCTGAACTGTCAGTGGCCCCGTGCACCATCGACCACATGACACAGAGCACCGTTGACCCGCTGCACGCCCTCGCCCACACGCACCTGCCCGCCGAGATCGCCGAGCGGTGGATCGGCCTGCTGCGGCCGGGCCTGCGCCTGGAGAAGGCCACGGACTCCGGGACCGCCCCGATCGTCGGCCGACTCGGCGGCCTCCCGGAGCTGCCCGAGGGCGCGGAATGGCCCGTCTGGGAGGGCCACGGCCCGCTCGCCTTCATCGCTTCGCTCGACTGCGCCCAGCTCCCCTCGGTCGCCCTCGACATCGCCATACCGACGGACGGCACGCTGGCCTTCTTCTACTTCGACGGTCAGCTCGACGACGGCAGCGCCTTGGTCGCGCCCCATGAACCGGACACCTGGGCAGGCGCACGCGTGCTGTACATACCGGCGGACGCCCCCACCGCCGCACGCACCACGCCGGAAGGAATCCGGCCCTACCCCGAGGTGCCGTTGACGGCACGCGCGGAGACGACCGCCCCGTACACCTGGCACCCCTTGGTGCACTGGGAGTTCGCAGCGCTGCCGGACGACCACCCGCTGTGGGGCGAAGACTTCCAGGAGGCCCTGTACGACCACTCCGGGGGCACCGAACACCGCCTCGGCGGCCACGCGAACCCCGTACAGGACGCGGTGGAGTCCGAGGTCGCCCACGGCGCCCTGGGCAACCCGCCGTGGAGCGACCCCCGCATCGAGAAGGAGGCGCTTCGCTGGGTCCTGCTCGCCCAGATCGACACGGACCACGACGCCGACATGATGTGGGGCGACTGCGGCGCCCTCTACTGGCTCATACGCCCCGAGGACCTGGCCGAACGCCGCTTCGACCGCGCGATGTTCACCTGGCAGTGCGGCTGACGGAACGGTTGACGAGCGACCGGCCGACCGACCGACCGGCCGTCCGACCGCTGAGGTTGCCGGTCATCTTCAGGCCCCACCTGACGTTCTCCGGGTGGTTGACGCTGACGCCCGCGACGACGACCAATCCGTACTTGTCCTTGAGCAGGGCCTCTGGCTCGTCGGAACCACGGGACGGGATCGGGCGGTTGGTGAGCTCCACCTTCATGCCCACGATCGGGATGATCGATTCGACGGTCTTGATGGCGGTACCCCTGTCAGGGTCGCCCGGTCCCATGTAGGAGGAGACGCCCCCTTCGGGGTCCAGCACCACCCAGAGGCCGCCAATCCACGCGACCCATAGGGCATCCCGGCACTCATGCCGTCAGCCTCCATCGAGCCGAGCCCCACGCCGTCGCGGCCAGAGCTGTGCTCAGAGACGGGAGACGAAGGCCGGAAGCCGGGGGCCGGGGGCCGGGGGCCGGCAGGCAGCCTCCGCGCCCGGCGGATGGCCCCGATGAGACGCTGCGCCTCGTCTGAGCAGGAGATAAGAAAGCGCTCGTCTTCACTCATCGCTGGAAAGACAGCGGGAAAACCACTAATTGCAAGGCAATAGTCCTGAATCACCCACAAGTGGAAGGAAATGCCTCGTAACTCCCCCGACAAATAAAAAGCATCCCTCCCAGCTCGCCCCCCGAAGGGAACTCCCGCACCCCGAACACGACGCCCCACCGCCACCCCACCGCCACACTGCCCTGCCGCCCCACCGGCCAGCCGCCCTCTGGCCCGGAATACCCCTCGCTCCCCCAGCGTTTTCGCCAACGCACGTTGTCAGCCACCCACAGACCCACGCGAGCCAAGCCGCCAGCCACCGGCCCCGCCCAGCCCAGGAGCCTGACCCCATGCTCTTCTCCCGTTTCAAGACCCACCTCCCCACGCCGGACGAAGCGCTCGAAGGGCGCCCCGAGCGGGCCTTCACCGTCCCCGACCGGCACACCGTCCTCGGCAACCCGCTGCTCGGCCCGTACCCGGCCGGCCTGGAGATCGCCGACTTCGGCCTGGGCTGCTTCTGGGGCGCCGAGCGGAAGTTCTGGCAGACCGAGGGCGTCTGGACCACCCTCGTCGGCTACCAGGGCGGCCATACCCCGAACCCCACCTACGAAGAGGTCTGCAGCGGCCACACCGGCCACACCGAGGCGGTCCGCGTCGTCTTCGACCCCAAGATCGTCTCGTACGGCACCCTGCTGAAGCTCTTCTGGGAGTCCCACAACCCCACCCAGGGCTTCCGCCAGGGCAACGACGTCGGCACCCAGTACCGCTCCGCCATCTACACCCACTCCCCCGCCCAGCAGCAGGCCGCCGAAGCCTCCCGCGACGCTTACCGCAGCGTCCTCCAAAACTCCGGTTACGCCGACATCACCACCGAAATCCTCCCCGCCGAAGGCTCCCGGCCGTTCTATCCGGCAGAGGGGTACCACCAGCAGTACCTTTCAAGCAGCAAAAACCCGAACGGGTACTGCGGGATCGGGGGGACAGGGGTGAGCTGCCCGGTGGGTGTGGCTCCGGCCGGGGAATAACTCGGGTCATCACCCCAGGTAGGGGCGCTCCCGATGCTCCAGGAAGTGCCGGATACGACGCTGCTGCGTGTGGTGCATCGCGAGATCGCCAATCTCGTCAGGGTGGATGAACCGCAGCTCCGTGGACTCGTCCGAGATGGCAAGCTGCCCCCCGACGAGGCGCGCGGTGAAGCACACGTTGAACTGCCGCCGCACCTCCCCGTCCGTGTAGGCGATCACGTGACGGGGATCGGTGTACGTCCCCACCAGTCCCGTGATCTCCACATCAAGCCCGGTCTCCTCCTTGACCTCCCGGACCGCGGTACCGGGAAGAGAGTCGGTCATCTCCATGCCGCCGCCGGGCAGGGCCCAGAGGTCGTTGTCCCTGCGCCGCTGGAGCAGGATGCGGCCCTCGTCGTCGGTCACCACTGCTGAAGCGGCAACGACCAGACTGTTGGGCTCGGGGGCGTCGGCATCGTCGTAATACTCGGTACGCGACAGGGTTCACTCCTCGGGTACAGGCTTCGCCGTCCTCCAGACCGCGTCGAAGCTCTGGGCATAGGTGTCGAAGATTCCACCATCCCCGTTCCGACGCAGGTGCCACACGGGTGCTCTGTAGGCGTTCACTCCCCAGACATGGGCATTGGCCAGGAGCTGATCGTCCGCCCGGTAGATGGAGTTGTACAGCGTGGTCTCGTGGGTCCGGATCTCGATTCCGGGTACCCCGAGCAGCGGCCGGTAGTGCATGAGGGCTAGCCGGCATCGCGATTCGATGCCGTGGCCGAACCGTTCCTCCTCGCCGCGCTGCCGCACATTCGCGCTCTCCGCATCGCCCAATGCGATACGTACGGAGCACCCTTCGGCAGCGCGCTCGCGAAGAAGGTCATTCAGGCGGGGAAACCCCTCGTGCAGGAAGACCGCCGCGTAGACGAGTACGTCGATGCTCTCGCGGGCCTCCGCCAGCATGTCCGTGAACGTGGACACGGGAACGTCCGCCCTCTGGTCGTACAACGCGACCAGCTCGGAGCTGACAGCGCGGGCAGAGCGTGCTTGCCTGAGCGCCGGCCAAAGTGCATGCACGTCTTCTCCTAACGTCTCAGCCGCCAGCAGGGCCGTCGCTCGTCGAGGCGTCCGCCCCAGGTTGACCCATCGCTCTACGGACTTGGGGTCCACCTGAGCCCTCGCTGCGAGGGTGGCATGGGTCCACCCTCCGGCTGCCATGGCGGCTCGAAGCCTCTCGTTCGGCATCCGCAGTCTCTCCCTGGAAGTTGGGACGTTGCTAGGGACGTTCTACCTCCTCTGGGACGTCCCAAAATGGGTTTTGGGCGAGGTTCCCACGTCCTGGGCACCGCCGTGATCCTCCTTGCATGAGCGACAAGAAAGCCCCTGCGGTGGGCACTTTGACGCTGGACACCAGGAGCGGCCGGGTCGGCCGGGTTATGGACTTTGAGGGGCGGCAGGTACAACTGCGGCCGCCCCAAGGCGGGATCGAATGGGACGCACGGCCCGAGGATCTACGCCTGCTCGGCTCCTGTGACGACCTGAGTGCACGGGTGGCAGAGCTCAACGCTCACAGCAGGAGTGGGCTGTGACCCGGTCAGTCTTTCGCTATCTCAGATGGACCCTGGGGCCCGAGACCGCTCCGGAGGCCCCCGAGATGGTGCACGAGTTGGAGTGCATATCCTGCGACGCCGCAGCAGACCCCTCGGAAGAATTCGAGACGGCACGCGACTGGGCCTTCTCTCATACCGGCCAGCACCCCTCGCACCGCGGGTACCGCGAGACCGTCACCCGATTCTGGCGCATGACGCCAACGGACGGTGAGTGCCTGTGAGACAGCGACTATTCAGCGTGCTGATCGTGGCCTTCTGGGCGGCGATAGTCGTGCCGCTCGTTGTCGTCAGCACCTGACACCGGCTGATCCAAGACATGTGAGACCGGACCACCCCTCGCCTGGACAGCATCCGGGGTGGTCCGGTCCGGAGCCCTCGCGGACCCCAGTGCCGATGGTACTGGGGCCGCTGTCATGCCTGTTGACCGGCGGATGGACATCCCCAGGCAATCAACTACTGCTCCTGGGAGTGAAGTTCTGTGCAGCACGATCCGAAGGACCCGAACTTCGACGACGAGGCTCTGGAACCGGACGGCTGGGTGTGGGTACGCGGCGTGGACTACGTGGCCGGCTGGCGGAGCGCGGCGGACGCTGCGACGGAACTGACGGGCGCGATGGATGGGGTGGGCATCGACACGGCCAAGGTCATGTCGCCGGCATCGACAGCAAGTGATGGTTCGGGAGTCCTCCGGCTGTCGCTTCCTGTGGAGGCCGCGCTAGCCCTGGCCAACGCAGCGCGAGAAGAAGCGCTCAGGTGGCGCAAGGCTGGTGCTTAAGATTCGCGAAGCTGCCGATGCGGCTGTGCGCCGCCTTCACGATCACTGCTTTGTAAGCCTGGCGCTGAACACACTGTGGTCCTCCCAGGTCAGCAGGGCCACAGCTCTGCTTTCCCTGCCGCAGGCACCCGCACCTCCTCTGGCTCTAACTGACCGTGGCTGACTGCAGCATCTGGCACGTAACTGGCACGCCGAGACTGCCGGTCGACCGCCCCACAGGAGAGCCCCGTCGCTCGACTCCCCTGCACCGGCTCTTCATGGCCGGCGGGAACAGAGCCCACCAAGACGTGCATCCGCTGGACGGGCTGCCCGCCACCACGGCATCATTTCCAGGTCAGCCATCGAGGGGATTAGCTTATGACCGCGGAAATTTTGGGCATTCACGGAATCGGCCAACAAAGAAAGAGCCCAAACTCCCTGCAAGAAAGCTGGAAAGTTGCAGCCCAGCAAGGAATTAGCGCCTCAAATGAGAACGCAAAGCTCCGCAGTATGGAAGTCGCCTATTATGCGGCATTATTCCGGAAGGCCACTGGTCGACTAGGACGCGAGGATGAGATCGACGGTGATACGCCGCTCTTACCGGGCGAGGAAAGGTTCCTCGAGGAAGTCCTTGAGGACAACCTCATTTCCGACATGGATATTCGCGATATTCAAGCTCAGGTATTGGGGCTAGTCGCAATCCCAAGGAAAGTTTCTCGCTTCCTGGTAGCAGTCGATCGGAAATTCGGCCGTAACGCTGGGAGGTACCTCCTCTACATTCTTCGCCAAGTCTACCGATATTTGACAGATGAAAATCTTTCGAGTGCCATTCGACGGAAAGTGGCAGAGTCCACCTCCACCGCCACGAGCGTAATTCTCGGGCACTCTTTGGGGAGCGTAGTGCTCTACGACATGCTGCTTCGGGGGGACCTGTCGCTAGAAGACGGGGGTTCCCCTAAACGGCCTACTATTGTCACGTTTGGATCGCCACTGGCTTGGCCAACTGTTAGGCGAATGCTCGGACATGGGTCACAAATTCAGGATGTAGATTGTGAATGGAGCAACATTTTCGATCCCCTGGACGCCATAACTGGGGGAATAGCATTGACCGGGCCTCGCACAGTGAATATTAGCGTGGAGAATGGGCTGCGCGACCCTCATGCGGCCGTAAACTATTTGCGTCACCCGGCTGTGGGAAAGCTACTTCACTGAGTCACCTGCATGGGAGAAATCGTGTGAGCCCAAACCGCCGGAGACTCGTCACAATTGCAGTGACTGAGTACGACTACGAGAGCGAGGAATTCACAGAGTCTATCCGGGAACAGGTTTCCTCTGTGCAGAACTGGTTTGCACACGAGGCGATATCTCATGAGGAAAGATTCATTCCGACTGTGCCGAAGGCACTCGAAACCGTTCGCGACATCACCGAATTTGCGCATCAGGAGAGACTATTCGAGTGTGAACAAGAGGATGTTCTAGTCGTCTACATAACCGGACATGGTGCGCGATCAAACGCGAACCGACATTTTCTCTTGCTGCCTCAGTCGGACGACTCGAAGCTCATGTCAACAGCTTTCCCTACAGCTGATTTGGTAGGAGCCATCCTGGATTCTGAAGTTCAGCACGTACTTGTGCTTGTCGATTCATGCTATTCGGGCTCATTGGACGCCGAACTGGCGAGTCGCCTCCAAGACCTTTCATCTGATCGATTTGCAATGGACACACTGGTAGTCGTCACTAGTGGAGACTTCAGCGAACAACCACGGGTTGGCGAGTTTACTGAGGTACTCGACCTTGCCGTACAGAAGATTTGTGACGAAACTAATGGCTTCGCGGGGCCTACTATTTCCTATCGGGATTGGGAGATGGTGTTGCGCGATGTCGCCACAGATAGGCGCGACCTAATTTCGGTACGTTGGGTGTGGCCTCGCAGTCGCAGCGACGCTCCCAGCCCGTGTCTGCCTAACCCAAGGTATTGGATTAAGGGTAATTCGAACTTTGGCGTTCCTGAGGCCCGATCAGTTGGCATCGCCAACACCATTACTCCCTCCAACTACTGGATATCGCGAGCTTCAGGAACTTCCTCAGAGAACGATGCATCCTGGCATTTCACGGGTCGGCACGAGGTCCTCGCAAAGATCCAGAAGTTTCTAAGCTCGGGGGAAGGTGTATGCCTTGTAACCGGAGAAGCAGGGTCAGGCAAGTCGGCAATTATCGGATATCTAGTAGTGCACGGAAATGCACAAATCCGGAGCGAAGTTCCTCAAGATGTTCTGAACAGACTGGAATCAAACTCTTCTCCATCCGTAGATATCGCAGTGCTAGCGAGAAATAAATCTTCGGCTTCTGTTGCTGAAGAGATCCGAACTGCACTCCTGCGTATCAGCGGCCTAACGGTAGAGCACAAAACCTCTTTGAGTGAGGAAATAGAGTCTGCAAGGTCAGCACTCGGCCGGCCTGTTGTTATCGCTATCGACGGTGTCGATGAGGCTGCTGATCCCGAGTCGTTGATCGGCGATGTTTTGCATCCCCTTGTTCGTGATGCTAATCGATCCAGAAATGAAGTCCGCGTGCTGCTCGGTGTACGTAGCCCCAAAAACACGGCACTCGACGGAACACCAGTCAAGAGCGACCACCTGATCGACGAAATAGTGAAGGTGATAGACACCCCGTTCCACGACAAAGAAATTTACGAGCCGCTATCCGATGAGACGAATGCACCCACCGAGATCGAAAGAACCCCCGTCATCGTCCTGCGGACAGACGGAGATGGGAGCTACACGGAAATTGCACGCTACGTCCTTTCTTTGCTCACCGATAGAAGTCACCCCCAATCCCCCTATTTGAAGGAACCTGATTCAGCCCTCAAGGTCGCCGAAGTCATCTCTCGCCATGCGGCTCCTTCCTTTCTTAACGCTCGCCTTGCCGCTGACAGGGCGCGGAACCGATCGGTCATGCAAAATGTAGAAGATTCTGAGTGGATCAAATCCCTGCAAGACGGTACCGTCGCGCTTCTCCATTGGGATCTCGAAGAGGTGGCAGAAAACTCCGGGATCGAACTTAGCGATTTGCTCGCCGCACTGCAGGCTACGGCATTTTCCTGCGGACCTGGATTACCCTGGGCGGATGTATGGGCGACGGTTTTTCACGCCATCCGCGAAAATGCTGTAATAGATGCAGACAAAGTCATCAAACAGATTCAATCAAGTCGACTAAATGGCTATCTGGCCACCGATGTTTCGGACAATAGAATTGTCTACCGTCCTGGTCATGAGGGCATCGCAGAGAATCTAAGAAGCCTTGTAGTCGGTGAGAATAGAACGGTCCAGGAAGCCGATCTGCAAAACCATGGTAGATCGATTCATTCGAAGATCGCTGTCGCGCTCTCCAGTATCACAAGATCCACTCTCCCGTATCCCCCTCACCCGTATGTCAGACGTTACCTCGTGCAGCACGCTGCTCTGGGTGAAGTCTTGGACGATAGTCACGTCCCTCTCCCATTTCTCGAATGGGAGACAAGCCAAAGAGTCGGGAGTCTCCTGCCGTCGCTTTATCCTGTCCACGGGAACATAAACTTGTGTGCCTGGGCTCGGATTGAGCGCCACTTGGGCGGCGTAGAAGTAGCGTCACAGAGGGCCAGCCACGCATTCCATTTGACCGCATTGGGAGGGCCTCCGCCCCCCTTGGCCGGATGGCTTCACCCAAAGTGGTCCCAGTGGAAGATCGAGAGCAAAAGCCCCAGCGCTGGCAGTTCCGGAGGATGGCATGCGACATCATTTGGGAGTCTTGCGTATTTGGCGGCAGGAAACGCAGTTGAAATGCGAACTTTGAGTACAGGCATGGTTGTAGGGTCCGTACCCGCTGGGCTAGTCACAGAAATGTGTGTAACCGGCCGAGCGGGAAATCCTTTGATTGCGACCTGCTCCGCCACCTATCAGGGTAATCCAAATAGGTGTATCCGCGTCTGGGATTCTTTCAGTAAGCAAGAGGTGGAGCGTATCAGAAGCGGTCGAATCCGCCAACTGCAGGGTCTGAATGCAGATTCTCCCGCAGTAGCGGGGATCAGCAACGACTGCGGCGAAGAGGTTGTGGCCTGGGATATTGAGAGTAGGAAGGTACTGTTCCAGGTTCATGGTGTCAGAGCTGGCTCGTACTGCATCATGAGGAAGGAAAATCCCGGGGACATGCAAATTTTGATTGTGGACACACCGACGAAGAATTCAATGATGCATGTCTGGAACGCCCGGTCAGGCGTGGTCGAAAATTCATTCCACGTTGGGCCCGTCGGGACAATGATGCCGGTTAAGGATAGTGGCGGGCGATCTTTGGTTGCAACGGAAGCAAGTCCGTACGGGAACAGTGGTATTAAAATCTGGGATGTCGAATCCGGCGTGGAAGTTCGTTCGATTGAAGTTAATCCTGTGCGATCAATGTGCACGGTCCCGTCGGGGCATGGTCGCGAGTTTCTCGTTGCTGTCGGTTGGGATAACGTCTTGCGTCTAATTGATCTATGGTCTGGTCAGGAACTTGAAGAGATAGTTGCGTGTGCTCCGGTGGCAGCGGTTTCTCCAGTACAGATCAGAGAAAATTCTGCCCCAGAGGTCCTCCTCTCAGGCCCCGCTGGTTCTGCTCTTATTTCTATGGGACGAATAGGTGCCAGCCTAAGGAAGGCAACGGGGTAGGCATTGGCAGATCTCACGACATGACACCCACCACTCACCCCAGCTCCCATCCCGTCCGCCTTCGACCCACATTCCGTGGAGCGGTCGTGGTTCAGGGCGTCAAGGTGGAGCGCACCACTGTACGAACGACCTTGACGCCCTGAACCACGACCGCTCGGCTCTCCCTGGGCCGAAGGTGGTCGGGATGGGAGCCCCACGACGCTCACCACGCTCCGGGCCGGCACACGCAAACGGTGCCCCTTCCATCCCGGACTCTGAGCGCCCCCGCCGGAGGCGTCTCTCTCGGCCGCTCGAACCTCGTCGGTCCGAGCCCCACTGAGGGCTTGCCTCTGGTCTCGCGCTCGCTGCGCCGCCGCCCGGCCCGGGGCAGCCGGGGCGGAGACAGAGGCAGCCCCGGGCCGGGGGCTGCGGCGCGCGCCGCGCTTGCGCGGCGCCTTGAGTAAGTGAAGACAGTTTTCGACAGTTGGCCGGAGCATGGGCTCAGACGGCGCGGAATGTGCGGGGGCTGTCGGCGGTGATGCGGTAGGCGAGTTGGGTACGGTCGGCGCCGGCACGGAGTTCTTCGAGGATTAGTGGGCGTTGGTCGGTGCCTCGGGTGACGCGGGTGGCGTGGACGATCGGGGTCGCGTCGGGGATTTGTAGCGTGGCGCGCTCGTCGGGCAGAGGCATGGGAGCGCTGACGGTCTCGTCCCAGGTGAGTTTGTGGCCGGCTGCAGTGAGGATGGCGTAGATCTGCTCCGGCTCGGTGTCCGGGGCTTCGCCGAGCTGTTCGGCCTCGTTGGCCGCGGTGGCGAACGGGATGAGCACGCGGTGCAGTGCGCGGGTCTCGGTGTGGGGGTCGGCCAGCAGCCGGTCGACGGCGAACAGGACTTCGCCCTCGGGGAGTCCGAGGAGCGGGCCGGTGGTTGCCGTGGTCGTGGTGCGGTAGACGGTCGGCGTCTCGGCTTCGTGCCAAGCCTGGTGGCCGGTGTGGAAGGTCTTGCCGCTGCGGGTGACGGTCCGCTCGATGGTGACCGCGGGGGCGGGGACGGCTCGTACGTACCACCAGCAGTACTTGGACAAGAACCCGGCTGGGTACTGCGGAATCGGGGGGACGGGCGTCAAGCTGACCACCCCGTCCGAGACGAACTGGGGACGGTCCTGCCCGACGGGCATCGCGCCCGCCCCGGAAGTCACGGAGCAGTAGAACGCTGCCGCCAAGCCGGTCCAGGCGCGGGTAGCCGCACCGCCTCTCCCTCACTCGTTCGAGCGGGGGGAGAGGACTTGCGCCGGATACGCTGACGCACGGGATCAGCATCACGCCCATGGGAGCGGCCATGACCACCTCCGCCGCTGGGCAGCCACTCATTCCCCGGCCCCCGGCCACGGTTGCCGCACTGCGGCAGGCCATCAGTCAGATCGCGCCCGCAGCGCTGCCAGCCTTCACACGGGAGTTGGACCAAGCGGCCGACCAGTCCGGGCAGGGCTCCGATCTGGCACCGCTCCAGCGTTTCCTCGCCGAGTGGGCGACCTACGTCCACATCCAGCGTCGGCCCGACGCGGCAGCGGACCTCCACCGGTGGGAGAACGCTGCCGAATCGGGCGACGCGGCTCAGGCGCGGCAGGCCGCCTCCGAGATCGGCCGGATCCTGGACGAAGCCCACGCCGCCATCGGCCTCCCGGCCCGGTGAACACTGACCGGTGGTGGGAGTACGACCCCGACCACGACCATGTGGCGGGTGGCATCCCCCTCCGGGGCAAGACCTCGTGGACGTAGTGGTGTCACAACCCGGAGATCACCACGGAACAGCCCTCTAGAATTCTTTGCCATTCTTGTCGGCGACCTTGACCAGGATGTCCTTCTTGCCTGTGGGCCATGTGATGGCAAGGCGCGTGGCCTCGATGCCGGTGCCGGTGGTCTTTGTGTGTTCCTTGTCGCCGCCCGCGCACGTGAAGTCGAAGGTCGCCCGGCCGTCCTTGGCGACGTGATACGTGCCGGAGCAGTCGGCTTTGCCGGCCAGTACTGCCTTATTGCCGCTCTTGGCAACGGCCAGGAAGAGTGCGTCCCTGCCCTTCTTCGTGGCCCCTGCGTCCTTGGCGACCTTCTCGGGGCTCTCGGTGTCGTCCTTCAGTTGCCCTCTGTCGAAGACCGCTTTATCTGGGTTTAGGGACTTTCCATCTACGGGCGCGAATGCCCCGGGAAGGAAGCTCTTCATGTTTTCCTGTTCGTCCATCACCTCATTTCGCGGTTTCGACGAGGTCTTCTTTTCGGGCTTGCTCGATGTATCCGCTGCCTTGTCGTGGTGCGTGCCCCCGCCGCAGCCGCTCACGAGCAGCGTCGCCGCCGCTACTGTGATCGTCCCCGCCAGTCGTATCGATCGGCGCATTCGATGAACCCCCTTGTGTACTCGGCGAGTTGGCTACCCGAAGTGGTCATGAGCAAGCGGGCGGCCAACCTAACCTCGATCTTGAATGAGCGGTGCGGCAGCAAGCTGACGGACCCTCATACAAGATCGAGGTTAGCGCCTGGCTGTCGTGCAGGTTCGCTCCGGACACCGCCCCGGCCAGGGATGTCGACCGAGTGCCCCCGACACCTCAAGCGGAGAAAGCAGCCACGACGGCGGGAGCAGGGCCCGAGCACCCGCACGTGTGCACTTCAGCCATCAACCGCCATCAGCCACGCCGGCAGGCTTCTGGTCTTTGACCCGCAGGCGCCCCCGCGCAGCCCCAGCCGGCCACCTGGCGGGACCGGCCCGCAGACTGCGACGGGACCTGGACGCCGCGCCACAGGACTTCTCGGCATGATCGTGACCGCAGGGGCGGGAATAGCCAGGACGTAGCTGCCCCTGCCATGGATGCGGTTGCCTGGAAATGCATTAGACGAGACGTTTCGTCTCGTCTAATGTGAGGCCATGACGCCCCCGAAGTCCCGCAGACATGCCCATATCGCCATGTTCTCCATCGCCGCCCACGGGCACGTGAACCCAAGTCTCGAAGTGATCCGCGAGCTCGTCGCCCGTGGGCACCGTGTCACGTACGCGATCCCGCACCTTTTCGAGGAGAAGGTTGCCGAGACCGGCGCCGAGCCTGTCCTGTACCGCACCACGCTGCCCTCGCCCGACGACGACCCGTCGGCCTGGGGGACCACGCTCCTCGACAACGTCGAGCCGTTTCTGGACGACGCGATCCAGGCACTGCCGCAGCTCATCACGGCGTATCAAGGCGATGAGCCGGATCTCGTCCTGCACGACATCACCTCGTATCCCGCACGCGTCCTCGCTCGCCGCTGGGGCGTACCCGCGCTCTCCCTCTCACCGAACCTGGTCGCGTGGGAGGGGTACGAGGAGGAGGTTGCCGAGCCGATGTGGGCGGAGCCCAAGGCGACCGAGCGCGGCAGGGCGTACTACGAGAAGTTCACCAATTGGCTTGCCGAGAACGGGGTCACGCAGCACCCCGACCCGTTCGTCGGCCGCCCCGACCGCTCGATCGTGCTCATCCCGAAGGCACTGCAGCCGAACGCCGGCCGGGTCGATGAGAAGGTTCACTCGTTCGTCGGTGCCTGCCAGGGCGACCGCGCCGCGCAGGGCGACTGGGAGCGGCCCGCGGACGCCGAGCGGGTGCTGCTGGTCTCACTCGGCTCGTCCTTTACCAAGCAGCCCGCTTTCTACGGCGAGTGCGTCAAGGCGTTCGGTGATCTGCCGGGCTGGCATGTCGTGCTCCAGGTAGGCAAGCACGTCACGGCCGAAGAGCTCGGAGAGGTGCCCGGGAACGTCGAAGTGCACGACTGGGTACCGCAGTTGGCGATCCTGAAGAAGGCGGATGCCTTCATCACGCACGCCGGGGCGGGTGGCAGCCAGGAGGGGCTGGCCACCGCCACGCCCATGGTCGCCGTCCCGCAGGCCGTCGACCAGTTCGGCAATGCGGACGTCCTCCAGGAGCTCGGCGTGGCCCGCCACGTGCCGATGGACCAGGCCGATGCCGCCACCCTCCGTGCGGCGGTGCTCGCGCTCGTCGACGACCCGGGAGTGAGGCGTCGCCTCGCTTCCATCCAGCGGGAAATGGCCACCGAAGGCGGCACCCGGCGCGCGGCCGACCTCATCGAGGCCGAACTGCCCGTTGGGTAAGGGCGCCAGCAGTACGTCGGCAAGGGCCCGTCGGGGTGCTGCTGGAGCGGGGCGGGGGTCAGCCGCCCGGTGGGCGTGATTCCGGGGGCGGGGCGACTCCCGGGGTGGGGGCCAGCCGCCCGGTGGGCGTGATTCCGGGGGCGGGGGTACCTGTCCGGTGGGCGGGTTTTGGCGCCGACGGATCGTCAAGCCGATAGCGGGCGGCGACGGCATGCCCGTCGCCCCTCGGCTGCCAGGGACCACGAGTGTCTCCGCCTCGGACACCCAAGCGTCGGGGTCCGGCATCACCACAGCCCCCGCCTGCTCAAGCCCGGCCCCACCAACGGGTTTTCGTGCGCTGCCCTTCGGGGTGGCGCAGCCACTTACTCTTGACCGCCATGTACTTTGCATCGCAAAGTTAGTGGGCGGTGGGCGGCCAACCGGCGGTCCGCTTCCTCAGCGCTGCCGAAGCGCGACCACAAGGGGGCATGGTGGGAACACCGTTACTGAGCAGCGCGGGGTCCGAACCGAGGGCGGACGCGGTCGGCCTGATAGCGGCGACGGAAGGCCTGCGGGCCAGGGCCCGCGCGCAGCTGAACGGCTCGTGGGTCTCCCTTCTCGGCTTGGGCCTGCTTGCGCTGGCGGCCGCTCCGGTTGCCCGGTACGCCTTCAATTTCGGAGCCCACGGCCGCAACATCGGGTCCTATCCGGCTTTTGCCTACGCCGAGTTGACCGGCCTGTGCGTCGTCCATGAACCGGGAACCCCCTGTTTGAGGGGCGAGTTCGACGGCGCCGTGCTGCGCTTCGCAGCCTGGGGCGTGTGGTTCGCGCTCCTCCCCCTGGCCTGGTTCGTCTTCGCCCGCTGGTACCGCCTGCGTGGCGAGGCCCGGGGTATCGTCCCCCGCCGCGGCGTGTGGATCCGCACGACCGCCCTGGCCACGGCAGCGATCACGACAGCCCTGATGGCCCTGCTGTTCAGCAGGAACCAGTCGTGGGAGGCCGTACTGCTGGAGAACAGCTACACCTCCCCGTGGTACCTGGTCGGCATCGGACTTCTCGCCCTCGGGATGGCCGAACGCAGCTGGTTCGCCGCAGCCGCCGGCACCGCTCACGCCGTGCTGCTCACCGGCTACCTCGGTGCCTCCTGGGGTAGTGGATGGCTCCCCTGGCAGCACCCCGCCGACCCCGCCGACCCCGGCTGGACCGACGGACCGCAGGCCAAGGCGTGCCTGCTCGCCGCCATCCTGCTCCTCGCCGGCCTGGCCGAGTGGGCGGTGGCCCGTCGTCGAGCCGCGTCCGGCGTCGCCGACGCGGGTACGGCTGCCTCATGAGCGTCGAGGACTCGCCCTCTGCGTGCGAGGAACAAGAACGACTCCATCCGACCCGGTCACTGGACGACACCGTCCACCAGCGCGTGCGGCTCGGCGTTCTCACCATCGCCCGAGAAGCCGACCGAGTCGAGTTCAGCTTCCTGAAGAAGCAACTTGCCGTCACCGACGGAAACCTCTCGCGACACCTGAAGGTGCTGGAGGAGTCGGCTCTGATCACCGTGGAAAAGGGTTACGCCGGTCGGCGCCCCCGAACGTGGATTGCCCTCACCCGCGAAGGCGCGCAGGCACTGGACGCCGAGCTTCGCGCCCTGCGTGCACTCGTCCTTCGCCTGGAAACTCCCCGCCCCGCGCCCGGGTCACCCGACGCCTGATCAGCGCTTCCGCAGCATGAGGCGGTGGGACGGCGAGGGTGTGCAGGTGCCTTCGCCCCCGGCGGGATTCAGGGGCGGCGGCGCCAACACCTCGCCTGAATCCACCGGTCACCGTCACCTCTCCCGGTCGGCAACGGTCAACAGGGTAAGAGGCCCGAACGAAGGGCGACCGAAGGCCGGACAATCCAGTGCAGGACGCAGGAGGTGGGCGCTTCTTGGACGTCTATGAGGCTGTCACGAGTCGGCGGGCGGTGCGCGGGTTCACTGACGAACCTGTTCCGAGGGAGGTGCTTGAGCGTGTGCTTTCCGCCGCGTCCAGGTCACCGTCTGGAGCAAACCTCCAGCCGTGGCACACCTATGTGCTGAGCGGCGCCCCGTTGGCCGAGCTCAAGAGACGCACAGCCGAGCGCGTGGCCGCGGGCGCTCCCGGGGACGAGCGGGAGTACGAGATGTATCCGCCCGAACTGAAGTCCCCCTACCGCGAGCGCAGAGACTCCGCCGCCGAGCAGCGCTACGCCGCTCTTGGCATCCCACGGCAGGACAAACAGGCGCGAGACAGAGCCGTTGCCGCCAACTGGGACTGTTTCGGCGCGCCCGTTGCCCTGTTCTGCTACATCGACCGCGAGATGGGAACAGCGCAGTGGGCCGACACCGGCATGTACCTGCAGACCATCATGCTGCTGCTCCGCGCCGAAGGACTGCACAGCTGCACGCAGATGGCCTGGTCGGTGTACCGCAGGACCGTCGCAGAGGTCGTATCACCGCCAGCGGAACTCACCTTGATCTGCGGCATGTCGATCGGTTTTGCGGACACCACCACGAGATACGCCCGCAGCGGCCGAGCGCCGCTCGCCGAAACCCTCACCTTCCTCGAGGGCTAGGAGGAGCTTTCGGGGCCGTCTCCTTCCCGGGCACGGTAATGGCTCGGTGTTCGCCGTGACTCCCTGGCCCGACGGGCACGGGCACGGGCACGGGCACGGGCACGGGGCGGGGCGGGGCGGGGCGGGCAGGCAGGCAGGCAGGCAGGGAGAGGGCGTGCTCAGGCTTCTGGATGGCTGACACCAAGGGCCTCATGGCCGCAGGCGGCCGGTGAGCGTATGACCGACTGACTGGCTGACCGGCTGACCGCTGCGGCCGTGGTGGCAGGTGGCAGGTGGCAGGTGGCAGGTGGCAGGTGGCAGATCCTGGCGTTCAGATCCAGGCGGTCAGGTCCAGACGGACAGATCCAAACGGTCAGGGCGAGGATGCGATACAGGGCTCCACCGGGGCAGCGTCCCCCAGGGCGCCCCGGTGCTGGTCGCGGAAGACTCGCCGGGAGTGTGTCGTTGTCGGCGTCCGGCATTTCGCATACGTTGCCCAATGGTGCTATTCCTCGGCCAACGACGCTCTTTCCTTCCCGGTTGTTTTCAGCTGCGCGTTGAGCGCCTGAGCGCCCGAGCGCAATATGGAGTATCGCCGGATTCCCCGCTCGGGATTCCTCCGGGGAATGGCACTGGCACAACATCACGACGGAGTGAGATGGGTCTGTCTGGCATGGTCCGGCGGAGCGGTTGCGGCGCGTGGAGGGGTTTTCTCGGGTGGGCCGGCATTCTGGTCGTACCTGCGCTGCTCCTCGCGGCTTGCAGTACCTCCACGATCAACGCTGCCCTCCCGGAGGACGCCGGCGCGGAAACCGCGACGTCCTTTGCGCGGCTGGTCGATATCGGGCATGGCCGCACGATGTATCTGCAGTGCCATGGCAGTGGGTCTCCGACCGTCGTGCTCGTACCGGGGCTCGTCGCCGCCGCGGATACCTGGAGCTATGTGACCGGACCGGGCGGCGACAGAAAACCCAGCAGTTCTGCCGTATATCCCGGGGTGGGGAGGTTCACCCGGGTCTGCTCCTACGACCGCCCGGGAACGGTGCGGGAGAACGGGAAGTTCACCACCTCGACGACGGTCGCGCAGCCCACCACATCACGTGGTGATGCCGCGGACCTGCACGCACTGTTGAAGGCGGCGAAGGTGCCCGGCCCGTATGTGCTTGCGGGATGGTCGGCGGGCGGGCCGATCGTCAGGGTCTATGCCGGCGAGTACCCGCATGAGGTGTCCGGGCTCGTTCTCGTGGACGCCGAGTCGGAATTCCTGCAATCGCGGCTCACGCCGGGGCAGTTCGCCACGTTTCTGGCGCTGATCCGTAACGATGACAAGAAGCGCATCGCCCAGTGGAAAGATGTGGAAAGGCAGAACCCTGCGACCGTCTTCGGACAGGTGCGCGCCGCCCCGCCGGTGCCGAAGATCCCGGTGGTCGTGCTGACCGGGGATGAATTCGACGCCGATGCGTTTCGTGCCCGGCTGCCGGCTCATGCCCCGGCGGATTTCCCGCAGGTCTTCTGGCGGGCCCAGCGTGCCTCGCAGCGAGATCTCGCGCGGCAGTTTCCCGGTGCGCAGCACATCACCAAGACGCACAGTGACCACAACATCCAGAACAACCGGCCGCAGCTCGTCACCGATGCTGTGCGCGAGGTTGTCGAGAAGGCCCGTCGTCGGGCGGAGGGTACGCCTTCGTCTTCGTAGTCCGGGCTGGTTCGGCTTCGTGGTCCGGGCCGGTTCGCCTTCGCAGTCCGGGCCGGTTCGGCCTCGTAGTCCAGGCCGGTTCGCCTTCGCAGTTCGGGCCGGTTCGGCCTCGTAGTCCGGGCCGGTTCGGCCTCGCAGTTCGGGCCGGTTCGGCCTCGTAGTCCGGGCTGGGATGGGCTGGGATGGGCTGCTGCCGCGGTCGCCTCGGCCTGAAGTCGGGCGCCGCGGGCCCTCGGCCTAGAGTCCTGTCATGGACTGGGTGGAGCGGGTGGGGAATCTGCGGCAGTGGGCGCAGAACGGAGCGCGGGCGCCGCACAAACCGCTGCTCATGCTCTATGCATTGGGGCGGTTTCAGCGGCTGCCGCTGCAGCCGATGCGCTACTCCGAGATCGAGCACGATCTGAGCGAGTTGCTGCGGGATTACGGACCCACGCACCGGACGTCGCCCTCCTATCCGTTTCACCATCTCGTCAGTGACGGGGTGTGGGAGGTGCGTACCGACAGCGGGGACGGCAGTCCGGGGGCAGGTGTGCGGGCGCTGCGGGAAAGCGGGGCACGGGGGCAACTGGCCACCGGGCTGCGCGGCGCGCTCTCGGATGATCCGGCGCTGGTCGGGCAGCTGGCCCAACTGCTGCTGGACCGGCACTTCCCGCCGTCGGCCCACCCGGACATCGCCGCTGCCGTCGGGCTCCATCTGGAGACGGCGGACGGAATACGGCTCGCCTCCGGGCCGGTCCCGGTCCCGGGGCGCCGGCGGGCGGCCGAGCTGCGCAGGCGCGTGCTCATCGCCTACGAATACCGGTGCGCCTTCTGCGGGTTCGACGGTTCGATCGGCCGGGTGCCGGTCGGGCTGGAGGCCGCTCACGTCCAGTGGTGGGCCTTCCGCGGGCCCGATGACCTCGCCAACTGTCTGTGCCTGTGCTCACTGCACCACAAGCTGTTCGACAGAGGGGTGCTGGGCCTGGATTCCGGTCGGCGGATCACGGTCTCCCAGGAGTTCATCGGGCACAGCCGGGCGGCGGCCGAGCAAGTGCTCAGCCTCTCCGGACAGGCCGTCGTCGGGCCGCAGCGGGGCAGTGCACGGGTCGCCCCCGCCTACATCACCTGGCATACCGCGCAGGTGTTCCGTGGTGAGCCCCGGGTGCCGGAGTGCGTCTGAGTGCGTCTGAGTAGTGCTTCCGAGTGCTTCTGAGTGCTTCTGAGTGCGTCCGAATGTGGCTGAGTGCGTCTGAGTGCCGCCGGAACGGCATCGCCGGCACGGTGCCGAGGTCGTGCCGAACCGCCCCGCGGTGCGTGACGGTTCGGCGCGGTGGCAGGGCCATCAGCGGTCAGCGGGAGGCCGGAGGTGTGGCGGCGTCGGGGTGTGAGCCGTAGGCCTTCAGGAAGCGGTCGCGGAAGGTGTCCATCCGCCAGACCGGGGCCTTGTGGCCGGGGTTGAGGCTGGGGGTCCAGTGCCAGTCGGAGATGCGGTTCAGGACGTCGGGGTCGTGGGCGACGATCGCGACCGGGACGTCCCTGCTGGCGTGGTCGCCGGAGACCTTGGCGACGGGTTGGTGGTCGCCGAGGAAGACGAGCACGGTGTTCTTGTTGCCGTACTTCTCGACGTACGAGATGAGGCTGTTCAGGGAGTACTGGATGGACTTGCCGTACTCGGTGCGCACCTTGTCGGTCTGCTGCCACACGTCCACGGGGCGCTTGCCGGCCTTCTCGATGCTGTTGTAGACGGAGCCGTCGCCGACCTTGTCCCAGCCGATCGTCTTGGGGAGGGGCGCCCAGGGGTTGTGGCTGGAGGTCAGGATGATCTCGGACATCAGGGGCTTGTCGTGCGGTTTGCCGTGCTCCAGGCGCTGGAAGGCGGAGAGGCTGTACTGGTCGGGCATGGTCGACCAGCTGAACTTGGGGCCCTTGTAGCCGAGTTCCCGGGAGTCGTAGATGTGGTCGAGGCCGTAGAACTTGCCCTCGGGCCAGCTCTTGGTGACGCCGGGCATGATGCCGACGGTGCGCCAGGCGCCGGTGCGCTTGAAGGCGCCGGTGAGGGTCAGGTGATCGCCGGCGGTGACGGTGCGGTAGCGCTGCTGGTTGTCGATCCACAGGCCGGACAGGAAGGTGGAGTGGCCCAGCCAGCTGCTGCCGCCGTACGTCGCCGAGGTGAGCCAGCCGCTGCGGGCGGAGTAGCCGGCCGCCCGCAGCCGTTCGGTCCCCTTTGCGAGCGTGGCGTCGACGCCCGGTGCCATCAGCGGGTCCTGGACCGCGCTGCGGCCGTAGCTCTCTATGAAGGTGAAGATGACGTCCTTGCCGCGCAGCGCGGTCAGCAGCCGGTTTCCCGGTGTGTGGTGGTAGGGGTCGCTCGCGGCTTCCTTGGCGAACGTCCGCTCGTCCTTCAGGGTCGCGCTCACGCCGTCCATGCGGGCCTGGACGAGGTCGGAGGTGCTGCGGGAGGCGACCGGCGCACCGGCGATCTGCAGGCCGAGGGCCGAGGAGAGGACCCAGGCGGTACCGAGGACGAGGGTGGTGCCGGCCGCCCTGGTGGCGTGCCGGGCCATGAGGTTGCTGAGCCGGACGACCGCCAGTGCGGGGAGGACGAGCAGGGCGAGGACGAGGAGGACGGCCGCGATCTCGACTCCGATCGTGCCCGTCCGGCCCAGGGAGTCCTGGAGGAAGGAGGCGCCGTCGCCGAGCAGGACCCAGTCGAATACGACGTTGAACCCTCGGCCGAGCACCTCGACGAAGCCGATGTCGAGGAGGTCCAGGAGGGTCAGCAGGCCGAGTCCGACCCCCGCGAGCACCGCGGCCACCCGCCGCGCCTTCTGCGGCAGGAGGAGCAGCAGGGCGGCCCCGGCTATCCCCTCTACCGGTATGCGGACGAATTCGGCGGGTGTGAGGCGGGTGGGATCGTTCGGCAGCAGGAGGGTGACGAGCACCAGCGCGGCGGCAAGGGCGGTGGTGGTCCACGCCGCTGCCCGCGCCATGGCCGGGTGGCGGTCGCGCCAGCCGCGGCCCGGGGCGGTATCGGGGTCCGTGGAATCGACGGGGACGGCATCGCGGTCCGGGGCGGTATCGCGGTCCGGGACAGCATCGCGGTCCGTCGCCTCGCCCGGGGCGGTATCGCGGTCTGTGGGCTCGTCCGGGGCGCCCTGCTTTCCCGCTGCCGTGGCTGCGGCGTCCGGCGCGTGCTCCGGGAGGCCGTCCGGCGGCAGGTCCCCGGTCGGGGGTGCCTGCTTCTCCTGCGGCAGTTGGTGAGAGCGCGTGAAGTGCGACAACCCGAAGGTCCTTCCGTGCGAGGCCCGGTGGTGGCGCGGCGGACCGGACTCGGGAGGTCGGCGCCGTCGCTACCTGTACGGCCGGCCGGAGGCGTGCGTTCAATCGGCCGACCGTACAGCACAGGAGGACGCGGGAGGGGGCGGAAGGACGCGGGAGGAAGCGGGAGAGGCGGAAGGTCGCGGGAGGAAGTGGCGGAAGCGGGAGGAGAAGGGCACGGGAGGGGAGTGTCAGGGCCGGGCCGTCCCCCCGGTCGGCCCGGCCTCCCTGTCCCCCCTGTGCCCCCTGGCGGCGCCGGTCTGTGGCACCGGCCGGCGGCGCCGGTCTGTGGACGGTAGCCGTCAGACCGCAACCGGCCGTTCCGTGCCCGCCGGATCGGCGACCGCATGACGGATGCGGCGGCGCTTTGTCACGAGGACTGCGGTCCGGGTGAGAACCATGCCAAGCGACATGAAGACGAAGGCATTTGCATAGACGTCGGGGCCGCTGAGCTGGTTTTCGATGCTGAAGCGGATCAGACCTTCGGCAAACCAGTGCTCGGCACCGTAGGCGAAAAGAACGCGGGCGGCGGAGAGGACGATCCAGACGAGGGCGTAACCGAATCCGCCGGTGGTGTAGATCTGGCCGTCACTGCCGCGGTGCGCGGGGAGCAGTACGCCGGCGATCAGGCCGCAGATCACGCCCAGGCCAAGGCCGATGAGCTGAAACGAGGGAGCATTCCCGGACGTCGGAAGGGAGTGCACAAAGAGCGCAATGATGATGGCGACCGCTATCACGGAGCGCAGCATGCGCATGTTGGTGACCCGGCGGCGGCCCAGGTCGGTCGCCAGGATGATGGTGAGGATGGTGGCACTGGCGATGAGTGCAGTGGCGAACTGACTCAGGTGATCCATGGAAATACGGGCCTTTCTGCGGTGCTGCGGATTCTCTTGCCCAGCGGGTGTGCTGCGGTTCGGCGAGTTCTTCTAATGTGCCTTGGAGCCGCTTTGGAGCCGCTTTGGAGCCACTTTGGAGCCGCTTTGGAGCTGCTTCGGAGTTCTCTTGTTCCTGCAGTTCGGAGGGTTCCCCTTCCGGGAATGCCGATGGTTTGTGGATTCCTTTGCACGGGGTCTTCTGTGAGGTCCGCGAGGGGGGCGTCAACGACGTTATGGGGAGGGGAGGTTGAGGGAGGACAACCGACCGGTGGATTCGGCTGTCCACCGGTCGGTGGACAGCCGGCACCGGGGAGGAGGGTGATAGGACTGGGCGCGCGGCCGCACCCGCTCCCGGGTGCGGGACGCTCCTATCCAGGGGGACACGGTGGTATCCAGGGGGACACGGTGACGGCTGAGGCGCGGCGCGCGCCCGAGGCGCGGGTGCGCTGGTTCGGGCTGTGGGACAGCTACTTCGTGGTCTGCTACCTGGTCACCACGGGGCTGGTGTTCACCTCCGGGGCCTCCGCTGCCTCGGGGGCCTCCGGGGTCCCGCAGGGCGGTCGGGTGGTCGCCATCGCCGCGCTGACGCTGATCGTGCCCTGGTATGCGGGCATCGGGCGGCCGTTGATGCTGCGCCATGAGAGCGATCGGCGGAACGTCGTCTTCACCGTCGGGCTCTTTGTGCTGTTCGGGGTCGCCACCGCCGTCGATCTGATGAGCTCGTTCGCCCTGTTCGCCCTCATCCCGATGCTGATGATGAGTCTGGCGACCAGGCCGGCGCTGGTGGTCGGCGTTTTCGGCAATCTCGCCCCCGTGACGATGCTGTGGCTGCGCGGCGGCGCCGAGGGACCGGCCGTGCTGTTCATGCTGCTGGCATCGCTGCTCGGGATCGCCCTGTCGGTACTCCTCGGCCTGTGGATCAAGCGGGTGGTACGGCAGAACAAAGAGCACGCGGAACTGATCGAAGAGCTGCGGCAGAACCGCGAGCAGGTCGCCCGCCTGTCGCACCAGGCCGGGATCTTTGCCGAACGCGAGCGGCTGGCACGGGAGATCCATGACACCCTCGCGCAGAGCCTGACCAGCATCATCAGCCTGGTGCAGGCAGCGGATTCGGAGGTGGAGGGCGCCCCCACCATCGCCCGGAAGCACCTCGCGCTGGTCGGGCGGGTGGCCAAGGAGAGCCTGGTCGAGGCGCGCGCCTTCGTGGCCGACCGGACGCCCGCGTCCTTGCAGGAGAGCTCCTTGGCGCAGGCGTTGCGGCGGCAGGCGGACGGGCTGACCGCGGCAAGCGGGCTGCTGGTGCGGTTCGCCGTCGAGGGCGACGAGCGGTCGCTGCCGATGGCGGTCAATGTCGTACTGCTGCGTGCCGCGCAGGAGGCCGGGGCGAATGTGCGCAAGCACGCCGATGCCCGCTCGGTGGAGTTGGTGCTCCGGTACGGCGCGGGGCAGGTCGTGCTCCGCGTCGCCGATGACGGCAAGGGGTTCGATGCGGGAGCGGCAGTGAGGGCGGGAGCGGCCGGGAGGGCGGGAGCGGCCGGGAGGGAGCCGGAGCACGGTGCGGCAGGGCAAGGCCAGGGGGACGGCGGGGGCTTCGGGCTGCGGGGCATGGCGGCGCGGGTGGCGCAGACCGGTGGGGTGCTGAGCGTGGTGAGCGAACCGGGGGTGGGCACCACCGTGGAGGTGACGGTGCCCTTGGAGGAGACCGTGGACGGGACAGCGGCACCGGCGACGGGGCGGCACGAAGACCACCAGGAGCACCAGGAGCACTGGGGGCACCAGGAGCACCGGGAGCACTGGGAGCACCAGGCGCACCGGGAGCCCCGAGAGCACGAAGAACAACGAGAAGAGCAAGGGGCGGCGGGGCGTTGGGCGAAGGCGGCGGATGATGAGCGTTGAGGACACGGTCGCGGTGCGGGTGCTGCTCGCCGACGATCATCCCGTCGTACGCGAGGGCCTGTGCGCGATCCTGGAGTCCGACCCGGGCGTCGAGGTGGTGGGGCAGGCGGGCTCCGGCGAGGAAGCCGTGACGCTGGCGACCCGGCTGTTGCCGGACGTCGTGCTGCTCGATCTGCGGATGGGCGGGATGGACGGGGTTGCCGCCACGGGGCACATCCTGCGGCAGGCGCCGCGCAGCAAGGTGGTCATCGTCACGACCTACGAGGACGACTCCGACATCCTGCGGGCCGTGGAGGCGGGCGCGGCCGGCTATCTCCTCAAGGGCAGTTCCCGGGCCGAGCTGATCGAGGCCGTCCACGGTGCGGCGCGCGGGGCGACCGTGCTGACCCCGTCGCTGGCCACCAAGCTGTTCCGGGCGCGGACGGTGGAGCCGCCGCCGCTGTCCGCCCGGGAGTGCGAGGTACTGCGGCTGGTCAGCCAGGGACTGACCAATGCCGACATCGGCCGGGAGCTGTTCATCGGGGAGGCCACGGTGAAGACCCATCTCCTGCGTGCGTTCAAGAAGCTGGAGGTGTCGGACCGCACAGCGGCCGTGATCACGGCTCTGGAGCGTGGGTTGCTGACTTAGCGGGGGGCGGCGTGAGGCATCCGTGGCGGGGGGGCGGGTTGCTGTCATATCGGGTGCACGGACGTCCGTGGCAGGTGCGCGGGTCGTCCGTGGCAGGTGCGCGAATCGTCCGTAGCAGGCGCGCGGCTCACGCCCGTAGCAGGCGCGCGGCTCACGCCCGTAGCAGGCGCGCGGCTCACGCCCGTAGCAGGCGCGCGGCTCACGCCCGTAGCAGGTGCGCGGGGTCCTCACCGAGGGACGAGGCGGAGCGGAGCAGGGCCCACCGCCGTCACCCGCGCCGCGGGCTCACCCCGCCCCCTCGCCCAGTCGTGCCCGGTCCGCTGCCGCTCTGCCCTGGTGCCAGCCGTCCGCGTCGCGTATGCCGCGGAGGCGGACCGGGGCGGTGTCGGGGAAGAGGGCGCCGGTGGTCTCCTCCACGGCGAGTGCGCGGGCGGCGAGGACCGGGAGGAGGTCAGGGGCCGCTTCGGCGGACCCGGCGGCGACGGTGGCGGCGGCCGTGGCGGCGGCGGTGGCCGCCCCGAGCCGGTCGCGGATGCGGTCGGCGTAGGCGACGAGGAAGGTCTGACGGAAGTCCCGGGTGCGGCGGGAGCGGCCGCGGGCGGTGGGGGTTCCGCCCCGTTCCTTGGGGGCTCGGTCCTGCTCCCGCCCCTGCTCCTTGAGAGCTCGATGGTGGTCGTCGCCCGCGCGGTGCATCGCGGCGGTGGCCTGGAGCAGCAGCGAGGTGTAGAGCATCTCGGCCGCCTCCAGGTCGGGCGCAAAGCCGACGAGGGTGGAGAAGCCGACGTCGGCGGCCCAGACGGCCTGGCAGCGGTTGGCGGCCGCCACCGCGTCGAGCAGCAGCGCCTTGGCCTGTTCGTACGGGCCCTCGATGCCGATACGGACCGCGGAGGGACCGCCGGTCTGCCCGCCCGGCGCGGCGGCGCTGTCGAGCAGCGCCTCGTCGATGCTGTGCCGGGCCATCAGCTCCTGCGCCTTGGCGGACAGCGCCTCCGCCTCCTCGGCGTAGTCGGTCGCCTCGGCCTTGGCGAGCAGCCCGCGGATCCGGCCGAGGGCACGTGAGGCGGCGGCACCGGCGGGGCCGTTTCCCCGGGCGGCCTGCGACGGGGCCGGGAGCGGGGTGATGCGGGGCAGCCGGGCGAGCGCGCGCAGCGCCGCCAGTACGTCGTACGCGGTCGCGAAGCGGGAGGCGCGGCGGCGCTGGGCCAGTGCGTCGAGGTAGCCGGTGTCGGAGGCCCACCAGACCTCGGCACCGAGCTGCCGCAGCTGCTCGGCCCAGCGCGTGTCCCGGACGGACCGTGCCGCCGGGGGCCGGGCCGCGTCGGCCGCGACGGCGTCGACGACCACGGCCACCAGGGTGGCGTCGGATGCCTCACGCCGGACGATCCGTTCCAGGTCGGCGGGCTGCCAGCCGCCCGCCCAGCACTGCCGCACGCCCGCCACGGCGGCGGCGACCACCGCCGCGCTCACCGCCTCCCAGCCGGCCTCGGCCGCCGCCAGCATCGAGGCGCCCGCCTCGATGGCGTCCTCGGCCTGCGCACCGTCCGGCGCGTAGCGGACGCTGCCGAGCACCTGCCCGACCAGTTCACCGGCCGCGGCCGCCGGCGACGGCCCGCCTCGCGTCTTGCTTCCGCGTCCCGTGCTTCCGCGTCCTGTGCTTCCGCGCTCACTCACCCGCTCGCTCACCCGCTCACTGTACGGAGGGCTCCTCTCGCCCCGCGTCCCGGTGGTTTGGGGCTCGCGGTCCGGTAGCGGTCGGCGGCGGGCCCGTACACAGCCCACGACGCCCGGTGACGCCTTGATCGGGCGCCACCGGGCGTCGGTCTTGCATGTAGGCCCGCGGCCATACGGCGCCATACGCCGTCATGTGCGGTCAGCCGTCATATGCGGTCAGCCGTCATACGCGGTCACACATGGCATCCATGCGGTGTGCTGCCGTGACCCGCTGCATCGCTGCACCGGCACCGCGCTACTGCACCGGCACCGGCACTGCACTACTGCACCGGCACCGCACTACCGGTCACCCACTGCGACCAGTCCATGTTCCAGCCGTTCAGGCCGTTGTCCGGCTTGATGGTCTGGTCAGGGGAATTGACGACGTCCACCACATCGCCGATCTGCGAGTTGTTGAAGAACCAGGCGCCGGCCGTCTTCGCGTCCTTGGCGCCCTTGGCGTCCTCCAGGCCGATGCAGCCGTGGCTGGTGTTGGCCTTGCCGAAGACACCCTTGCCCCAGTAGTTGCCGTGGATGAAGGTGCCGGAGTCCGACAGGCGCTGGGCGTGCGGGACATCGGGGATGTCGTATTCGCCCTTGCCGTCCTTCTTCTTG
Organism: Streptomyces sp. NPDC015125; assembly: GCF_043080045.1. Classification (NCBI taxonomy): domain Bacteria; kingdom Bacillati; phylum Actinomycetota; class Actinomycetes; order Kitasatosporales; family Streptomycetaceae; genus Streptomyces; species Streptomyces sp. NPDC015125. Next base: position 888,043 of record NZ_JBIBVF010000001.1, read on the forward strand.
AAGCCGACGGTCGAGCCGTCCATCCGGGTCTGCTCGAACCGCTCGGAGATGACCATCTGGCCGTTGTAGGTCCCATGGTCGTCACTGCCGGCCGAGATCGGGATGGACCGGATGAGCTCGCCGTCCCGCACCACGTACATCACGTGTTCCGCGGTATCGACGGTGCTGACCTGCGAGTGACCGACATTGAAGCTGACGGTCTTGTTCTGGATGCCCTTGACGCCCGGCGACGCCTCGACACCGTCGAGACCCAGCTTCAGGGTGACCTTGGAGTGTGCCTTCCAGTACTCCTGGGGGCGGAAGTCCAGCCGCTTGTCACCGAACCAGTGGCCGACGATCTGCTGGTTGCTGCTCGATGCGACCTTGATCGCGGACTGGACGGCCGCCTTGTTCTTGACCGGCTTGTCGAAGTTGATCGACACCGGCATACCGACACCGACGGTCGAGCCGTTCTCCGGCGTGAAGTTCCCGACGAAGCTGTTCTCGGGGGCGACGGTGGTGAAACTGGAGTTCTCCACCGCCGTGCGCCCGTGGGAGTCCTCCGCATGCGCGGTGACCTTGTACTTCGTCGAGCGGTCCAGGGGTTTGTTCGGCTTCCAGGAGGTGCCGTCGGCGGAGAGGGTTCCGTCGACCTTCTGCTTGGACTCGACCGAGGTCATGGTGACGTCGGTGAGCTTTCCGGCACTGACCGTGACCTTGGCGTCACTATTGACGCCCGCGCCGGTCGCACCGTCCTCCGGCAGGATCTTGATCTTGGCCTGGGAGGCATCCTTCGCGGCCGCCTCGTCCACCTGCTGGGTGTTCTCGTGCCGGGTGCCGTCAGCACCGCCGTCGCCTTGGTCAGCTGCTGTGCTGCCGCCACACGCCGCAAGCGTGAGTACGCCCCCGAGCAGCGTGGCGCTGGCTATGAGCCCCTTCCGGCGCTGGCTGTCCGTCATCACACGCATCTCCATTACTACCGATTTCGCATCATTCCCCGAGCGAGCTGCCAACTGAACGCAGGCATATCCGGACGCAGGCATTCCTGCCGACGTCATAGGAACGCCTTTTCCGTTTCGCCCGTTCCATGCCTCCACGAAGTGTGGGGAAGGCCACTTATGCCCTTACATCGGTCACAGGGCACACACGGACCGAAGTCGGACCTGCCGGACTCGCCGCACCGGCCACGTCGTGGGCCCCCGTACGGCGCACAGCCGCACGGGGGCCCTGGTTGTTCGGGCGGGACGAGGCGCGGCGGTCAGCCCTCCCCGTCCGCGTCGTCCGCCAGATCCCACTCCGCCGCGTTCCACTCGGCGTCCGGGTCGTAGTCGGTCAGCTCCTCACTGCTCCACGAGGCCTGGGCCAGTTCGGTGCCCGGCACCGAGGAGACGAGATCGAACGGGTCGATCAGGTGGGCCAGCGCCTCCGCCGGATCCTCCTTGACCGTCTCCAGGGACTGTCTGCGCTCCTCGTCGGGCAGCGACGGGTCGCCGCTGATGTGATCGAGGGCCGCGCCGGTCAGCTGCGGGGCGTCGGCGACCTCCATGATCAGTTCCACATGAAGGCGCACAAAACGTGATGTCTCACCATTGCTCATAGCACGGAGGTTAGGCATGGACGGGTCCTGACTTCCCCGCGACCCGCGGCGGTCACTAACATCTGAGCTCAACGGCCAATTCGCCGAACCCACAAGGGGGATCGCTTCCGTGACCGCACGACGTCCACTGCTGACCGCCGCAGCCGCGGGATCGGTACTGTTCGCCCTGTGGTTCGTCCCCTCCGCCAATGCGAGCGCGGGGCATGACGGAGCGACAGATTCCGGCCTGCGGGTGGCATCCACCGCGGCCGGTCCCGGCCTGGCCGACCGGCTGAGCGGCGGGACAGCGGACCCCGGCAGCGGCTCCACGACGACCACCCCGCACCACGGCGGCACGGGCACGGGCACGCACAGCGGAACGGGCACGCGCAGCGGAACGGGCAGGGTCTCCGGCACCGACGGTGACGGCGACCCGACCGGCGCCCGGCCGCGCCTCCTCGCCGACACCGGCAGCCCGGACACCACGCCGTACGTGATCGGCGGCGCCGCCTGTCTCGCGCTCGGCGCCGGGCTGGTCAGCTACTCCGTCCGCCGCACCCGCGACGACGCCGGCTGAGACACCAGGCCGGCTGAGGCACCAAGCCGGCTGAGGCACCAAGACATCCAAGACGCCGTCCAAGACGCCGTCCCAGACGACGATGCCCGAGGGAGACAACCCCTGGGGCGGGCGCCCCGCCGCCTGCCGTTACGCCAGCTCGCCGGTGACCGATTCCACGGCCGCCACCAGCTTCCCGGCCCGCACGAACGCATACGCGCCCTCCAGGTCCGGCGCCAGGAAACGGTCCTCGCCCGGGCCCTGGATGCCGGCCCCGCGCACCGCGTCGAGCACGGCACGGGTGGCGGGGGCGGGCGTCAGCCCCTCACGCATCTCGACGGCGCGGGTCGCCGCATAGAGCTCGACGGCGATGATCCGGGTCAGGTTGTCGACCGCGGTACGCAGCTTGCGCGCCGCCGACCAGCCCATCGAGACATGGTCCTCCTGCATGGCGGAGGACGGGATGGAGTCCACCGAGGCGGGCGCGGCCAGTCGCTTCAGCTCGCTGACCAGCGCGGCCTGGGTGTACTGGGCGATCATCAGCCCGGAGTCGACGCCCGGGTCCCCGGCCAGGAAGGCGGGCAGCCCGTGCGAACGGTTCTTGTCCAGCAGCCGGTCCGTGCGACGCTCGGCGATCGAGCCGAGGTCGGCCGCGGCGATGGCCAGGAAGTCCAGGACGTAGGCGACCGGAGCGCCGTGGAAGTTGCCGTTGGACTCGACCCGGCCGTCCGGCAGCACCACCGGGTTGTCGACGGCCGCGGCCAGCTCGCGGTCGGCGACCAGCCGGGCGTGGTCGAGGGTGTCCCGGCCGGCGCCGGCGACCTGCGGGGCACAGCGGATGGAGTAGGCGTCCTGGACGCGCGGGGCATCGTCCTGGTGGTGACCGGTGAAGCCCGAACCGGCCAGCACCTTGGACATGTTGCCCGCGGAGGCGGCCTGCCCGGGGTGCGGGCGGATGGCGTGCAGCTCGGGCGCGAGGACCTTGTCCGTGCCGAGCAGCGCCTCCAGGGAGAGGGCCGCGGTGATGTCCGCCGAGGTGAACAGCCGGGCGAGGTCGGCGCAGGCCATCAGGAGCATGCCGAGCATGCCGTCGGTGCCGTTGAGGAGGGCCAGGCCCTCCTTCTCGCGCAGTTCGACGGGCTCGATGCCGTGCGCGGCCAGCAGCTCGCCGGCCGGCCGGACGACGCCGTCGGGGCCCTCCGCGTCGCCCTCACCCATCAGCGTCAGCGCACAGTGCGACAGCGGCGCCAGGTCACCCGAGCAGCCGAGCGAGCCGTATTCGTGCACGACGGGCGTGATGCCGGCGTTGAGTATGGCGGCCATCGTCTCGACGACGAGCGGGCGGACGCCGGTGTGCCCGGAGGCGAGCGTCTTCAGCCGCAGGAACATCAGCGCGCGGACGACCTCACGCTCGACCCGCGGGCCCATGCCGGCCGCGTGCGAGCGCACGATGTTGCGCTGGAGCTGCACGCGCAGCTCGGGGCTGATGTGCCGTACGGCGAGGGCCCCGAAGCCGGTGGAGACGCCGTAGACGGGTTCGGGCTTGGCGGCGAGTTCGTCGATGAAGGCGCGGGAGGTGGCGACGGCCGCGAGGGCCTCCTCGGCCAGCTCGATCCGGGCCGCGCCGCGGGCCACCGCGATGACGTCCTGTGCGGTCGTGCCGGACGTTCCCAGCACCACAGTGTGCATATCCATATTCAGGCACCCTAGAGACTGAATCGTCGGATGTCACCACCGGATTTTGGGATCACCCCTTACGGGGCGTAGGCGAGGAACCCGGGGTCTGCGCAACGAGGTGGCGCCTCACCTCCGGAAGCGGCGGCGCTCCGGCCCCGACCGCCGGTCCGGGGCGTCCGCGAGCCGGACGACCGGGTCGTCCTTGCCGCCGTGCCGCCCGGCGACCACCGGCTCACCCGAGCGCGCCGCCTTGGCCTTGTACTGCGCGGCGTCCGCGAGCCGGAAGAGCCGGCGGGCACTGCGCACCGGCCCGATCGGATCGCCGGTCGAGGCGACGCCGACCGCGACCCCTTCGCCGAGATCCAACTCCCCCGCCCGGTCGCACAGTTCACCGGCCACCTTGACCACCTCGTCGGCCGGCGGGCCCACCGCGAGCAGGCAGAACTCATCGCCGCCGAGCCGGGCGGCCAGCATGCCCGGCAGCATCGCCCCGCAGAGGGACAGCACCGAGCCGAAGCGCTCCAGCAGCCGGTCCCCGACCGCATGGCCGCGCGAGTCGTTCACCCGCTTCAGCCCGTTGAGGTCACACACCACCAGGCTGACCACCACCTCGTTCCTGCGGTGCAGCTCCAGCGCCTCGTCCAGCCGCATATCGACGGCACGACGGTTGGCGAGGCCGGTCAGGGAGTCCGTGAAGGCCAGCCGGCGGACCTCCGCCAGCCGCTCGGTCTGGGCGATCCCGGCGGCCGTCACCGCGGCGAGCACACTCACGAAATCGGCGTCCGGCCGGCCGAAGACCGGCTCGCCCACCCGCCGCGCGACATACAGCTCACCCCACGCCCGGCCGTGCAGCACGATCGGCGCGACCACACAGCAGCCCCGGCCGCGGCGGCGCAGCGCGGCCACCCGCTGCGGGTTGGCGCCCCCGTCCCCGTCCCCGCCTCCGCCCCCGTTCCGGCGCTGCGCCGCGGCTGCGGACACCGGGCCGTCGTGCGGCTCCTCGGCGGTCTCCACCCAGGCACTGGGCTCGCCGCCCCCCGCCCACTGCTCGTGCAGAAAACCGACGATCTCCGGGAATTCATGGACCGGGTAGCTCTCGTCGTCGGGGAACTCCTCTTCCCCCTCGGCGAGTTCGCCGACGTTGACCAGCACCCGCAGCTTGCCCAGCTCGCGCTCCCACTTCGAGATCGCCGCGAAGGATCCCCCCAGGGCCTGGCGCACCCCCTGCGCCGCGGCGTGCGCCGAGTCGCGCGGTGTATGCGCGGCCGCCATCGCCTGCGCCAGCTCCACCACGGCCCGCAGCCTCGCATCGCCCTCGCCCGTCACCGGATCCTCGCATTCCGTCACCGTGAGCACGCTCTGTATTACAGCGTAGGAATGTTTAACCCCTTTCGCCCCTTTCCGTAGGTGATTGACACCTAGGCGTTATTCGCGTCGCCATGGGCGCCGCCAAGCGCTTGGTTCCTCGGGTCGTTCCTGGTCGGGGGCCGGGGGCGGGAACCGGGCCGGGCGGACGGGGAGATGAGCGCCGGGGGTTACGGGGAAAACGGGGCCGGGGCGTGGGGTGCTTACGGTGCGTCACCGTGGGGCGGGCGGGCCGGGGCCACAGGAGGGGTGCGGTCCGGCGTCGGCACCGTCCCGCCCACCCGGCTCACCCTGGACCCCGGCTCACCCCCCGGGGCAATTCCCGGGTCACTCCCCGGGCCACTCCGGATCGCGCTTTTCGTTGAAGGCCGCCACACCCTCCGCCCGGTCCCCGGAGAAGGCCACACTGCGCCAGGCACCGTCCTCCAGCTCCAGGCCGGCCCGCAGGTCGAGCCCGTGCCCGAGGCGCATGGCGCGCTTGGCGGCACGCAGCCCGACCGGCGAGTGACGGGCGATCGTGGCCGCCAGCTCCAGCGCCCCGGCCCGGTCCTGCCCGTCCGCCACCAGCCGGTCGACCAGGCCCAGCTGCGCGGCCTCGGCCGCCCGCACCCGCCGCGCGGTGAAGACCAGCTCGGCCGCCCGCGCCGCGCCCACCCGGCGCGGCAGCAGCTGCGTGCCCCCGCCACCGGGGATGACACCCACCGACACCTCCGGCAGTCCCACCTCCGCCGTACCGTCCGCAACGATCAGATCGCAGGCGAGCGCCAGCTCGAAGCCGCCGCCGAGCGCAAACCCGTGCACGGCGGCGATGGTGGGCATCGGCAGTTCCAGTACGCCGGTGTACGCGGCGCGGGTGTGCGGACGCTGGCGCATCAGGTCCGCGTCGGTGAAGGAGTTGCGCTCCTTGAGGTCCGCGCCCACGCAGAACGCCCGCTCGTGGGTGGAGCTGAGGACCACCGCCCGTACGGAGCGGTCCGCGGCCAGCTCGGCGCAGGCCTGCGCCAGGCTGTCGGCCATGGCCGTCGAGACGGCGTTCATGGCCTTCGGGCGGTCCATGATCAGCTCCGCCACGAAGCCGTGGCGCTCGACGGCCACCCAGCCGTCCGCGCCGAATTGTTGCCGTTGCCCCTGCCGTTCCATGCAACCCTCCCTGTTAACGGGCGTTGACCTGACGTGGGGATCATGCCAGGTGGGCGGCCGGGGGGACAGGGATGGGGACAGGTCCCCTGGGGCTGGGGCCGAGGCTGGGGCTGGGGCTGGGCTGGGGTTGGTGCTGGGGTTGGTGCTGGGGCCGAGGCTGGGGCCGAGGCTGGGGCTGGGGCTGGGGCCGAGGCTGGGGCTGGGGCTGGGGCTGGGGTCGAGGCTGGGGCTCAGTCGCCGGTGCCCTGACCGGCGCGGCGGCTCAGCAGCCACGGCTCGACCACACCCAGGCCTCGCACCGGTCGCTGCCACATCGGCTGGAGCCCGAAGCGGTACGACGGCGGCGGGGCGCCGGTGCCCTCCGCGGCCGCCTTCTCCGCGGCCGCGGCGTCGGCCTCGGAGACCGGCGCGTCACCGATACGGCCCAGCTCCTCGGCGAACGCCTCGTCCACCAGCACGGTGTCCTTCGGCGCTATTGAAGTGAGGCGGCTGGCGAGGTTGACCGTCGTGCCGAAGACATCGCCCATCCGGGTCGTGACCGTGCCGAAGGCGATGCCGACCCGCAGCTCCGGCATCGTCTCGTCATTGGTCATCGTCTCGATCAGCCGCAGCCCGATCTCCGCGGCGATACCGGCATCGTCGGCGGAGAAGAGGACCTCGTCGCCGAGGGTCTTGATGAGCCGGCCGCCGTGCGCGGCCACCAGGTCGGAACAGGTCGTCTCGAACGCCTCCACCAGCTCGCCCAGTTCCTCCTCCTCCAGGCGGCGGGTCAGACGGGTGAAACCGACCAGGTCGGCGAAGCCGACGGCGAGCCGGCGGTCGACCATCTCCGCGTCGTCCTGGGCCCGGACGACGCGGCCGGTGGCGGCGGCGAGCTGGCGCCGCCAGACGTAGACGAGGAACTCCTCCAGCTCGGGGAGCAGCAGCTCGACCAGCGGGTAGGTGATCTCCGTCCGGGTCAGGCCGGAGTCCTGCGGCTCGGTGAGGCCCTCCAGGAAGGAGTCGATCTGCCAGTCGGCGAGGCGGGCGGTGGTCTGGCCCGTGGAACGGGCGACCTGGATGGCCATGGCCTCGCTCAGCAGCCCGGCCTCGACGAGACCGGACAGCCGGCGCAGGGCCAGCACATCTGCCTCGGTGAGGGCCTTGACCTGGCCGATGTCGGCGAAGCCCATGGCCCGCCAGAAGCGGGCCGCGAGATCCATGGAGACACCGGCGCCGCGGGCCGCCTGGAACGGTGTGTAGCGGCGGTCGGCACCGAGGATGAGCTGTTCGAGGCGGACGGCGATGTTGTTCTCGTCGCCGTTGTCGGTGGCCTCGCTCCTGCCGGTGGCGTTCTCGCCCCAGCCCTGTGCGGGATCGTCGACGGGGACGTCGCGCACGGCGTCGTCGTCGGTGGTGTCCCTGTCGCGCGAGGCGGCGCCCGAGTCGTCGGCGGTCACCGGCCGCTCCCTGTCCGATCCCTGCGCACTGCCCTTCCGATCACTGCTCGCCGGTGGTCCGCTCCCTGGCGGACCGCCTCAACGATACGGCAGGTGTGCTCTGGCTCACTCTCACATGTTGGCTATGGACAAGGAAGTGGTGGGGGTGGGTCGGCGCGGCGGGGGGGGCGGCGGCGGGCGCGAGGTGGGGTGGGCGGCGGGCGGGCGCGAGGTGGGGACTGGTCTGGGCCGGGCCGGGCTGGGCTGGGCTGGGCCGGGCTGGGCTGGGCTGAGCTGGGCTGGGCTGGGCCGAGCGTGTCTGCCAATCGGCCGGTGGGGGCCGGCGTCGTGCGGACCCGCCGTGGGTGGGGGGCCGGAGGGGACGCCCCGTACCCCGTCCTCGGCGCGGGCGGCCCTGGTACGTGGAATCGGCACCCCGTTGTTCGCTCCGGTCCTGCGGGCGGGGCACGGGGCATCCCCTCCGGCCTACGACGTCGGCGGCCGTCCCGCCATACCCGTTGCCGTCACGGACATGGGCCTTGGCAAGCGACCCGCCCAACCCCGGCGGCGACCCTCCCGCCGCACCCGCTGCCGTCACGGACATGGGCCTTGCCAAGCGACCCGCCCAACCCCGGCGGCGACCCTCCCGCCATACCCGCTGCCGTCACGGACAAGCGCGTCGGCGGGCGACCCGCCCAACCCCGTCGGCGACCCTCCCGCCATACCCGCTGCCGTCACGGACATGGGCCTCGGCAAGCGACCCGCCCAACCCCGGCGGCGACCCTCCCGCCGCACCCGCTGCCGTCACGGACATGCGCGTCGGCGGGCGACCCGCTCAACCCCGTCGGCGGCCGGCCCGCCGTACCCAGGCGACCCGCTCAACCCCGTCTGCGGCCGTCCCGCCGTACCCGCTGCCGTCACGGACATGGGCCTCGGCAAGCGACCCGCCCAACCCCGTCGGTGGCCGGCCCGCCATACCCAGGCGGCCCGCTCAACCCCGTCTGCGGCCGTCCTGCCGTACCCGTTGCCGTTACGGACACGGCATCGGCGGCCCTCCCGTCGTGTGGCTGCCGTCGCGGATACGGGCAACCCCGTCGGCTGCTACGCCTCCGTTGCCGGGCGCAAGTGGACGATGTCCCCGGCCCCGACCGGCTGCTGTACGCCATCGGCGGTGGCCAGTACCAGGCGGCCGTCGGTGTCGATGGCCACTGCCTCGCCGGTGATTTCGGTGTCGCCGGGGAGTTCGGCGCGTACGGAGCGGCCGAGGGTGGCGCAGCCTGCGGCGTAGGCCTCGTGGAGGCCGCTGGTGGCGGGGTCGCCGTCGGCGGCCTGCCAGTCGGTGTACCAGTGCTCCAGGGAGCGGAGTACGGCGCGCAGCAGCGGGTCGCGGTCGGTGGTACTGGCGCCTGCCAGTACCAGCGAGCCCGCGGCGGGCACCGGGAGTTCGGCGGCGGTGAGGGAGACGTTGAGGCCGATGCCGATGACGACACCGGGGCCGGCGCGTTCGGCGAGGATGCCACCCACCTTGCGTTCCGTGAGGGTTCCCCCTGGACGCAGGGCGTCGGAGTCCTCGGAAGTTACCAGCAGGTCGTTGGGCCACTTGAGGGCCGTGTCGACGCCGGCCGTCCGGGAGAGGGCGGCGGCCGTGGCCACTCCGGCGAGCAGGGGGAGCCAGCCCCAGCGCGCCACGGGGACGCGGGGGGTGAGGTAGACGGAGAAGAAGAGGCCGGAGCGCGGGGGCGCCGACCAGGTGCGGTCGAGGCGGCCGCGACCGGCCGACTGCTCCTCGGCGATGAGGACGGCGCCCGCTGCCTCGCCTTGTGCCGCGCGGGCCGCCAGGTCGGTGTTGGTGGAGCCGGTGGCGGAGACGACGTCCAGGGCGGTCCAGAGCGAGTCGGGCCGTACGAGGGCGCGGCGCAGCGCCGTGGCGTTCAGCGGAGGGCGGCCCAGATCGCTCCAGCGACCGGCATCTTTGTCCCGGTTTTCCGGTGGTTGAGACGTCATGGGACCAGCCTAGGTGTGGTCAACGACGCAGTGCCGCTGAGCAGTCCCGCCGATACGCTACGGATCGGTAGCCAATCCGTACCACCCTCAGTACGAGCACCAGTCCAGGACGAGCAGGAGCCGCATCCCGATGTCCGAGCCGGAAGCAAACATCCACACCACCGCGGGCAAACTGGCGGACCTGCAGCGGCGGGTCGAAGAGGCCACGCATGCCGGTTCCGCCCGTGCAGTGGAAAAGCAGCATGCGAAAGGGAAGCTGACGGCGCGTGAGCGCATCGATCTGCTGCTGGACGAGGGCTCGTTCGTCGAGCTGGACGAGTTCGCGCGGCACCGGTCGACCAACTTCGGGCTGGACCAGACGCGCCCCTACGGCGACGGTGTGGTGTCCGGCTACGGCACGGTCGACGGCCGCCCGGTGGCCGTCTTCTCCCAGGACTTCACGGTCTTCGGCGGGGCGCTGGGCGAGGTCTTCGGCGAGAAGATCGTCAAGGTGATGGACTTCGCGCTCAAGACCGGCTGCCCGGTCATCGGCATCAACGACTCCGGTGGCGCGCGCATCCAGGAAGGCGTGGCCTCGCTGGGCATGTACGGCGAGATCTTCCGCCGCAATACCCATGCCTCCGGCGTGATCCCGCAGATCAGCCTGATCGTCGGCCCGTGTGCGGGCGGTGCGGTCTACTCCCCCGCCATCACCGACTTCACGGTCATGGTGGACCAGACCTCGCACATGTTCATCACCGGTCCCGACGTCATCAAGACGGTGACGGGTGAGGATGTCGGCTTCGAGGAGCTGGGCGGCGCCCGTACGCACAACACCACCTCCGGCGTGGCGCACCACATGGCGGGTGACGAGAAGGACGCCATCGAGTACGTCAAGGGGCTGCTGTCCTACCTGCCGTCCAACAACCTCTCCGAGCCGCCCGCCTTCCCGGAGGAAGCGGATCTGGAGACCTCGGACACCGACCGCGAGCTGGACGTCCTGATCCCGGATTCGGCCAATCAGCCGTACGACATGCATACCGCGATCGAGCATGTCCTGGACGACCACGAGTTCCTGGAGACCCAGGCGCTGTTCGCGCCGAACATCCTGACCGGCTTCGGGCGGGTCGAGGGCCATGCGGTCGGTGTGGTTGCCAACCAGCCGATGCAGTTCGCGGGCATCTTGGACATCAAGGCCTCGGAGAAGGCCGCGCGGTTCGTGCGGACCTGCGACGCGTTCAACGTCCCGGTGATCACCTTCGTGGACGTGCCCGGCTTCCTGCCCGGCACCGACCAGGAGTGGGACGGGATCATCCGGCGCGGCGCCAAGCTGATCTATGCGTACGCGGAGGCGACGGTCCCGCTGATCACGGTCATCACGCGCAAGGCGTTCGGTGGCGCGTATGACGTCATGGGCTCCAAGCACCTGGGGGCGGACCTCAACCTGGCCTGGCCGACCGCGCAGATCGCCGTCATGGGCGCCCAGGGCGCGGTCAACATCCTGCACCGCCGCACGCTGGCCGCGATCGAGGACCCGGCCGCGCAGGACGAGCGGCGCCAGGAGCTGATCCAGGAGTACGAGGACGCCCTGCTCAACCCGTATGTCGCGGCCGAGCGCGGCTATATCGACGCGGTGATCATGCCGTCCGAGACGCGCCGGCACATCGTCCGCGGGCTGCGCACGCTGCGCAACAAGCGCGAGGCGCTGCCGCCGAAGAAGCACGGCAATATTCCGCTCTGACCGGCAGAACCAGACCCGGCAGAACCAGTACCAGCGAAGGAGGGCCGTTTCGATGATCAGGGTCGTACGGGGCAATCCCACACCCGAGGAGCTGGCCGCCGCACTGGCGGTGGTGCAGGTCCGCGCGGCGGCTGCCGCTTCCGTCGCGTCCGAGGGACCCGATCGCGGCACCGAGTGGTCCGATCCCGCGTCCACGGTTCCGGCGCGGGCGCGGATGCCGCACCCGGGCCCGCGGGCCTGGCGGACGAGCTACTGGCCGCATTGACCGGCTGACATGGTGCGATGCCCGGCCGGGTCAGGTCGGTGCATAGTGCATTGACTAGTCCATTGCGCCCGTGGCGCCTGAGTACGCGTACTCAGGCGCCACGGGCGCATCGGGCCCAGGATCGGTACATGCTGTGGTCAGATCCGCCCGATGAACCTCCTGAGGAGCTGCGCGACGTGCAGGCCAAGCTCCGCCGGATGGGCATCGTGCTGGCCGTGGCCGCGGTGGTGCTGATGGTCCTGATCTCGGGGAGGTAGCCGTTCCCGTCCGCGGGGAGGTAACCCTCACAGCTCCCGCCCGCAACCATCACCGCCGAAATGGCCTCTTTCTCTCTCGACAGTGCAATTCGGGCGGCCGACCGCGGGGCGGCGGCGTCCGGCCGGGAGTGGGAGAGCGATGAACAGGCCGCTGAGGCATATAGCCGTCTTCTGCGGGGCGCTGGTGCTGGCCCTGCTGGCCCGCGTGACATGGGTCCAGTTCGTCCAGGCCGACGAACTCGCCAACGATCCCCACAACCGGCGCGTCAAGATCGAGGCGTTCTCCTACCCGCGCGGCAACATCATCGTCGGCGGCAAGCCGATCACCGGCTCGGTGGCGACCTCCGGTGACTTCAAGTACAAGCGGACGTACAAGGACGGCCCGATGTACGCGCCGGTCACCGGCTTCGCCTCGCAGGCCATGGGCACGTCCTTCCTGGAGGGCATCTACAACAAGGTGCTCAGCGGCAAGGACGACCGGCTGGCCTTCAATCGCGCCCAGGACATCCTGACCGGCAAGAAGCCGCGCGGCGGCGATGTCGTCACCACCATCGACCCCAAGGCACAGAAGGCCGCGTACAAGGGGCTGACCGACCTCAACGCCAAGGGTGCGGTGGTCGCCCTCGACCCGCGCGACGGCCGGGTCCTCGCGCTCGCCTCCACCCCCTCGTACGACCCGTCGGTGTTCACCGGCATCTCCAACGCCGAGGGCCGGAAGTTCAAGGCGATGGACGCCGACAAGAGCAAGCCGCTGAGCAACCGGGCGCTGCGGGAGACCTTTGCCCCCGGCTCCACCTTCAAGATCCTCACCGCGGCGGCGGCTCTGGAGAACGGTGTGGTGTCGGACATCGACGCCCCGTCGAATGCGGCCGCTCCGTACCAGCTCCCGCAGAGCTCGACGAAGATCGGCAACGATGTCCCGGGCGCGCCCTGCGACAAGGCCTCGCTGAAGACGGGCATGCAGTGGTCGTGCAACAACGTCTTCCTCGACACCGCGCTGAAGGTCGGCAAGGACAAGATGCGCGAGACCGCGGAGAAGTTCGGCTTCAACTCCGACGTCTACGACAAGGAGCTCGGGGACCTGCTGGCCAGCAAGAGCCTCTACCCGGACAAGCTCGACAAGCCGCAGACCGCGCTGACCGGTATGGGCCAGGGCAGCCTCACCAGCACACCGATGCAGATGGCGATGGTGGCCGCGGGCCTCGCCAATGACGGCAAGGTGATGATGCCGCACATCGTCGACGAGCTGCGCGGCCCCGACCTGTCGACGATCGAGAAGATCAAGCCGAAGCTGAAGTCCCAGGCCGTCTCCGCCGACACCGCGAAGAAGGTGCAGCAGATGATGGAGTACACGGTCAGCGACGGCACCGCCTCGAAGGCCAAGATCGACGGCGTGACGGTCGGCGGCAAGACCGGCACCGCCCAGCACGGCGCGAACGTCAACGACGAGCGCCCCTACGCCTGGTTCGTCTCCTACGCCAAGCAGAGTGACGGCTCCTCCCCGGTCGCGGTCGCCGTCTTCGTCGACCCCAAGGACATGGACATCCCCCGGTCGGAGATCGCCGGCGGCAAGCTGGGCGGGCCGATCGCGAAGTCCGTGATGGAAGCCGTGCTGAACAAGTAGTCCGGGCGCCCCGGCGGCCAAGTGGTCCGGGCGCCCCGGCGGCGCCTGCGGCTCCGTACGATGGCGGACATGACCGAAGAGCCCTGCCCCCGCCGTCTCGTCCTCGCCTCCCAGTCCCCCGCCCGGCTGGCCCTGCTGCGCCAGGCGGGGCTGGCGCCCGAGGTCGTCGTCAGCGGCGTCGACGAGGATGCGCTCACCGCCGCCACGCCCGGTGAACTGGCCCGCATACTGGCCGAGGCGAAGGCCGACGCCGTCGCCGCCCGCCCGGAGACCGCCGGTGCACTGGTCGTCGGCTGCGATTCGGTCCTGGAGCTGGACGGGCGGGCGCTCGGCAAGCCCGCCGATGCCGAGGACGCCACCGCCCGCTGGAAGTCCATGCGCGGCCGCTCCGGCATCCTGCAGACGGGCCACTGCGTCATCGACACGGCGGCGGACGGCCGTCGGGTCTCCGCCACCGCCTCGACCACGGTCCGCTTCGGCGAGCCCAGCGACGACGAGATCGCCGCCTACGTCGAGAGCGGCGAGCCGCTGTTCGTCGCGGGCGCCTTCACCCTCGACGGCCGCTCCGCCCCCTTCATCGACGGCATCGACGGCGACCCCGGCAATGTCATCGGGCTCTCGCTGCCGCTGCTGCGCCGGCTGCTGGCCGATCTGGACGTGGCGATCACGGATCTGTGGACCTGAGCGTCGCCGGCTCGGCGCCGGGGCGGGTCGGCGGGCAGGTCGGGCAGGCGGGTCGACGGGCGTGCCGGGCAGGCGGGTCGGGCCGGCGCATGACGCATCGATGTCGCCGGATGGGGAATCGATGGATCCGATACGGCCCGGTCGACCGGGCCGGTCCGGTCCCTGTCCTGTGAGGAGTCCGCGCCATGCCCAAGATCCTGATCATCGCCGGTGACGCCACCGAGGACCTGGAGTTCTTCTACCCCTACCAGCGGATGCTGGAGGAGGGGTACGAGACGCAGGTCGCGGCCCCGTCGCGGAAGAAGCTGCGGTTCGTGGTGCATGACTTCGTCGACGACTTCGACACCTACATCGAGCGCGAGGGCCACTCCTGGCCGTCCGACCTCGCCCTGTCCGAGGTCGACCCGGAGGAGTACGCCGCGCTGGTCCTCCCGGGCGGCCGGGCACCGGAGTACCTGCGCAACGACTCCGACTACCGCCGCGTGGTCACCCACTTCTTCGACGAGGACAAGCCCGTCGCCCATATCTGTCACGCGGCCATCACCCTGGCTCCCCTCGGCGTCCTCAAGGGCCGCCGTACCGCCGCCTACCCCGCCTGCGCGCCGGATGTGGCGATGGGCGGCGGGATCTTCGTCGACGGCCCGGCGGTCGTCGACGGCAAGGTCGTCTCGGCGCGTGCGTGGAACGACCAGCCGGAGTGGATGCGGGCGTTCATGGAGGTACTGCGGGAGCATGCGCCGGTGAAGGGCTGAGCGGCCCGCCGCAGTCCGGCCGACCGGGCACCGGCGCCGGCCCCGGCCGGACTGCGGCCCTGGGCCCGTCCTCGGCACCGGCTGCGGAGCACCGGGCCCCGGCACACCGCGCGCTCAGGGCACCGGCAGCGCATACAGCGACGTGCCGTGGAGGATGAACACCCGATTGCCGTCCGCCACCAGCCAGGAACGCTCGGCCGCGGGGAGCTTGTACGTCAGGACGGGGACGCCGGTCGACAGATCCACGGCGAACACCTTGTACCAGGGGGCGCCCTCGATGGACCAGAGGGCACGTCCGTGGATGAGCACCGGGAGGCCGCGGACCGACGTTCCGTTCCCGCCCTGGATCTCGCTGCCGTCGCTGGTCTTCCTGATGCTGGGCCACTCGTCGTGCGCGGCGCAGACGGTGTGGTCGTCGAAGACCGTCGCCGGGCCCCAGTCCTCGTGCTTGTCCCAGGGGTCCCGCTTGTCGATCGCCCACAGCTTCTTGCCGTCGCGGATCCGGCGGGCGGTGAGCGTCGTGCCGTTGAGGTAGACGGTGGTGCCGTGGACCGCCGGGCGGACCAGCCGGTCCCACTGGTCCCGCAGTTCCCACACCTGGTGGCCGTCGGCCGTATCGACGGCGAAGACATTGCCGTCGCTCGTGCCCAGGATCAGCCGGCCATGGGCGACGACGCCCGGCGGCTCGACCTTGGTGCCGTAACCGGCGGCGATCTTCGCCGTCCAGCGGATCGTGGCGTCGGAGCAGCGGACGGCGCGGAGCCGGTGGTCCTTCGTCAGGACGTAGACGGTCTCGTCGTCGGCGGCCAGCAGGACGCTCGCCTCGGCGTCGACGGTCCAGCGGGGCTCGCCCGTCGAGGCGATGAAGGTGCGGAGCGTGCCCTTGGTGTCGGCGGCGGCGATCAGCCGGTCGGAGAGGGAGAGGTAGCGGCTGGTCGCGCTGACGCCGCGGACGGCCCAACGGCGTTTGCCGTCCACGACGTTGTGGGCGGCGATCCCGCCGCCGCGTGCGCCGAAGACGATGACGTCCCTTACGGGCAGGGGCGCGGGCGTGTCGTCGGCGAGGACGTCTACCGGACCCCACAGCGGCTTCACCTCACCGCCGCTGAGGTAGTCGCCGTTGTCGGCGTCGAGCACATGCGCCACCGGGGTCCTGGCGGCGGGCGGAAAGGCGAAGAGGTCGGGCTTCGCGGCCGGTGGCCGTGGCTCACGGGGCCACCAGGCGGCCGCGGCACCGCCGCCGGCGGCCAGGACCACACCGCCCGCCGCCAGGCCCGTGAGCAGCCGGCGCCGGGGCACCGGACGGCCGGAGCCGCCGTCGGGCAGGGTCGCTGCGGTCAGTGCGTGGATGCCGCTCTCCCGCTCCTTGATCGCCTGCTGCACCGGGCCGCGCCGCCAGGCCCGTTCGGCGCCGCGCGGTGGCGCGAAGGCGGCGGCGACCCGGGCGGGGCCGGGCCGGGCAGCCGGGTCCTTGGCGAGGCAGGGGGCGATGAGGTGCCGCAGGGCTTCCGGGACACCGGTCAGGTCCGGGTCGTCGTGGACGACCTTGTACTGAAGGGCGGCGATATGGGAGGCGTCGTAGGCGCGATGCCCACTGGCCGCGTACACCAGGACCGCGCCCAGGGAGAAGACATCGGCAGAGGAGGCCACGCGCCGGCCCAGGACCTGTTCGGGGGCGCCGTAGCCGGGGGTGACCGGGACCTGGCCGGTGGAGGTGAGGGTGAGGCCGTGCTCGGGGCGGGCGATGCCGAAGTCGATGACGCGGGGGCCGGCCGACGTCAGGACGATGTTCGGGGGCTTGAGGTCGCGGTGGATCAGTCCGGTGGCGTGAATGTCCGCCAGGGTGTGCGCGATCGACGCGGCGAGGGCGCGTACGGCCGGTTCGTCGAAGGGGCCGTACGCCTCGACCGCCTCGTCGAGGGTCGGTCCGGCCAGGAACTCGGTGGCGATCCACGGGCGGCCGCCCTCGGTCTGCGCCCCCAGGACACCGGCCACGCCCTTGCTCGTCACGGCCTGCGCCGCCTGTGCCTCGCGGACGAAGCGCCGGGCGAGGTGGGGATCGTCGGCGAGTTCGGGCCGCAGCACCTTGACCGCGGCGACGGTGCCTTCGGCGTCCTGGCCGGCGTAGACCTTGCCCATACCGCCTTCGCCGAGCACACCGAGCAGACGGTAGGGGCCGAGGCGGAGGGGGTCGCCGGTGCCGAGGGGTTTCATGGGCGGTGTCCTTCAGGCGAGTTCAGGCGAGTTGAGGCAGGCTCAGGCGAGTTCGAACAGGTTCAGCAAGATCAGGCGCGTGGTGGCGCGTGGTGGCGTGCTCAGCGAAGGGGGAAGCCGGCGAGGAAGTCGGGGCCGGACGCGATGACCATCCGGCTCTTCTCGTGGGCGGTGAACCGGGTCCCGCTGGTCTTGTAGAGCTGCTCGGTGGTGTGCGAGGTGAGGCCGACGGCCCGGAGGAGCTTGTCGGTGTGGCTGTAGGTGTAGGCGTACTCGGAGCCGATCACCGGATGGACGACGTGGTCCGCCCGCGGGCCCTCCTCGCTCTTCTCCGCCCACCGCGGCTTTCCGCTTCCGGTGCCGAACGCGACCAGGCCGAGGCCCTTCTCCACCGTGTACAGCACACCGCCCTTGAGGACCGGCGGTCCGTAGGTCTTCCCGGGGCGGGTGGCGGCCGTGTCCCACGCCTGTCCGCCGTCGCTCAGCCGCAGCGCCCGCAACGGTCCGTAGCCCAGGTAGAGATGCTTGTCGTCGGCCGTGAGCGGATCCCGTACGAGCCGCCGGTCGGCGCCCTTCCACGGCTTGTCCCAGACCACCTTCCCGGTACGGGTGTCGCGGGCCGCGATCCGGACCGCGCCGTCGTTCATCTGCTGCAGGACCACCAGGAGGCTGCCGACGACCTTGGCGGACAGGAAGTGGTTCTCGTTGCTCTTGGCGGAACGGAACGGCAGCGGGTCGGTCCACTTCCGGCTCCCCGTGCTGAGGTTCACCGCCATCACGGACCAGGGAAGCTGCCGCTCGTACCGCTTGACCTTCCCGTGTGAGATCGCCAGGTAGGCCGTGTCGTCGGCGACGGCCAGCAACCGGCTGATGAGGCCGTTGTCCTGGGCGTCCGACACCGGGGCGAGGCGCTTGCCGGACTTGCCCGTGCGGAGGTCCACGCGGGCGAGGAACCACGAGACGGACTGCAGAGACCCCTGCGCATCACGGTGCTCGTCCCTCGCGATCCGGTAGACGCGGGTACCGTCCGAGGCGACCTGCCAGGAGTCATCCGCATACAGCGAGAACGTCCACCGGGAGTCGCCGGACGTCGCGTCCACACCGCGCGCCCCGGCATTGGCCACCAGGACGACCTGGTCACCGGCGAGCAGGGGCACTTCGGGGTTCTGGTCGTCATTCGGACCGCCGAACTGCTTCTGCCACACCGAGTCCAGCTGTTTCTTCTTCACCGCGCTGACGCTCGGCCCCGGCTTCGGCTCGGTGTACCCGGGCCCGGTGCCGGGCCCCGGTGCCGGCCCGCTCGCGCCCAGCCAGGTCCACACCCCCGCCCCGGCCCCCGCGACGCCGAGCACCGACCCCGCGCCCGCCATCAGCAGCCCCCGGCGGGACAGGCGGCGGGCGGCGGGGGCGTCGGCGGACGGCACGGTCGCCGGCTGGTCGGGCGGTGCGGGCAGCCGCTGCGGGACCACCTGCCAGACCTCGCTCGCCCGCCGCCCGATCTCCGCGAGCACCGCATCCGGCAGTTGGTCGGCGAACTCCCCTGTACCGTCGTGCAGTTGGGAGGACAGCTCGGCGGTCGTCGGACGCTCGGCGGCATCCTTGGCCAGGCAGCGGGACAGCACCGGGACCAGGGCAGCGGGCACACCGGTGAGGTCCGGCTCGGCGTAGCGCACCCGGTAGAGGAGGTCCGCCGGCTGCCCGTTGCCGAACGGGCCGCGGCCGGTGGCCGCGAAGACCAGGACCCCGGCGAGTGCGAAGACGTCTCCGGCCGGGGCGTGTTCCTGTCCGGTGGCCTGCTCCGGCGACATGAAGGCCGGGGTGCCGACCGCGGCGCCGGCGTGGGTCAGCCGGTCATCGCCGAGGGCCCGGGCGATACCGAAGTCGATGACCTTCGGGCCGTGCGCCGTGACCATGATGTTGGACGGCTTGAGGTCACGGTGGACGACATCCGAGTGATGCAGTTGACCGAGCGCCCCGCACAGCGCCGCCCCGAGGGCGCGGACCGTCGCCTCGGGCAGCGGACCGGCCTGCTCCACCGCCTCGTCGAGCGGCGGGCCGAGTACGTACTCGGTGGCCATCCACGGGGTTTCGGCGAGCGGGTCGGCGTCGACGACCTGGGCACCGTACCGGCCGCCGATGACCCGGGCGGCATCCGCCTCCAGCCGGAAGCGGGTACGGAATGCGGTTTCCGTGGCGATCCGGGCGTGCATCGTCTTGAGCGCCAGGGTCCGGCCGCCCGGCGAGCGGGCCAGGTAGACGGTGCCCATGCCGCCGCTGCCCAGCCGGGCCATGAGGCGGTACGGACCAAGGCCGGGCGGGTCGTCGTGGGCGAGGGGGAAGGGCATGGCGGGCGTCAGTCCTGGTGTGCGGCGGGCGGAAGCGGGAGGGTCGCGGCGAGCACGTCGGCCGACTGGCGGGCGAGGGCCGCGATGAGCCGGCCGGGCAGCCAGCCGGGGCCGAGCGTGGCGGCGGCGCGGCCCGCGGGGTGCCCGGCGGCGTCGAGCACGGTGGCGGGCGGCGGGGGGCCGGCGGCGGCCGCAGCTCCGGGTACGGGTGCCCGCGCGCCGTCCCCGGCGAGCGGGCTGAGCGCGTCCAGCACCTCGGCGGGGCGCGGCCGGGACGCCGGGTCCCGGGAGAGACAGCCCGTGATGACGGTCCGCAGGGCGGCCGGCAGCTCTTCCCGCTCCGGCACGGTGTACCCGGTGGCGGCGTAGGCGAGGGTCGCGCCGAGTGCGTAGACATCGCCCATCGGATGCGGCCGCCCGCCGCCGGCCTGCTCCGGCGGCAGGCTCCCCGACTCCAGGCCCGGCAGCCCGGAGCGCGGCGTCCCGTCCTCGGCCGCGGCGCGTACCGCCCCGAAGCAGGTGAGCCGGGGCCCGTCGGCGGCCAGCAGCACGGCGGCGGGCGACACACCGGCATGGGCCAGGCCCTGCCCGTGCCCGACGATCAGGGTCTCCACCAGGGCCGCGCCGAGCGCCCGTACGGTGCGCTCGGGCAGCGGCCCGCCGTACAGGGCGAGCGCGGCGGGCAGCGGAATCGCGGGGAGGTAGGGGCGGGCGTGCCAGGGCGTGTCACCGGGCGCGGAGAGTTCGGCGGCCGGTGCGGCCCACGGCCCGAGCAGATAGCGCGAGGCCTCCGCCTCGGCGAGGAACCGCCCGGGGTCGGCCCCCGGCAGCGGGACGCCGATCAGCACCGTACGGTCCCCGTCCGCGCTCCGCCCGATGTACCGCTGCTCCGGTACGGGTGCCCCGGACCGCTCGTCATCCAGCGGGCGGAGCACCACATACGGACCGATCAGGCCCCGGTCCCCGGCTCTCGCCCGGCCCGCTCCACCCGCAACTGGCGCATACATGCGCACCATCCCCCGTCCGACGACACCGCGCGAGAGCCTACCCGGGCGTGTCGCGCGGCCCCGGACGGCCTCGATCCGGACCGCTGCGGCCGGAGTTCGGGCCTGCTCGGCCGGTGTGGCCCGGGACGGTCAGGCGGACGAGGGAGCCGCGGGCGATGCCCCATTCGGGGTGTTCGGAGTGTTCGGGGTGTTCGGGGTGTTCGCACCGCTCTCCGGGGCCCCGCGCTCATCGCCCGGACGCCCCTCCCCGTACGCCACCAGGGTCAGCACCAGCAGCGCCAGCACGACCGTCATCGCGAGGAAGGCGACCCAGCCGACCAGGCCGACGGCGAAGGCGCCCAGCACGCCGTGCACCACCGCGCAGCTGATGAGGGCGATACGGGTGAAGCCGGCGGGGGCCCGGTCGCGCACCGCGGTGCGGAGCAGGACGCCGGCGCAGAACAGCAGATAGAGGCCGAAGACGCCGCCGGCGACCCACGAGCCGGTGGACATCGCGCGGGGCTGCAGCCCGGCCAGGGACATCTGCTGCCTGTCCACGACGATGCTCAGAATCCAGTTGAGCAGCACGATCCCGAACGCCTCCAGGACCAGTACCACCGCCGCGGCCAAGGCCACCGGCCGTCGTGCCACCACCACGTCCACCCACTTCCGCCATGTGCCGAGCCGATGCGCCCCGCGGACGCCTGGCGCCCTGATGCCGCCGATGCCGCTGACACTCCTGTTACCGCGGGGTACAGGACATCGCGCACGCTACAGGGGGGTCCCCCCTCCTGGGGAAGAGCTCTGCGGAAGGTAAAAGCTGGGCAAGGGTTGTGCGCGGGCGGACGCCGACGACGGCGACCGGAAGGGTGACGGCACGCCGACGTACCGAGCCGCCCGCAAAGTTTCCTTCGCCCATTCGTAGGGACTCCACAAAGAATTGACGATCCGCTGGACGCCCGCGGCGCGAGACCTAAGCCACACCGGGACGCGACTCGGAGCCCAGGAATACGGGCCTACCCTGGGATACCAGGGGACTTAGGTTCCTCACTGGCGCCCCGAGCACACTCCGTGTGGGCAAGCTCACCCCAGGGAACGGGTCGGCACGCGGTGTCGCCAGTCCCTAAAATCGCCGCATCCATTTGTTACGGCGAAGCGCCAAGGAAGGACCCATCGTGCGCAAGGTGCTCATCGCCAACCGTGGCGAAATCGCTGTTCGCGTTGCCCGTGCATGCCGGGACGCGGGGATCGGCAGCGTAGCCGTCTACGCCGACCCCGACCGGGACGCCCTGCACGTCCGCGCGGCAGACGAGGCGTACGCCTTGGGCGGTGACACTCCTGCCACCAGTTACCTGGACATCGCCAAGGTCCTGGCTGCCGCCGCCGATTCGGGTGCGGACGCCATCCACCCGGGATACGGCTTCCTGTCGGAGAACGCCGAGTTCGCGCAGGCCGTCCTGGACGCGGGGCTGACGTGGATCGGGCCGCCCCCGCAGGCCATCCGCGACCTCGGTGACAAGGTCGCGGCCCGGCACATCGCCCAGCGGGCCGGTGCCCCGCTGGTCGCCGGCACCCCCGACCCGGTCTCCGGTTCGGACGAGGTCGTGGCCTTCGCCAAGGAGCACGGTCTGCCGATCGCGATCAAGGCGGCCTTCGGTGGCGGCGGCCGTGGTCTGAAGGTCGCCCGCACCCTCGAAGAGGTCCCGGAGCTGTATGACTCCGCGGTGCGCGAGGCGGTCGCCGCGTTCGGCCGCGGCGAGTGCTTCGTCGAGCGGTACCTGGACCGCCCGCGGCACGTCGAGACCCAGTGCCTGGCCGACAAGCACGGCAACGTCGTCGTGGTCTCGACCCGTGACTGCTCGCTGCAGCGCCGCCACCAGAAGCTGGTGGAGGAGGCCCCGGCCCCGTTCCTGACCAAGAAGCAGAACACCGAGCTGTACCGCGCCTCCAAGGCCATCCTCAAGGAGGCCGGCTACGAGGGCGCCGGCACCTGTGAATTCCTCGTCGGCCAGGACGGCACGATCTCCTTCCTGGAGGTCAACACCCGTCTCCAGGTCGAGCACCCGGTCACCGAAGAGGTCACCGGCCTCGACCTGGTCCGCGAGATGTTCCGGATCGCCGACGGCGAGGAGCTCGGCTACGACGACCCGGCGGTGCGCGGCCACTCCTTCGAGTTCCGCATCAACGGCGAGGACCCGGGCCGGGGCTTCCTGCCGGCCCCCGGCACCGTCACCACCTTCGCGGCCCCGTCCGGTCCGGGCGTGCGCCTGGATGCGGGCGTGGAGTCCGGTTCCGTCATCGGTCCGGCCTGGGACTCCCTCCTCGCCAAGCTGATCGTCACCGGCGCCACCCGCGCGCAGGCCCTGCAGCGCGCCGCGCGTGCGCTGGCGGAGTTCACCGTCGAGGGGATGGCCACCGCCATCCCCTTCCACCGCACGGTCGTCACGGACCCGGCGTTCGCCCCCGAACTCACCGGCTCCAAGGACCCGTTCACGGTCCACACCCGCTGGATCGAGACCGAGTTCGTCAACGAGATCCCCCCGTTCGCCGCACCGGGCGCGGACGAGGCCGAGACCGACTCCCGCGAGACGGTCGTCGTCGAGGTCGGCGGCAAGCGCCTGGAGGTCTCGCTGCCGTCCTCGCTGGGCATGCCGCTGGCCCGGGCCGCGGTCGCCGGCGGTGCCAAGCCCAAGCGCAAGGCCGCCAAGAAGTCCGGCAGCGCCGCCTCCGGCGACGCGCTCGCCTCCCCGATGCAGGGCACCATCGTGAAGGTGGCCGTCGAGGAGGGCCAGCAGGTCACCGAGGGCGAGCTGGTCGTCGTCCTGGAGGCCATGAAGATGGAGCAGCCGCTCAACGCGCACCGCTCCGGCACCATCAAGGGCCTGACCGCCGAGGTCGGCGCCGCTCTCACGTCCGGCGCCGTGATCTGCGAGATCAAGGACTGACGCGACGGCATCCCGTCAGCGCACGAGGGGCTCCCGGCACCGGCCGGGGCCCCTCGCGTCCGTTCCCACCCGGCTACGAGTTGCCCACCACGTCCTCCGGGAAGCTCAGCGACCGGCTCATCCACTCCAGTGCGGCGGGCAGTTCACGCCGCCAGGTGGCGAAGTTGTGGCTGCCGTGGGCGAGGACGATCGAGTCCGCCTTCATCGGGGGCTTGACCGCGGCGAGGAAGGCCCGGGCCGCCGGGTAGTTCTTCTCGCCGGTGCGGCTCGTGCCCACCAGGACGTCCACCTGGGGAGCGGGCAGATGCCGCAGCCGCCACATCAGGTCGTGCTCCTGGCGGCTGCGGACCCGGCCCGGGCCCTCGCCGAAGAGGTTGCCGGTCGTGGGATCGTTGCTGACCTTGTAGTCGGGCGAGAGGGCGGCCGCCGAGGTGTACGTACGGTCGTGCCGCATGGCGAGCTGGAGGGCACAGCTGCCGCCCGAGGAGTAACCCATGACGCCCCAGCCGCCGGGGTCGTGGCCGACGCGGTAGCGGGACTTCAGCGCCTCCGGCACATCGCGGGCGAAGAAGGTCTCGGCCTGCGGGCCGCCCGGCACATCGACGCACTGGGTGTCGCGCGGCGGCGCGATGGTGGGCCGCAGCATCACGATGACGGTCGGCTGCATCCGGCCTTCCCGGATCAGCCGGCCGGCGGTCTGCGGCAGCCGCAGGTGCTGGCCCAGCAGGAAGGTGCCGCCCGGATAGCCGCTGAGCGCGACGACGACGGGGAACCGCTGGCGGGCGTACTGGGGCTGGAAGTACTGCGGCGGCAGGTAGACGTACGCCGGGTCCACCGCCCGGGTCCGCTTGCCGACGATCCGTACCGACTCGACCTTGCCCACCAGGGACGGCTCCCCCTTCGGCAGACCGTGCACCTTGTCCAGCCCGTCCGCCCCCGAGGCCTGCACCAGGCCCTTCGACGGGTCGCCGGCGGGCCCGGCCGTTCCCGCATCGCCCCATTTGCCGACGGCGGCCGGCGCATCGTCGTACAGCCCGAGCAGCTCGTGCCAGGAGCCGTAGAACTGGAAGTTGGCATTCACGGCCAGGCCGAGCGCCGCCACGATGGCCAGCTGCGTCCCGGCGATCACCCCCAGCCGCCCCAGCAGCGCCCGCGGCCCGCGCCCGGCGAACCGCGGCCACAGCCAGAGCGTGAGCCCCACACAGACCACGGCGACCGCGGCCACGGCATAGAACAGCGATCGGCTGGTCAGTCCCATGACTCTTCCCCAGGTGTTCCGCGCCGCGCTCCGCTTCCCCGGCGGTCCGTCACGGCGTATTCCAGAGCCTCCGGAAGGCCCCGGAAGAACTCGTTGCGCCTGGTTTGATGACTACGCGCGGCGGGGCGTTGCGGCCCCCCTGCGGAGTTCGACCGCGCGACCCCCGGGGTACGCCGGGGCTTCATCGGGCCTCTTCTGCACGTCCACCCAGTGGGCGGGCGGGCCGGTTCAAGGAAGCCTGCGGGGCCGCTCCGCCCATCACGTGCACACGGCACCGAGTCACCCCCCGAGCGCACAATGGCATCCTGGACCCACCGGGCCGCAACCGGCCCGGTCGAGGGAGGACGGCGATGGCGACCGAGACGGCAGGGCAGCGGCAGTCGGCGCGGGGTCCGGTGGCGACCGGACCGGCGCGGACACCGGACGTGCGCCCCATGCGGGCCGATGCACGCCGCAACTACGAGCGGCTGCTGACCGAGGCCCGTACGGCCTTCACCGAGCACGGCACGGACACCTCGCTGGAGGACATCGCGCGCCGCGCCGGTGTCGGCATCGGCACCCTCTACCGCCACTTCCCCAACCGGACCGCCCTGATGGGCGCGGTCTTCCAGGGCGAGGTGGACGCCCTGCTGACGCACGCCAGAGAGCTCGCCGACGCACCGCAACCGTGCGCCGCGCTGGTCGAATGGCTGCGCGCGATCATCACCCACGCCAGCACCTACCGCGGGCTGTCGCGCGCGCTGATGACGGCATCGGCGGACGACAGCTCGGGGATGGCGCGGTGCAGCGTGCCGATGCGGGAGGCCGGCGATGCGCTGCTGACCCGCGCCCAGCAGGCCGGGGCGGTACGCCCCGATGTGAGCATCAGCGATCTGATGCAGCTGACCAACGGCATCGCACTGGCCGTCGAGGAATCCCCGGACGACCCCCAGCTCGCCGACCGGCTGCTGACCCTCACCCTGAGCGGGCTGAAGGGCGAGCGGAACCGCTAGAGGGAGACACTCCCTGGTTGGCCTCTAGGAGTTGGCCGCTGGGGGTGTGACGACGCCCCGTCGGAACCGGTAGGGCCGGTCCGGAGGCCTCCCTGACGAGAGGCCGCCTGCGGCCGTCCCGTCCGGAGGCCGCGGAGCGTCTACGGAGCCCCGCGATCGGCCCTGGCGCCGGGGCGGCGCGCCCGTTCGGCGCGCCTCCGGCTCCTGTGGTCAGCGCCGCCGCGGGGCCAGATCGGCGACCCGGCCGCCCGAGGCCTCGGACAGGGGTGTGGCCGACCGGAGCTGTGGTCCGCCGCCCCCGCCGCCCGGCGCATGGCTGCGCCGCTGGCCCGGCAGCGGGACGTCCCGCCGGGGGCCTCTTCGGTCCCCGGCACCTCCGTCCGTCCCGGGCTGCCCCGGCCCGCGGCCCGCGGCCGGGCCGCCGGCGACGGCGATCTGCACGCCCTGGTCGGCCAGCGCCTGCAGCTCCGTTGCGGCGCGGTCGTCGTGGCCCGGTGGCTCGTCCGTGACGAGTCGCGTGATCACGTCCGTCGGCACGGTCTGGAACATCGTGTCGGACCCGAGCTTGGTGTGGTCGGCGAGCACCACCACCTCCCCGGCCGCCTGCACCAGCGCCCGGTCGACGCTGGCGGAGAGCATGTTGGAGGTGGACAGACCGCGCTCGGCGGTCAGACCACTGCCCGACAGGAAGGCGCGGGACACCCGCAGGCCCTGGAGGGACTGCTCGGCACCGCTGCCGACCAGCGCATAGTTGGAGCCGCGTAGGGTGCCGCCGGTCATCACGACCTCGACGCGGTTGGCATGGGCCAACGCCTGGGCGACCAGCAGAGAGTTGGTGACGACGGTCAGACCGGGGACCCGGGCGAGCCGGCGGGCCAGCTCCTGGGTGGTCGTTCCGGCGCCGACGACAATGGCCTCGCCCTCTTCGACGAAGCCGGCCGCGAGATCGGCGATGGCCGTTTTCTCCGCGGTCGCTAGATGGGATTTCTGTGGGAATCCGGATTCGCGAGTAAAGCCTCCCGGCAGGACCGCACCGCCGTGTCGGCGGTCGAGCAGTCCTTCTGCCTCCAGCGCCCGCACGTCCCGCCGTACGGTTACTTCGGAGGTCTGGACGACGCGGGCGAGCTCCCGGAGCGATACGGCTCCATTGGCGCGCACCATTTCAAGGATCAATTGGCGACGTTCTGCAGCGAACACGAAACTGACAGTAACGCCAACGACCGTCTGTTTTCAGCAGGTTGCACCAATTAACGGAAGTTCTACGCACCGCGGAGCGTGACGTGGTATGCGGTGTGCATATGTCGCGCGGATGTCGAACGGCCGCCCGGTGCGACCCGCTTGGCGCCTGGTCAGCCGCCGTGCACGGCCACTGCGACGACGGTCCGGCGGGCCGGACCGGCCGCCGGGCCGCGGCAGGGACATTTCATCCCCAGTGCTCAGCGGTGGCACAAAGATTTCAATCGCCCGACCGCTGTCGTCCGTTTATCGCCTCATTGCCGGCGACTCACCGGCTACTCGCCGGCCGTCTTGCGGATGTGCAGCTGACGGGCGACCTCGGCGATCGAACCGGACAGCGAGGGGTAGACCGTGAACGTATTGGCGATCTGCTCGACGGTCAGATTGTTGTCGACCGCGATCGAGATGGGGTGGATCAGCTCACTGGCGCGCGGGGAGACGACCACACCGCCGACGACGATGCCGGTACCGGGGCGGCAGAACAGCTTCACGAAGCCGTCGCGGATGCCCTGCATCTTGGCGCGCGGGTTGCGCAGCAGCGGGAGCTTCACGACGCGGGCGTCGATCCTGCCGCTGTCGACGTCGGCCTGGGAGTAGCCGACGGTGGCGATCTCCGGGTCGGTGAAGACGTTCGCGGAGACGGTCTTGAGGTTCAGCGGCGTGACCGCGTCGCCGAGGAAGTGGTACATCGCGATCCGGCCCTGCATCGCGGCGACGGACGCCAGCGCGAAGATGCCGGTGCAGTCACCGGCCGCGTACACCCCCGGGGCGGTGGTGCGGGAGACCTTGTCGGTCCAGACGTGGCCGGACTCCTTGAGCTTCACGCCGGCCGCTTCCAGGCCGATGCCCTCGGTGTTGGGGATGGAGCCGACCGCCATCAGGCAGTGCGTACCGGAGATCGTGCGGCCGTCGGCCAGGGTGACCTCGACGCGGTCGCCGACCCGTTTGGCGGACTGGGCCCGGGAGCGCGACATGACGTTCATGCCGCGGCGGCGGAAGACGTCCTCCAGGACGGCGGCCGCGTCCGGGTCCTCGCCCGGCAGCACGCGGTCACGGGAGGAGACGAGGGTGACGCGGGAGCCGAGCGCCTGGTAGGCGCCGGCGAACTCGGCACCGGTGACACCGGAGCCGACCACGATCAGCTCTTCGGGCAGTTCGTCGAGGTCGTAGACCTGCGTCCAGTTCAGGATCCGCTCGCCGTCGGGGAGCGCGTCGGGGATCTCGCGGGGGTGCGCGCCGGTGGCGATCAGCACCGCGTCCGCGATCAGGCCCTCGGTCGTGCCGTCGGCGGCGGTGACCGTCACCTTGCGGGAGCCGTCCGGCGCCTGCCCCGGCTCCAGCCGGCCGCGACCGCGCATGACCCGGCCGCCGGCCCGGGTCACGGAGGCGGTGATGTCGTGCGACTGGGCGAGCGCGAGGCGCTTGACCCGTCGGTTGACCTTGCCGAGGTCGACGCCGACGACCCGGGCGGGCCGGTCGATGTGCGGCGTGTCGTCTTCGACGATGATGCCGAGCTCTTCGTACGACGAATCGAAGGTGGTCATCACCTCGGCCGTGGCGATAAGAGTCTTCGACGGCACGCAGTCGGTCAGCACCGACGCCCCGCCCAGACCGTCGCAGTCGACGACGGTCACCTCCGCGCCGAGAGAGGCGGCCACCAGGGCCGCTTCGTATCCGCCGGGTCCGCCACCGATGATCACGATCCGAGTCACGTACTCCATTGTCCCGCACACCCGTACGCCGCTCTCCCCCGGGGGGCGGGCCGGAGTCCTTCACGGGCAGCCGGGGCGCGCCCGGCCAGGCCTCTTGTGCGAACCTCGGGTACCACGAGCCCGACGGTCAACCTCCCGTACCCTCGGAACCATGTCGCTCTACGCCGCGTACGCCGGCAACCTCGACGCGCGGCTGATGTCCCGCCGCGCACCGCACTCGCCGCTGCGCGGCACCGGCTGGCTGGACGGCTGGCGGCTCACCTTCGGCGGCGAGCAGATGGGCTGGGAAGGCGCGCTGGCGACGGTCGTCGAGGACCCGGTCTCCCAGCTCTTCGTCGCGCTCTACGACATCGCGCCCATGGACGAGGAGTCCATGGACCGCTGGGAGGGCGTGGGCATGGACATCTACCGCCGGATGCGGGTGCGGGTGCACACCCTCGACGGCGACGAGACGGCGTGGATCTACGTCCTCAACGGCTATGAGGGCGGCCTGCCGTCCGCCCGCTATCTGGGCGAGATCGCGGACGCCGCGGAGTCGGCGGGCGCACCGCACGACTATGTGATGGAGCTGCGCAAGCGGCCCTGCTGACGGGCGTCCGGAGCGGACGCGCCGCCGGGCGCACCGATGGGCACACCACCGGACGCGCCGCCGTACGGGTGTCGCGACGCGCCCGGGGCGACACCTTTGGCAAAAGCAACAAGACAACGATCCCGGTACCGTGAGCAGAGACATCTACGCGCGTAGGGGATTACCGGCTACCCTCGTCCGCGTGAACGCATCTGTTACCCCGGACATCGCGCGCGACCCGCAGGGTGCCGCCGCCGACGCCGCCGCCCGTCTGCGCCAGCTGACCGGCGCCGAGACCCATGACGTCGCCCTGGTGATGGGCTCCGGCTGGGCGCCGGCCGCCGAGGCCCTGGGCGCGCCCGAGCACGAATTCCCCGTCACCGAGCTGCCCGGCTTCCCGCCGCCGGCCGTCGCCGGACACGGCGGCACGATCCGCTCGTACCGGGTCGGCGAGAAGCGGGCGCTGGTCTTCCTGGGCCGTACGCACTACTACGAGGGCCGTGGTGTCGCCGCGGTCGCGCACGGCGTCCGTACCGCCGCCGCGGCCGGCTGCAAGACCATCGTGCTCACCAACGGGTGCGGCGGTCTGCGCGAGGGCATGCGCCCCGGCCAGCCGGTCCTCATCAGCGACCACCTCAACCTGACCGCCACCTCCCCGATCGCCGGCGCGAACTTCGTCGATCTGACCGACCTGTACTCGCCGCGGCTGCGCGCGCTGTGCAAGGAGGTCGACCCGAGCCTGGAGGAGGGCGTCTACGCCCAGTTCCCCGGCCCGCACTACGAGACCCCGGCCGAGATCAAGATGATCCGGACGCTGGGCGCCGACCTGGTCGGGATGTCCACGGTCCTGGAGGCCATCGCGGCGCGGGAGGCCGGCGCCGAGGTGCTCGGGCTGTCCCTGGTGACGAACCTCGCCGCCGGTATGACGGGCGAGCCGCTCAACCACGAAGAGGTGCTGCAGGCCGGTCGCGACTCCGCGACCCGGATGGGCAGCCTGCTCGCCCAGGTGCTCGGCAAGCTCTGAGGCACCCCGGCACCCCGGCACCCCGGCACCCCGGCACCTCGGCACCTTGGCGCCGGGCCCAGGGTGACGACGGGCGACGGCCACGGCGGGTGTGCGACACCCGCCGGGCCGCCCCGCCGCCGTCACCACCGCCCCGCCGCCGTCACCACCGCACCGCCCGGGCCGCCGGCCGGCCCGCCCCGCCGTGCGGCGCCGCCGTCCCCCGCACGCTGCCATCCAGTGGCATTGGCCGGTTCTGCGGCTCCCCTCGCGCGCGCAACGGGTATGCGTGACGAGCCGGGCGGGGTCCTCCCCCGGCAGCTGCCCCCCAGCGCGCCCCCACCCGCATCCACCGTCAGGAGCATCACGTGGCTACCGATCCCGCGGAGCTGATCAACCGGGCCCAGGCATGGCTGGCCGAGGACCCCGACCCGGAGACCCGGGAGGAGCTGTCCAAGCTCATCGAGGCCGCCGCCGGCGACGACCGGATCGCGGCCGAGCTGGCCGCGCGGTTCGCCGGCACTCTCCAGTTCGGCACCGCCGGGCTGCGCGGGGAGCTGGGCGCGGGCCCGATGCGGATGAACCGCTCCGTGGTCATCCGGGCGGCGGCCGGTCTCGCCGCGTACCTCAAGGCGCAGGGCGACGGCGCCGGGCTGGTCGTCGTCGGCTACGACGCCCGCCACAAGAGCGCCGACTTCGCCCGCGACACGGCGGCCGTGATGGTCGGCGCGGGCCTGCGCGCCGCGGTACTGCCGCGCCCGCTGCCCACCCCGGTCCTGGCCTTCGCGATAAGGCACCTGGGCGCGGTCGCGGGCGTCGAGGTCACCGCCAGCCACAACCCGCCGCGCGACAACGGCTACAAGGTCTACCTGGGCGACGGTTCACAGATCGTGCCGCCCGCGGACGGCGAGATCGCCGCCGAGATCGCCGCGGTCGGCCCGCTGGCCGGCGTACCGCGCCCCGCGGCCGGCTGGGAAACCCTCGACGAGGCGGTCCTGAACGCCTACCTGGCGCGTACGGACGCGGTGCTGACCCCCGGCTCCCCCCGGGACACGAAGGTCGTCTACACACCGATGCACGGCGTCGGCCGGGACACCCTCGTCGCCGCCTTCGCCCGGGCCGGGTTCCCGGCCCCGGTGGTCGTTGCGGAACAGGCCGAGCCGGACCCGGACTTCCCGACGGTCGCCTTCCCCAACCCGGAGGAGCCGGGCGCGATGGACCTCGCGTTCGCCACCGCCCGCGACCGGGCCCCGGACGCCGACATCGTGATCGCCAACGACCCCGACGCGGACCGCTGCGCCGTCGCCGTCCCCGACCCCGGTACGCCGGACGGCTGGCGGATGCTGCGCGGCGACGAGGTCGGCGCGCTGCTCGCCGCCCATCTGGTCAGCAAGCGCGCGTCCGGCACCTTCGCGACGACCATCGTCTCCTCGCAGCTGATGTCCCGTATCGCGGCCGCCTCGTCGCTCCCGTACGAGGAGACGCTGACCGGCTTCAAGTGGCTGGCGCGGGTGGACGGGCTGCGGTACGCCTTCGAGGAGGCGCTCGGCTACTGCGTCGACCCTCAGGGTGTGCGCGACAAGGACGGCATCACCGCTGCGCTGCTGATCACCGAGCTGGCCGCGGAGCTCAAGCAGTCCGGGCGCACCCTCACCGACCTGCTCGACGACCTCGCGCTGGAATTCGGGCTGCACGCCACCGACCAGCTCTCGGTCCGCGTCGAGGATCTGTCGCTGATCGCCGACGCGATGCGCACCCTGCGCGCGCAGCCGCCGGCCACGCTCGCGGGCCTGGCCGTGACCCGGGCCGACGACCTCAACCGGGGTACGGAGACGCTGCCGCCGACCGACGGGCTGCGCTACTACCTGTCCGGCTCGCCGGAGGCCGGTATCGAGGCCGCCCGCGTGGTGGTCCGTCCCAGCGGCACCGAGCCCAAGCTCAAGTGCTATCTGGAGGTCGTGGTCCCGGTGGCCTCTCCCGAGGCGCTGCCCGAGGCCCGGGCGAAGGCCGCCGCGGCGCTGGCTTCCCTCAAGCGGGACATGGCGGCGGCGGCCGGGATCTGAAGGGTTGTCGGGGAGGAGCTGAGGGGCGGGGCGAAGAGCGCCGCCCTTACAGCGCCACCATCACGGCAAGCCCGGCCGCGCCCACCACGATCGGCGCGATGATCGCGTACGCCCAGCGCTCCACCGGTTCGCCCTGGGCGCTCTCGCGGTCCACGGCGCGTTCCTGGACCTCGCGGAGCTCTGCGAGGGCCTGGTCGGCCATGGCGCGCGGCACCGGGCCGCCGTCGCCGGCATCGGCGTGCGGTCCGAACCGGGGCCCGGGCGTGGCGCCCTGCCGCGCCTGCCGGCCGGCCTTCTTCCGCTGCCGCAGCGAGACCGGGATCGCCCACAGCTGGTACGTCGTGCCGGCGCTGCTGACCGCCTCGGTCGAGAACGCCGCGCGCAGCGTCTCCACCGCGCCCCACGGCAGCGTGACCGTACGGAACGGATTGCGCACCGTCAGCCGGTCATCGCCCGCCCGCACCAGCGGCCGCAGGGTGTAGGCGACCACCAGCGGCACACCGAGGAGCAGCGCGAAGACCGCCATGAGCTTGGTGTGCGCGGCGCCCCGCAGCAGCGCGTCGCCGCCGAGCCAGCCGCCGAGCAGGAGGAGCAGTACGCCGCCCGCGAGGGCCGCGGGCGAGCGGTAGCTGCGTTCCGCGTACTGCTGCTGGGGTGGGGTGGACCGGTCCTGGCTCGTCATGCCGCCGATTCTGCCTGACCGTCCGGATGCCGGACATTGCGTTACGGCATCATTCGCGCGCGGGGCGGGGAGCGTCCCGGGTAGCGGGTACGGTCGCGTCCGGCACCTGTAACCGGGCATGTTGGGCCGCCGGCTCCCCCTCTTCCCCGCCCTCGCCCGGCCGGATTCGGACAGCCGAAGGGGATGACATGGCGCTACGCGCGTAGATATGCTCACCTCGTGACCATGCCCATCACTGTTCCCGCATACGGCAAGGAAGCCGCGGGGCGTCTGGCGTCAATGGCGGACGTGACCGCCGACGACGGTGCGCTGCGCCGCTTCCTCCACGGCCTCCCCGGCGTCGACGCGGTCGGCCTCGAGGCCCGCGCCGCCACCCTCGGCACCCGCTCGATCAAGACGACGGCGAAGGCGTACGCCATCGATCTCGCCATGTCGATGATCGACCTGACGACCCTCGAAGGCGCGGACACCCCGGGCAAGGTCCGGGCGCTGTGCGCCAAGGGCGTCCACCCGGATCCCACGGACCGCACCGCCCCCCGCGTCGCGGCGATCTGCGTCTACCCGGACATGGTCGCCACGGCCAAGGAGGCGCTCGGCGACTCCGGTATCCACGTCGCGTCCGTCGCCACCGCCTTCCCGGCCGGCCGCGCCGCGCTCCCGGTCAAGCTCGCCGACACCCGGGACGCGGTCGCGGCCGGCGCCGACGAGATCGACATGGTGATCGACCGGGGCGCCTTCCTCTCCGGCCGCTACATGGACGTCTTCGAGGAGATCAAGGCCGTCAAGGAGGCCTGCGCCCGCCCTGGGGGCACCTCCCGGTCGGAGACTGGGGGAGGCAGTGCCGCGCATCTGAAGGTCATCTTCGAGACCGGCGAGCTCCAGACGTACGACAACGTCCGCCGGGTCTCCTGGCTGGCGATGCTCGCGGGCGCCGACTTCATCAAGACCTCCACCGGCAAGGTCGCCGTCAACGCCACCCCGCCGGTCACCCTCCTGATGCTGGAGGCGGTCCGTGACTTCCACGCCGCGACCGGCGTCCAGGTCGGGGTGAAGCCGGCCGGCGGTATCCGGACGACCAAGGACGCGATCAAGTACCTGGTCATGGTCAACGAGACGCTCGGCGAGCCCTGGCTGACCGCCGACTGGTTCCGCTTCGGCGCCTCCAGCCTCCTGAACGACCTGCTGATGCAGCGCCAGAAGCTCAGCACCGGCCGCTACTCCGGCCCCGACTACGTCACGGTGGACTGAGGCTCCCATGACCTTCGATTACGCACCCGCACCCGAGTCCCGCGCGGTCGTCGACATCGCGCCGTCCTACGGCCTGTTCATCGACGGCGAGTTCGCCCCGGCCTCCGACGGCAAGGTCTTCAAGACCGTCTCCCCGTCGTCCGAGGAGGTCCTCTCCGAGGTCGCCCAGGCGAGCGCCGAGGACGTCGACCGCGCCGTGAAGGCCGCCCGCAAGGCCTTCGAGAAGTGGTCCGCGCTGCCCGGCGCCGAGCGGGCCAAGTACCTCTTCCGGATCGCCCGGCTCCTCCAGGAGCGCTCGCGCGAGCTGGCCGTGCTGGAGTCGCTCGACAACGGCAAGCCGATCCGCGAGTCCCGGGACGCCGACCTGCCGCTGGTCGCCGCGCACTTCTTCTACTACGCGGGCTGGGCCGACAAGCTCGACCACGCCGGGTACGGCACCAACCCGCGCCCCCTGGGCGTCGCCGGCCAGGTCATCCCCTGGAACTTCCCCCTGCTCATGCTCGCGTGGAAGATCGCCCCGGCGCTGGCGACCGGCAACACCGTGGTCCTCAAGCCCGCCGAGACGACCCCGCTGTCCGCCCTGTTCTTCGCGGACATCTGCCGCCAGGCGGGCCTGCCCAAGGGCGTCGTCAACATCCTCACCGGCGACGGCTCCACGGGCGCCTCGCTGGTCGGGCACCCCGACATCAACAAGGTCGCCTTCACCGGCTCCACCGAGGTCGGCAAGGCCATCGCCCGTACGGTCGCCGGCACCGACAAGAAGGTCACCCTCGAACTGGGCGGCAAGGCGGCGAACATCGTCTTCGACGACGCCCCGCTCGACCAGGCCGTCGAGGGCATCGTCAACGGCATCTTCTTCAACCAGGGCCACGTCTGCTGCGCGGGCTCGCGCCTGCTGGTCCAGGAGTCGGTCCAGGACGAGCTGCTGGACGCGCTCAAGCGCCGGATGCAGACCCTGCGCGTGGGCGACCCGCTCGACAAGAACACCGACATCGGCGCCATCAACTCCGCCGAGCAGCTGGCCCGGATCACCGCGCTGGCCGACGCGGGCGAGGCCGAGGGCGCCGAGCGCTGGTCGCCGTCCTGCGAACTGCCCGCCGCCGGCTACTGGTTCGCCCCGACCCTGTTCACCGGTGTCACCCAGGCGCACCGCATCGCCCGCGAGGAGATCTTCGGCCCGGTGCTGTCCGTGCTGACCTTCCGCACCCCCGCGGAGGCCGTGGAGAAGGCCAACAACACCCCGTACGGGCTCTCCGCCGGCATCTGGACGGAGAAGGGCTCGCGGATGCTGTGGATGGCGAACAAGCTGCGCGCGGGCATCATCTGGTCCAACACGTTCAACAAGTTCGACCCGGCCTCGCCCTTCGGCGGCTACAAGGAGTCGGGCTACGGCCGCGAAGGCGGCCGGCACGGTCTGGAGGCGTACCTCGCCCCGTCGAGCCCGGAGGGCGCGCGCTGATGAACACCGTTGACCGCTTGAGTGTGCTCAAGACCTACAAGCTGTACGTCGGGGGCAAGTTCCCCCGGTCCGAGAGCGGGCGGGTGTACGAGGTGACCGACTCCAAGGGCACATGGCTCGCCAACGCGCCGCTGGCCTCCCGCAAGGACGCCCGGGACGCGGTGGTCGCCGCCCGCAAGGCGTTCGGCGGCTGGTCGGGCGCCACGGCCTACAACCGCGGGCAGATCCTCTACCGCGTCGCCGAGATGCTGGAGGGCCGCCGCGACCAGTTCGTGGCGGAGGTGGCCGCCGCCGAGGGCCTGTCGAAGGCGAAGGCCACGGCCCAGGTGGACGCGGCGATCGACCGCTGGGTCTGGTACGCGGGCTGGTCCGACAAGGTCGCCCAGATCGCCGGCGGCGCCAACCCGGTGGCCGGCCCGTACTTCAACCTGTCCTCCCCCGAGCCGACCGGTGTGGTCGCCGTCCTGGCCCCCCAGGACTCGTCCTTCCTCGGCCTGGTCTCGGTGATCGCCCCCGCGATCGTCACCGGCAACACGGTGGTCGTGGCGGCCGCCGAGGGTGCCCCGCTGCCCGCCCTCTCGCTGGCCGAGGTGCTCGCCACGTCCGACCTCCCGGGCGGTGTGGTCAACATCCTCTCGGGCCGTACGGCGGAGCTGGGCGCTCCGCTCGCCGCTCACCAGGACGTCAACGCCCTCGATCTCGCGGGCGCCGGCGAGGAGCTGGCGACGGAGCTGGAGCAGGCCGCGGCCGACAACCTCAAGCGGGTGCTCCGCCCGGGGACGGTGAACTGGACCGCCGACCCCGGCACCGGCCGTCTGCTGAGCTTCCTGGAGACGAAGACGGTGTGGCATCCGATGGGCGTTTAGGACCACTCCGACGGCCTGATGACGTGCCGTCACTCATGCCCGTGCGGGGCCCGGCCTTTTGGCAGGGCCCCGCACTGCTGTCCGCATCTTTAACTACGATTGACCGGTCTTCCCGTAGTGACCGGTCCTCCCGCCCGGCCGTAGCCCGGCAACCCCGCGATCCCGACTACCCGTTCGGCCGAGCACCGCACCCAACGAGAGGAGCCGCGCCGGATGAGGCCGGACTACCGCGACTGTTTCCAGCCCTTCCTCCAGCCAGGGGAAAGGCTGATCGCCGCCTCGAACTACTGGCCAAACTCGGCGCTGCCCTCCGTCCCCGCCCAGTTGCGCACGCCGCGTACCCCGCCCCCTCCGTCAGCGCTCGAACAGCGGGTACGGGGCGCGCTGGGGAGCGTGCTGGGCAAGGTGAGCCGTCCGCTGGAGGCCATGGGCAGCAGTCGAGTGGTCAACAACCCGTTGATCCGGACCGCGGATCGCGTCAGCGACCGGGTCGAGAATGCCGCGATCGGCCTGGCGGGCGGCGAGCCCGGGCGCCAGGCGCTGACCGACCGCCGGCTGATCCTGCTCGTGGACCACAACACGAGCTGGCGGAACCCCACCCCGCAGTGGGATTTCGGAGTGGCGGTGCCCCGTACGAACATCGCCCGGCTCACGGCCCATTCGAAGGTCATCAGCAAGGGACGGTTCGATGCCGCCTTCGTCGACGGATCGTGGATCGCCCTGGGCAGCCTGCAGCGCGAGCGCATGGAGGGGTTCGTCGCCACCTTCGACCAAGGCGTCTGATCACATGGACCAAGGAAGCTGATCACGTGCCGAAGATCGACCACGCAACGCCCTGCCGCCGGTTCCTCCACCCCGGCGAGGTGCTGTGGGAGGCCCGGGAGTACCAGGTGTACCCGGATCTCCCGTTCCTCCCCGCCCACCTGCGCGCCCCCCGGAAGCGGTCGACGCCGCGCGCGAAGGGGCTCCTGGGGGCACTGGGCAAGGTCCTCGACAAAGCGTCGCAGCCGTCCGGCGGGACGGGCGGCGAGGCGGCCGGCGGGGCGGCCAACAGCCGGTCGGCCGGCGGCCGGCTGCTCGACAACGGGCTGGTCAACAACCGGCTGACGCGCGCGGCCGGAAACCTCGCGGAGAACCTGAACGAGGCCCAGGAGAACATCGAGGACGCCCTCGACGACGCCACCACGCGGATGATGTACGGCAAGCCCATGGAGGGCAGCTGGACCAGCATGGCCGGCCGGTTCCTCGTCCAGGTCACCAACGCGGGCGGCTCGCCCCGGCACCAGGCGCTCACCGACCGGCGGCTGTTCGTGCTGACGGACCAGGCCACCGGCTGGCGGGAGCGCGAGCCGGAGCTGGAAGTCGCGGCCCAGATTCAGCTCTCGAACATCGCGGAGCTGCGGCCCAGGCCGCGCATGACGTTCCCCCGCGGCCGCTTCGATCTGGTCTTCGTCGACGGCTCGTGGCTTGCGCTGTGTTGTTCGTTCCAGGACGACATGGAGGCGATGGTCACGGCCTTCCACGGGCGCTGACCCGCGCAGCAGCGGGGGCGACGGGCACGGCGGCGGGCGCGACCGGCCGGGCGGCCGAGGGCCGTCGGGTCAGCACCCCCGCACGTGCGGGCCGCCAGCCAGGCACGTCGGCACCGGCCCGTGGCCAGGCGGCACCCTCGTCAGCGCCCGCCGCCCGCGCCCCCTCAGCCCGGCAGCACCCTCGTCAACGGCCCCACCAGCGGCAGGTCCTTGAGCGCGCCGCCCTTCGAGAGGGCACCGGTCAGCAGCGTCGTGCTCACCGGCTTGAAGTCGGCGATCTGGGTGCTGACGGCGTTGGCCAGTGGGTCGACGGGGGTATTGGCCAGCGGGTTCACCGGGAGGTTCTTGACCGTGCCGAGGCCGCCGGCCGCGGAGTTCAGCAGTGCGCCGGTCAGTGCCGAGGCGGTGGCGCCGGTGTCGGTGGGGCGTTCCGCGGCCGCGGGCGCGGCGGACGCCGTTGCCGCACCGCCCGCCGCGATCGCGGCACCGGCCGCGGAGATCACCAGCCCTGCCCGCAGCAAAGTGCGCGGAATACGGCTGGGCTTGAGACGTGCATGGGAGGGCATGGGCACCTGCCTGGGGATTCGAAGGGGTCGAAGCGCTGCACGAGCGAGAGCTGTCGGGTAATCGATTGACTCCGTAGCGTAGTTGAGGCGGGAGGGTCGATCCACCTTGCGCGCCAGGGGTACCCCACACGGCCCCATACGCGACAATGGGTGCCCGTGACCTCCCACTCCCGCACCCAGCCGCCCTCCCCCACGCTCTCGCCCCCTCCCCCGCCCTCGGCTTCGCGCGAGCGGGGGGACCCCCATGAGCAGGGAGGCACCCGCGCCCGGGTCATTCTGCTGACCGGCCCCTCGGGCTCCGGCAAGACGTCCCTGGCCGCACACAGCGGACTGCCCGTCCTCCGTCTCGACGACTTCTACAAGGAGGGGACGGACCCGACACTGCCGCAGTTGCCCGACGGCGGCGGCGCCGACTGGGACGCACCGCTGTCCTGGGACGCCCGCGCCGCGGTCGCGGCCATCGACGCGCTGTGCCGTTCGGGGCGCACCGACGTTCCGGTCTACGACATCGCGGCCAGCGCCCGGGTCGGCGTGTCGGGGCTCGACCTCGGCGGGGCCCCGCTCTTCATCGCGGAGGGCATCTTTGCCGCCGACGTCATCGCGGACTGCCGTGCGGCGGGACTGCTGGCCGACGCGCTGTGCCTGCGCGGCCACCCCACCACCACCTTCCGCCGCCGACTGGCGCGGGATCTGCGCGAGGGCCGCAAGCCGGCCCCGTACCTCGTCCGCCGGGGGCTGCGTCTGCTGCGCAACGAGCGGTCCGTCGTCGCCCGGCTCACCGCGCTGGGCGCGTACCCCTGCGCCAAGCCCGAGGCCCTGGCCCGCATATCGGCGGCGCGGGCGGCGGACGTGGTGGACGCGTAGGGCGAGGCCGGCCCACAGACGGGCCGCACCCGGGACCGGGGCGGCGCACACGAAGAAGCGGGTTCGGGCAGACCCCCCGGCCGCCCGAACCCGCTTCCTCTTCCCCCGTACCCCCGTACTTTCCCCGTATCCCCCGTATCCCCTGATACGTCCGGCTTGTTCGGATCTACTCCGTTTCCGCCGGTTCCCCCGTGTCCCCTATTTCCCCTTTACCCCCTCGGGCTTTTCCCCCGGCTCCCCCGCGGGCTCCCCCGATCCTCAGGCCACCAGCTCGCCGAAGGACTCTTCCTGGTCACGGCCGAAGCTGAGGACCTCGTCCTCGCGCAGCCGGCGCAGGGCGCGCCAGATGCTCGACTTCACCGTGCCGACACTGATGTCGAGAATGTCCGCGATCTCCGGGTCCGTACGGCCTTCGTAGTAGCGCAGCACCAGCATCGTGCGCTGCGTCTCGGGCAGCCGGACCAGCGCCTGCCACAGCACGGCGCGCAGCTCGGTGCCGCGCATCGCGTCCACGTCGGCCGCCGTCTCCGGCAGTTCCTCGGTCGGGTACTCGTTGAGCTTGCGCCGACGCCAGGCGCTGATGTGCAGATTCGTCATGGTGCGGCGCAGATAGCCGCCGAGCGCCGCCTTGTCGCTGATCCGGTCCCACGCCCGGTACGTCGAGAACAGCGCGCTCTGCAGCAGGTCCTCGGCCTCGTAGCGGTCACCGGTCAGGTGGTAGGCGGTGGCGTACAGGGAGGCGCGGCGCTCCTGGACGTAGGCGGTGAAGGCCGCTTCGGCCTCGGCCGTCTCCGACGCGGAGCGCCGTTCCCCCGTGTCCTCCCTGTACTCCGATCCCCCGTTGTCTCCCCCGTGGGCGGCGTTACCCCCGTGCCCCCGGTTTTCCCCGTCGGCCACGCCCAGCGTGACCGTCGTGGCGTCGATGGCCACCATGTACGGCGGCCGCTGTCGCCCGATGCTGCGGCTGCACACCCGTCCGGCACCGGACTTCTCGCCGGTCCTGGCGACGTCATGGAGCCGCGTGATAACTGCGCTGGTAGTGGTGCCGTGCAGTGTGTTCATCTCGCGCCCCCCGTCGTAGAGCCAGCTCGTTCGGTTCGTTCGGTGCTGTTCGGGTGTTGATCTCTCCCGACGCCCCAAAGACTGCCAACCCAGTTTCATCGCGTTGTCCGCCGACTGTCACAGGCCTGTCACAGGGGCTGGTGCGGCGCGTCGCGGGCACCTCACGCGTGCGGGCCTTGTGTACGAGAGCGCCACTGGTCGATCTCCGGGCGTCCCATGGGCCAGAATGGCTGATGTGCCTTTCCTGTTGCTGATCGAGGACGACGACGCCATCCGCACGGCCCTCGAACTCTCGCTGTCGCGCCAGGGTCACCGTGTGGTGACCGCGGCGACGGGCGAGGACGGCCTGAAACTGCTGCGCGAGCAGCGCCCGGACCTGATCGTGCTGGATGTGATGCTGCCGGGCATCGACGGTTTCGAGGTGTGCCGGCGGATCAGGCGTACGGACCAGCTGCCCATCATCCTGCTCACCGCGCGTAACGACGATATCGATGTCGTGGTGGGGCTGGAGTCCGGAGCCGACGACTATGTCGTCAAACCGGTGCAGGGAAGGGTGCTGGACGCCCGGATCCGGGCCGTACTGCGCCGTGGCGAGCGCGAGTCCAGCGACTCGGCGACGTTCGGCTCGCTGATGATCGACCGGTCGGCGATGACGGTGACCAAGAACGGCGAGGATCTGCAACTGACGCCGACCGAGCTGCGCTTGCTGCTGGAGCTGAGCCGCCGGCCCGGCCAGGCGCTGTCCCGGCAGCAGTTGCTGCGGCTGGTGTGGGAGCACGACTACCTCGGCGACTCGCGCCTGGTGGACGCGTGTGTGCAGCGGCTGCGCGCGAAGGTGGAGGACGTACCGTCTTCCCCGACCCTGATCCGTACGGTCCGTGGCGTCGGCTACCGGCTGGACTCGCCGCAGTGAGCAAGCGTTCCACGGGCGGTGCGACGACGGAGGACGGTGCGGGTGCCGGGGCCGGGGGTGCCGGGGGTGCCGGTGCGCCCATGGCCGGACGGCGGGTGCTGCGGATGCTGGGCCGTCCGTCGGGGCTGCTGCGCTGGACCAGTCTGCGGCTACGGCTGGTCGTGGTCTTTGCGCTGGTGGCGTTGACCGCCGCGGTCTCCGCTTCGGGCATCGCGTACTGGCTCAACCGCAACACCGTTCTGGACCGCACGCAAAACGCCGTCCTCAAGGACTTCCACAAGGCGCTGGAGGACAATACGCGGTCGCTGCCGCTGCATCCGCGGTGCGCCGAACTCCAGGATGCCGCCCGGCAGATGGCGGCAGGGCCGCAGAACTACGCGGTGCTGCTGATAGGCGTGGACCGCGAGGGCAAGGACTGCGCGGCCACCACGGACAAGGACCTCCTGACGCTCAAGAACGTGCCCGGGCAGCTGCGCAGCGCGGTCAACGAGGTGCGTCCGGTCGATGAGTCCAACAAGTACGCCCACCATCTCTACTGGCAGCGCAAGCAGGTCGAGGACACGCCCTACCTCGTCGCCGGGGCAAAGGTGATCGGCGGCGGTCCCACCGGCTACATGATGAAGTCCCTGGCCGCCGAGCGGCAGGACCTCACCTCACTCGCCTGGTCGCTGGGTATCGCCACGGCGCTCGCGCTGGTCGGCTCGGCCCTGCTGGCGCAGGCCGCGGCGACGACGGTGCTGCGGCCGGTACAGCGGCTGGGGCATGCCGCGCGGCAGCTCGGCGAGGGGCGGCTGGACACCCGGCTGCGGGTGACCGGCACCGATGAACTCGCCGACCTCTCCCGGACGTTCAACCGTACGGCGGAGCGTCTGGAGCACCGGGTCGAGGAGCTGAGCGGGCGGGAGGCGGCGTCCCGGCGGTTCGTCGCCGATATGTCGCACGAGCTGCGGACGCCACTGACCGCGATCACCGCGGTCTCGGAGGTGCTGGAGGAGGAGGCCGACTCCCTCGACCCGATGATCGCGCCTGCCGTGCAGCTGGTGGTCAGCGAGACCCGGCGGCTCAACGAACTCGTGGAGAACCTGATGGAGGTCACCCGCTTCGACGCGGGCACGGCCCGTCTCGTGCTGGACGATGTCGATGTCGCCGACCAGGTGACCGCCTGTATCGACGCCCGGGCCTGGCTGGACGCGGTCGAGCTGGACGCGGACCGCGGCACCGTGGCCCGGCTGGACCCGCGGCGGCTCGATGTGATCCTGGCGAATCTGATCGGCAACGCCCTCAAGCACGGTGGCTCGCCGGTGCGGGTCTCGGTCAGTACGGAAGGCACGGCGGGCGACGGCGGGGGCCGGACGGGCAGCACGGCCGTCTCGGCCGGTGGCGGTCCGGGTGGTGCGGGCGGCCCGGGCGGTGCCGGCGGTCCAGGCGGTGCTGCCGAGGCCGATGTTGCCGGCGGGCCGGCGGGCGGTGCGGAGGACGGCGGGCCGGAGCGGTCCGGGCAGGCGCCGGGCGAGGGGCGGCCC
This sequence comes from Streptomyces sp. NPDC015125, assembly GCF_043080045.1. Classification (NCBI taxonomy): domain Bacteria; kingdom Bacillati; phylum Actinomycetota; class Actinomycetes; order Kitasatosporales; family Streptomycetaceae; genus Streptomyces; species Streptomyces sp. NPDC015125. The sequence continues at coordinate 931,097 of NZ_JBIBVF010000001.1, forward strand.
GGGACCGGAAAGCTGGTGATCCGCGTGCGGGATCACGGCCCCGGCATCCCGGAGGAAGTCCTCCCGCACGTCTTCGACCGCTTCTACAAGGCGAGTGCCTCCCGGCCGCGGTCGGAGGGCAGCGGTCTGGGCCTGTCGATCGCGCTGGAGAACGCGCATATCCACGGCGGAGAGATCACCGCGGCCAACCTCCCCGAGGGCGGTGCGGTTTTCACCCTGCGGCTGCCGATGGACGCCTCCCCTCTGACGGACGGCGACCGGCAGAACGACGGCACGGCCGACGATGACGAGGGCACGGAGGGCGGGCGATGAGGCCGGGCAGGCGGACAGGACGGCGCACCGCCGCCGTGGCGGTGCTCGCGCTCGCGGCCGCCGGCTGCGGGATCCGGGGCACGTCCGTACCGGTCGACGCGGGCGGCGCGCCCTCACGGGTCAGCTGCAAGGCCCCGGCGAGCCCGGCGCCCTCGGCCTCGTCCGGCGCGGACACCGGCCCGGGCACACAGGCGACCGTGTATCTGGTGTGCGGCTCGGCGCTGGCACAGGTCGAGCGGGCGGTTCCCCCGTCCAAGGCCGCCGACCCACGGCTGCCGACCGCCCGGGCACTGCTGCACGAGCTGCAGCGCAAACCGTCCGCCGACGAGGAGAAGGCCGGTTTCAGCAGCGCGCTGCCCCCGGGCCTCAAGGTCACGGGGCCGCGCGCGGACGACCCGGCGGATGCGCTGCGGCTGAGCATCCGGCCGGACGATCTGCCGTCGTTCGCGCTCGCCCAGCTGGTGTGCACGTACGGCGCGAGCCCGGCGCTGGGCCGCACCCATGCAGCCGTGCTGGGCGGGCCGGGCGACGATACGGCGCACCGTTACGACTGCTCCGCGGATGTGCTGGCCAATCCGGACATCGCGGAGAACGCCGGGTGGGGTGACCCCTTGTCGGAAGAGGGGTGACCTGCTGCCGGAGGAGGGACGACCCCTTGTCGGGCAGGGGATGACCCGTTGCCGGAAGAAGGGTGCCCCGTCGCCGGAAGAGGGGAAGACGGGGCGCCACGACCGGGCCGACAGGACCGATGGGGCGGCTCAAGACGGGCGCAACTGTGCGGAACCACAGCCCCCACTCCCGGCGTCCTGGCCTGTGTGCAGCCTCATGGCCCCGGCACCACCGCCGCCCCCCGTATGCGCGTCACCGGACTTCTCCTCCTCGTGGCGCATCTGCTGACCGTCGCCTGGCTGACGCTGCGTCCCCGTACGGTGCCGTGGGTGCCTGCCGCAAATCTCGAACCGCTGGCGACGATCCGGGCCGAGCTGGCGCGCGGCTGGTCGTGGGAAGTCGTCCAGCATCTGGGCGGCTCGGTGCTGCTGCTGGCGCCCCTGGGGGTGCTGCTGCCCCTCTCCGCCGGCCGCCTGAACGTTTCGCCGCTGGTGTCCCTCACCCGTACCGCTTTCGCCGGAGCGATGATCGCGCTGGCCATCGAACTGCTGCAGTCAGGGGTGCCCGGCCGGGTCCCGGACATCGACTCGGTGCTGCTGGGCACCCTCGGGGTGGCCGTGGCGCACCTGGCGGTCGTCCCCGGGGCACGCTGCCGACTGCGCCGCCGCCACGGGCATCTCAGGGATGCGACCCCGACGATCCCCAGGGTTGCACTGGCCCCGAAGGCTGATGCTCTCTCCGGCAGCCGGACCTACCTTTGAGACATCGGGGCACACGCCCCACAGAGTCGCAAAGGAGCCGTCCTCATGGCCGCCGCACTGGTCCGCCCCCGCAACAACCGAATGATCGCCGGAGTGTGCGCGGGCCTGGCCCGTCGCTTCGGTACGACTCCGACGACGATGCGCGTGCTCTTCGTGGTGTCGTGTCTGCTTCCCGGCCCGCAGTTCCTGGTCTATCTGGCGCTGTGGATACTCCTCCCCTCGGAGGAGAAGGCCACCGGCGCCGCCGCCTGGTGACCCGCCCGGCCGCCCCGAGGCTGCCCGGCGTGGACCACTGAGCCGATGCACGGTTGAACCGATGCACGGTTGAGCCGATGCACCGCTGAGCGGATGCCCCGCCGCGCCGGGCCGGGTCCCCCGCCGCACATCAGGGTGTCCCCGGGCGCACATCACACTGTCCCCGGCCGCACGTGACGGTGCCCCGTCCGTACGCACCAGGGCGTACGGACGGGGCACGGCGCGATACCCGTCCCCCGGGGGACGGGCCGCGTCCGGCGTCAGCCGCCGAGGAGGCTGCCGGGCTGCAGGCCGCCCAGCAGCTTGTTGCCCTGGGAGTTCATCTTGGTCTTGACGTTCTTGCCAGCCGGCTTGGCCTTGGTGAGCCCGGAGACGGTCTTGGTGGCGTCCTTCACCGGCAGGCTCTTCAGCACCCCGGTGGTGTCGGGGGTGCCGATCGCCGGGGCGGCGCTGGCGACGCCCGCGGCGGTGACGGCGAAGGCGGCACCGAGCGCGACGGTACCGAGAGTCTTGATGGTTCCCTGCTTCATCGAATTACGTCCTCGTGATGGGGGCTTGACCGGCCAATCAACCTAGTGATGCGGCAACCGGCGCCGCAAACAGCCACGACGAAAGAAAAAACGGCCGGTGGACATTCCACCGGCCGTTGCGCTATAAGCTCGCGCTACCCGCTCACACAGAGTCAGAAGAGCTGTTCACAGGGGAAGTTGAGCCCTGGGGACGGAACAGCCATTCGGCCCGCAATTCTGCGTAACCGGGCTTGATGACGTCATTGATCATGGCCAGACGTTCATCGAAAGGAATGAACGCTGATTTCATCGCATTGACTGTAAACCACTGCATGTCATCGAGCGTGTATCGGAAGGTCTTGACCAGATGCTCGAATTCCCGGGACATGTTCGTGCCGCTCATCAGCCGGTTGTCGGTGTTGAGCGTGAGCCGGAATTGCAGTCGGCGCAGCAGGCCGATGGGGTGCTCCGCATAGGAAGGGGCGGCCCCGGTCTGCAGGTTGGAGGTCGGGCACATCTCCAGCGGGATGCGCTTGTCCCGTACGTACGAGGCGAGCCGGCCGAGCTTGACCGAGCCGTCGTCGGCGACCTCGATGTCGTCGATGATCCGGACCCCATGGCCGAGGCGGTCGGCGCCGCACCACTGCAGGGCCTGCCAGATGGACGGCAGACCGAAGGCCTCACCGGCGTGGATGGTGAAGTGGTTGTTCTCCCGCTTGAGGTACTCGAACGCGTCGAGGTGGCGGGTGGGCGGGTAACCGGCCTCCGCGCCCGCGATGTCGAAGCCGACGACGCCGGTGTCCCGGTAGCGGTTGGCGAGTTCGGCGATCTCCAGGGCGCGGGCGGCGTGCCGCATCGCGGTGAGCAGCGCGCCGACGCGGATGCGGTGGCCCTTCTCGCGGGCCCGCCGCTCGCCCTCGCGGAAGCCCTCGTTGACCGCCTCGACGACCTCTTCGAGGGTCAGGCCCGCTTCGAGGTGCTGCTCGGGCGCATACCTGACCTCGGCATAGACGACACCGTCCGCGGCAAGGTCTTCGGCGCACTCGGCGGCCACCCGGGCCAGTGCGTCACGGGTCTGCATGACGGCGCAGGTGTGCGCGAAGGTCTCCAGGTAGCGCTCCAGCGAACCGGAGTCGGCGGCCTCACGGAACCAGACCCCGAGCTTCTCCGGGTCGGTCTCGGGCAGGCCCTCGTAGCCGGTCTCACGGGCCAGGTCCACGACCGTGGCCGGACGGAGCCCGCCGTCGAGGTGGTCGTGGAGCAGCACCTTGGGGGCACGGCGGATCTGTTCACTGGTCGGGAGTGTGGTGGTCTCGCTCGTCATCTCGGCACTCTAGCCCCTACGCGCGTAGATCTCATCGAACGATATGTAACAGTGACCCGTCCACGGGGTGGCGGGCACGCCACCTTCTGCCATCGTTCTGCTCATGGCTCAGCAAGCACTGCCGGTGCGCGAGGCCCGGCTGGGAAAACCGCTGGGAACGGCCGGCAAGGAAGGGGCGCGCGAGGCGCTCCGGTGGCGGGGTGGCGGCGGTCGGGGCACCGGCCGGGAGGTGAGCGGGGTAGCTCTTTTACTGCCCGGAGGCGGACCGACCGGGGTGCGGCGTCCGTCGCCGGTGGCCGCGCTGGCGGTGCGTCCCCTGGCCGTCCGGCTGGTGAAAGCGGGGCGCCCCGAGGGCCTGACGGCCCATGTCGTGCGCTACCGCTGCAGCGGCTGGAACGGGCCCGACGCCCACCCGGCACGGGATGCCACCTGGGCCCTGGACGAGGTGGTCCGCCGCTATGGCGATGTCCCGGTCTGCCTCGTCGGCACGGGCATGGGCGCCCGCGCCGCCCTGCACGCCGCAGGTCACCCCGCCGTCAACTCCGTACTGGCGCTGGCCCCTTGGCTGCCCGACCCCGGCCAGAGCGACGAGCGGCCCGAACCGGTGAAACAGCTCATCGGTCGGCAGGTCCTGCTGGTCCACGGCACCAACGACGAACGCACCGACCCGGATCTCTCCTACCGCTACGCCGAGCGCGCCAAGAAGGTCAACCGCGACACCTGCCGTTTCGAGGTGCACTCCGACGGCCACTCCCTGCACCAGCACCGCGCCGAAGTCCTCGCCCTGGCCGCCGATTTCATGCTCGGCTCACTGTTCGCCCGCGACTACGCCAGACCCGTGAAGGACGCCCTGGCCGCACCACCGCCGCTGGGCCTGCGGATGCCACTCGCCGCGGGCTTCGGGGCGTCGCTACGGCACTGAGGACCGCGAGCCCGAGGCACGGAGGCACCGAGCCTCGGACGGAGGAACGGAGGCACAAAGGCACTGCGGGAGTGAAGCACTGCGGGAGTGAGGCCCTGCGGGAGTGAGGCCCTGAACGCGGTGTCGCTCCCGGGTGCGCCCGTCACCTGGGCAGCAGCCTCCCCCGCCGGCTCAGCAGGAACTTCTTGAATTCGGCGACCGGCGGGGTGTCGGGATGGCCGTCCAGCCAGGCGACGCCGATCTCGCGGACGGCGCGGGGGGCCGTCACCGTCAGCTCGGCGACTCCCGGGCGCGGTACGGCGGGCGGTGGCAGCAGTGCCACGCCGAGCCCGGCCGCGACCAGGCCGCGCAGCGTCTCGGCCTCCTCCCCCTCGAAGGCGATCCGTGGGGTGAAGCCCGCCTCGGCACACAGTGCGTCGGTGATCCGGCGCAGCCCGTAGCCGGGTTCGAGGGTGACGAACAGCTCGCCGGCGGCCTCGGCGAGCCGGACCCGCTTCCGGCCGGCCAGCGCATGGTCGTCCGGAACGACCAGGCGCAGCTTCTGCTCGTCGAGCCGGCGGGCGACCAGGTCCGGGTAGTCCGGGACCGGCGAGGTCAGGCACAGATCGAGGTCACCGGCGCGCAGCCGCTCGATCATGGCCTCGCCGTAGTTCTGGACGAGCTGGAAGCGGACGCGCGGGTGGTCGGCACGGAAGCTGCGGATCAGGCCGGGCACGGTCTCCGATCCCAGGGTGTGCAGAAACCCGAACGCCACCTTCCCTGCGGCGGGGTCGACATCGGCCCGTACGGACTCCGTTGCCCGCTCCAGCTCCGTCAACGCCCGCTCGGTGGAGGCGAGAAAGGCCCGGCCGGCCCGGGTGAGGGAGAGGGTGCGGCCGTGCCGGGCGAAGAGGGCGACGCCGAGGTCGTCCTCCAGGCGGACGAGCGCGCGGCTGAGCGTCGGCTGCGGCATGCCGAGCTCCAGCGCGGCGCGGGTGACGTGTTCGTGCCGGGCGACGGCGGTGAACTGGGCGAGCCGCGGGGCAAGGATCGCCGCCCAGGAATCGCCCCCGAGCTCTGCCGCCTCCCCTGCCTCCGCACCGGCCCGCGGCGCTCCGGCAACATCTTTTCTGTTGCGACCTTGCAACAGCGGCCCTTGTGAGCTGGGATCATGTGTCACAGCATCGATTATGCCGTTTCTATGCATTGGACGCATGAAACGCGGCGGCCTACCTTCGAAGCATGCCTCCCGCTGATACCGGGGCGTCCGTTACCGACCGTGCGGCCGCCTCTCCCCAGTCGTCCACTGACACTTCTCCCTCCGCCGCACCCGACCCCGAGTCGGGCAAGCTGCGGCCTGGCGGCCCCGGCTACCGCCGGATGAGCTTCGCCCTCTTCGCCGCCGGAGTGGCGACCTTCGCACTCCTCTACTCCACGCAGGCGCTGCTGCCCGCGATCTCCACCGACCTCGGGGTCAGCCCGGACCAGGCGAGCTGGACCGTATCCGCGGCCACCTTCGGCCTGGCGCTCGGAGTGATCCCGCTGAGCGCGGTCTCCGAGCGCTTCGGCCGGCGCACGCTGATGACGGTGTCCCTCTCGGTCGCCGCGCTGATCGCCATGCTGGTGCCGTTCGCCCCGTCGCTCGGTGCGCTGATCGCGCTGCGCGGCGTCCAGGGTGTGGCGCTGGCCGGGCTGCCGGCATCGGCGATGGCCTTTCTGGCCGAGGAGGTACGTGCCAAGGCGCTGGTGGCGGCCATCGGACTGTTCGTGGCGGGCAACAGCATCGGCGGGATGTCCGGCCGGATCGTGACCGGCTGGGTCGCCCAGGCGTGGGGCTGGCGGGCCGCGCTGGCCGCGGTGGGTGTGCTGGCCGTGGTGTGTGCGGTGACGTTCCGGCTGCTGGTCCCCAAGGCCCGGCACTTCGCGCCCCGTTCGGTGGGTCCGCGGGCGCTGGCCCGTACGCTCGGCGGCCACCTGGCCGACCCGCTGCTGCGCCGCCTCTACGCCATCGGCGGGCTGTTCATGACGGTCTTCGGCGCGGTCTACACGGTCATCGGCTACCGCCTGGTCTCCGAACCGTTCAACCTCCCGCAGGGCATTGTCGGTTCGATCTTCGTGATCTACCTGGTCGGCACGGTCTCCTCGGCCGCGGCCGGCAAGCTGGTCGCCCGGACGGGCCGCCGCGGCGCCCTCTACCTGGCCGTCGGCACCACCTCGACGGGTCTGCTGCTCTCCCTCGCCGACTCCGTCGCCGCGGTGCTGGCGGGCCTGGTCCTGATCACCGCGGGCTTCTTCGCGGGCCATGCGGTCGCCTCGTCCTCGGTCAGCCGCACCGCCAAGACGGCGCGTGCCCAGGCCTCGGCGCTGTACCAGTGCTCCTACTACGTCGGCAGCAGCCTGGGCGGTGCGCTCGGCGCCGCCGCCTTCCACGCCGTCGGCTGGGAGGGCACCGTCCTCCTGGGCCTCGCCGCGATGGTCGGCGCCGCCTCGATCACCCTCTACGCCACCCGCAAGGCCGTGGCCGAACGGCGCCTCCTCCACCTGGAGAAGGCCGCGTAACCGGCGCCCCTCAGCCCGAAGGGCCCGCCCCACCACCTGTCCTGGTGGGGCGGGCCCTTCGTCGCTCCGGGAGACCTCCACCGTCCTGGTGAAGGCGAGTCCTGCGCCGCCAGACGGCCCCCAGAGGGAAGACACCGGTTTCGACGGTAGGCCGAAGACTGGACGGACTGTGCATCCCTGGGCACATGCTCGGCCTGGCCCGGCGAGGGTGGGAGTCCCCGCAGAGCCTGACCGTCACCCCACGAGAACCGGTCGAGACGCCGCCGGGCGGCGAGCCACTGGCCGCGGGGCTGCCGGGGGCGGACGTGGACAGCATTCTTGCCTTGGCGGCCGAGCACGACCTCAGCCCCTCGACGCTGGACGCGCTGCACTCGTCGATCGCGGACTACTGGCGCCGGGACGACGAGCACGGCGGAGAGACCTTACGGCCGGCGGTCGTCGGTCAGCTCCGCTACGTAGTTGGTCTCCTCAAGGAGCAGCGCCCCACACCCATGCGGGACGGCCTGCACAGCATCGCGGCCGAGCTGGCCCGGCTCACCGGGTGGACCTACTTCGACGCGCGCCAGTACAACCAGGCACGCGCCTACTTCACCGAAGCTCTGGGGCTGGCCAAGGCCATCGACGACCGCCAGTTCATGGCCAACGTGCTCGCCTGCATGAGCCTCCAGGCCACCTACCAGGACAAGCCCGGGGATGCCCTCGCACTCGTCACGGCAGCCGAGGACCAAGCCCGAGACGCAGAGGGAACGACGCCGCGTGTACTGGCCATGCTCGCGATGCGGGAAGCCTTCGCCCATGCCACCCTCGGGAACCACAGCGCCACCCACAGCGCGATCTCGGAAGCCCACACCTGCTTCAGCCGGATCAGTGCCGACGATCCGGACCCGGCCTGGGTGGCCTACTTCGACGAGCCGAAGCTGATCGTGGACACCGGCATCGCCCACGGCCGTCTGGGCGAAGCCGCCGTCGCTGAACCCCTGATCGCGGACGCCCTACGCCGCGAACACCGATCGAACCACCGGGGCCGCGCCTTCCACGCCGTCTGGCTGGCCCGCACCCAGCTGCAACGCGGGAAGCTCGACGAGGCGTGCCACACGGCAATGGACGCGCTGGCTCCTGCGGCGGCCGTGAGGTCACAACGAGTCGCCGGCCACCTCCGGGAGTTCTACGAGCAGTTGAAGCCTTTCCGCCGGGAGCCGGCCGCGCTGGCTTTCGAGGCCCGGCTCCGGGAGCTACTGCCCCGCAAGGTCAGCGGATCGCCTCGTCCATGAGCACGTAGAGCAGCCCGACGAGGGAACCGCTGCTGACGATCCCGCGCCGGTCGATCATGCCCCGAACCTTGGCCAGTGGGATCCACTCGATCCGGTCCGACTCGTTCTTCTCGGTCGGCGGACCCTCGTACGTCGCCCCGTCGGCCCGGAAGACGTAGTGCTGGGAGTCGGTGATGCCGTTGGCCGGCTCGGCGTAGATCAGCGGCTTGACGGGACCGGGGCGCCAGCCGGTCTCCTCCAAGACCTCACGGGCCGCCGCATCGGCCGGGGTCTCGCCTTCCTCGACCAGCCCCATGGGCAGCTCCCACGCCCAGGTATCCGTGATGAAGCGATGCCGCCACATCATCAGGACCTCGCGACGATCGTTGACGACCGCGGCCACGGCCAAGTGGCGGAGCTTGACGACGTGGTGTTCCCAACGGTGTCCGTCCGGTGTCTCGACGTCGGTGAGCCACAGGTTCACCCACTTGTTCTCGTAGATCGGACGTTCCCCGTGGATCTTCCACTGCATCGCTGCGGCCCCTCTCGATCGGCCTCCAGCATCGCAGAGCCAGGCTGAACTGCAGCCGGATTCGGGAGAATTCACGTCACAATGACGAATACAGTGATGGCTCGGAGACGAACGAGAGGGATGCAGAGCCGAGAACGGTGGGAGCGCCCCCGGGGTGCGCTCGGCGCCGCCGCCTTCCACGCCGTCGGCTGGGAGGGCACCGTCCTCCTGGGCCTCGCCGCGATGGTCGGCGCCGCCTCGATCACCCTCTACGCCACCCGCAAGGCCGTGGCCGAACGGCGCCTCCTCCACCTGGAGAAGGCCGCGTAACCGGCGCCCCTCAGTCCGAAGGGCCCGCCCCACCACCTGTCCTGGTGGGGCGGGCCCTTCGTCGTCAACTGAGGCGAAAGAGCGACGTGTCGATGGTCATGTCGAACGGCTCGGGGAGGTGAAGCGGCTCGCCGAGGCACGTGGGGCGCCGGCTGCGGTAGCGCGTGTGGTCCGGGTCGCCGTGAAGGGTGGCGGTCGGGCCGTCGGGCGACCAGAGGTCGATGAGCAGGTAGAGGGGTACGCCTGCGGAGGCGTATCCGGCGGGTTTGTGGAGCCGGTCGTGGACCGCGGAGCTCGGTGAGGTGATCTCGACGACCAGTTCGGCTGCGGCGGCGGGGACGAAGTACCCGGGGCCCCGAACCACGGAATCGGGGGCCACCACGAGGTTGGGGACGTAGAGGCCATGGCAGGCGGGAACGGCGAGGGCAAGCTTCTGGTAGGCGCCTCGGTTCTCAGGGAGCGCCTGCTGGTACAGGGCGCGGCTGAGCTCAGCGACGATCACGTTCTGCCGGACATCGCGCGGCGGGGCGACGGTGACGATGCCCTCCACGATCTCCACCATGCAGCCCTCAGGGGCCTCGGTGTCCTCCCAGATCCGGACGAGGGCCTCCCATACCCGGCCCTCCTGCGGGTAATGCTCGGCGGTGAGTGCGGTCACGGCGGGCTCCTCCTCTTCGGCGCGCCCCCGACTGCACCACGCGGAACGGGACCCGCGGCAGCCCACGGGTCCCGTTCACTCATACGAGCCGAGCCCTCTGCGGCCCTTCGGCCTCGGGTCCAGGTCAGGCGATACGTTCCAGCACCACCGGAGTGGCGGCGAAGGCCGCGTCCTCGGGGCCGACGAGGACGCCGCCGTCGAGGGCCTCCAGGGCGTAGGGGAACTTCTCGGGGGTGTCGGTGTGCAGGGTCAGCAGGGGTTGGCCGGCGGTGACCGTGTCGCCCGGCTTGGCGTGCAGCTCGACGCCCGCGCCTGCCTGGACCGGGTCCTCCTTGCGGGCCCGGCCGGCGCCCAGGCGCCAGGCGGCGAGGCCGACGGCGTAGGCGTCGAGGGTGGTGAGAGTGCCGGAGGAGGAGGCGGTGACGACATGCTGTTCGCGGGCCACCGGGAGGGCTGCGTCGGGGTCGCCGCCCTGGGCACTGATCATGCGGCGCCAGTGGTCCATGGCGGAGCCGTCGGCCAGCGCCTTGGCCGGGTCGGCGTCCTTGAGGCCGGCCGCGTCGAGCATTTCGCGGGCGAGGGCGAGGGTGAGGTCGACGACGTCCTGGGGGCCGCCGCCGGCCAGTACCTCGAAGGATTCGCGGACTTCGAGGGCGTTGCCGGCGGTCAGGCCGAGCGGGGTGGCCATGTCGGTGAGCAGGGCGACCGTCTTCACGCCGTGGTCGGTGCCCAACTCGACCATCGTGGAGGCCAGTTCGCGGGCATTGGCGAGGTCCTTCATGAAGGCGCCGGAGCCGACCTTGACGTCCAGGACGAGGGAGCCGGTGCCCTCGGCGATCTTCTTGGACATGATGGAGGAGGCGATCAGCGGGATGGACTCGACCGTGCCGGTGACATCGCGGAGCGCGTAGAGCTTCTTGTCGGCGGGGGCCAGGCCGTCGCCGGCGGCGCAGATGACGGAGCCGACATCGCGCAGAACGTCCAGCATCTCCGCGTTGGAGAGCGTCGCGCGCCAGCCGGGGATCGCTTCGAGCTTGTCGAGAGTGCCGCCGGTGTGGCCCAGGCCCCGGCCGGAAAGCTGCGGTACGGCCGCACCGCAGGCGGCGACGAGCGGGGCGAGCGGGAGGGTGATCTTGTCGCCGACGCCGCCGGTGGAGTGCTTGTCGGCGGTGGGGCGGGGCAGCGAGGAGAAGTCCATGCGCTCGCCGGAGGCGATCATCGCGGCCGTCCAGCGGGCGATCTCCGTGCGGTTCATCCCGTTGAGGAAGATGGCCATCGCGAGGGACGACATCTGCTCATGGGCCACCTCGCCGCGGGTGTAGGCGTCGATCACCCAGGCGATCTGATCAGCGGTCAGCTCGCCGCGGTCGCGCTTGGCGCGGATGACGGAGATGACGTCCATGGAGGGTTCCTTTCAAACGGGTAGGTCCGTTCTACACGCATAGACGGCGGGGTGGCCAGGGGCGGCGGGCGGCCGCCCCTGGGGGTGGTGCCGGGGGCGGTGCCTGGGGTGCGGCGCGCCCCGTCCGGTGCCCCAGGGCGCCGAGCCATGCCCCGGCCCGGCGGGGTGCCGCGCCCACCCGGCGAAGGGCGGGCGCGGCACCGGTCGCGGTGTGGTCAGCCTAAGACATCTCGTACCTCGTCGGTTGTGGTCTCGCTGTGTTCGGTGGCCAAGTGGGCCACGGCCGTGCCGACATCGGTGTGGCCCACCGCGCTATTTGCTGGTCGCAGCCGCGTACTTCAGGTTTGGTTTCCGAGCCGGAGCCTCAGCTGTTGGCCAGTGTGCGGTCGAGGAGGGGCAGCAGGCGGTCCCAGTGGCGCTGTAGTCCGGCGGGGTCGAAGGCTTCGGTGTCGGACATGGTGAACCCGTGGACGGTGCCGGGGTAGATCTCGGAGGTGTAGTCGACCTTCGCGGCGTCCAGGGCCCGGTTGAGCTCGCCCAGGACTTCGGGCGTCAGGTCGCTTTCGGCATGGCCGAAGTGGACCTGGGCGGTGATCTCGGCGAAGGCATCCGGCCCGTCCACGCCCACGGGGCCGTGGAATGCGGCGAGGGCGGCCACCTGGTCGGGGTGGGCCGCGGCGGTGCGCATCGCCAGGAGGCCGCCTATGCAGTAGCCGGTCACCGCGACCGGTCCGGCGGCGACCTCGGGCTGGGTGGTGAGGAACCTGAGGTAGGCGTCGGCGTCACGCAGTACGCGTTCGGCGGTGTGCGCTTCGATCAACGGCATCAGCCGGGCCATGAGCGCGGGCCGGACTTCTTCTCCGATGTGCTCGGGCAGTTCGATCAGCGGTGCCGGGCCGTGCCGGTAGAAGAGGTTGGGGACGAGTACGTAGTACCCGTGCCCGGCCAGTTCGCGGGCCATCTCCCGCAGCACGGGCCGGATGCCGAAGCCGTCCGCGTACATCAGCACCCCTGGGTGCCGCTCGCCACGGTCGGGGAAGGCGGCGAAGGCGTCGGCCCGGCCGTCCGCGGTGGGAATCTGCAGAGTCCTGGTGGGCATGAATTCTCCTGTCGTCGTTGATGTGTCGAGCCTGTGATCAACACGACGGAGGCGGAGCACGCGCAGCAGCGCAAGATCCTCGATCAAACAGCGGGCCCGCACCGGCCCGTACGGCACTCAGAAGAGCACCGGGTCACCAATCCGTGTGTGGCGCAATGCCGTCCCGGTATACATGGCCGCACAGCGTAGCCCACCGGGCACCTGGCGACGCCGGCACCCCGGTCCACAGTGCGGTGCGACGTCCCGGGCCTCGGCCGGGCGCCGGCGTCTCTCCTCCCCATCGGCCGTCCCCCCCCCCACGATCGCGTACCCCGCCACGTCGGCGTACGCGGAAACGAGCCCAGCCCCCTGCCCCTGCCCGACTCCGCCGCCGGCCCCGGGTAGCGGAGAAGTACGTGCACGCCCTGTTACCGGTTGCCCGGTCACGCGGCGGGTGGGCCAGAGCCCACGGTCTTCGTGCCGCTTCTAGGATCGAGGTTCGATCACTGTTCCTGGGGGTGCGGATGGCTTTCGAGATGGACCTGCCGCTCGGCGAAGACGCCGATGCAGCGCGGCTCGCCGCCGCACTCACCGAACTCGGCAACGGGCGCTTCCTGCAGGCGGTGCTCCACGACCAAGTCCGCTTCCACCACCGCAGCACAACCCGCCTCGTCGGCTGGGCCACTGACGCCCAGGAGAACGCCGAGCCCACCTCCAGCCTCCTACTGCGCGCCGTCCACCTCTGCTTCACGGCCCACCTGCCGCTGAGCCTCTCGCCTGATCTGCTCTGGTACGCCGTGGTGCACGAGGTGGCCGGGCACGTCCGGCTGAACTCCAGCACGTACGAGGGAGTCTTCACCGACACGCCTGGGCACCAGCAGACCATCGCCGTCCGCGACGACCTGGCTCCGCAGGACTGGGAGCACTCGATCAACCTGGTCCAACAGCCCCTGCGTGGCCGGATCGGCGACGAGGTGGCCGACCTGTTCCAGCCGGCCTTTTCGACCACCACCCCCACCGACGCCACGGCCGCGCTGGTGGCGCTGATGGATGTGGTCAGGCCGTACTACCGCTTCCGGTGGCAGACGCTCTGCGGTATTCCCCGGATCCGGTTGGAGGGCACGGACCGGGACTGGCGCCTGCTGGCGGCGCGAGTACGGGAGTTGGAGGGCTGGTTCGAGGGCCTGCGGCCGTGGTTCACCGCCCTGCACCCGGTGCTGGACGCGATCTGCGCGACAGCCTCGGGGTGGGGTGTCGACCACCACTTCTGGCGCTCGCTCTACAAGTGGGAGTCGGATTCCGGCGGCGACCGGGTCACGGGATGGATCACGGCCTTCTTCGCCCACCGGTACACCGACAACGGACCATGTCCCAAGCGGTCGTTCGGTGCGGGCACCCTCCCCGAGGAGGACTTCCCCTCCCACGTCTCCCGTGTCCCGTTTCGCTGGGAGACCCCCGCCGGGACCCGCGAGATGGCCTTCCTCGGAGGCGTACTCGGCATCGAACGCGACGGCGAGTGGATCCGGCCCCAGCTCGGCCATGCCGTGGTCGAACTCCTCCCCGCCGCCGAGCACCGCGACGAGCACCTGCCCGAGCCCTGGACCTTGGCGGACGTCCAGCGCCTCACCGGCTGCCCGCAAGCCGACCTGCTCACCGTCCTCGGCACCGTCACCCACAACGGAACACCCCTCCAGGCCGTCTGCGCGATCAACCTGGACGGGATCTGCGCTGTCCAGGCCGACGACGGCGACTGGTACCTCGGCGACCTGGTCTCCGACGTCGGGGACATCCAATGCCGGGCCGGCTACGGCCCGGACCTCGGCAACGCGCTGCGAGCGCTCTGAGGTCCTCTTCGCTCAATGGGGAAGCACTCGGAAGTGTGCTTGCCCGGTAGATTCGAGTCTGCGCGTAGCCGTTGCCACTTGCGCCAAGAAGGGGCCGCGGACGAGCCTCGGGTGCCGTGGTTGGCGCACTGTCCCCGTCACCCCCTCAGATGCCCCGGCCCGAAGGCATCCGGCAGGAGTTCCGACAGGGGGCGGATGCCGGCTGCCGTGTCGACGAGGAGGTCCGGGCCGCCGTGTTCCCAGAGCAGCTGGCGGCAGCGGCCGCACGGGACGAGCAGCTCGCCCGCGCCGTCCACGCAGGTGAAGGCGGTCAGCCGCCCTCCGCCCCCTGCGAACAGGGCGGAGACCAGGCCGCATTCGGCGCAGAGGGCGAGGCCGTACGAGGCGTTCTCGACGTTGCAGCCGGTGACCGTGCGGCCGTCGTCCACGAGGGCGGCGGCGCCGACGGGGTAGCCGGAATAAGGGGCGTAGGCCCGGGACATCGCGTCCCGGGCCTGCGCGCGCAGTGCGGTCCAGTCGACCGGCACCGGTGGTGTCATGTGCCTTGTCCTCGGCGGTAGGGCCTGCCGTTCGCCTTCGGGGGCCGCAGTCGCTGGGCGGAGAGGGCGAGGACGAGCAGGGTGGCGATGTACGGGCTCGCCTCGACCAGTTCCAGCGGAACGGTGTCGGCCAGGAAGTACCAGCCTATGAGGACGGCCGCGGCCACCGCCGACAGCGCGGCCTGGGTGCGCTTGGCGGCGCGGAGCTTCAGCAGCGCGATCACCGCGAGCAGGGCGGCCAGGCCCAGCAGCAGGGCGTGGACGGTCGGGCCGCCGCTGCGCAGCTGCATGGCGTCCATGAAGCCGAACAGGCCCGCGCCCATCGCGACACCGCCAGGACGCCAGTTGCCGAAGATCATCGTGGCGAGACCGATGTAGCCGCGGCCGCCGGTCTGGCCGTCCTGGTAGAAGTGCACCCCGATGGAGAGGAAGGCACCGCCGAGGCCGGCCAGGGCGCCGGAGATCAGGACCGCCGCGTACTTGTACGAGTAGACGTTGACGCCCAGGGACTCGGCCGAGACCGGGGCCTCGCCGCAGGAGCGCAGCCGCAGACCGAACGAGGAGCGCCACAGCAGGTAGAAGGTGCCGATGAACAGGCCGATGGTGAGCAGGGTCAGCCAGGAGACGCTGGTGACCGCAGCGCCGAGGATGCCGGCGATGTCGGAGACCAGGAACCAGTGGTGGCCCTCGATGGAGTTGAGCCAGTCCGACAGGCCGGGGACGGTGAAGCTCGGCATGTCGGGCATCGGCGGGGACTGCTTGTCGTTGCCGCCGGCGGCCAGCGCCGCGCTGCCCTCCTGGCCGAACCACAGGGTGGCCAGGTACTGGGTGGCGCCGAGCGCCAGGATGTTGACCGCGACACCGGAGACGATGTGGTCGACGCCGAAGGTGACGGTGGCGACGGCGTGGATCAGCCCGCCGAGCGCGCCGCCGATGATGCCGGCCAGCGCCGCCGCCCAGGGGCCGTGCTCCCAGCCGACCCAGCCGGCCGCGAACGAGCCGAGCATCATCATGCCTTCGAGGCCGATGTTGACCACGCCGGCCCGCTCGGACCACAGGCCGCCCAGACCCGCCAGGCCGATCGGCACGGCGGCGCTCAGCGCGGCGCCGAACTGGCCGGTGGAGGTGAGGTCCGCGGTGCCGGTGACGGCCCGCAGGACGGAGAGCGCGACCAGCGCGCCGGCGATGATCAGCAGGATCCAGGGGTAGGTCAGCTTGCGCCGCCCGCTCTTCCCGGGGACCGCGAGCTTCGTCGCGGTCTTGAGGTCCGTACTCACGCCGACACCTCCGGCTTGTCGCTCTTGTCAGACTTGTCGGCGTTGGTCGTGCGGGACAGGGCGGCCAGCTCCTCGCCGACCTTGCGCTGCTGCAGGCGCAGCCCGTAGCGGCGCACGACCTCGTAGGCGATGACCACGCAGAGCACGATGACGCCCTGGATGACGCCGACGATCTCCTGTGCGTAGCCCTCGAACTCCAGCCGGGAGCCGGTGCGGTCGAGGAACGCCCACAGCAGGGCGCCGAAGGCCATCCCGACCGGGTGGTTGCGGCCGAGCAGGGCGATGGCGATACCGGTGAAGCCGATCCCGGCCGGGAAGTCCGTGCCGTACTGGAAGGACTCGCCGAGCAGGGTGGGCATGCCGACCAGGCCGGCCGCGGCACCCGACAGCAGCATGCTGCTGACGACCATGCGCTTGACGCTGACACCGCTGGCCTCGGCGGCCGACTCGGAGGCGCCCACGGCGCGCAGGTCGAAGCCGAAGCGGGTGCGGTTGATCCCGAACCAGTACAGCGCACCGGCCAGCACCGCGATCACCACGAAGCCGTAGACCGGCTTGGGGTGGGTCGGGAAGGTGAAGAAGTGGCTGGATTCCGGGAGGAACTTGGTGTGCAGGAGGTTGCCGTCCTTGATGGCGAGGCGGCCGTCCTGCAGGAAGTAGCCGATGATCGAGGCGGCAATGGCGTTCAGCATGATCGTGGTGATCACTTCGCTGACGCCGCGGGTGGTCTTCAGCAGACCCGCGATGCCCGACCAGATCGCGCCCACCAGCATCGCGACGACGATGAGCAGGATGATCTGGATCGCGCCGGGGAGGGCGATGGCGCCGCCCACCGCGGCAGCCGCGAAGGCCGCGAGGCGGTACTGGCCGTCGACGCCGATGTTGAAGAGGTTCATGCGGAAGCCGATGGCCACCGCCAGCGCCGAAAGGTAGTACGGCACCGCCTTGTTGATGATCCAGACCTGGCTGTCGCTGTAGTGGCCGTAGTCGGCCATGATCCCGTAGGCCCGGAAGGGGTTCTCGCCGGACGCGAGGAACACCAGGGACGAGATCACTATCGCGGCGACGATGGCCAGGACGGGCGCGGCGATCGCGAGGATCACCTTGTCGCGGGTGGCGCTGCGGGCGATGGCGTCCGCAGTGGGGTTCTTGGCGGGGCCCTTGGTGGAGCTGTTCGTGGAGGTGCTCACTTCTGCTCACCGCCCTGCTCGCCGGCGCCGTTCGGCGCACTGTCGTCCGCCGCGGTCTCGTCCGCGGCGGTGAGGTGGCCGCTGGCGGCACCGGTCATGGCGGAGCCCAACTCCTCCGGGGTGATGACGGCGGGGTCCGCATCCGCGACCAGCCGGCCCCGGTACATCACCCGCAGAGTGTCGGACAGCCCGATCAGCTCGTCCAGGTCGGCAGAGATCAGCAGCACCGCCAGGCCCTCGCGCCGCGCCTCGCGGATCTGTTCCCAGATCTGCGCCTGCGCGCCGACGTCGACCCCGCGGGTGGGGTGGGCGGCGATCAGGAGCTTGGGCCGGTGGCTCATCTCGCGGCCGACGATCAGCTTCTGCTGGTTGCCGCCGGAGAGCGAGGACGCGGTGACCTCGATGCCGGGGGTGCGGACGTCGTACTCGGCGACGATGCGCTCGGTGTCCTTGCGGGCGCCGGCCAGGTCGAGCAGTTTGCCCTTGCTGTTGGGCCGCTCGGTGACGTGGCCCAGGATGCGGTTCTCCCACAGCGGGGCTTCCAGCAGCAGGCCGTGGCGGTGGCGGTCCTCGGGGATGTAGCCGATGCCGCCCTTGCGCCGGGCGCGGGTGGAGGCCCCGGACAGGTTCGTGCCGTCCAGGGTGACGGTGCCGTGGTCGGGGGTGCGGGTGCCCATGACGGCCTCGACGAGTTCGGCCTGGCCATTGCCCTCGACACCGGCGACGCCCAGCACCTCGCCCTTGTGGATGGTGAAGGAGATGCCGTCCAGGACGGTGCGGACCACCCCGTCGGAGTCGGTCGCGGAGAGGTGGAGATCGCGCACGCGCAGCATCTCCTGGTCCGTGACGGTCGACTCGCGGGTCTCGGGCGACGGGAGTTCGCTGCCGACCATCAGCTCGGCGAGCTGCTTGGGCGTGGTCCCGGACGGCTCGACCGACGCCACGGTCGTGCCGCGCCGGATGACGGTGATGTCGTCGGCGACCGAGAGCACCTCGCCCAGCTTGTGCGAGATGAAGATGACGGTCAGGCCCTCGGACTTGAGCTCGCGCAGGTTGTCGAAGAGCGCGTCGACCTCCTGCGGGACCAGGACGGCGGTCGGCTCGTCGAGGATGAGGGTGCGGGCGCCGCGGTAGAGGACCTTGAGGATCTCCACCCGCTGGCGGTCGGCGACACCGAGGTCCTCGACCAGCACGTCCGGCCGGATGTGGAGCCCGTAGGCGTCGGAGAGCTCCGCTATCTTCGCGCGGGCGCCGGCGCCGATGCCGTGCAGCTTCTCCGCGCCGAGGACGGTGTTCTCCAGGACGGTGAGGTTGTCGGCCAGCATGAAGTGCTGGTGCACCATGCCGATGCCGCGGGCGATGGCGTCGCCCGGGGTGTGCAGGGTGACCTGCTCGCCGTCCAGCGCGATGGTGCCCTCGTCCGGCTTCTGCATGCCGTAGAGGATCTTCATCAGGGTGGACTTGCCGGCACCGTTCTCGCCGCAGAGGGCGTGGACGGTGCCGCGGCGCACGGTGAGATGGATGTCGTGGTTGGCCACGACGCCGGGGAACCTTTTGGTGATTCCGCGGAGTTCTACAGCGGGGGCGTCCGGGACGGCCCGGCCACTGCTCGTGGATGCTGCGTTGATGGCGCACTCCCCTCGGGGATGACGGTGCGGAAAGGACGAAGAACAAGAAAGCGGGACCGGAAGGTCACAGGGGGACGCGGGGACCGCCCCCCGGGCCGGCGCTGCGGCGCCCCGGGGTGGATCGTCGTCCCTGGCTGCGGCGCCTGGCCGCGGCGTCTGGCTACGGCGTCTGGCTACGGCGTCTCCTTGACCTTCACCTTGCCCTCGATGATCTTCTTCCGGGCCGCGTCGACCTGCGGCTGGATGTCCTTGATGAAGCCGCCCGAGGTGGCGAGCGAGACGCCCTGGTGCTTGAGGTCGTAGGCGTGGATGCCGGTCAGCGGCTTGTGGTCCTCGTAGCTCTTGATCAGGTCGAACACGGCCACATCGACGTTCTTCACGACCGAGGTCAGGATGTGGTTCTTGTACTTCGCCAGACCGGGCTGCTGGTACTGGTCGGAGTCCACACCGATCGCCCAGACGCCCTTGTGCTTGCTGATCTCCTCGATCGAGCCGGCGCCGGACTGTCCGGCCGCCGTGTAGATCACGTCGATACCGCTGTCGGTCATCCCCGCGGCCTTGGCCTTGGCGGCCCCCGGGTCGTTGAAGCCCTTGTCGTTGTTCGGGTAGAGGTACTGCGAGACGACCTTGGCCTTCGGGTCGGTGTCGCGTACGCCCTGCTCGAAGCCGGCCTGGAACTTCTGGATCAGCGCATTGTTCACGCCACCGATGAAGCCCACCTTGTGGGTCTTGCTCTTCAGCGCCGCGGCGACGCCGGCCAGGTAGGAGCCCTCGTGCTCGGCGAAGACCATGGCATCGACGTTCTTGCCCTGCGGCACGGCGTCCACGACACCGAAGCTGGTGTCGGGGAAGTCCTTGGCGACGTTCTGCACGGACTGGCTGTAGGCGAAGCCGACGCCGATGACCGGGTTGTAACCGGCCTCGGCGAAGGACGACAGCCGCTGCTCGCGGTCCGCCTCGGTCTCGCCGTTCTTGGCAGTGAGCATCTTGACCTTGACGCCCAGCTTCTTCCGGGCGTTCTCGGTACCGCGGGCGGCCGCCTCGTTGAACGAGTGGTCGTCCCGGCCGCCGATGTCGAAGGCCAGTCCGACGCCCGCGTGCTTGGCGCGATTGGCCTCGGCGAAGCTCTGTCCGCACGCGGTGGCGGTGAACGCGAGACACGTGGTGGCGGTAGCCGCGGCGGCAATCCTGATGACCCGACGCACGGGGCCTTCCCTTCGCTCTAAGCGCCCCCTTTGGCGCTGGCTTGTCGGAGATTAACGCGCGTAGACCTGGCGCAAAACCCTCCACTGCGCGGACGTTATCGATTCGAGGCGTAGGGCACCTCGACGAAACATGTACGGCCGATATGCGAGGCCCGTCCCGGCTAGGTGCCGGAACGGGGTGATATGCGCTCTTTACGGTCGGTGGCCGGTTATAGGGGGCAGAGCCGCACCGCGCCACGCGTGGTCCCGGGCGGCGTGGCCTCAGCCCGCCAGGCTCCCGTCGAGCAGCGCGCAGGCCGTGAAGAGTTCCACGCCCACCTTGATCGCCTGTTCGTCGACGTCGAAGTCGCCGCGGTGGAGGTCGCGGCGGGTGGTCTCGGCGGGCGGGTGGACGCCGAGACGGGCCATGGCGCCGGGGACGTGTTCGAGGTACCAGGAGAAGTCCTCGCCGCCGAGGGACTGCTCGGTGTCCTCGATGGCGCCCTCGCCGCGGCGGGCGGCCATCGCGGAGTGCAGCAGTTGGACGGTGACCGGTTCGTTGACCACCGGCGGGACCCCGCGGACGTAGGTGATCTGCGACTTTGCGCCGTGCAGCGTGGCGATCTCGTCGATCGCTGCGTGGACCAGGTCCGGGGCCAGCCGCCAGGCTTCGAGGTCGAGGCAGCGGACGGTGCCGGAGAGCTCGGCGTGCTGCGGGATCACATTGCAGGCGTGCCCGGAGGCCAGGCGGCCCCAGGTGACCGCGAGCCCGGCGCGGGCGTCGACCCGGCGGGACAGCAGCGCCGGAACGTCCAGGGCGACCCGGGAAGCGGCGGTGACCAGGTCGGTGGTCAGGTGCGGGCGGGCGGTGTGGCCGCCGGGGCCGTCGAGTCCGACCTCCAGCCGGTCGCACGCGGAGGTGATCGCCCCCACCCGCAGCCCGATCCGGCCGGCGTCGACGCGCGGATCGCAGTGGACGGCGAGGATCCGGCCGACGCCCTCCAGCGCACCGGACTCGATCGCGTCGGGGGCGCCGCCCGGCAGCACCTCCTCGGCGGGCTGGAAGATCAGACGGACCGGGCGCGGCAGGGCGCCGGTGCGGGCGAGTTCGGCGAGGACCAGACCGGCGCCGAGGACGACGGCGGTGTGCACGTCATGGCCGCAGGCGTGCGCGCGGCCGGGGACCGTCGAGGCGTAGTCGACGGTCTTGGTGTCCGGGATGGGCAGGGCGTCGATGTCCGCGCGCAGGGCCAGCAGGGGGCGGGCGGGGTCGGCGGCGAGCGCGCGTCCGTCGGCCGTCGCGTCCGGTGTACCGATGTCGCAGATCAGGCCGGTGCCGGTGGCCAGTACCCGGGGCCGCAGACCGGCCCGCTCCAGCCGTTCCTTGAGCGCGGCGGTGGTCCGGAACTCCTGGTTGCCGAGCTCGGGATGCATGTGCAAGTCGCGCCGGAAGTGGCCGAGTTCGGCGCGCAGCGCGTCGGGGAGCGCGCCGGGGAGCTGGTCCCCGGCGGGAGTACGGGCGGTGCCGGCATCGCGGGAGATCGAGTGGTTCACCCGTGCCACGGTACGGCCCGCACCGGGGCAACTGTCCCTCGATCAACAAAAGTTCAGCCCGTTAGGGGAAGAAAATCTAGGCCGCTCGGCGCATGGACGGTTTATGCGAAGGGTATGCAGTAGGGCTTCCTGTGCGGCGGTGCGGTCCTCGGCCGGTGGCCGGCCGCCGGGCGGCGCCGCCCCTCAGCCGGCGACCACCCGCTGGGTGAACGGCAGCCGCTGGACGTCGCGGGCGGTGCCGGTGACCCCGTCGAGAAAGCCCTGGGCGCGGGGTGAGGCGTGGGCGGTCAGCCACTCCGGGTCGATGTCGCAGACCGCGACCTTGACCTCGGTGCCCAGCAGGGCGAGCGGCAGGGTGTGCACGACGGTGGAGGGGAAGCTGACGATCAGCCGTCCGATGGGGCCGCGCCGGGCGATCAGTTCCAGCGGCAGATCGGGGCGGACGATCTCCAGGCCGGTCTCCGTGACGAGGCGGCGGAGCTTTTCGGCGCTCTCCTTGCGGTGCGCGAAGTAGCGGGTGGCGCCGTGCGTACGGGCCAGGGCGGCGACGGCGGCCAGATAGCGGTCGGCGTCCACGACCCCGGTCTCCACCAGCGAGGTGCCGACGATATCGGCGGCGCGGGTGAGCCGGGGCGGGCCGAAACGGCCGCGGGTCCAGGCGAACTCGTTGGTGGTGACCTCGACACCCGGCGGGGCCTCGACGGGCATCGAGCTGAACAGGCCGACGGTGCGCCGGCCGCCCTCGGGCGCCGGGGTGAGCCGACGCCGGGCGGTGGCCGAGAACGGCGCGAAGGCCAGGTCCCGCGCACCGCGTCCGCTGCCGTTGCGGTGCCAGCGCACCAGCCGTTCGCCGCGGGCGAGTTGGGAGATGAACTCCATGGTGGCGGTGCCGTCGTCGACCACGACCAGATCGCGTGCCTTGGTGAGGGTGAGCAGCAGTTGGACGTAGCGGGAGAACGGGTCGCCGATGACGATGCGGCGGGCGCGGCGCAGCAGCGGGGTGAGCCCGCCGATGGTGCGCATCGGCGCGGTCGGGCCGCCGCGGGCCTCTTCCCAGCGCACCGTATGGCCTTCGTCGCGGGCGAGTTCGGCCATCCGGCGCAGCTGGCCGCGGGTCATCGGATCGTGCGGGGAGAGCACGACGACGGTGAGCGCGGTGGCCTGTGCCGTGTACGCCCATTCCAGGACATTGAGCAGCTGTACCGGGCTCTCGACGAAGGCGAGAGTGCCGGCGTCGCGCGCGGCGGCGGCCGGTCCGGCACCGGTGCGTGCGGGCCGGCGGGTCTGCCGCGGCACCCCCAGGAGACGACGGGCGGGAGAACCCGTCGTCTCCTGGGGCGGGACCTCGGCGCCAGGTGTGACGGACCCGGCGCGGGCCCCTTCAGGTGAGCTCACCATCGCTCCCGTCGGTTCGGCCGGCTGCCGTCAGACCGCCGCCGGCTCGGCGCCGGCCTCGGCCTCGGCCACCACGCCGGTGACGCGGCGCAGCTTCTTCATCGGGCCGAGCTCGCTCTCGTAGACCTTCTTGACACCGTCACCGAGGGACTCCTCGATGGTGCGGATGTCACGGACCAGGCGGGACAAGCCGCCGGGCTCGACGGAGGCGGCCTGGTCGGAGCCCCACATCGCGCGGTCGAGGGTGATGTGGCGCTCGACGAAGGTGGCGCCGAGGGCGACCGCGGCGAGGGTGGTCTGCAGACCGGTCTCGTGGCCGCTGTAGCCGATCGGGACGTTGGGGTACTCGTCCTGCAGCGTGTTGATCATGCGCAGGTTGAGCTCCTCGGCCTTGGCCGGGTAGGTGCTGGTGGCGTGGCAGAGCAGGATGTTCTCGCTGCCCAGGACCTCGACGGCGTGCCGGATCTGCTTGGGGGTGGACATGCCCGTCGAGAGGATGACGGTGCGGCCGGTGGCGCGCATGGCGCGCAGCAGCTCGTCGTCGGTGAGCGAGGCGGAGGCGACCTTGTAGCAGGGCACGTCGAACTTCTCCAGGAAGGCGACGGACTCGACGTCCCACGGGGAGGCGAACCAGGCGATGCCGCGCTTCTTGCAGTACTCGTCGATGGCGCGGTAGCCGTCCTCGTCGAACTCCACACGGTGGCGGTAGTCGATGTAGGTCATCCGGCCCCAGGGGGTGTCGCGCTCGATGTCCCACTGGTCGCGCGGGGTGCAGATCTCCGGGGTCCGCTTCTGGAACTTGACGGCGTCGCAGCCGGCGTCGGCGGCGGCGTCGATCAGCGCGAAGGCATTCTCCAGGTCGCCGTTGTGGTTGATGCCGATCTCGCCGGTGACGTAGACGGGGCGGCCGGGGCCGGCCTCGCGGGAGCCGAGGGTGCGGAGGCGGGAGTTGCTGCTCATGGGGAGGATTCCTTCGTGTTGATCAGGGGGTGTGCGGGTGGAACAGGGGTGAGCGGGTTGATCGGGGGTCTGCAGGGGGTCTTGGTGGGTTACAGGGACGGGCCCAGCAGCCAGGCGGCGATCTCTCGGATCGCCCCGCTGCCGCCGGGCGTCGCGGTGACCGCGCGGGCCGCGCCGCGCACCACGTCGTGCGCCCCGGCGACCGCCACGGGCCAGCCGACGAGGTCGAAGCACGGGAGGTCGTTGACGTCGTTGCCGACGTAGAGCACGCGCTCGGGCGCGATGCCCGCTTCCTCGCACCACTGCTTGAGGGCGAGGTCCTTGCGGTCGATGCCGTGCAGGACGGGCACCTGCAGCTTGCGGGCCCGTGCGGCGACGACCGGGTTGGTCTCCGTGGACAGGATCAGCAGCTTCAGCTCCGCCTTGCGCAGGGCGGCGATGCCGAGGCCGTCGCCGCGGTGCACCGCGACGATCTCCCGTCCGTCGGCGTCGATCAGCACCCGGTCGTCCGTCTGGGTGCCGTCGAAGTCGAGGACGACGGCGTCGATGTCGTCGAGGGTCGGGAGGGCGCCGGGACGGGGGGCGTCCAGCAGCGGCGCGAGCGCGCGGGCGCGGGCCAGGTCGTGCGGATCGTCGATCTCCAGCACCCGGGCGGGGTCGGTGCGCACGAGCTCGGTGCGGCCGAAGAAGCGGTGGCCGCCGGCGCGGAAGCCGGCCGCTTCCATGGCGTAGGCCGCGCCGGTCTCCAGCAGGTCCTGGGGGCGGTCCTGGCGGCGCGGCCGGAAGGACTTGTCGTGGTTGACGCCGTGGCCGCCGTCGGCCGCGGCGCCGTCTGCGGCGACCTCGGGCTCGGCGTCCCGCCAGACGAAGCCGTGGAACGGTGCCACGGTCAGCGCGCTGTCGGCGCCGCCCTCGACGACCGCGGCGGCCACCGAGTCGATGTCCTCGCGGACGACGAAGGGGCTGGTGCACTGGACCAGCAGCACCGCGTCGACCCGGGCGCCGTGCTCGGCCTCGTAGGCGTCCATGGCGTGCAGGACGGCGGCCTCGCTGGTGGCGGTGTCGCCCGCGATGTCGCCGGGGCGCCGTACGACGACCGCTCCGGCGCCGCGGGCCGCGGCCGCTATCCCGGCGTCGTCGGTGGAGACCACGACATCGGTGACCAGGCGGGCGGCGCGGCATTCGCGGACCGCGCGGGCCACCAGGGGCACTCCCCCGACGGCGGCGAGGTTCTTGGCGGGCACGCCCTTGGATCCGCCGCGGGCCGGGATGACGGCCACCACGGTCGGCGGGCTGCTCTGCGGGTTCGGCGGCATTTCGGGCTCCTTCCGGGGGCCGTGCGGGCTCCGGGGGCTGACGGGCGGCGGGAGGGTCACAGCTGCCCCCAGCGGCGGATGGCGGGGGCGACGCGCTGGACGCCGTGGCGGTAGGCGCCGCGGGCGGCCTCGCGGACCGTCTCGCGGGCGACCCGGCGCAGTCCGCCGGTCTCCTCGGGGGCGTCCGCGTAGCCGGCGATCGGCTCGCCGTGCGCGTCCAGGCCGTGCCGGGCGAGGATGCCGGGGAGATAGCCGGGGGCGGTGCGGGGTGTGTAGTACGGGGCGATCGGCGGCAGCCGGTCGGCGGTACGCAGCGCGGTGACCCGGGTGCGGGCGGCGTCGAAGGACTGCTCGTAGTCCCCTTCGGCGGCGACGCCCTGCCGGGCGAGCCAGTCCGCGTCGGGCTCCGGGCGGTGCCCGGCGTCCAGCTCGTCCCAGGAGGCGAGGCAGCCGGAGCCGAGGAAGTGGTGGTTGCCGAGGATCTCGCGGATGCCCAGGTCGGTGAGGACGGCGGTGGGGATGCCGCGGTGCAGCGACTCCAGGGCGGCGGTCGAGCTGACCGTCACCATCAGGTCGGTGCGGTCCAGGACCTCGCCCATGTTGCCGTACACCAGACGGCAGTTGGCAGGCAGTCCGCCGGGCGCCTTGGCGGCGAGCTTCTGGTAGGGCAGTTCCTCGATGTGGGTGGTGTGCTCGCCCGGCTTGCTGCGGAGCTTGATCAGCACCTCGCGGTCCGGGTGCCTGCGGGCGTGCTCCACGGCCCGGCGCAGCAGGTAGGTCCGGTCCGCGCGGCTCTCCGGGACGGAGGGCTGGGCGGCGAACACGACGGTATAGGGGTGCTGCGCGCCGGTGTCGCCGTCGCGGCGGTAGCGGTCGCCGCCGAGGAACGGCAGGGCGCATTCGACGACACCGCCGTCGTCGGCGCCGACACCGCGGTAGACCTCGCGGAACCGGTCCGCGTCGTGCCGGGAGTTGGCGAGGACGACATCCGCGCCGTGCCGCAGCAGCAGCCCGTCGGCGAGCTTCTCGTAGACCACCCCGACATAGCCGGTGACGACGACGGGGCGGGTCTGCGCTCCTCGCCAGGCGCGGGCGAGGCCGTGCAGCATCGCCTGCACCGCACCGCCGACACAGGCCAGCACGACGACGTCGTAGCGCGTACGGTCGATGGACCGGACGAAGTCGACGCCCCTGATTTCGCGCAGCGAGTCCGCACGGGCGCCGACCTCGTCGAGCTGTCGGACCGTGGGAGTGGCGCGGCCGCGGAGAAGGTAGCCGTCGAGCCGGATGTCCGATTGGATTCGGTACGCTGTCAAAGCGCCCCATTTCCATCGGGTATCCGAGTCGGCGAGTACGGCGACCCGCGGCGAAGAGTGGGTACGTGATGGCACGTCGAAGACGCTAGGAAGCCATTCCGTTTAGCGGGCCAACTGGGTCGCAACAAAGGGTTAACAGCGGGTCGACGAATGGCTAACCAGCCCGATTGTCGACCCGGTTAACCATCCCGCCATTCTTCGTTCACCTTGAGGTCCGCACCCGGTAAAGACGAATGCCGCCTGCGCACCTAACGTCACCCGGGTGGTTAAGCTCTCCGTCATCGTGCCGTTCTACAACGTGCAGACATACGCGCCCGACACCCTCAAAAGCCTGGCGGCCAACGCCCGCGAAGATTTTGAATTCCTGCTCGTCGACGACTGTTCCCGCGACGAGACCCCGGAGATTCTCGCGCGCGCCGAGCGCGAGCTGCCGGGCGCCAGAGTGCTGCGGCACGAACAGAACGGCGGTCTGGCCACCGCCCGGAACACCGGCCTGGACGAGGCCCGTGGCGAGTACGTCACCTTCCTGGACGGTGACGACTGGCTCGCGCCCGGCTACTACCCCCAACTGCTCAGCACCATCGAGGAGTTGGGGTGTGACTTCGTCCGTACCGACCATGTCCAGTGCACCGCCCGCGCGCGCACCGTCCACCGTGTCCCGCACGGCCGGCGCGGGGTGGTGATGGACCCGCGCGAGGTGATCCTGCCCGCCGACCGCTCCACCTCCGTCGACTACGCCTTCGCCTGGGCCGGGATGTACCACCGCCGGCTGCTGGACGAGGGGGTACTCCATTTCCGGGACGGGCTGCGCACCGCGGAGGACCGCCCGTGGATCTGGCGGCTGCACCGCGAGGCGAAGTCCATGGCGGTGGTCGGGCTGCTCGGAGTTTTCTACCGGCGCGGAGTGGCGTCCTCACTGACCCAGATCGGGGATGTTCGGCAATTGGACTTCATCCGCGCCTTCGATCAGGTGATCGAGGAAACGGCGCAGGACCGCGATGCCGATCTTCTGCTGCCGAAGGCGGTACGCACCTATTGCGCGATCATTTCCCACCACCTCGGTTCGATCGAACGTTTCGAACCACAGGTCGCCCGTAAATTGCGTGCGATGAGCGCCGCGGCCATGAAACGCATGCCGCAGGACGTACTGAAGGAAGCCCTGGAATCGATGGATGTGCAGCGCGCGTCCCGGCTGCGGCGGCTGCGCCGTCGCCCCGCCCCCAAGCTCTCGGATCCGCTCGACCAGGGCGGTAGCCCCACGCCGGAGGTCGCCGCCTGATGTCCACCCGACCGCGTACCCAGATCTTCCTGGCGTCCACGCCCTACGGTGCGGCGACGCTCGCCGCCGCGCTGGACGCCGACTGCTTCGCACCGGCCGACCGCCGGCTGCTGCTGGTCAGCAACAACGCGACGACCCCGGAGACCAGCGCGTCGCTGGACACCATGCCCGGCTTCGAGCGGCTGCGCGGCCGCTTCGACCGGGTGCTGTCGTGGAACGAGACGATCAGCCCGTTCCACCCCGGCGGCTGGTCGCCGCGCTCGGACGACGTCCCGCTGTGGGAGCGGCATCTGCGGCTGCTGTGGGGCCTGGGCGACGACCACATCGAGCTGGTCGTGGAGTCCATCCAGGTCAACCCGGCGCTGGCGATCACCCAGCTGTTCCCGGACGCGCCGATCGATGTCTACGCCGACGGGCTGATGAGCTACGGGCCCACCCGCAACAAGCTCGACCCGCTGATCGGCACCCGGATCAACCGGCTGCTGCATCTGGACCTGGTGCCGGGCCTGATGCCGCTGCTGCTCACCGAGTTCGACGTGGCACCGCACACCGTGCCGACCGACGCCTTCACCAAGGTGCTGGCCGAACTCTGTGACGCCAGTGGCGAGGTGGCGGTCCCGGAGGGCGCCGCGCTGCTGCTCGGCCAGTACCTCTCCGCGCTGGGCATCCTCACTCCCGAGGAGGAAGAGGAGCTGCATGTGCGGATGGTGCGCGGCGCCGCCGAGCGCGGCCACCGCGAGATCGTCTTCAAACCGCACCCGTCCGCGCCGGCCCGCTGGTCGCGGCTGCTGGAGCGGGAGGCCGAGAAGCTGGATATCGCGCTGACCGTGCTGGACACCCCGGTGCTGGCCGAGGTGCTCTACCAGCGGATGCGGCCCGCGCTGGTCGTCGGCTGCTTCTCCACCGCGCTGCTGACGGCGGCCACGTTCTTCGGTCTGCCGACCGCGCGCACCGGCACCGGTCTGCTGCTGGAGCGGCTCACGCCGTACCAGAACAGCAACCGCGTCCCGGTCACGATCGTGGACGCGCTGGTGCCCGACCTGGGGGACCGCAGCGAGCGCCCGCGCGCCTTCGCCACCGCCGAGAGCATCGAGGGCCTGGTCACCGCGGTCGGCTATGCGATGCAGCACCAGATCTATCCGCAGCTGCGGCCGGCCGCCGAGCGCTACCTCGCGGCGCACCTCGACCAGGTCACCTGGCGCTACTTCAAGCGCCGCCGGCTGACCGCGCTGGCGCTGCCCGGTGCGATCCCCTCCCAACTGTCGTTCCTGCCGCGCAATGCCACCGTCCGCAAGGTCGCGCGCCGGGCGCGTGCGGTGCAGCGGCGGCTGAAGAAGCGGGCCGCGTTCGGATGACCGCGCCCCAGCTGACGACCGGCGCGCCGCCCGCCGCGCCGGATGTCGTCACCACCGCCCCGCAGCCCGCAATACGGGGGCGCAGCGCGGGGGTCCCCCCGGCCCTTGGTGCCGGGGGAGGACCGTCGCGGCTGCGCGCCCTGGACGGGCTGCGGCTGCTCGCCGCGCTGATGGTCGCCGCCTACCATTTCGGGGGCCGCAGCGGCGAGATATCGCAGGCCTGGGGCGGTTCGCCCGCCCAGCAATTCCCCACCGCCGCGCCCCTGTTCGCCTATGGCTGTCTGGGCGTGCAGATCTTCTTCGTGATCAGCGGCTTCGTCATCTGCCTCAGCGGCTGGGGCCGGACGCTGCGCGCGTTCATCGCCTCCCGCGTCTCCCGCCTCTATCCGGCGTACTGGGCCGCGATCCTGCTGGTCACCGCGGTCTTCGCGCTCCCCTGGGTCGCCTACAAGGCGCTGCCGCCCAGCGAGGTGCTGACCAACCTGACCATGCTGCAGCAGCCGTTGGGCGTGGACCGGGTGCTCGGGGTGTGCTGGACCCTGTGGGCGGAGATGCGCTTCTACGCCCTCTTCGCGCTCTGCGTCGTCCTGCCCGGTGCCACCCGCGGCCGGGTGGTGCTCTTCTGTGCGGGCTGGACCCTGGCCGCCGCGCTCGCACAGGCCGCGCACCAGCCCTTCCTCGACACCGTCCTGATGCCCGAGTACGCCCCGTTCTTCATCGGCGGAGTGGGCCTGTACCTGCTGCACCGCTACGGCGCCCGCGATCCGATCGCCTGGGCGATAGTGCTGGTCAGCTGGCTGATCGGCCAGCATTACGCGGTCGCCGGACTGTGGCACGCCCCGTCGGCCACCGCGTTCTCCTACCGCTCGACCGCCGCCATCATCGCCGTCGTCACCCTCGGCTTCGCCCTGGTCGCGGCGGTCGCGCTGGGCAAGCTGCGGTGGGCGAACTGGCGCTGGCTGACCGTGGCCGGCGCGCTGACCTACCCCTTCTATCTCGTGCACGAGCATCTGGGCTGGGTGGTGGTGCGGGCGCTGCACCACGGCATCGGGCTGCCGTCCTACGCGACGCTGATACTGACCGTCGGGCTGATGCTGCTGCTCGCGTGGGTGCTGCACCGCTTCGTCGAGCGTCCGCTGACGCCGGCGCTGAAGCGGTCGATCGACCCGCGGCGCTGAGTCCCGGCGGCGCCCGGCTCGCCCGCGGCGCTCAGTTCGGGCGGCCGGACCGCCGCACCGAGTCCGGACGGCCGCCCGGCCCGCGGCCCGCTCAGCCCTCCGCGTCCGGGCCCAGGGTGGCGGTGATCCCCGCGACGATGATGCGCAGCCCGGCCTCGAAGCCCTGCTCGATGTCGCCGAACAGCTCCTCGCCGGCCTGCGCCGCGAGCGGATAGTCCGGACCGAGCCGCCGCTCGCGCTCGGCCTGGTCGTAGGCCGGGTCACGGGTGGCCCGCCGGCCGGGCACCGGGTGGACCGACTGCTCCTCGATCACCAGGCCCACGGTGTAGTTGTACGCGGTCCACCAGGCCCGCGCCGCCTCGCCCGGGGTGAAGCCCGCGTCCGTGAGGCAGCGCATCAAGGCGTCGAGCGGCCCGGCGGCGCTGTCATCGGTCATCCGCGTGCCGCTGAAGACCTTGCCACCGTCGCGGTAGCCGAGCAGCTCGCGGCGTATCGCCCGGCAGGCGGAGACGAGCGTTTTCTGCCAGGTGCTGTCGTGCGGGCCCGCACCGGACTCTCCGGCCACCACCGGCCCGGCCATCCGCCGGAACATCTCGGTGGCCATCTCGTCCAGCAGTTCCTGCTTGTTCTTGAAGTGCCAGTACAGCGCGGGGGCCTGGACGTTCAGCTCCTTGGCGATGGCCCGGAGGGTGAGCCCGTCGAGGCCGACCTCGTTCAGCAGCCGCAGGGCAGTGTCCACGACCTTTTTCCGGTCGATGCGCGAAACCATGTTGACAACTTAACACCGTTAAAGCCATCCTCGGAAACATGGAACTTAACACCGTTAAGGACGCCTTCGGCGCCGCCCTGCCCGACGACGGCACGACCTTCGACGTACTGATCGCCGGCGCGGGCCCGACCGGCCTCGCCCTGGCCATCGACCTCACCCGCCGCGGCGTGCGCACCCTGCTCGTCGAACGGCAGGACCGCCTCTCGCCCGGCGCCCGCGGCACCGGCGTGCAGCCGCGCACCCAGGAGGTCTACGACGACCTCGGGGTGCTGGACGCCGTGCGGGCGGCCGGCGGGCGCTATCCGCACACGGCCTGGTGGGAGAACGGCCGGATCGCCAAGGTCGCCGAGATGATCGAGCAGGTCGATCCGACGCCCGCCGTCCCGCACTCCAACACCCTGATGGTGCCCCAGTTCCGCAATGTGGAGCTGCTGTACGAGCGGCTGCAAGAGCTCGGCGGCGACGTCCTCTTCGACACCGAACTCACCTCGTTCGACCAGGACTCCACCGGCGTGACGGCCCGTCTGCGCCGTGCCGACGGTGCGGAGCGCACGGTGCGCGGCGCCTATCTGGTCGCCTCCGACGGCGGGCGCAGCACCGTACGCAGGGCGCTGGGCCTCACGATGAGCGGCCCGTCGCTGGCTCCGGGCGCCGTCCTCCTCGCGGACGTCCGGGTGTCGGGCCTCGACCGGGACCACTGGCACCGCTGGGAGCTGCCGGACGTCGGGTTCGTGGCGCTCCTCCCGCTGGCCGGCACCGACTACTTCCAGACCTTCATAGCGATCTTCACCGAAGAGCCGGACACCTCACCCGAAACGGTCCGCGCCCGGCTCGCCGCCCACACCCATCTGGCGCCCGAGCAGATCGACGAGGTCCTGTGGGCCTCCATCTACCGCCCCAAGGCGGGCATGGTCGACACCTACCGCACCGGCCGGGTCTTCCTGGCCGGCGACGCCGCGCACATCCACTCCCCGGCGGGCGGCCAGGGCCTGAACACCAGCGTCCAGGACGCCTACAACCTCGGCTGGAAGCTCGGCCAGGTGCTGCGGCACGGCGCCCCCGACACCCTCCTCGACACCTACGACGCCGAGCGCCGCCCGATCGCCGAGCACATCCTCGACACCAGCACCCGGCTGCACCGCTCCGGCAACTGGCGGCGCGGCCGGGACCTGCACCAGCTCGGCATCGGCTACCCCGACAGCCCACTCACCCGCGAACTGCGCACGGACCTCGCCGAGGGCACCCCCGCCGCGGGCGACCGGGCCCCCGACGCCCCGTGCACCACGGCCGACGGCACGCCCACCCGGCTCTTCGACGCCTTCCGCGGCCCGCACTTCACCCTGCTCGACCTGGGCGGCACCGGCGTCGACAACAGTGCACTGCCCGCCGACCCGGCCCTGCTGCGCCTCGTCCGCGTCGGCGGCCCGACCCCGGACCTGATCGACGCCGACGGCCATATCCGCGACGCCTACGGCCCACACTCCGCCGTCCTCCTCATCCGCCCCGACGGCTACCTCGCCCTCGCCGCTCCGCCCGAGGACGCGACGGCACAGGTGGCGGCGGCCCTGGAGACGTACCTCGGCGCGGGCGCGGTGCCGGCGGCCCGGTGAACGCCACCGGCCCGCGCGGGGGCCCGGCCGGTGGTCACGCCCCCTCCCCCGCGGCGGCGAGCAGCGCCTCCGCCTCGTCGCGGGCCTGACCGATCGGGTCGGGGAAGATATCCAGGCCGTGGGCGACCAGGGCCCCTTCATGGAGCAGCATCAGCGCCCGGCCCAGCCGGTCGGCCCGGCCGGGCGCTGCGGCCCCGGCCAGATCGGTGAACAGCGCGAGCATCCACTGCTTCTGCGCGGTGATGATCGCGTACGCGGGGTGGGACGGATCGCTGATCTCGGCGTGGGCGTTGACCATGCTGCAGCCCTTGGCGCTGTGCTGCGCCGACCAGGCGCGCGAGGCGTCGAAGACGGCCAGGACCCCCGCCGCGGGCGACGGCCCCGCGGCGTCGAGGTACGGCGCCAGAAAGGCCCGCCAGCGTTCATCGCGGTCCGCGAGGTACTCCACGACGAGCTGCTCCTTGGAGCCGAACCGGTCGTAGAGGGTCTTCTTCGTCACCCCGGCCTCGGCCGCGATCAGATCCACCCCGACGGCGTGGATGCCGCGCTCGTAGAACAGCCGTCCGGCGGCCGCCAGGGCGCGGCGCGCGGCAGGCGTCATGGTGATCCGTTGCGGCTTCTGCGAGATACCCATGGACATGAGTATACCGATCTGTATAGTGAAAGCAGAGGTATACAGATCGGTCTACCGAAGGGAGCGGCGGCATGCACCTCCTGCTCTCAGCCGCCTTTGTGCTCTGCTGGAGCTCCGGGTTCATCGGGGCCAAGCTCGGCGCGGACAGCGCGCCCGCCGTCACGCTCCTCATGTGGCGGTTCCTGCCGCTCGCCGCCGTCCTCGTCGTCGTGGCGGCCACCGCCGCCCGCCCCTCGTGGCGGGGCCTGACCGCACGGGACATGGCCCGGCAGGCCACCATCGGCGCGCTGTCCCAGAGCGGCTATCTGCTCACCGTCTACTCCGCGATCCAGCTCGGGGTCTCCAGCGGCACCACGGCCCTGATCGACGGCACCCAGCCCCTGGTGGCCGGGGCGCTCGCCGGACCGTTGCTGCACCAGTACGTCTCGCGCCGGCAGTGGCTCGGGCTGTGCCTGGGCGTGGGCGGCGTCGCCCTGGTCACCACGGCTGACGCGGCGGCCGGTACGGGGGTGGCCGGGTGGGCCTACCTCGTCCCGTTCCTCGGGATGTCCTCGCTGGTGGCGGCCACGTTCCTGGAAGGCCGCTCGCGCACCCGGGTCGCCCCGTCGGTGTCGATGACCGTCCACTGCACCACCAGCGCCGTCCTCTTCACCGCCCTCGCCGCAGGCACCGGCTCCCTGCAGCCGCCCGCCTCGCTCTCGTTCTGGGCGGCGGTCGGCTGGCTGGTGGCGCTGTCCACCTTCGGCGGGTACGGGCTGTACTGGCTGATCCTCCGGCGCCGGGGAGTCACCGAGGTGAACACCCTGATGTTCCTGATGGCACCGGTCACGGCGCTGTGGGGAGCCGCCATGTTCGGCGAACCGTTCGGCCCGCAGACCGCCGCCGGACTGGCGGTCGGCCTCGCGGCGGTCGTCCTCGTGCGCCGCGGTGCGACCCCCACGGCCGCGGGCCCCTCCGGGAATCCGCCCCCACGCGCACGAGGCCGTACCAGCGGGAATCCGCTCGTACGGCCTCGTGCCGGGGACGGGCGCCTGAGGGGGGTGGGGCGCCCGGGACGGTGACCCGTCCGGGAAGGAACCATGTGACCGCCCCGGTCCCCCGGAACGACGCAGCAGTCCGGGGGATCGGGGCCCTAAAGGACCAGGGAGAGCAACAGCACGCACCCGATCCCGACGACCGAGATCAGCGTCTCCATCACCGACCAGGTCTTCAGCGTCTGGCCGACGCTCATCCCGAAGTACTCCTTGACCAGCCAGAATCCGGCGTCGTTGACATGGCTGAAGAACAGCGACCCGCATCCGATGGCCAGCACCAGCAGCGCGGCATGGGTGGTGCTCATGTCCGCGGCGAGCGGGCCGACCAGCCCGGCGGCGGAGATGGTGGCCACCGTCGCGGAGCCGGTCGCGAGCCGGATGGCGACCGCGATCAGCCAGGCCAGCAGCAGCGCGGAGATGTTCCAGCCCTTGGAGACGTCCAGGATCATCTGGCCGACACCGGCGTCCACCAGCGTCTGCTTGAAACCGC
The DNA here is from genome assembly GCF_043080045.1 of Streptomyces sp. NPDC015125. Classification (NCBI taxonomy): domain Bacteria; kingdom Bacillati; phylum Actinomycetota; class Actinomycetes; order Kitasatosporales; family Streptomycetaceae; genus Streptomyces; species Streptomyces sp. NPDC015125. The sequence continues at coordinate 966,108 of NZ_JBIBVF010000001.1, forward strand.
CGCCCGCACCCACGATCAGCACCACCCCGGCGATCGGGCCGAGCGACTTCTCGACGGTGGTGGCGATCCGGCCGCGGGTGAAACCGGCCGCCCGGCCCAGCGTGAACATCGCGACGAGGACCGCGGTGAGCAGCGCGATCAGCGGTGAGCCGACGACATCGAAGACCCTCTGGACGGTGTGCTCCGGATCGTCGATGACGATGTCCACCAGCGCCTTGGCCAGCATCATCACCACCGGCAGCAGCACGGTGGCCACGGTGATCCCGAAGCCGGGCCGCTTCTCCAGGTCGTTGGAGGCACGCTCGGGCACCATCTTCTCCGGCGGGCGGATGTCCACCCAGCGGGCCGCGTAACGGGAGAAGACCGGACCGGCGATGATCGCGGTCGGGATGGCGACGACCACACCGAGCGCGAGCGTGACGCCCAGGTTCGCCTTGACGGCGTCGATCGCGGCGAGCGGCCCGGGGTGCGGCGGTATCAGCCCGTGCATGACGGACAGTCCGGCCAGCGCGGGGATGCCGATCCGCATCAGCGAGAAATTGCCGCGCTTGGCGACCAGCAGCACCACCGGGATCAGCAGCACGATGCCGACCTCGAAGAAGATCGGCAGCCCCACGATCCCGGCGATCAGCACCATCGCCCAGGGCATCGCCCGCCGGCCCGCCTTCGCCAGGATCGTGTCGACGATCTGGTCCGCGCCGCCCGAATCGGCGAGCAGCCGCCCGAGGACGGCACCGAGCGCGATCAGCACCCCCGTGCCCGCGACCGTCGTGCCCAGCCCCGTCGAGAAGCTGGTGATCGCCTTGTCGAGGGGTGCACCGGCCACCGCGCCGAGCACCAGCGAACCGATGATCAGCGACAGAAAGGCATGCAGCTTGAACTTGGTGATGAGCAGGACGATGACGGCGATGCCGGCCAGGACGGCGATGCCCAGCTGTGCGTGACCGGCCGAAGTGATCGGCTCGGTCGCATCCGCTGCGAGCATCTCGACGCTGAGATGTGTCACGGCGATTCCCTTGGTTGGACGGGAGGGGAGAGAGGGGTGCTGCGGGTGGGACGGGAAGGGGGGTGATCCGGTACGGGTGTGCGGGCGCCGGACCTATCCGGCCGGTGCGGTCATGGCGCGCAGTGCGGCCACCGCCCGTCCGGCGATCTGCTCCCGGCTGCCGGACACGTCCACGGCGACGCCGGCCTCGTCGCGCCCGAGGGGTTCGAGCGTGGCGAACTGGGAGTTCAGCAGCGCGGCCGGCATGAAGTGGCCCTTGCGCCCGGCCATCCGCTCCTCGATCAGCGCGCGGTCCCCGGTGAGGTGCAGAAAGACAACGCCGGGGGCGGCGGTACGCAACCGGTCGCGGTAGGCGCGCTTGAGCGCGGAGCTGCTGACCACGCCGCCGTGCCCGGCCCGCTCGTGCGCCCAGGCGCCGATGGCGTCCAGCCACGGGCCGCGGTCGGAGTCGTCCAGCGGGATACCGGCCGACATCTTGGCGATGTTGGCCGGCGGATGGAAGTCGTCACCCTCGGCGTACGGTACGCCCAGTCCGGCGGCCACCAGCGGGCCGATCGTGGTCTTGCCGGTGCCGGCCACGCCCATCACGACGATCACGTCGGGGGTGCTCATCCCGTGGTACCTCGCTGTCTTCATCGACCTCGTGCGGACCCCACTGAAACCCATTAGGTACGACGTATTCAAGAGCCTGTGATGCAAACGTCATACTTAATTGGCCGGGGTGCGGGAACGTAGGCTTGGCCCATGGAAAACGAGGGGAAGGGACTGCACGCCCGTGTGCTGGAGTCCCTCGGACCCGCGATCACCGCGGGCGACTACCCTCCGGGCACGATCCTGCGCACGGACGAGCTGGAGCAGCGCTTCGACGTCTCACGCACGGTCATCCGCGAGGCGATCCGGGTACTGGAATCCATGCAGCTGGTCGCCTCCCGGCGCCGGGTGGGGGTGACCGTCCGGCCCACCGAGGAGTGGAACGTCTACGACCCGCGGGTGATCGGCTGGCGGCTGGCCGGCCGCGACCGTCCCCGGCAGCTGCGCTCGCTGACCGTACTGCGCTCGGCGATCGAACCGGTCGCCGCGGGCCTCGCCGCCCAGCACGCCACCCCCGCGCAGTGCGCCCAACTCACCGAACAGGCCATGGGCATGGTCGCCACCTCACGCGGCCAGCAGCTCGATGCCTACCTCGTCCACGACACGGCCTTCCACCGGGTCGTCCTCACCGCCTCCGGCAATGAGATGTTCGCCCGGCTCGGCGATGTGGTCGCCGCCGTCCTGACCGGCCGCACCCAGCACCATGTGATGTTCACCGACCCCGACCCGGCCGCGGTCACCCTCCACGTCCAGGTCGCCGAGGCGGTACGCACCGGCGACGCGGCGCGGGCGGAGTCCCTGACCCGTGAGATCACGGCGGGCGCCATGGCCGAACTGGACGTGCTGGCACCGTAGTCGGCGACACGCGCAGGCACCGTAGCGGGTGACATCTGCAGCCCCCGTCACGTCCCCGTCACGGGCCGGCGGCCGGGGCGCCCCGGCTCAGAACAGCGGCTGCTGCCCCGGCATCGGCGGCTCCTCCGGGTCGAACAGCTTCTCCGCGGGCGCCATCATCGGCGCGATCCGGCGCGACCCCGGGCAGGAGATCAGCTCCAGCACCGTCCGCCGGCCGGGCGGGTCATGGCGGGCGAAACGGCCGCCGACAACGGCGATCTCTCGGGTGCAGACGGGGCACACGCGGCGGGGTGACGACATGACACCAGTCTGACTCACCCCACCAGCGCCTCCCCAGCCCCCTCAACTACCCCACAACTACCCCTCAGAACGCATCCGTGGGCACATACGTCCCCCAGACCTCCCGCAGCGCATCGCATACCTCGCCCACCGTCGTCCTCGCCCGCAGTGCCTCACGCAGGGGATAGAGGACATTGTCCGTGCCCTCGGCGGCCTTGCGCAGGTCGCCGAGGGCTGCCGAGACCGCACGGGCATTACGGCGGTCCCGGAGCACGGCCAGCCGCTCGGTCTGCCGGGCCTCGATCGCCGGGTCGACGCGCAGCGGCTCGTACGGTTCCTCCTCGTCCAGCTGGAAGCGGTTGAGGCCGACCACGACGCGCTCGCCGGCGTCCGTCTCCTGCGCCAGGCGGTAGGCGTTGCGCTCGATCTCCTCCTTCTGGAAGCCCCGCTCGATGGCGGCCACCGCACCGCCCATGTCCTCGACCCGCCGCATCAGCGCCACGGCCGCCTCCTCGACGTCGTCCGTCATCGACTCGACGGCGTAGGAACCGGCGAACGGATCGACGGTGGCGGTCACATCGGTCTCGTAGGCGAGCACCTGCTGGGTACGCAGCGCAAGGCGGGCGGACTTGTCGGTGGGCAGGGCGAGGGCCTCGTCGAAGGAGTTGGTGTGCAGCGACTGGGTGCCGCCGAGCACGGCGGCCAGCCCCTGGAGGGTGACCCGTGCGAGATTCACCTCCGGCTGCTGGGCGGTGAGCTGCACTCCCGCCGTCTGGGTGTGGAACCGCAGCATCAGCGATTTGGGGTTCTTCGCGCCGAACTCCTCCCGCATCACCCGGGCCCAGATCCTGCGCGCGGCCCGGAACTTGGCGACCTCCTCCAGCAGCGTCGTACGGGCGACGAAGAAGAAGGAGAGCCGCGGCGCGAAGTCGTCGACGTCCATCCCGGCGGCAACGGCGGTCCGCACATAGGCGATGCCGTTGGCGAGGGTGAAGGCGATCTCCTGCGCGGGCGAGGCGCCCGCCTCCGCCATGTGGTAGCCGGAGATGGAGATGGAGTTCCACCGGGGGATCTCGGCCCGGCAGTACCGGAAGATGTCCGCGGTCAGCCGCAGCGACGGCTGCGGCGGGAAGATATAGGTGCCCCGGGCGATGTACTCCTTGAGCACATCGTTCTGCACGGTCCCGTTCAGCTGACCGGCCGCCACCCCTTCCTCCTCCGCCACCAGTTGGTAGAGGAGCAGCAGCAGCGCGGCAGGCGCGTTGATCGTCATCGACGTCGACACCTTGTCCAGCGGGATACCGCCGAACAGCACCCGCATGTCCTCGACGGAGTCGATGGCCACCCCGACCTTGCCCACCTCGCCCGAGGCGATCGGGGTGTCCGAGTCGTGGCCCATCTGCGTCGGCAGGTCGAAGGCGACCGACAGCCCCGTGGTGCCGTGGGCGATCAGCTGCCGGTAGCGGGCGTTGGACTCGCGCGCGGTGCCGAAGCCGGCGTACTGCCGCATCGTCCAGGGCCGCCCGGTGTACATCGACGGATACACGCCACGGGTGAAGGGGTAGCTGCCGGGCGCGCCGAGGCTGCGCTCCGGGTCCCAGCCGTCCAGCGCCTCGGGCCCGTACACCGGCTCGACCGGCAGGCCGCTCTCGTTGTACCGCTCACTGCCCGACTCGTGCGCCATGGGTGTACGCCTCCCAGTGGGTGACCGGCATCGGGGATACGCCGTGCTCACAGCATGCCCGCAGGTTCGCCGCCCCGCAGCCCTGGGAAGAGTCACCGAGGGCCGGTCGGGCCACCCAGATCCGGGGGTTGCGCATGCAGCGGAGCAGTGGAAGACGTACGGCGCCTGCGGTGGCCGCGGTGCTGGTGGTGGCGGCGCTGGCGATGGGCTGCCGCCCGGTGACGGTCACCGGAGCCGGTGCGCCCCGGAGCTCGGGCGCCCGCTACGCCCCCACCTCCCCCGCTCCCCCGCCGCTCGGCCATCACGCACCCCCCCGCCCCGGACCGGCACGCCACCCCGCCGCGCCCGCACCGCCCCGTCCACCACGCGCCACCGGCCCGCCGTCCGCTCATGGCGGCCGGCTCGCGCGGTGCACAGGTCCGCGAACTCCAGGCGCGGCTGGCCCAGCTGGGGCTTTTCGACCGCTCCCCGACGGGCTACTACGCCTCCGTGACCGCGACCTCGGTCCGCGCCTTCCAGCAGCGGCAGGGCCTGCCCCGTACGGGCAGCGTGCAGCCCACGGCCTGGAGGGCGCTGCGGTCCCATACCCGCACGCCGTCGCACACCGAGCTCCACCCGCCCACGACGAGGCCGGTCGGCACCCCCGACCCGCGGTGTATGACGGGCAGGGTGATCTGCATCAGCAAGCGGAGCAACACCCTCACCTGGATGGTCGACGGCCGGATCGTCTCGGCGATGGATGTCCGCTTCGGCTCGCAGTACACCCCCACCCGCGAGGGCGTCTTCGCGCTCACCTTCAAGAGCCGCCACCACGTCTCGACGCTCTTCCACACGGCGATGCCGTACGCGATGTTCTTCAGCGGCGGCCAGGCCGTCCACTACTCCGCGGACTTCGCCGCCCGCGGCTACCGCGGCGCCTCACACGGCTGCGTCAACGTCCGCGACAAGACCAAGATCGCCGCCCTCTTCCACACAGCGAAGAAGGGCACCAAGGTGGTCGTCTTCCATTAGCCGAACACACCCCGCGGCCCAGCCCACATCTCTGACCGAAGCGAAAATTGAGCAGCCCCCACCCACGGATCCACCTCCGCGAGAGCGGCGCCGGCTCAGGCGCAAAAAGGGGCGGCGCCGGCTCAGGCGCAAAAAAAAGGGGCGCGGGCAGGGCCGGGGGAACGTGCCCTGCCCGCGCCAGATGCGCTGAGCCGTAGGTACGGGGGGAACCCCGGCTCGTCGCGCAGCCGATGACCAGTCGGCTCACTCATTACTGCGTCACGGGTTCAAAAAACGTCACACCGGGTCGTCGGCGCTTCCGCCCGGCGTGGCACTTCCGGGGTCCGGGGCGGTTGCCGAGGGGCCGGGGGCCGGGGTGGACGTGGCGGAGCCGGGGGTGGCGGCGGGCGGCTGGGGCGGGTGCCCTTCGTCGTCCTCGTCGCCGCTCTTGCCGCCGCTGCTCTGGCCGGATCCGCCGGTGCCGCCGCCGATGCCGCCGACGAGCCCGTCGTCGCCGCCCGAGCCGCCGCCGGTCTGGTACCGCGCCAGGTAGGCACGGCAGAAGGCGTGCACCTTGTCCGGTCCGCCGGCCTTGCGTTCGAGGCGCCGCAGCGTGTCGCGGTCCATGGCGCCGCGTTTGCCGGACTCGTAGTTCTGGCAGAGGGCGAGCAGGAAGTTCTTCGTGGTCCCGCGGCCGGGATCGGTCCCTTTGCCACCGGGCTTGCCGTGGTCGCGCCCCGTGCCGCCGCTCGGGGTGCCGCCGGGTCTTGTGCCGGCGCCGGGGCTGCTGCCGGGCGTGGGGGTCTCGGTGGGCGGGGTGTCCGGCCGGCCGGGGGTGGCATCGGGGGTCTGCGCGGTGGTGCCGTCGGTCTGGGCGCCGGGTTCGCCGCTGCGGAAGGGTCCGGGGGTTTCCGCGGCGGAGACGCTGGAGGCGGGTGCCGGGTCGCCGCCCCGGAAGGGGCTGGGCAGGACGCCGGTGCCGGCCGCGACGGCGACGCCGCCGATGGCGCAGGCCGCGAGGGCCACGGCGAAGCCGCGCCGGAAGGGGCGGCCGAGCCGGGTGCGTTCGGTGAGGTCGGCGGTGTGGGCGGTGCGCACGCCGTCCGGGAACGGGTCGGCGGCGGTGCGGTGCCGGGCGGCGGAGCCGCGGCGGGCGGCCTGGCGGAATGCGGCGACGGCCGCGTCTTCACCGGGCAGCCGGGCGGTTTCGGGGGTCCTGGCGGCGACCGCGGCGGCGGCCTCCAGGAGCTGTTCGAGTTCCTGTGCACCGTCGCCGCGCCGGGCACTGACCGGTTCACCGCGCAGCAACTGCTCCGCGGTGTCCTTGTCGAGCCAGTTGTACCGGTCGTCGGCCATCACATGTCCTTCTGCGTTCGTGCGGCCGTTTCCGTCACACCCGGTACGTACGATTCCGCCACGCCGTCGCGGCGTCTTCTGCCCTGTACGGGCACTCCATTCATTGTTCCGCCCCCTCCGGGCGGGCCCGGTGCGGGCCGCCGCGGGGGGGCTCCTTCACCCTGGTCGGCGCCGTCTTCGCCGCCGCCCCGGCCACTGTCCCGAGGTCCGTCCTGGCTGCGGTCCGGCTCGTCGCCGATCAGCTCGGCGAGCCGCCGCAGCCCGCGGTGTGCGGCGGTGCGCACGGCGCCGGGCCGTTTGCCGAGCACCTGCGCGGCGTTCTTGGCATCGAGCCCGACCACCACCCGGAGCACCACCGCCTCGGCCTGGTCCTGCGGCAGCCCGGCTATCAGCCGCATGGCACGGCCGGTTCCCAGCGCTTCGAGCGCCTCGTCCGCGGTGTCGGATGCGCCGGGGGTATCGGCCAGCTCGCTCTCGTCGCCGCCGATCGCCGGGCGCCGGCCGCGCATCCTGATGTGATCGAGGGCGCGGTTGCGGGCGATACGGGCGGCCCAGCCGCGGAACCGGTCGGCGTCACCGCTGAAGCGGGAGAGGTCGCGGGTGATCTGGAGCCAGGCCTCGGACGTGACGTCCTCCACGTCCGGTTCGCTCACCAAGGTCCGTACATATCCCAACAACCGGGGATGTACGGCGCGGTAGACGGTACGGAACGCCGCCTCGTCACCACCCTGTGCCGCCTGCACGGCCACCGTCAGCCGACGGTCGTCCGGCTGAATGTCGTCCCCTCGCACGGGTCCATCCTGTCGCACGCGGAATGTCCGCCGCCCGGTCCTTGCTGCATTGCTGCTTCGCTCGCCGTACCACCGGCCTTGCTTCCCCGTTCCGGCGGCGTTCGAGCGGGCGGCGCCCGTCCGTACGGTGCCGGAGCCGGGGCGGGCCACCGTGCGCCACCGGCCGCGGCAGGCCGGAAACCGCCGGTAACCCGGATGTTCCCGCAGACCGTATCCCGTGTGGGCGAACGATCCGAACCCGGGACGGCTGCGCCGGCCACTATGCCGGAGTCAGGAGAAGGAGGGCACCGGGCGACCGACGCTCCGCCGAAGCGCGCGCACGGATCTCTCGGGAAACCCTCGGGAACTCCCGGGACGGCACCCTCGGGAACTCCCGCGAGGACGGCCTTTTCCAGCCACAGCCGACGGCTCGGAAGGATGCCCGACCGGCACGGATCCGCACGTTACGGGCCTGTCCGGCCGGTGTCCGCCCCCCTGCCGACCCTGCGTTCCGACCACTGCCGGCCAGGCATCCGGACCACTAGCCGTACCCCTTCCCGTACCCCGTGTGACGCTTTCGCGCCGTCTGGCGCTGTACCGGATAGAGGGCCGTCACAGGCTCTTCGCGAACGACGGCCGGGGCCTCTCCTGTGGGGGGTGGCGGCCCCGGCCGTCCTCGTTCTCTCACCCGTTTCTTACCGGGTCCTCTCGCTCACACCCGGCCCGCCAGCGCCTTGAAGTCCGTCCAGGACAGGGCGGGTGTTCCCGGGTCCCAGGTCTTCTGCGCCAGTGCCGCCAGCGGCAGCCGGATCCCGGCCGCCACCTGCTGTGGCGTCTGCGCCTGGGAACGGTCGCACCAGATCGCGAAGCGCGCCCCGGGGATGCGGTCCGGGCCCGTCATGCTCGCGGGCACCGCCACCGGCCGGCTGCCGCGGAGGACCATCGGCGTCCAGCTCTGGTAGATCCGCTGACCGGTCGGATAGGTGAACTGGTTGGGCTCGCCGAGCACGTAGTAGAGGTACGCGTCGTTGAAGTTCATGACGTTGCGGCCCTCGCGGAGGAATTCCGCGGGGTCGCGCTTGCCGGCCTCCGTGCCGGTCCAGTAGTCGACCATCCGGTTCTTGTCCGCGCTCACGACCCCGCCGGCGAAGAATCCGTCGTTCCAGGCCTCGACGCGGTTCTTGCCGTTGGCCTCCACGGTCTTCTGCCGGTCGTTGAGCCAGCCGGTCGTCAGGTCCTCGATGGTGCCGCGGGACCCGTACTTCTGCCGGGCGGCCCGCGCGAGCTGCGGGTACTTGGTGGCGGGGGAGGACGACATCAGCGCCTGGTACTCGTCGCCGCCCAGATGCCAGTACGCCGGGGCGCCCTTGGGGTTGGTGAACAGCTCGCTCATTTCCTTCAGCAGCGAGTCGATCAGCGGGGCGGACTTGGGGTTGGAGATGTCGATCGCCCCGGGGACCACCCGGCCCTGGGCGTTGCGCAGCAGCAGGGCGGGATAGTGGTCCAGCACGGCGCCCAGATGGCCGGGCGAGTCCAGCTCCGGGACGACGGAGATGTGCAGGGTGCGCGCGAGCGCGATGATCTGGCGGACCTGGGCCTTGGTGAGATGGTCGGCGGAGACGATCTCGGGGTGGGTGTCGCTCTGGATGCGGAAGCCCTGGTCGTCGGAGAAGTGCAGCTGGAACTGGTTGAGCTTGAGGTCGGCGATCTCCCTCAGCCGGGCCTCGATCCAGTTCTGGGTGAACGGCTTGCGGGCGTTGTCCAGCGACAGTCCGCGCTGCGGGCGGTCGGGCCGGTCCTCGATGGTGCCCTCGGGAAGTCCGCCGGCGGCGCGTACGGCCTGCTTGACGGTGCGGGTGCCGTAGAAGATCCCGGCGTCGGTGGGGGCCGTGAGAGTGAGCTTGGCGCCGGCGGCGGTGAGGGTGTAGGCCTGGTCGGCCGAGCTCTCCACGGGGACGTTGTTGTCGCCGTTCTTGCCCGTCTGCTTCACCTCGATATCGCCGGGCCGTACGGGCTGATCGCCGTAGACGATGCCGAGGCCGAGGTCGTTGGCCATCCGCTGGGCCTCGTCGGCGACATTGCTCTGCTCGCCGGCCGGTACCACCACACGGGCGCCCTTGGACGGGCGCCAGCCGCGCCCGTCGGCCCCGCGGAATTCGCGGACGGCCGGGATGACCTGCGGCTTTCCGGTCACCGGTGCCCATGTCGGGGTGGCGGAGGACGAAGGGTTCACCTTGGCACTGGTGCTCCCGGGCGGCTCGGTGTCGGCGGTGCCGGAGCAGCCGGCGAGCAGCAGCGCACCGGTGAGGGCCGCGGCCGACAGCGCGGGCCGGGCCGCCGGGCCCGTCCGCGCCCTGGGCCTCGTCAGGGGGCGCAGCAAGGCCGAGGGCCGCGGGGCGCGCGGCGGCCGCATCGGATTCGACATCGTGCAATCCTCACTTTTCGGGGCGAAGGCATTGCCAGGTGCGTGGAGCCGGTCGTCCACCGAACGCGCGAAAGCTCTCTCATCCGGGTGAAATTCGCGCATCCTTCGGACAGCGAACGACACGCGTCGTTAGCGTGGCGGTTCCAGTCGTCACCCCCTTCACAGGGCCCTCCGGGAACCACCGGATACCGCCGGATACCGCCGGGGTGCCGTGTCACACGCACCACCGTCACACCCGCCGCCGCTTCGCGTCCCGGCTTCGGTCCGCTTCCCCCAGCTTCCGTCAGTCGTCCGTCCCGCACCCGTCGAAGAGATCCATTCGCATCCGTCCGAGGAGCCCACGCTGTCCGGTGACACCCCGGCCGCCCGGCCGACGACGCTGCGTCCTGTGCAGCCCCCGTGGTGCGGCATATCGTCACGGGCCCCCGGCTCCGCCCTGCCGCGCCCCCGCCGTGAGGGCATCGGGCTCGGCCGCTTCAACGCCCTGAGCCGTGACGACACCCTGGCCGCGCTCCTGAGCTGCTGCGGCAGCCGCCGCTGGGCCGAGCGGGTGGCCGCGCACCGCCCGTACCCGGATCCCGAGTCGCTGCTCGCCGCCTCCGACGAGGCCTGTTACGACCTGACGGCGGTGGAGCTGGACGAGGCGCTCGCCGAGGAGTCCCTCTCCCCGCAACCGCTCGTCGGCGCCCGCGGACCCGGCACCCTCGCCGCCCACACCGCGCTGCGCGCCGCCCATGCCGAGTACGAGCGGCGGTTCCGTCACGTCTTCGTCATCTGCCTGGACGGCTACCGCGACGAGGAACTGCTCGACCAGGTGCTGTCCGGCATCCGTACCCGGCTGGGCAATGAGCCGGACGAGGAGCGGGCGGTCGCCGCGGACGAGCTGCGCCGGCTGGCCCGCGGCCGGCTGATCCGGCTGATGAGCTCCGAGCCATAACGGATCGCGGCGTCTGTCCGGGAAAATTCCGGTTCGTTCCTGCGTGATAGCCCGTTGGTGCCTGTTTGATCACACCTAAGGACCCCGGCGCAAGGAACCGACAGCACGTCGCTACGATGGCCAGGGCCGGTGGACCGTACCCGGCCGGGCCCGACCGACAGAGAAGCCGGCTGGCCCCAATCCCCGCTCCCGGAGGGTTTTTCCGTGCCGGCTGGAACGCTGTACCGCGGCCGGGAAGGCATGTGGTCCTGGGTGGCTCATCGAGTCACCGGCGTCCTCATCTTCTTCTTCCTGTTCGTACACGTCCTCGACACCGCTCTCGTACGCGTCTCCCCCGAGGCGTACGACAACGTCGTTGCGACATACAAGACGCCGATCGTCAACGTGATGGAGTACGGCCTGGTGGCCGCCATCCTCTTCCACGCGCTCAATGGCCTGCGGGTCATCGCCGTGGACTTCTGGTCGAAGGGCCCGAAGTACCAGAAGCAGATGCTGTGGACGGTCGTCGGTGTCTGGGTCGTATTGATGGCCGGTGCCTTCTACCCCGTGCTGCAGCACACCCTGCGCACGCTGTTCGGGAGCTGACGCGAGATGTCTGCTGAAACCACCCCCGCAGAGGCCACCGCGGCGGGCGCGACCGACGGCGCCTCGCTCTACGACGTGGACCACCCGGCTCCCGTCATCGAGCCGCCGCGCAAGCGCACCAAGAAGACCGGGAGTGCCTCCCGGGGCAACTTCGAGATGCAGGCCTGGCTGTTCATGCGGCTGTCCGGCATCGTGCTGGTCGTCCTGGTGCTGGGCCACCTGCTGATCCAGCTGGTCCTGGACGGCGGCGTCTCCAAGATCGGCTTCGCGTTCGTGGCCGGCCGCTGGGCCTCGCCGTTCTGGCAGGTCTGGGACCTGCTGATGCTGTGGCTCGCCATGCTGCACGGCGCCAACGGCCTGCGTACGGTCATCAACGACTACGCGCAGCGGGACAACACCCGCTTCTGGCTGAAGATGCTGCTGTACACCGCGACGGTCTTCACCGTCCTTCTGGGCACGCTGGTGATCTTCACCTTCGACCCGAACATCTCCTGAAGCCGGGGCTGACTGGAACCATGCAGATCCACAAGTACGACACCGTCATCGTCGGCGCCGGTGGCGCGGGCATGCGCGCGGCCATCGAGTCGACCAAGCGCAGCCGCACCGCGGTCCTGACGAAGCTCTACCCGACCCGCTCCCACACCGGCGCCGCCCAGGGCGGTATGGCTGCCGCCCTCGCGAACGTCGAGGAAGACAACTGGGAGTGGCACACCTTCGACACGATCAAGGGCGGCGACTACCTGGTCGACCAGGACGCCGCCGAGATCCTCGCGAAGGAGGCCATCGACTCGGTCCTCGACCTGGAGAAGATGGGCCTGCCGTTCAACCGCACGCCGGACGGCACGATCGACCAGCGCCGCTTCGGCGGTCACTCCCGTAACCACGGTGAGGCCCCGGTCCGCCGGTCCTGCTACGCCTCGGACCGCACCGGCCACATGATCCTCCAGACGCTGTACCAGAACTGCGTCAAGGAGGGCGTGGAGTTCTTCAACGAGTTCTACGTGCTCGACCTGCTGCTCCAGGACGTCGACGGCGTCACGAAGTCCGCGGGCGTCGTCGCGTACGAGCTGGCCACCGGCGAGATCCACGTCTTCCAGGCGAAGTCGATCATCTTCGCGTCCGGCGGCACCGGCAAGTTCTTCAAGGTGACCTCCAACGCCCACACCCTGACCGGTGACGGCCAGGCCGCGGCCTACCGCCGCGGGCTGCCGCTGGAGGACATGGAGTTCTTCCAGTTCCACCCGACGGGCATCTGGCGCATGGGCATCCTGCTGACGGAGGGCGCCCGTGGTGAGGGCGGCATCCTCCGCAACAAGGACGGCGAGCGCTTCATGGAGAAGTACGCGCCCGTCATGAAGGACCTCGCCTCGCGTGACGTCGTCTCGCGCTCCATCTACACGGAGATCCGTGAGGGCCGCGGCTGCGGTCCGGAGGGCGACCACGTCTACCTGGACCTGACCCACCTGCCGCCGGAGCAGCTGGACGCCAAGCTCCCGGACATCACCGAGTTCGCGCGGACCTACCTCGGCATCGAGCCCTACACGGACCCGATCCCGATCCAGCCGACCGCGCACTACGCCATGGGCGGCATCCCGACCAACGTCGAGGGTGAGGTCCTGGCGGACAACACCACCGTCGTGCCCGGCCTGTACGCGGCCGGCGAGGTCGCCTGCGTCTCGGTCCACGGCGCCAACCGCCTGGGCACCAACTCGCTCCTGGACATCAACGTCTTCGGGCGCCGGGCCGGTATCGCGGCGGCGGAGTACTCGGCCACCGCCGACTTCGTCGAGCTCCCCGAGGACCCGGCGCAGCAGGTCATCGACCAGGTCGAGCGGCTGCGCGACTCCAACGGCACCGAGCGGGTCACCGAGATCCGCAAGGAGCTGCAGGAGTGCATGGACGCCAACGTGATGGTGTTCCGCACCGAGCAGACGATCAAGACCGCGGTCGAGAAGATCGGCGAGCTGCGCGAGCGCTACCTGAACGTGTCCGTCCAGGACAAGGGCAAGCGGTTCAACACCGACCTGCTGGAGGCCATCGAGCTGGGCAACCTGCTCGACCTGGCCGAGGTCATGGCAGTGTCCGCGCTGGCCCGCAAGGAGTCCCGCGGCGGTCACTACCGCGAGGACTACCCCAACCGCGACGACGTCAACTTCATGCGGCACACCATGGCGTACCGCGAGGTGGGCGCAGACGGCGCCGAGTCGATCCGCCTCGACTACAAGCCGGTCGTGCAGACCCGCTACCAGCCGATGGAGCGTAAGTACTGATGAGCACCCCGACTCTCGACAAGCACTCCGCGGCACTGGACGCGGCCGAGGACGGCGCTTCGCATCTGATCACGGTCACCTTCCGGATCCGCCGGTTCAACCCGGAGGTCTCGGAGGACGCCGGCTGGGAGGACTTCCAGCTGGAGATCGACCCCAAGGAGCGCGTCCTGGACGCCCTCCACAAGATCAAGTGGGAGCTCGACGGGACGCTGACCTTCCGTCGTTCCTGCGCCCACGGCATCTGCGGCTCCGACGCCATGCGCATCAACGGCCGCAACCGCCTCGCCTGCAAGACGCTGATCAAGGACATCAACCCGGAGAAGCCGATCACGGTCGAGGCCATCAAGGGCCTCACGGTGATGAAGGACCTTGTCGTCGACATGGAGCCCTTCTTCCAGGCGTACCGCGATGTGATGCCCTTCCTCATCACGACCGGCAACGAGCCGACCCGTGAGCGGCGCCAGTCCGCCGAGGACCGCGAGCGCTTCGACGACACCACCAAGTGCATCCTGTGCGCCGCCTGCACGTCCTCGTGCCCGGTGTTCTGGAACGACGGCCAGTACTTCGGCCCGGCGGCGATCGTCAACGCGCACCGCTTCATCTTCGACTCGCGCGACGAGGGCGGCGAGCAGCGGCTCGAAATCCTCAACGACAAGGACGGCGTCTGGCGCTGCCGGACGACCTTCAACTGCACGGACGCCTGCCCGCGCGGTATCGAGGTCACCAAGGCCATCCAGGAAGTCAAGCGCGCGCTGATCACCCGTCGCTTCTGACGGACCGTGGGCGCGCGCCCCGGGGCTCCCTCAGGGACACCCCTGAGCGCTCCCCTGGCCCCAGGCGAGCGCTCAGCGCCTGGCGGCGGCGATCCGGGTTCCGCCCCGGCCGCCGAACAGAGCCGGTACGTCCCGAAGGGCCCCGCCTCCGTAACCCCGGAGGCGGGGCCCTTCGGCCTGTCCGCCCGCCGTCTCCCGCGCCGTCTCCCGCGCCGGGTACACGAGCACCGGCGGCAGCTCCTCGTCCACCAACGCCAGCGGATGGTCACAGCAGAAGTACGAGGGGACGAAGACCAGGCCCCGCCCCTGCAGGTGCAGCTCCCGCTCCACCGGATAGCCGACCTCCAGCACCGGCGGCCGCCAGCGTATCGGTGCCCCGAACGTCCGCAGCATCGCCTCCACCCCGGACTGCGCCAGCACATGCTTGCGCAACTCCCGGTCCGCTCCGACCCGTTGGGCGATCCGCGGCCAGGCCGGCGCCACCGCCAGATGGTGGTACGTCCGCAAGCTGCGCGCGAGCTGCCGCAGTGCGGCCGGCTCCCCCTCACCGATGCCGCGCGCCCATCCCGGCAGCGCCCGATGCCCCGACAGCCGGGTCAGCTCGGTCCGCAGCCGCTGCCGCGGGGTGCTCATCACGGCCTCCAGACCGGACTCGACCCCGTACTGGGACGCAGACGGCGTAAGGAAGTCCGGGAAGTACCCGTAGGGCGGGACCAGCGCGAACAGCGTGCGCAGCGGCCCCGGTCCGTGCCGCACGGCGTGTTGCCGCCAGGCCGCCAGCGCCGGATCGGTCCGGTCCTCCCGCAGGCTGTGCAGGCTCAGCACCGTCTCCCAGAGCGGGTCGGCCCCCTCGGCCACTCGCGTACGCGCCAGATCCTGCGCGGTGAAGTGCACTCGCAGCACATCGCCCCCCCTGCTTCTGCGCCGCTGCCCGCACGGCGTGGACACGAGGATCTGTCCGAGGGGTGGATTGCCGCAACCGAAACCCGCGGGTAGCATCCGGGCGGCCGCCGGAACCTGCAACTCAACGGCTGATGTGCCGAGTTGAGCTGTCCCTATCGATCGCCCTCAAGGACCTTTTCCAGGAAGGCGTCCAGGTTCCGTACGGTACGGGCGATCCGCTCCTCCAGCGGCAGCGTCTCCTCATGCCGGCCGGCGAGCTGGGACCGCTTGCGGCCCCGGACGTAGAGAGAGCAGGCAAGGTCGGCGCACAGGTACGTCCCGACGGTATTGCCCTGCCGCCCCAGAGGACCGGCCCGGCGCGCGGCCAGCAGGCTGACGCCGGATCCCGGATGCCCGGTCACACAGACCGAGCACACCGTCGTCTTCGTGAAGCTCCGCCGCACACCTTGCGGCCGCCGCAGCGTCACCCCGATGATCTCGCCATCCCGCGGCGCGACCAGATAACTCCGGTCCGGCGCCCCCGGATCCCGCCATCCCAGGAAATCCAGGTCGGCCCAGGGAAGTTCGGTCAGACCCGTCGGCAGATGGAGTCTGCTCGCCTCACCCTTCGAGCAGTTGACGAACGAGGCACGTATTTCTTTTTCACCTACGGGGTCCATGGAGTGGAAAGGTAACAGCGAATCCCCGGACCCGTCGCCTCATTTATCCGCCACCGGGTACGGACCCCGAACCACACCGCCGGGCAGCGGCAACATGAAGCCCCGGCGCGCCCGTGATACCCGTGGTGATCATGCGCTCGAGCGCATCATCACCGCCCACTGTGTCCTCTTGTTGAGCTTCGCCCGTTCCGCCCTCGCCGTGCGCTCGGCACCGGCTTCTTCCCGTTTCCGTGCGGTCTTTTCCCAGTCCGCCGGCTTCAGAAACAGCATCGCGTTACTCCCCGGAACCACCAGAACACCACCGAAGGGCAGGTCACCCGCGAGCCACGCGCCGCTTTCCGTCACCCCCTCCGGCCAACGGCGGCGACCGGCCGCATTGACCGCCAGCATCAGCGGCGCCCCGTGCTGCCCGCGCGTCGTCACACGGACCTCGTAGACATTGCCGTACTGAGTCCACCGCTCACGCTTTTTGATCACCCGAGGATGGAACTCCATCGGATAGTCGCGAAGCGCTCTTGCGCATTGGGTGACACGGATTCCGTAGATGAGGCGGTGCACCGTAGCGACGAACACGAAAACACCGGCGACAATGGGCAGGGTGAGGAAGACCGAGTCCGACTCTGTCATGCGGGACAAAGCCACTGCGCCTGCCACGAGTACCACGGTGATCAGTAGCCGCACGGCCATGAGTCGAGCCAGGACCAAACGGTTGACCTTCAGCACCTGCGCCACGTCAGGGGCCTTCAGCGGTGCCGGATTCTGCGCTTCGTCCGTCATGCTCTTCTCTTTCCGCGGCTGCTACCGCTGACCTGCCAGTGACGCACTCTGCGGTTGCCGCAGGCGCCTCAGCCCCAGCTCTGACCACCGGCGCTCTTGCGGCGACGGGACACCACGACGAGGGCGACGACGGCCCCGACGACCACCGGAACACCGAGGCCGATGCCGCCGTAGAGCAGGGCCTGATGTATCGCCGCTTTGCCGCCCATCGGCGGGTCGGGGTCCGGCGCGCCGGCATCGAGCTGCGCTGACGCCTTCCCCTTCGGCATCGGCAGCGGGCCCTCCTTGGCGCCCTCGGGAATGTCCTTCCGCAGGGCGGGGCCGGGCTGGATGAAGCCGTAGCCGTAGTGCGTGTCCGGGAGCTTGAGGCCCTGCTGGTCCTTGGGCAGGCCGGCCGTCTTCACCAGCCGGTTGGCGATCTGGCCGGGAGTGAGGTCGGGATACTTCTCCTTGAGGAGGGCGGCCGCGGCGGAGACGTAGGCAGTGGAGCCCGAGTTGCCGTTCTCCGTGTGGTAGCTCGAGTCGCTCCTGCCCGTCGCGGCGGGGATCTCCACCCCGGGCGCGAGCAAGTCCATGTCGGAGTTGTAGTTGTTGAACTCGGCCGACTTGCCGTATTGGTCGATCGCACCGACACCGATCACACCTGGGCAGCCCACCGGATAGCTTTTCTCGGTCGCTGCGTCATTACCCATACCGGCCACCACCACGGCGCCCCGTGAAATTGCGTAGTGGATGGATTCGCAGGTGTCAGCCGAACGACCCTCGCTATAGGACATATTGATGACGTCGGCACCGTGGTCTACGGCCCAGCGCGTGGCCATCCCGGTGTTCTTGTACTCCGGCACCGGAAGGATCTTGGCTTCAGGCGCCAGCCCCTTGACGCCTTCAGAGCCCCCCGGACCGTGTCCGTGGCCCGCGATGATCGCCGCCATGCCGGTACCGTGGTCGAGGACATCCTCACCCGGCTTGAGGTTTTTGGCCCCCTCCGCCTGGGTCGCCTTCCCGAAATACGGCTCGGGAAGGAACTGCCCCTTCACATCTTGATGGGTCTTCCGAAAGCCCGTGTCGAGCACAGCCACCGTCACGCCCTTGCCGGTGGCGTCCTTCCACAGCTGCTCGGCCCCGAACGCCTCCAACGGCCACAGATCCTTACGTGTTTGGTCTGCGGAGGCGGTACCGCTCGCGGTGATGAGCAGCGCGCCGGTCAGCGCGACACCCACCGTCGCGCGCAGTGTCCGGGTGACCCTCATGCTTGGCTCCTTCAAGGGCTCCTTCAAGGGCTCCTTCAAGGGCTCCTTCGGCCAGTCGCCGTGGAGGCCGTCCTCGGGGTCGTCCCAGCTACTCGTTGGCCTTCACGCCCACGTTGAGGCGTCGATCATCTTCCTGGCCTGTTCGGGCCCATGTTTCCGGCGCTCCCGGAACCGTCACACGCCGCGTCGAGCCTGTCCGTGCCGATCTGATCGGCACGGACAGGTGGCAGCGCCGCCCGGGTCCCGTTGAGCTCCTTGACGCACCCCTCAACGGCTTTGAGAAGTACCCCAATTGATCCACGTCCACTGACCCGGCGCGGTGAACCAGGTGGCTGCGGCAGCCGCCTCAGCCCCAGCTCTGACCGACGGCGTTCTTGCGACGACGGGACACCACGATGCCGACGACGGCCCCGATGACAGCCAGCACACCGACGCCGATGCCAGCGACGATCATGAGCTTTTCCCCCTTACCCATGGGCGGGTTCGGGTTCGGTCCATTTTTCACGCCCGCGCTGACAGGCCACTTGGACGCCTTTCCCTCCGGCATGGGAAGGGGGCCCTGCGCGGGGCCTGCGGGGATGTTCTCGTTCAGGGCTGCCTCGGGAACGATATAGCCATACCCGTAATGAGCATCAGGAAGCTTGAGGTGCTTCTTCTTTACGGCAGGGGTCAAACTGGCCGTCTTCACAAGGCGGTTGGCGATTTGCCCCGGAGTGAGGTCGGGGTACTTTTCGCGGAGCAGGGCGACTGCAGCGGAGACGTAGGCGGTGGCGACGGAAGTACCCTTGGTCGTGCCGTAGTGAGAATCGCTCTTTCCGCCTAGGACCGGAACGTCCACGCCGGGCGCAAGAAGATCGACAGCGGAGTTGTAGTTGCTCATCGACCAGACCTTCCCGTACTCATCGACTGCACCGACACCGATCGCACCGGGACAGGCGGCCGGAATATGCTTCTCCGACGTCCCATCATTGCCGACGCCCGCTACCACCACGACGCCCTTTTCCACCGCGTAGTGGATGGATTCACAAACGTCCGGCGCATTCACGTCCGCCAGGAATGACATGTTGATGACGTCGGCCCCGTGATCCACCGCATAGCGAGTTGCACTCGCACTCATCTTGTCCGCCGTCAAGGGCAAGATCTTCGCCCCGGGTGCCAGCCCCTTCATACCTGCAGAGCCAGCGGGACCATGCCCCTGCCCGGCAATGAGACCGGCCATTTCGGTACCGTGATCGCGACGGTCTTCACCTGGCTTCAGAACCGGACCGCGGGCATCATTCTTCGACGGATTGGGAAAGTCCTTGCCTGGGAGAAAACGGCCCGTGAGGTCCTGATGAGTGGTGCGGAACGCGTGCTCGATGACAGCCACAGTGACGCCCTTGCCCGTGGCCTTCTTCCAGATATCCTGGGCGCCGAAGGCGGTCAACGGCCACTGAGCGTCCCTGTTTTGGTCCGCTACTGCCGAGCCGCCCGTGGCCAGAAACAGCGCTCCGGTCAGCGCAGCACCGATGGTCGCGCGCAGAGTTCGTGTGACCCTCATGCCTTGCTCCTCATTGCTTCCGTTCCGGGCGGATGATGACCGCCTGACGAGGTGCTCCGTACGAGGACGTACGGAGCACCCCTCACGCCGACGGCGTCGTCGGCGTTCGCCGTCCTACTCAATGACTCGCGGCGCCACATTACGTTGCGGAGTCCACGTCTCTTCATCCTCGATCAGGTAGTCGGGGCGCTGCTTGGTGGTGCGCTCCTTCTCCCCCTTGCCGTTCCCCTTGGCTCCAGGGGCGCCTGCCATGCCCTGGCCTGCCTTCGTGCCCCCGCGGCTACGGTGCAGCCCGGAGCCGCCCTGCTTGGTGCCACCCGTGGGCGTGCCCGGCTTACCGGCCATGCCACCACGGGTACGGGCCTGCGCACCGCTGCGCCCGGCAGCACCACCGCGGCCGGCGCCGCCTCCGGCTCCGCCACCCATGCCGCCGCCGGGCATGCCCGCACGCCCCGCTCCAGATCCGGTTCCGCCGGGCATACCTGCACGGCCCGCTCCGGATCGGCCGCCGATGGCTCCGCTGCGGCCACTGCCGCCGGGCCCCACGGATCCGCCTCCCTTACCGGGCATAACGGGCATCATTCCGCCGGGCATGCCGGTCGAACCGCCGCCACCCCCAACGGTGCTGTGCCCGCCACCGCCGACGGGAGGGCCGCCGGGAGTCACCGGGTTGGCCGGCGTCAAGGTGCCGTTGTGCAGCCCGTCAAGGCCCGTCCGCACGGGAGGGGACGAGGGGTTGATCTCCCCCCTGCCTGGATCGAACGGCGCACTCGGGCCGCTCGGCGCGTGTGGGGAAAGCTTGGACGGCTTGACGCGCGGGCCGCCGGGGGTCGGCATATTGACGGGCGCCGGGTGCGCAGGCTGCCTCGGCTCGGTCGGCCAGTCATGGCCAGATCCGGGCGGGGGGCCGATGCTCTCGGAAATACTCGGGTGGTTCTGCCGGTAATTGTGCGCCAGCTCTTCCATGACGATGACTGCTTCAACCTGACGCTCTTTACTCAGGGAGAGACTGTCCCGGTTGAGCTCAAGCGCCATCTTGGCGTCCATCTTCGGGTTGGCCATGTCCTTGTGGAACTGAGCGTCATCGCCGTCTTTACCGTTGGTGTCGAAGAGGCCCTCGACGTCTCCGGCATCCTCGATCTTCGACATGGCCGTCTTTGCTTCACGCACACTGTGCGCAATGCTGCCCTTCGCCCCGGTCCCGCGACCTCCGATGAGGGCAGTCTCCACGCTCCTCGCATGGCCATAGGTCCGGTCGATCTTGGACAGAACCTTTTGCGATTCTCGCCGGAAGGCATCCGCCGCGGCGCCATGCCAGTGCGCCGAGGCGTGATCGACAGCGTCCATGAACGCCTTACGGATTCCGCCGCGCCCGTCTTCACCTGCAAGGAGGTCAGCCGACGCGCGCCAGTGATCACCCGCACTCTCAATAGCACCCGGGTTAGAATTCTTGACCATTGCCCGTAGCGCGTCGAGTCCGTGGTGATGGAAGTCGGAGTCGGACTTCGGGATAACCTTGTGCGAACCGAAGTCTTCCTTGATCTGCTCTTTTCGGTTCTTTTCCTTGATCGTCTTTTCGTAGTCTTTGTTGCCGGAATCCGCGGGCACGTCGGACATGGCCCCCCCTGATCGTCAGTCTGGCGTCGATTAACTGTGGACTCAGCCGCTTTGCCGCATGGACGCCTTGGTCTCCTGCTCCTGGTCCTCGTACGCGCCCCGGCTGCGCTCGGTCTTGTCGCCGAACTCCGTGATGAGTTTGTGGAGCGCAGTGATCACCTGGGACATGTATTCCTGCATCTTGTCGTGCGACGCAGAAATGCTTTCGGCTTCGTTGAAGCTGGAGCCGAATGCCGACTTCGGGATGGCGGTGCTGTACTTCATCTTCTGGCTGGGTTTGTCCATGTCGCCGCGAAGCTGCTTGAGTTTGCGCACGACGCTGTCGAGCTCGTCGAGGTCGACCCTGAACTGCTCACCCACTGGTTCCACTCCCCCGTTGGCCCATCTCACAGGCCGGCGAAGCCTGCGGTATGGGCAGCGTAAAGACTGACAAGACTAGGGAGTTGACAGCGTTCGTTGCAAGATCGAATGTCGGAATGTGTACGATTTATTGCACGATGCGACCGTAGTTTGTCGACGGGTTGTTACCTACGTGGCGCAACTCTTCCGGGGCCCGGTCACGCCCGCAGCGACGCGAGTTCGACGACCGTGACATCCGGTGGCGCTCCCACCCGGACCGGCGGTCCCCAGGCGCCCGCGCCGCGGGTGACATAGAGCTGGGTGTCGCCGTAGCGCTCCAGGCCGGCGACGGTGGGGTTGGTGGCGGCGGCGATGTAGGTGAAGGGCCACATCTGGCCGCCGTGGGTGTGGCCGGAGAGCTGGAGGTCCACGCCGAACCGCACGGTGTCGTGGATGGTGACCGGCTGGTGGGCCATCAGGACGACGGCGCGCGAGGGATCCCGACCGCTCAGGGCCAGGTCGTAGTCCGGGCCCGCCTGTTCGGTCTGGCCCGCGATGTCGTTGACGCCGGCGAGATCGAAGCCGGGGAGTTCGGTGCGGGCGTTCTCCAGGGGGCGGATGCCCAACTCCCTTATGTGGTCGACCCAGGGGGCGGCGCCCGAGTAGTACTCGTGGTTTCCGGTGACGAAATATGCCCCGAATCGGGAGTGCAGTCCGCGCAGCGGTTCGGCGGCCGGGGCGAGGTTCGCGACGCTGCCGTCGACCAAGTCGCCGACGATGGCCACCAGGTCGGGGTTGGTGCGGTTGATCGCCTCGACGACCCGCCGGGTGTGGGCGCGGCCGAGGATCGGGCCCAGGTGGATATCGCTGACGACGGCGATCCGGAAACCGTGGGCGGCGCGGGGCAGTTTGGCCAGGGGGATGGTGACGCGCTTCACGGCCGGGCCGCGGAGGGTGGTCACCGTGCCGTAGCCAACGGCGGCCGTGGCGGCGAGGGTGGCACCGGCGGCGACCGCCCGGGCGAGGAAGAGACGGCGGGGCGGTACGGCGAGCGGCGGCAGGGCGGGGGTGCCGGGCGGCAGGAGCGTGGGCGCCGAGGAGGGGGACGGGGTGCGGGGCAGGTCCGAGGACGGGGCGCCGGGCGGGTCCGCGGGCGGGCCGCCCGGTGGATCCGCGGGCGGGCCGCCCGGTGGATCCGAGGACGGGCGGCCCGGTGGATCCGAGGACGGGGCGGGAGCCGGGACGGCGGTGGGCGGCGCCCCGGACTCCGGCAGCATCCCGGAGCCCGGCAGCGTCACAGCGGACGGCGAGGTTCCAGCGGACGAAGGCGCTTCGGCATCCGGAGGCGCCCCGGCATCCGGTGGCGTCCTCGCGTCCGGCGGCGCCCCGGCATCCGGCGGCGCCTCCACATCCGGCGACACCCCCGCATTCGACGACGTCCCCGCATCCGGCTCGTGGTCGCGGAGTACCCGGAGCCCGGCCGCCCGGACCGCCTCCCCCACCAGCAGCGCCAGTGTGAGATAGAGCACCAGGGCCAGCCAGAGAAAGCCGGGCCAGGCCAGTGCCTGCTGGAGGGGGAAGGGGGCGCCGACGCGGCCGGCCAGCAGGGCGGCGAGGGCCGTCAGGGGGAGGGCGAAGGCGGCGGCCGTGCCCGCTCGGCGGGGCCGGCTGTGCGGTGTGGTGGTGTCGCGGACGAGACGGCACCACAAATAGCGGTGCACGCCGAAGAACAGTCCGAGGACCGGGACCACGATCAGGGCGAAGATCACGGCGGCTGCCCGTGCCCGTGGGTCAGGAGGCGGACGAGGAGGGGGCGGAGGGCTGGTCGGACGTGTCCTGTGCGGCCTCGCGGCGCAGGGCACGTACGCCGCGGAACCCGATCACGCCGATCACCGTCCCCAAGAGAAAGGAAGCCACCGCGAGCAGCAGATGGACCCAGAAGTAGGCCGTCGGGTCACCCGCAGCGTCGAAGGCGAGACCGCTCCCGTCCTTCCAGAGGTTTTTGACGAAAGTGATCCAGATGAACCAGCTCCACACCCCGAAGGCGAGCAGGAACCAGGACACGGGGCGAGAGAGCTTCATACGTCCCAGTATGGGCAGCGGCTCCATCCGGCGGTCGGCAGGGGCACTCTTCCGTGGGGTGCTGTCGGCGCCCCGGGCAAAGGCGGGTACGTTCACCGACGTGCCGACGACCTTCTGTGCTTCCACGGCTTCCATGGCCTCCACAGCTTCCATGGCTTCCACGGCTTCCACCGATCCGACCGCCCCGGCCGCCTCGGCTGCCCCGACCGCATCGGCTGCCTCGGCCGCCACCGGCAGTGCCGGTGGCGCGGCGCGCAACGGCTTCCCCCTGCGCACCGCCGCCGCGCTGGCCGCCTCCGGGCTGCTGGCCTCCCCGCTGCTGGCCGGCACCGCACACGCCGACCCCAAGGCTCCCGCGCCGCCGGCGACGATGTCGCAGATCGGCGGGGACCGGCTGGGCACTCCCGGCGTCCACGTGGCGTTGAAGCCCGGCGCCCCCAAGCTGCCGGGCCCGGACACGCTCACGGCCCGCTCGTGGATCGTCTCCGACGCCGCGTCCGGCAAGGTGCTGGCCGCCAAGAACCCACACTGGCAGCTCGCGCCCGCCAGCACCTTGAAGATGCTGTTCGCCGACACGGTGATGCCGAAGTTCCCCAAGAACCAGAAGCACATGGTCAAGCCCGCCGACCTGGCGGGGATGGGCGCCGGCAGCAGCCTCGTCGGGATAAAGGAGAACCTGAGCTATACGGTCCACGACCTGTGGCTGGGTGTCTTCCTGCGGTCCGGCAACGACGCGGTACACACGCTCTCCGCGATGAACGGCGGGACGAAGACCACCGTCACGCAGATGCAGCAGCGCGCGAAGGAACTGAACGCCAACGACACCCATGTGGTGACCCCGGACGGCTATGACGCGCCGGGCCAGGTCTCCAGCGCGTACGACCTGAGCCTGTTCGCCCGGGCGGGGCTGAAGAACGCCGACTTCCGCGAGTACTGCTCGACGGCCAGTGCGCAGTTCCCCGGTAACGAGGGCAAGGGCGGCAAGCGGGCGACCTTCGGCATCCAGAACACCAACAGGCTGCTCAGCGGCGATTACGACATCAAGCCGTACCCCGGTATCGCGGGGGTGAAGAACGGCTCCACCACCAACGCGGGGTCGACCTTCACCGGCGTCGCCCAGCGCGGCGACCGCAAGCTTCTCGTCACGGTCATGAACCCGCAGAAGAAGGAGCACAACGAGGCCTACAAGGAGGCCGCCAAGCTGCTCGACTGGGGCTTTGCGGCGGCCGACAAGGTGGACCCGGTCGGCCGGCTCGTCGGCCCCAGGAGCGAGGACGACGGCACCGGCGCCGAGAACGCCAAGGGCAAGGGCGCGCACGAGAGCACCCAGGCCGCGCTGAACAGCACCGGCGGCGCGGACGGCGCATGGACCGCGGTGGGCATCGGCAGCGGCGTGCTGGCACTGCTGGGCATCGTGGCGTTCGCCGTGCACCGGCGTCGGCCGCTGCCGGAGCTGCTGCGGGGCCGCCGGGACCGGAAGTGACGTAGGGCGAGCAGGAGTTGGGCCAGGCCCGGGTGCGGTAAAGGCCGGCGGGCGTGGATACGGTGCAGGCGGCCGGGCCCGGATGCGGTGCAGGCAGCCAGGCCCGGAGCAGGCAGGCGGGCGGGCCCGGATGCGGTGCAGGCGGGCGGGCGCGGATGCGGTGAGGGCGGATGGCGTCAGGCCCCCCGGGGGTGCTCCTGTCCCTCCGGCCGCTCCGGCCCTGCCGGCCCCGCCGGCCCGTCCGGCACCTCCCGCCCCTCCGGACCCCGCGCAGGCCCCTCCGGCACCTTGAGATCCTCGCCCTCCGCGCGCTGCTCGCCCTCCGTGGCCGTCCAGGAAGCGCAGTACACCAGCAGCTTCGCGGTGAAGTTGATCCACAGCAGCAGCGCGACCGGGGTGCCGAAGGCGCCGTACATGCTCCGGGAGGCGACGCCCTGGAGATAGCCGCTGAGCAGCAGCTTCAGCAGTTCGAAGCCGATCGCGCCGAGGAGGCCGGCGACCACTACGGCGCGGCGCGGCGGATGGACGCCGGGGAGCCTGGTCAGTATGTAGGCCAGCAGCAGGAAGTCCGCGAGGACGGCGATGACGAAGCCGGCGACCGAGAGCAGGACACTGCCGATGCCGCCCTCCGGCAGACCGATCGCATCGGCCACCCTGCCCACCGCGGCGGACGCGAAGGTCGAGCAGGCGAGGGAGAGCACGGCGACGCCGCCGACCCCGAGCAGCAGGACGCCGTCCCGGAGCTTGCCGAGGAAGAAGTTGGTCTTCTCGTTGTCCTTCTCCCATACCGCGCGCAGGCAGTCGCGCAGTGACTCGACCCAGCCGATGCCGGTGAGCAGCAGCGCGGCACCGGCGACCAGGCCGATGGTGGCGGCGTTGTCGACGAGTGCGGCGATGTCGAGCTGTCCCGAGATACCGGGGAGCTGCTCGGCGATCTTGCCCTCCAGCGTGTGCAGCCGGTCGTCGCTGAGCAGCGCGGCACCGATCGCGGCGGCGACGGTGAGCAGCGGGAAGAGCGCGACGAAGCTGGTGAAGGTGATCGCGGCGGCGAGCCGGGTCCAGTGCACCCGGAGCATCCGCTCATAGGCACGCCAGAGGTGGGTGGTCATCAGCCAGGTGACGGCCGGTCCGATCCCGGGCAGTTTGCGCAACCAGTCCATGGCGTTCCCCTCGTGCGGCCCAGGGCGTCCGTTGCCCTCGTGCCCTCGTGCCCTTCTGCCCGCCGGTCCGTGCAGGATGTCAGGCGACTGCCGGGGCCGATCGGAAAGACGCGCCCTGACCTCCGGGTATCCCGGCTGCGGGGCATCCCGTGAACGGCGGGACCGTGAAGACAGGCCCCGGGATGCCCCCCAGGAATGCCCCGGGGCCCCCTACGGGCCGGCCCCCACGGTCAGCAGGAGGCGGCCGGCGGCCGGGAAAGATCGGCGGCCTGGCGCGGGACGGCGGCGGTCTGCGGCCCGAAGGGGTACTCCCGCTCCAGCCGCCACACCGCGTCCGGGCCCTGCTCGTAGAGCGCGAAGCCACCGATCGTCCAGGTGGCGCAGAAGTCCCTGAGCCCGGCCTGGGCGCGGTCCATGGCCTCTTCGTCGATGCCGTGGGCGACGGTCACATGCGGGTGGTACGGGAACTGCAGCTCGCGTGCGCAGGGGCCGGATGCGGCGCGGATCCGGGCCTGGAGGGCGGTGCAGCCCGTCACGCCCTCGGTGACCTTCACATAGACGACCGGGGAGAGCGGCCGGAAGGTCCCGGTGCCTTCCAGGCGCAGCGGGAAGGGGCGGCAGCCGGCCGCGACCTCGGCGAGGTGGCGTTCGATGCCGGGCAGCGCTTCGGCACCGACCTCCGTCGGCGGGAGGAGGGTGATGTGCGTGGGGATGCCGGGTGCGGCCAAGTCCCCGAAGCCCTCGCGCTTCCTCTGGAGGAAGCTGCCGTACGGCTCCGGGACCGCGATCGAAACGCCCAGCGTTACGGTCCCCACTGCGTTCTCCCTCCTGACGTATGTGCGGCGCGCTCGCGCACCCTCTTAGTGTGCCGGGTGCGCGCCCTTCGCGGGGAGCGTCCTCGGCCGTCTTGTGCGCAGGCACAGAAGCCCCCACGGGTGGGGGCCCCGGGTCCTGTGCGGTCCGCGCGGCCGGTTGTGGCCCGCCCTGCGGACGCTCCCGGCCGTGCGCGGACGGTGCCGTCAGTGCTTGGCCGGCAGCAATCCGAGCCGGTCATAGGTGGTGGCGAGGGTCTCGGCGGCCACCGCACGAGCCTTCTCCGCACCCTTGGCCAGGATCGAGTCCAGCGTCTCGGGGTCGTCCAGATATTCCTGCGTACGGTCCCGGAACGGTGTGACGAATTCGACCATCACCTCGGCGAGATCGGTCTTGAGAGCGCCGTACATCTTGCCCTCGTACTTCTGCTCCAGCTCCGGGATCGTGGTGCCGGTGAGGGTGGAGTAGATGGTGAGGAGATTGGAGACACCGGGCTTGTTCTCCGCGTCGTAGCGGATCACGGTGTCGGTGTCGGTGACCGCGCTCTTGACCTTCTTCGCGGAGACCTTCGGCTCGTCGAGGAGGTTGATCAGGCCCTTGGCGCTGGCGGCCGACTTGCTCATCTTGGCCGACGGGTCCTGGAGATCGTAGATCTTGGCCGTCTCCTTGAGGATGTACGGCGCCGGGATCGTGAACGTCGCGCCGTAACGGCCGTTGAAGCGCTCGGCGAGGTCGCGGGTCAGCTCGATGTGCTGGCGCTGGTCCTCACCGACCGGGACCTGGTGGGCCTGGTAGAGCAGGATGTCGGCGATCTGCAGGATCGGGTACGTGAAGAGGCCGACGGAGGTGCGGTCGGCGCCCTGCTTGGCGGCCTTGTCCTTGAACTGCGTCATCCGCGACGCCTCGCCGAAGCCGGTGAGGCAGTTCATCACCCAGCCGAGCTGGGCGTGTTCGGGCACATGGCTCTGGACGAAGAGCGTGCAGCGCTCCGGGTCGAGGCCGGCGGCCAGCAGCTGGGCGGCCGCGATCCGGGTGTTGCGGCGCAGCTCGGCCGGGTCCTGCGGGACGGTGATCGCATGCAGGTCGACCACCATGTAGAACGCGTCGTGGGACTCCTGGAGCGCCACCCACTGGCGCACCGCACCGAGGTAGTTGCCGAGGTGGAAGGAGCCGGCGGTGGGCTGAATACCGGAGAGCACACGCGGAGAACTCTGCATGGCGGAGCCATTCCCCTGAGGGTGGTGTTGGGCGACGGGCGGGCGATCGAGAGCCATGCCACCGATTGTCTCAGGTCCGCAAGGGGGGACCGGCGCAAGGTGACGGAAGGCAGGGGAAGGCAGGGGAAGGCAGGGCAAGGCGGGGGGAAGGAGCCGCGGACCGCCCGCGTGCAGGTCGCGCGGTGTGGGACGCCGCCACCGGGGGCGGAGGCGGCCTGTTCGGGGCGGCCGGGAGCTGGAATCGTGGCTCGGAGCTCGGAGCTCCGTGCTCCGTCCTCCCTGCTCCGTGCTCCGTGCTCCCTGCTCCGTGCTCCGTGCTCCGTCCCGATCTGCGAGGACCGCCGATGACCGACGCCCGCCGTCCTGCTTCCCCGGCCGACACCGGCCGTCCCGCGTCCCCCGCCGACACCCGCCGTCCCGCGCCCCCGCCCGGCGCCGCCCCTCCCGCAAGCTCCGACGGGGCGCCGTATCCGCTCGCCCCCGGCGGCGCCGGCCGGGCCGCGGCCGATGCGCTGCTGCGGGCGGCCGGAGCGGTGGTCCCCGTCCTGCTGCCCGGGGAGGTGCCCGCGGTCGCCGTCACCCGCCACGAGGTGCTGCGCGAGGTCCTTGCGCACCCCGAAGTCGCCAAGAACGCCTGCCACTTCACCGCCCTGCACGACGGCAGCGTGCCGCCCGGCTGGCCGCTGACCACCTTCGCCACCGTCGACGGGATGACCACGGCCGACGGGGCCGATCACCGGCGGCTGCGCGGCCTGGTGACCAAGGCGTTCACCGCGCGGCGGGTGGCGGCACTGCGGCCCCGGGTGGTGGAGCTGACGGCCGGGCTGCTGGACGGGCTGCCGGGTGCCGCCGCGGCCGATGGCACGGTGGAGCTGCGCCGGCACTTCGCCTATCCCCTGCCGATGAGCGTGATCTGTGAACTGCTGGGTGTGGACGCCGCGTTGCGCGACCGGCTGCACGAGCTGTCGAACCTGATCGTGAGCACGACCGGCACGGCCGACGAGGCACGGGCCGCCCACCACGAGATCATCGCCGTCCTCACCCACGTCGCCGAGGCCCGGCGGGCGGACCCGGGCGACGATCTGACCAGCGCGCTGCTCGCCGCCCAGGAGGAGGACGGCGACCGCCTGAGCGCCCGGGAGCTGGTCGGCACCCTGCTGCTGATGATCGTTGCGGGGCACGAGACCACGCTCAATCTGATCACCAACGCGGTCCGGGCCCTGTGTACCGACCGCAGGCAGCTGGAGCTGGTGCTGACCGGGCGGGCCACCTGGGACGACGTGGTCGAGGAGACGCTGCGCTACGACAGCCCGGTCGCCCACTTCCCGTTCCGCTACCCGGTCCGGGACCTGGAGATCGGCGGCACGGTCGTCCCCCGCGGCACACCGATGCTGGCTTCCTACTCCGCGGCCGGTCAGGACCCGGACGCCCACGGTCCCGACGCGGACCGGTTCGACGTCACCCGGCGGCCCGCCGCCCGGCACCTCTCCTTCGGCCACGGGCCGCACTACTGTCTGGGCGCGCCGCTGGCCCGGCTGGAGGCGACCGTCGCCCTGGAGGCGCTCTTCACCCGCTATCCGGCGCTGGACCTCGCCGTGCCGGACGCGGAGCTGCCGCCGCACCCGAGCTTCATCGGCAACAGCACCCACGTCCTGCCGGTCCGGCTCACCGGCTGATCACGGGCAGCCGGTGAGCCGGACCGGCACGCGGCCCTCAGGCCGTCGCGAGCCCCGGCGCCGGATAGGCGGCCATGAGCTCTGCCACCTCCGTACGGATCACCGCCAGCGCCTCCTCGTCGCCGTTCGCCGCGGCCTGGACGCTGCGGTCGATCCACTCGGCGACCAGCGGCATCCGGTCCGTGCCCAGCCCGCGGGAGGTGAGGGACGGGGTGCCGATGCGGATGCCGGACGGGTCGAAGGGCTTGCGGGGGTCGAAGGGGACGGTGTTGTAGTTGACGACGATGCCGGCCCGGTCCAGCGCCTTCGCGGCGACCTTGCCCGGCACGTCCTTCGAGGTGAGGTCGATCAGCACCAGGTGGTTGTCGGTGCCGCCGGAGACCAGGTCGTAGCCGCGGGCCAGCAGCGCCTCGGCGAGCGCCTTGGCGTTGGCGACGACGGCATGGGCGTAGTCCCGGAAGGACGGGGCGGCCGCCTCGCGCAGGGCGACCGCGATGGCGGCGGTGGTGTGGTTGTGCGGACCGCCCTGCAGGCCGGGGAAGACGGCCTTGTCGACCGCCTTGGCATGGCTCGCCCGGGACATCAGCATGGCGCCGCGCGGGCCGCGCAGGGTCTTGTGGGTGGTGGTGGAGATGACGTCCGCGTGCGGCACGGGCGAGGGGTGGGCGCCGCCCGCGATCAGGCCGGCGATATGGGCGATATCGGCGACGAGGACGGCGTCGACCTCCCGGGCGATCTCACCGAACGCGGCGAAGTCGATGGTGCGCGGGACGGCGGTGCCGCCACAGAAGATGATCTTCGGGTGTTCCTTGCGGGCGAGGTCGCGCACCTCGTCGAAGTCGATGAGCGCGGTGTCGGCGCGTACGCCGTACTGGACGCCGCGGAACCAGGTGCCGGTGGCCGACACTCCCCAGCCGTGCGTGAGGTGGCCGCCCATCGGCAGCGCCATGCCCAGCACGGTGTCGCCGGGCTCGGCGAAGGCGAGGTAGGCGGCGAGGTTGGCGGGCGAGCCGGAGTACGGCTGGACGTTGGCGTGTTCCACGCCGAAGACGGCCTTGGCCCGCTCGACGGCCAGCGTCTCGACACGGTCGATGTTCTGCTGGCCTTCGTAGTAGCGACGGCCCGCGTACCCCTCGCTGTACTTGTTCTGCAGGACGGTGCCGGTGGCTTCCAGGACGGCGGCGGAGACGTAGTTCTCGCTGGGGATCAGTCGCAGCGTGTCGGCCTGGAGCTGCTCCTCGGCGCCGACCAGCGCGGCCAGTTCGGGGTCGGCGGCGCTCAGCGCGGGATGCGGAAGGGACTGCGGAGTGAGGGGCTGCGGAGTGAGGGGCTGTGACAGGGGGGCGTGCGACATGGCGTCCTCCGGGGCGGTCGATCGGTGATCCGGTCGTGGTCCCGGGGTGCCCAGGCGGGGCGACACCTCGTGATGGTGGCCGCACACCGCTTCATCGAGGTTGTTTCCCCGTACGCCAGTCGCGGTGCGCACCCAGAGTCTAAGACACTCCCGGGCCCTGTCCGGCGGATCTTCGCAGGCCCGTCGGTCCTGGTCGGCGCAACAATGGAAGGGGGCGCGGCAGGCCCGCGCCCCGCACGGCCTACCGAACGGAGTCACCGGTGACGTCCACGGAACGCAGCATCGCCGCCGCCGAGGCCCACAGCGCGCACAACTACCATCCGCTGCCCGTCGTCGTGGCCAGCGCCGAGGGCGCCTGGGTGACGGATGTGGCGGGCCGGCGCTACCTGGACATGCTCGCCGGGTACTCCGCGCTGAACTTCGGGCACGGCAACCGCCGGCTGCTCGACGCGGCCAAGGCCCAGCTGGAACGGGTCACACTCACCTCGCGCGCCTTCCATCACGACCGGTTCGGCGACTTCTGTACGCAGCTGGCCGCGCTGTGCGGGATGGAGCTGGTGCTCCCGATGAACACCGGCGCCGAGGCGGTCGAGACGGCGGTGAAGACGGCCCGTAAGTGGGGCTACCAGGTCAAGGGCGTCCCGGACGGCCGGGCGAAGATCATCGTTGCGGACCACAACTTCCACGGCCGGACGACCACCATCGTCTCCTTCTCCACCGACCCCGAGGCGCGCGCCGGCTTCGGCCCGTACACCCCCGGCTTCGAGATCGTCCCGTACGGCGACCTGGCCGCGATGGAGGCCGCCCTCGACGACCACACGGTCGCGGTGCTGCTGGAGCCGATCCAGGGCGAGGCGGGGGTGCTGGTCCCGCCCCCCGGCTATCTGGCGGGCGTACGGGAGCTCACCCGCAGCCGGAACGTGCTGTTCATCGCCGATGAGATCCAGTCGGGGCTGGGCCGGACGGGGCGGACCTTCGCGTGCGAGCACGAGGACGTGGTGCCTGACATGTATGTGCTGGGCAAGGCGCTGGGCGGCGGTGTGGTGCCGGTGTCGGCGGTGGTGTCCTCCCGTGAGGTGCTGGGCGTGTTCGCGCCGGGCGAGCACGGCTCGACGTTCGGCGGGAACCCGCTCGCCTGCGCGGTGGCGCTGGAAGTGCTGGCGATGCTGCGGACCGGTGAATTCCAGCAGCAGGCCATGGAGCTCGGCGAGCATCTGCACAGCGCGCTGGGGCTGCTGGTGGGCGGCGGCGCGGTGGACGCGGTGCGCGGCCGCGGCCTGTGGGCCGGCGTGGACATCAACCCGTCGCGCGGCACCGGACGGGAGATCTCCGAGCGGCTGATGGCGCGCGGGGTGCTGGCCAAGGACACCCATGGCGCCACCATCCGGCTCGCTCCGCCGCTGATGATCAGCAAGGAGGACCTGGACTGGGGCCTGGACCAGCTGCGCGGCGTGCTGGAGGGGTGAGAGGGGGCCGAAGACGGGCTTCCCTCGTGCGCCGTCCTCCTATGCGAGGAGCGAGGCCGGAGTGACGAGCCGGGCACGTTCGTGGAGTTCCCGGGCGGCGTGGTTCTTGAGGTGGGGGCGGATGAGCTTGAACATCTTCCCGATGCGCCGGTCGACCCTCCCGCTTTGCACCAGGGGATATTCGTCCAGTGCTTCATTCCATGTCGCACAAGCCGCTTCCAGGTGCCCCACCTCAAGTTGAAACTCGGCGAGGGTGGCCCTTTCCTTGACCCGGGACCGGCGGTAGATGTCGTGACACAACCTGTCCGATTCCCGCATCGCCGCAACGGCTCCGGGAAGGTCTCCCAACTCGTGGCGAACGTGGCTGATGTGGTAGTGCAGAGCTGAGGGGTCATAGGACCCAAAGGCTTTCGCTCGCGCCTCGGCCTTTTCCATGGAGATTTCGGCCTCATTGAGATGTGCCAGGGCCTTGTGACTGTCTCCTGTTTGCGCAGCGGCATGTGCCTGCTGGCCCGCAAGAAAGGCGAGCATACGAGGGCCCGCTTGCGGAGAGGCGGCGGCAGCGGCATCGGCCAGTCGCATGGCCTCCCGGCCGTGCCCCAGGTCAACTGCCTGCACACTCATTCCCCGCAGTGTCGTGCAATACGTGAGGTGGTCCTCAGAGGCTCCGGCCAGTTCCAATGCCTTCAGATAATACTTCTGCCCCAGCCCCTCCACCCCCTCATCCACAGCCATGTATCCGGTGAGATAGCACAGGTCGGAGGCTGCCGACATCATTGCCTTGCGTACCGATTCCGGCGCCTCAGCCCGCAGGTACGGAGCCACCGTATTGACGAGGAATGCCGCAGCCATGGGGCGAGCGTGACGTCCACCGAATTGGTCGTCGAGTTCCGAGATCCGTTCGGTCATGGCGGTGACCGTTTCAACTTCCGGCATGCCGATGCGCAGATTTCGCCCGACTTGAACGGCTTCCATCCGTCCCACCACATCCGGCCAATTGGGGACGGTCAGCGCAACGGAAAAGAGCCCTATACCGAGAACGCTGCGGCGTGAGGGGTCCATGTCTCCCCTACTGAGATCGATCAGCCCTTCCACCGCGCTCGGGATGGCGTGCGAGCGGCTGACAGGGGCAGGGAATCCAGCCTCGGCATGCGTGACCGGACGTCCCAGCTTCCGTGCCAGGGCCTCCACGATCAGCGGTCTGGTCTGCTCCTTCGGCAGGTGCCCCTGACACCACTGATGAGCCGACGGCTCGCGGTACTTGAGCGGGGTTCCTCGCTCGGTGCCGATGCGGTTCACGGCCTGGACGAACTGCCGCAGCGTCCAGCCGGTCTGCCGGTAGAGCCGTTCAAGGTGCCGGTTCGGTTCCCGAGTGCCCACTAGCCCTCAACTCCCCGATGTGCGCGAGCGCTTAAAGCTCTTAAAAGCCGCTTCCACCGCCACCGTACCGCTGGGCGTAGCGGACCGGTTGCCCAGAGCGAGGAAGGCCCTCCCCGCGAGACAGAGAGGACCCCCGTGACCGTGATGGAACGGCCCGGGGGCGTGGCCCTCAACGACAAGAGAGTTGACGACATGCCCAACGCTGCAGCGAGGGTCTTCGTCCGGCTGCTGCCATGGACCAGCGCGGACGGGAAACCGTGCTTCCTGGCAGGCGACGGGACCGGCTATGTCTCCCGCGTCGCCGACCGGATCGAGGAAGAGCAGCTCAGCTCGGCCGACGATCTCATCGACGAAGCCCGCCGCATGCTTGCCGGACTTGCCTGGACGCCCGGAGAACTGCACCTGCTGGCCGTTGAATTGACCGCAAGCCTTGCCGATGTGCGCCGGGTGGCCGAGAGCCGGGGCGGGCGCTTGACCGCCCTCGGCCACGACGCCCCGGACGATGCCGACGGCGAAGGGCCCCGGCTTCCGGCGGAGGCGTTCGGGTGAGGCGGGCACCTGTCCGTGCACGCCGTGGTGCAGGGCCTTGGCGGCGCGGATCTGCTCTGGGGTGTGCGGGGGCGCGACCGGGCCGGCACCGGTCAATGCTTAGAAGTTCGTGCAAGTCGCTGGCGCGCCGCGGCGGCGCAGGCACAAGCTCGGACATGTTGATCGTCACCCGAGGCGACGGAGGACACCATGGCTTTGCACCGCCTGGGCAAGGATCCCGAAAGCCCGAACACGGTTCCCCGACTGTGTACCTGGACGATGAGAGCGGAAACTACATCCTGCAAGGGTGGCGGGTCACGGACTCCGAGCGTCTGGCGCAGATGGACGTTCCCAGCCATGAGACCGTGATCGAGTTCCCGAAGCGCATGATGCAGTTCTTCCCGGAGGTGAACGGTGGCGACGGCGGAGTCGATGTTTGAGGAGCTTTTCCGGTCGGCCCAGCACTGCGCGTGGCACTTCGAGGCCAGGGACGCATACGCACTGGACGAGGCGTATCAGGAGTGGGCCGCCGGAAACCACTTCGATCCCGCCGAGCGATGGCCGTGGTGGATCGATCTTGTCTCGGCCTCGGTGGCCCGTGGCGTGGAGGTACGCCGAGCGCGGGTCGTCTCGGAACCCGTATCCGCCTACATCCGGTACGAGCACGCGCTCACCGGTGGACACAACGTCAAGGCCGGAGAGTCGGTGCGCTGGCTCCCCCGTGCGCAAGCCTCATCGTTGCTGTTGCCGGGCAACGACTGCTGGGTCTTCGACCGTTCGTCGGTGCTGTTCAACCACTTCACCGGTGACGGGGAGATGACCGGTGAAGAGCTGGTGACCGAACCCGGTGTGGTCCACGCCTGTGTATCCGCTTTTGAAGCGATCTGGGAACGGGCGACTCCCCACGAGGACTACCGGCCGGTCTGACGGTACGCACTCGGAAGACTCGCTCGTGACGTCCTCGTCCAGCATCCGGCAGGCCCGAAAGGCCCTTGGCGAGCGCCTACGCGAGATGCGCAAGGATTCCGGTCTGACAGCACGGGAGTTGGCCGCCCGGGCCGGCTGGCACGAGAGCAAGTGCAGCCGCATCGAGAACGGCCGCACCGGGCCGTCCGACGATGACCTGCGGGTGTGGGCGCTGCACTGTGGAGCGGGGGGACAGACGGCCGACCTGATCGCCACCGCACGCAATATCGATGGTGCGTATGTCGAGTGGCGGCGCATGGAACGCTCCGGACTCCGTCGTGCACAGGAATCGGTTCTCCCGCTGTGGGAAAGAACGCGGCACTTCCGCGCCTACTCGTCGTGGCTGATCCCGGGGCCCTTCCAGACGCGTGCGTACATCGAGGCACTCCTCAGGGCGATTCGTGACCGGCGGGCGCTCCCCGACGACCTGGAGGAAGCTGTCCAGGTCCGCGTGGACAAGCAGCGCATCCTGCACGAAGGGCCGCGCCGCTTCGCTGTGATCTTGGAAGAGAGCGCACTTCGCCACCGGATCGGCGGCACTGCGACCATGGCAGGCCAGCTTGCGCACCTGTTGTCTCTGGCTGCGCTGCCCCACATCAGCCTCGGGGTGATCCCACTGCACGCGGACCGTACCGCGCTGTGGCCCGTGGAGGACTTCTGGATCTTCGATGAATCCCAAGTCAGCGTTGAGCTGGTGTCTGCCTTTCTCACCGTCACACAGCCGCACGAGATCAGCATGTACGCCCACACCTTCGCGGGCCTCGCCGAATTGGCCGTCTACGGGACTCCGGCACGGACTCTGATCACAGCAGCGATCGATTCCCTGGGGTGAGCGCGCGCAAGTTGACGCAAGTTCGTTGAGGCCAACTCCTCTGCATTCGTAGCTTGTCGGCCATGAGGAACGGCCCGGCGTGTGGCCGAGCCATGTGTGTGCGGCGACAGCCGGTATCAGGCTCCCGCCCCGGCTGCGGACGCCCGATGCCGAAGGGTGGCACGGAGTCCCCTGCCGGCACCCGGCCGACATAGAGGCGGACGACGGCAAGTACGACGGCGGGCCCACTCCCCCGGAGGCGCCCCGCAACCCGAAGCCCGGTGGCGGGGACAGCGACAACAAGTAGTCGCGAATGCCGAGGGCTCTCCTCTCCACTGGCCTGCTGGCCGGTCTGGCAAGCCCCGCAGGGGCGCCCGAGCGACCCCTCGACGGATTCACACGACGGGCACCTCGACCCCCTTGAACGCGCACGGTGGCCCCTGCCGAGCCTCGCCGTCCTTGCCGGCGGCGCCAGCTGCGCCCTGTCGCACGGCAACTCATCCGCTGAATGCACCGCGCCCCTGCTCCGGTCATGTGCCGGAGCAGGGGCGCTTTTGTCTTCACCAGCGTGGGCTACTTACCGTTCCCGCCCTGCGGCGACGGTTCACGCGGAGCCTCCGGGGGCATGGGGCCGCCATCGTGTTTGCCGCCGTCCTCCTCCATCTCCACCTCGTGTCGGAAGGGCACACCGCGCCAGCCTTCGGCATCGGGCGTGCGCGTCTCGTACGTATCGACGCTCACCACGCTCATTCACCAACCTCCTCTTTCCCGAGGAGCCATGCCGCCGTACCGTCGAGGGCATGACCCATAGGCCGCAAAGGGGTTTCCTTTGCGGTTGGTCACCCGCCCCGGCTGCTCGACTGTCCAGGTTTCCGCCGCCGGGGCGGGAGTCTTCAGGCTCCTACTGCCGCCGGTCAGCTGCGGCAGGCCCACAGGACGGCCTGTTCTTCAGCCATCGTGTGTCCGTGGCCGCAGAGCATTCACTGACGTCCCTTGGCGCGACAGTTGAAGCACGGAAACGGACATGGGGGCACCTTCGATCCCTGCGGCACAAACACGGTGTTCGAGTGGCGATCCAGGGTTCCGCCGAGTGCTGCCCACCAGTCCTCGACGATCTTGATGCTCGGCCTGTCCTGCTCGGGGGTGGTCATGACGCCTCCGCGTGCCCACGGCCGTGGTCGCGGATCTCCCGGGCAGCAGTACATGCCTCAGCCTTGTCGTTTCGCTTCAACGCCGCACTCCGCTGGAGTCCCAAGGCGTCACACACTGTGCATCCGGGACTGGTCCGCCCTCCAGTAGCCAGCCGTCCAGGGGCAGTTCAACGGGCGGTTGGCTGTACCGAATGGGGGTTCGTCATGACGTCTCCGCGGGGTGAACGGCTTGTCTTCCCGACGGTATGGAGAGCGAAAGACTCAGCTCAATGAACTTCTACGTACTTGCACGCCGTCACCCGAGCGAGTCGATTGCCGAGGTAATGAGCTTCCTGGCTGCCGCCCCGTAAACAGCGATGCCTGCGAGTTCGGTGAACGTCTGGGCGTACTCGGCGATTTCACTCGGTTGCTTCACGGTGAGGCCGGCAGACACGAGCTCAAAGGAGGCCTGTGTCTCGTCGTACAGAGAGAAGGACTCGCACGGCCCCGCCGCGCAGCAGTACCGCGGCCATGACCGTGACGCCTAGCGGCGTGCCGCCCGCCGGCCGCCCGTCCGGTGTCCTTGCGACGCCGGGCCGTCCATCCGCGCCCCCGCTGCACCGACCCGCCGCCTCAGCGGATCACATGCGGCAGAAAGCGGGCGTACTCATCGGTGACCGGCCCCGCCGACTCCCGGATGCCGAGCCCCGCCGACTCGTCCTCGACGACCCAGGCACCGAGGACGACCCGATTGCCGTCGAAGTCCGGCAGCGGCGCCAACTCCTGGTAGCAGCAGGGGTCTTCGGGGCCGCGCAGGACCGGCTCGGCGCCCGGCTCGTGCAGGGTGACACCGGCGCCCTCCCTGCCGAGCAGCGGCTTGGCGACGTAACCACGGGTGTGCGCCAGCTCGCGCGGCCCGTCGAGGTAGGCGGGCAGCAGATTCGGATGCCCCGGATACAGCTCCCACAGAATCGCCAGCAGCGCCTTGTTGGAGAGCAGCATCTTCCAGGCGGGCTCGATCCAGAGAGTGGAGCCCGTACCGCCGCCGTTGTCGAGGGTGTCCAGGACGAACGGGCCGAAGTCGTCGGTGGCCAGCCATTCCCACGGGTAGAGCTTGAAGCAGGCCCGCATGAAGCGCAGCCGCTGGTCGACGAAGCGGCCCGACAGCCGGTCCCAGCCGATGTCCTCCATGGAGACGGCGACCGTCTCCAGGCCCGCCTGCTGCGCCGTCTCCTCCAGATAGGCGACGGTCATCAGATCCTCGCCCAGCTCGTCACCCGCCGAGTGCGCGAAGTGCACCGGCGCACCCGGCGGCAGCAGCGGGGCCTGCCGTTTCCAGGCCGCCACCAGCCGCTCGTGCAGCGAATTCCACTGGTCGGCGCCGGGAAAGCGTTCCTCCATCCAGAACCACTGCGGGCCGGCCGCCTCGACCAGCGAGGTCGGGGTATCGGCGTTGTACTCCAGCATCTTGGCCGGGCCGCTGC
The DNA here is from genome assembly GCF_043080045.1 of Streptomyces sp. NPDC015125. NCBI lineage: Bacteria > Bacillati > Actinomycetota > Actinomycetes > Kitasatosporales > Streptomycetaceae > Streptomyces > Streptomyces sp. NPDC015125. Next base: position 1,005,264 of record NZ_JBIBVF010000001.1, read on the forward strand.
CGTCGTAGTGCAGATCGAACCGCCCGTAGAGGGAGGGAAGTTCCCCGCGCCGGCGCCAGGACTCGGCGACCAGGCGCGCCAGCCGCGGGTCCTCGATGCCGAGGTCGGCGAGGCGGTCGTGCTCGACGAGGTGCTCGGCGGCGGCCAGGCACATGCCGTGCAGTTCCTCGACGACGTCCTCCAGGGCCTCGACCTCGGGGAGGGTGAAGGAGTAGTAGGCGCTCTCGTCCCAGTACGGGCGCAGCGAGTCGTCCGGGTAGCGGGTCAGCGGGTAGATCAGGCCCTGCGCCTCGACGGTCTGCTGCCAGCCGGGGCGGGGCTCGATGGTGTGGCGTTCCATGCCGCTCCGGGTCCGCTCAGCCGCCGAAGGAGCCGTGCCGGCCGCCCGATCCGGAGCAGCCGAAGCCGCCTCGGTTGACGGCCGTGGTCTTGCTGAAGGTGCCCTGGTCGGCGTACTTGCCGCCGGCGTTGTCGGGGTCGTAGTACCACTGGCCGTCGACGGGCGTCTTGGCCGCGCCGCCGCCTCGGCCGTTCTTGCCGTATCCGCCGCTTCCGGTGCTTCCGGTGCTGCTGCTTCCGGACGACGAACTGCCGCTTGCCGAGCAGTTCTTGGAGTCGACGATGCGGTAGCCCTGGAGGGTGTCGTAGCTGTTGCGGTCCACACAGCGCTTGTCGGGCTCGGAGCCGCAGGACGTCAGTGCGGCGGCCAGGGCCCCCATCCCGCCCAGTATCACCGTGCTCGACCGCAGCCGCCGACGTGCTTTCTCTGCCATGCCTTGCCTTCCCCCGTAACCATCTTTTGGAGCGGAGCCAGCGTAGACGGCTCCCGAGGACCCCGTGCAAGGAGGTGGTGTCCTCGTCCCCGGCGCCGCTGCCCCGCACGGGAGCGGGGCAGCGGGGCACAGAAGGACGCCGGGCCGCCCTCACGGACGGCCCGGCGCCGGTGCGCTGTACGGGAGAAGGGACGGGAGAGGAGAAGGGACGGGAGGTTACAGGACGGTCTGGGTGTCGGTGTCGCTGGAGCCGGTGAAGTTGGTGTCACCGGCGTAGACCGCCGTGATGGTGTAAAGGCCGGTGGTCAGCGGGGTGCTGACCGCGGCGACACCGGAGCCGTCGAGCGTGCCGGTGAGGTTGATGGTGGTCACGCCGTCGGTGACGGTGAAGGCGACCGTCCCGGTCGGGACGCCGCTGCCCGGCGCCACCGCCGAGACGAACGCGAGGATCGCGACCGTGTCACCGGAGTTGGACGGGTCGGGGAACGAAGTGGCCGTGATGGTCGTGGATGCCTGGCTGACGGTCTGGGTGTCCGTGCCGCTGGAGCCGGTGAAGTTGACGTCACCGCTGTAGGTCGCGGTGACGTTGTGGACACCGGCGTCGAGTGTGCTGGTGGTGACGGTGGCGACGCCGCCGGAGACCGTGCCGGTCAGCGTGCCGCCCCCACCACCGGCGATGACGAAGACGACCGAGCCGGTCACCGTGCCGGCGCCGGGCGAGACCGGCGCGACCGTGGCGGTGAAGGTCACCGTCTGCCCGAAGACCGACGGGTCGGGCGAGGAAGTGACCGTGGTGGTCGTCGATGCCTGAGCGACGGTCTGGGTGTCGGTGCCGCTGGAAGCCGCGAAGTTGGTGTCACCGCTGTACGTCGCGGTGACGGGGAAAGTACCCGCGTTCAGCGCGCTGGTCGTGACGCTGGTCGTCCCTCCGGAGAGAGTGCCGGTCAGCGTCGGACCGCCGGTGATGACGAAGGTGACCGTGCCCGTGGGCGTACCCGCACCCGGTGCGACCGGCGCCACGGTGGCCGTAAAGGTCACCGACTCACCAACCACCGACGGGTCCGGCGACGACGAGACCGTGGTGGTCGTCGACGCCTGGCCGACCGTCTGGGTGTCCGTGCCGCTGGAGCCGGTGAAGTTGGCGTCACCGCTGTACGTGGCCGTGACCGTGTACGCGCCCGCGGTCACCAGGCCGCTGGTGGTCACGCTGGTGGTGCCGCCGCTGAGGGTGCCGGTCAGCGTCACCGTGGTGACCCCGTCGGTGACCACGAACACCACCGTGCCGGTCGGCGTACCCGCACCCGGCGCAACCGGCGCCACGGTGGCCGTAAAGGTCACCGACTCACCAACCACCGACGGGTCCGGCGACGACGAGACCGTGGTGGTCGTCGACGCCTGGCCGACCGTCTGGGTGTCCGTACCGGCCGAGCCGTTGAAGTTGCCGTCACCGCTGTAGGTCGCCGTGACGGAGTACGCGCCCGCGGTCACCAGGCCGCTGGTGCTGACGCTGGTGGTGCCGCCGCTGAGGGTGCCGGTCAGCGTCACCGTGGTGACCCCGTCGGTGACCACGAACACCACCGTGCCGGTCGGCGTACCCGCACCCGGCGCAACCGGCGCCACGGTGGCCGTAAAGGTCACCGACTCACCGACCACCGACGGATCCGGCGACGACGAGACCGTGGTGGTCGTCGACGCCTGAGTGACCGTCTGGGTGTCGGTGCCGCTGGAGGAGGTGAAGTTGGCGTCACCGCTGTACGTCGCCGTGACCGTGTAAACGCCCGCCGTCACCAGGCCATTGGTACTGACGCTGGTCGTGCCGCCGCTGAGCGTGCCGGTCAGCGTCACCGTGGTGACCCCGTCCGTCGCCACGAACACCACCGTGCCCGACGGCGTCCCCGCACCCGGCGCGACCGGCGCCACGGTGGCCGTAAAGGTCACCGGCTGACCGACCACGGACGGGTCCGGCGAGGACGTGACCGTGGTGGTCGTCGACGCCTGAGTGACCGTCTGGGTGTCGGTGCCGCTGGAGGAGGTGAAGTTGGCGTCACCGCTGTACGTCGCCGTGACCGAGTACA
>NZ_JBIBVF010000001.1:1008205-1010579 GCF_043080045.1 Streptomyces sp. NPDC015125
TGTAAACGCCCGCCGTCACCAGGCCATTGGTACTGACGCTGGTGGTGCCGCCGCTGAGCGTCCCGGTCAGCGTCACCGTGGTGACCCCGTCGGTGGCCACGAAGGTCACCGTGCCGGTCGGCGTACCCGCCCCTGGCGCAACCGGCGCCACCGTCGCCGTGAAGGTCACCGGCTGAGCGACCACGGACGGGTCCGGCGACGAGGTCACCGTAGTGGTCGTCGACGCCTGCCCGACCGTCTGCGTGTCCGTACCGACCGAACCCGCGAAGCTGGGATCGCCGCTGTACGTGGCCGTGACCACGTACGCGCCCGCGGTCACCAGGCCATTGGTGGTCACGCTGGTGGTACCGCCGCTGAGCGTGCCGGTCAGCGTCACCGTGGTGACCCCGTCCGTCGCCACGAACACCACCGTGCCCGACGGCGTCCCCGCACCCGGCGCAACCGGCGCCACCGTCGCCGTAAAGGTCACCGACTGGCCCACCACGGACGGGTCCGGCGAGGACGTGACCGTAGTGGTCGTCGACGCCTGCCCGACCGTCTGGGTGTCCGTACCGCTGGAGGAGGTGAAGTTGCCGTCACCGCTGTACGTCGCCGTGACCGTATGCGTCCCGACGCTCAGCGCATTCGTCGTGACACTCGCCGTGCCCCCGGACAACGTGCCGGTCAGCGTCGGACCGCCACTGATGACGAACGTGACCGTGCCGGTCGGCGTACCCGCACCCGGCGCAACCGGAGCCACCGTCGCCGTGAACGTCACCGACTGCCCGAAGACCGACGGGTCCGGCGACGAGGTCACCGTGGTCGTGGTCGACGCCTGGCCGACCGTCTGCGTGTCCGTACCGACCGAACCCGTGAAGCCGGCGTCACCGCTGTACGTCGCCGTGACCGTGTAAACGCCCGCGGTCACCAGCCCACTTGTGCTCGCGCTGGTCGTACCGCCGCTCAGCGTGCCGGTCAGCGTCACCGTGGTCACGCCGTCCGTCGCCACGAACGTCACCGTGCCGGTCGGCGTACCCGCACCCGGCGCAACGGGAGCCACCGTCGCCGTAAAGGTCACCGACTGACCGACCACGGACGGGTCCGGCGAGGACGTGACCGTGGTGGTCGTCGACGCCTGCCCGACGGTCTGGGTGTCGGTGCCGCTGGAGGAGGTGAAGTTGGCGTCACCGCTGTACGTCGCCGTGACCGTATGCGAGCCCACGCTCAGCGCATTCGTCGTGACACTCGCCGTGCCCCCGGAGAGGGTTCCGGTCAGCGTCGGGCCACCGCTGATGACGAAGGTGACCGTGCCCGTCGGCGTACCCACACCCGGCGCAACCGGAGCCACCGTCGCCGTGAACGTCACCGACTGCCCGAAGACCGACGGATCGGGCGACGAGGTCACCGTGGTCGTGGTCGACGCCTGGCCGACCGTCTGCGTGTCCGTACCGACCGAACCGGCGAAGTTGGCGTCACCGCTGTACGTCGCCGTGACCGTGTGGCTGCCGGCGCCCAGGGCGCTGGTGGTGACGCTCGCCGTGCCCCCGGAGAGGGTGCCGGTCAGCGTCGGGCCACCGCTGATGACGAAGGTGACCGTGCCGGTGGGGGTGCCCGCGCCCGGCGGAACCGGGGCCACCGTCGCCGTGAACGTCACCGACTGCCCGACGACCGACGGGTCCGGCGCGGAGGTGACCGTGGTGGTGGTCGCCGCCTGGTTGACGGTCTGGGTGTCGGTGTCGCTGGAGCCGGTGTAGTTCGCGTCGCCGCTGTAGGTCGCGGTGACGGTGTAAACCCCCGCCGTGACCAGTCCGTTGGTGCTGACCGTGGCGACGCCGGAGCCGTCGAGGGTGCCGCTGAGGGTCACGGTCGTGACGCCGTTGGTGATGACGAAGGTGACCGTCCCGGTCGGCACACCGCCGCCGGGGAACACCGGCCCGACGAAGGCGGTGAAGTTGACCGTCTGCCCCGTCACGGAGGGGTCGGGGAAGGACGTGACCGTGGTGACCGTGGACGCCTGGTTGACGGTCTGGGTGTCCGTGCCGCTGGAGCCGGTGAAGTTCGCATCACCGCCATACGTCGCCGTGACCGTATGCGTACCGGCGGACAACGCACTGGTCGTGACGCTCGCCGTGCCCCCGGAGAGGGTGCCGGTCAGCGTCGGACCACCGCTGATGACGAAGGTGACCGTGCCCGTCGGCGTACCCGCACCCGGCGCAACCGGAGCCACCGTCGCCGTGAACGTCACCGACTGCCCGACGACCGACGGATCGGGCGCGGACGTGACCGTGGTGGTGGTCGCCGCCTGGTTGACGGTCTGGGTGTCCGTGCCGCTGGAGCCGGTGAAGTTCGCATCACCGCCATACGTCGCCGTGACCGTATGCGTACCGGCGGACAG
>NZ_JBIBVF010000001.1:1010677-1141521 GCF_043080045.1 Streptomyces sp. NPDC015125
CGCCGTGCCCCCGGAGAGGGTGCCGGTCAGCGTCGGACCACCGCTGATGACGAAGGTGACCGTGCCCGTCGGCGTACCCGCACCCGGCGCAACCGGGGCCACCGTCGCCGTGAACGTCACCGACTGCCCGAAGACCGACGGATCCGGCGACGAGGTCACCGTGGTCGTGGTCGCCGCCTGGCCGACCGTCTGCGTGTCCGTGCCGCTGGAGGCGTTGAAATTTCCGTCCCCGCTGTAGGTCGCGGTGACCGTGTGCGTACCGGGGGAAAGAGCGCTGGTGGTGACGCTCGCCGTGCCCCCGGAGAGGGTGCCGGTCAGGGTCGGACCACCGCTGATGACGAAGGTGACCGTGCCGGTCGGGGTGCCCGCGCCCGGCGAGACCGGGGCCACCGTCGCCGTGAACGTCACCGGCTGGCCGACTGCCGACGGATCGGGCGCGGAGGTCACCGTGGTCGTCGTGGACGCCTTGTTGACGGTCTGGGTGTCCGTGCCGCTCGACCCGGCGAAGGTGCCGCTGCCGCTGTAGGTCGCCGTGACGGTATGGGAGCCCACGCTGAGGCTGCTGGTGGTGACGCTCGCCGTGCCGCCCGAGAGCGTGCCCGTCAGCGTGGGGCCGCCGGAGATCACGAAGGTCACCGTGCCGGTCGGCGTACCCGAACCGGGCGGGACGGGGGCGACTGTCGCCGTGAAGGTCACGGCCTGCCCGAAGACCGACGGGTCGGGGGACGAGGTGACGGTCGTGGTCGTCGGCAGCAGGGTCGCCTGCACCGTTTGTGTGTCGGTACCGGAGGACGGATTGAATTGGGCATTGCCGTTGTAGGTCGCGGTGATGGCGTGTGTGCCGACGCTGAGACTGCTGGTGGTGACGGTTGCGGTGCCGCCCGAGAGCGTGCCCGTCAGGGTGCCGCCCCCGCCACCGCCGATGACGAAGGTGACCGTGCCGGTCGGTGTGCCCGCCCCCGGCGCGACCGGCGCAACGGTGGCGGTGAGGGACACCAGCTGCCCGAAGGTCGACGGGTCCGGGGACGAGGTGACCGTCGTGGTCGTCGACGCCTTGGTCACCGTCACGGAGGTCAAGCCGCTGGACGGAGAGAACAGAGCGCTGCCGTTGTAAGTCGCGGTGATGGTATGAAAGCCGACGCTGATACCGCTGACGGTGACGGTCGCGGTGCCACCCACGAGTGTGCCCGTCACTGTGGGCCCGCCGGTGACGACGAAGGTGACCGTGCCGGTGGGTGTCCCCAGCCCCAGCGGGATGACAGTGGCGGTCAAGGTGACCGGCTGTCCGAAGACTGCTGGATTTGGTGACGCGGATGCCAAGGTGAAGGTGGGTGCCATGGAATGGCCCTCCGGATGGTGTGATGAGGGCGGGCCGTTCAGCTCCCCGTAGTGCATGACGCGCTGCGGGAAGTGGGCATCAACCTGGGGAGCAGGCTCGGTACTTACTGCCGACGGAGCTTCGCATCTGCGTACCGATGTCCTCCGCCAGGTTGGCAACCCGCCGGTCGAGAGCACCAGTAGGCGCGCGGATCAGGGCGCCGCGCCATAGCCGTCCCGCGCATTTACCCTGAATGGCGCAGCGCAGAGCGGCTCGCACGGCGCCCCGCGGCGCGCGCTGCGGGGCGCGGAGGCGACGGGCGTCGGTACGGGTGGCGAGCGATCAGCGCAGGGCAACGCCGAGAGCTGGTGCCGCACCACCTTCCACGTCGTTGCACAACAGCGCAGTTGCGAGGCGCCCATGCTCCGGTCGTTCGTCGTTCCTTCTCCCCCCCTCCTACTCCCCCGGCGGCAGCGCCCTGAGCAAGGCGTCCACGGCGCCCGCGAAGGAGTGGTCGGGCGGGGTGCCGTAAGCCACTACCAGTGCGTCGCGGGGGGCCGGTGGGGCGGTCGGGTCGTGGAAGCGGCTCAGGCCCTCCAGGGCGAGGCCCTGCCGGTGGGCGGCCCGGAGGATGGACTGTTCGGTGCCGGGCGGGAGTTCCAGTACGGCGTGCAGGCCGGCGGCGATGCCGGAGACACGGACCTGGGGTGCGTGGTCGGTCAGAGCGGCCACCAGTTGATCGCGGCGTCGTCGGTAGCGCAGCCGCATGCCGCGCAGATGGCGGTCGTAGGCGCCCGAGGAGAGGAACTCGGCGAGAGTGAGCTGGTCCAGCGCCCCGGACTGCCATTCGCCGGTGCCCTTGAGGGCGAGCACCGGATCGACCAGGCGTTCCGGAAGCACCATCCAGGCCAGCCGTAGCGCGGGGGCGAGGCTCTTGCTCGCGGTGCCCAGGTAGACGACGTGGTCGGGATCCAGGCCCTGGAGGGCGCCGACCGGCTTGCGGTCGTAGCGGAATTCGCCGTCGTAGTCGTCCTCCAGGATGAACCCGCCGGTGGCGCGCGCCCAGTTGATGGCGGCCGCCCGGCGGTCGGGGTGGAGCGGTACGCCGGTGGGGAACTGGTGGGCGGGGGTGAGGAGGGCCGCGCGTACGTCGTCGAGGGCGGTCAGCTCCTCGGTGCGGGCGCCGCGTTCATCCACGAGGAGCGGGACGGTGCGCAGGCCCGCGCGGGTGATGACGGCGCGGTGGAAGTCGAGGCCGTACGACTCGACGGCCAGCCGCCCGGCGCCCAGGACGCGGCTGAGCAGGGCCAGCCCCTGCAAGAAACCGGCGCAGATGACGATGCGGTCGGGGTCGGCGCGTACGCCGCGGGCGCGGGCGAGGTAGTCGGCGAGGACGGTGCGCAGCTCGGGGCGGCCGTAGGCGGTGTTGTAGCCGAAGGCCTCGCTGGGGGCGGTGGTCAGTGCGCGGCGGGCGGCGGCCAGCCAGGCGGTGCGAGGGAAGGCGGAGACATCGGGGGTGCCCGGGGTGAGGGCGAAGCGCGGCCGGTCGGCGCGGCCGGCCGGGCCCGGGGCACGCCGGGCGGCGGGCGTGGCCCGCGGCAGGACCCTCTCGGCGACCCGGGTGCCGGAGCCCTGGCGGGCGCTGAGCCAGCCCTCGGCGACCAGCTCGGCGTAGGCGTCGGCGACGGTGTTACGGGCGATGCCGAGGTCGGCGGCGAGCGAGCGGGAGGAGGGCAGCCGGGTGCCGGGGGCCAGGCGGCCGGACCGTACCGCGTCCCGCAGCGCCCGCAGCAGCGCGGCGCGCAGACCGCCGGGACCGGTGAGATCCAGGTGCAGATCACGCCCGAAAGTGGCCCAGGAATTCTCCATGGAAATGGACCATACAGCTATGCCATTGCCACCGTAGCGTCGTAGGCATGACGACACGGACAGCACAGCAGGCAGCCCAGCCCGCACCGCCCACTCCAGCAGCTCAACCCGCACCGCCCACTCCAGCAGCTCGGACACAGACAGCTCGGACACAGACAGCTCAGGCAACGCAGCCGGCACACGGGCACGGCCCCCGCCTGCCCTGGGCGAAGCTCGCGCCGGAGGTCTACAAGGCCATGATCGCGCTGGAGGTGGCGGCGAAGAAGGACCTCGACCCGACGCTGGTCGAGCTGGTGAAGATCCGTGCCTCGCAGCTCAATCACTGCGCGTTCTGCCTCGACATGCACGTCAAGGACGCCCGTGCGGCCGGCGAGACCGAGCAGCGGATCTACCTCCTCAACGCCTGGGAGGAGGCCGCCGACTTCTACTCCCCCAAGGAGCAAGCCGCCCTCGCCCTCACCGAAGCCGTCACCCTGCTCACCGAGGGCTTCGTTCCCGACGCCGTCTACGACCGTGCCGCCGCCCACTTCGACCAAGCCGAACTGGCCCACCTGATCGCGGTGATCACCACCATCAACGCCTGGAACCGCTTCGGCGTGTCCACCCGCCTGGCCCCGGGCCGGGCATGACCACCACGGACCGCCCCCTGGCCGCCACCGCACTGCGCGCCCTGCACCACGGGCCCGAACTGCCCCTGGTCCTCCCCGGCCCCTGGGACGCGGCCAGCGCCCGGGTGTTCGCGGACGCCGGCTTCCCGGCACTCGCCACCCCCAGTGCAGGCATCGCGGCCTCCCTCGGATACGAGGACGGCCGGACGCCGGCCGACGAGATGTTCGCAGCCGTCGCCCGGATCGTGCGGTCCGTGGACATCCCGGTCTCGGCCGATGTGGAGGCCGGATACGGGCTGTCCGCCGAGGAGTTGGTGGGCCGCCTCATGGACGCCGGGGTGGTGGGCTGCAACCTGGAGGACACCGACCCTGCCACCGGCGCCCTACGGGACCCGCAGGAACAGGCGGACTGGCTGGCCCGGGTACGGGCCGAGGCCGGCGAGGCGCTGGTGCTCAACGCCCGGATCGACACCTACCTGCACGGTGTCCAGGACACCGAGGAGGCGGTCCGGCGCGGCCGGCTGTACGCAGCCGCCGGCGCCGACTGCGTCTATCCGTTCCTCGCCCCGCCCCCGGAGCTGGCCGCCCTGGCCGCCGGTATCGGCCTCCCCGTCAATGCCGTGGTGACACCGGACGGCCCCACCCCGCGCGAACTCGGCGCCCTCGGCGCGGCCCGGATCACCTTCGGCCCCGGCCTCCAATGCCGGACGATGGCAGCGGTGGCCGGGATGGCGGAGCGGTTGCGGGAGGAGCTGGTGGCGGAGGACTGACGGCCCGCGGGAGCTGACGGCCCGCGGGGCTGACGGCCTGCGGGGGGGGCTGACGGCCCGCGGGGGGGGCTGACGGCCCGCGCCGCGCCCGCGAGCGCCGAACCCACGAGCCGAGCCCATGAGATCCGAGCCCATGAGGTCCGAGCCGGGGAGCGCCGCGCCCACCGCCCCCTACCGCTCGTCGGTCCCCGGTACCTTCCCCGTGCTGATGGCGATCCGGTTCCACGTGTTGATGGTGAAGATCAGCGCCAGCAGCCGGGCCAGCTCCGCCTCCTCGAAGTGGCGGGCGGCGCGCTCGTAGACCTCGTCCGGCACGCCCCCCTGAGCGACCAGCGTCACGGCCTCGGTGAGGGCCAGCGCCGCCCGCTCCTTCGCGGTGAAGAAGTGCGCCGCCTCCTCCCATACGGCCACCATGTGCAGCCGCTCCGCGCTCTCGCCCGCCTTGTGGGCGTCGGAGGTGTGCATATGGAGGCAGTACGCACACTTGTTGAGCTGCGAGGAGCGGATCTGGACCAGTTCGACCAGGGCGGGGTCCAAGCCCTCACGAGCCGCGGCATCGAAACCGATCAGCGCTTTGAAGGCCTTCGGTGCGGCCTGGGCGAAGTTCACCCTGGCGCTGCGGACCTCTGCGTCGTTGCTGTGCTCTTGAAGCGTCATGCCTTGAATCTAGAAGCACGGGCGACCGTCTGTAGGGTGCATTTCCATGCCGGAATCATGGGTCAATCTTGCCGAGAGCCTGGGCGCCGATCTGCATCTGGAGCTGACCGGAGCCGGCAGCCGCCGTGCCGTCCTCATCCGGGCGCTGCGGGACGCCGTACGGTCCGGCCGCCTGGCCCCCGGCACCCGTCTGCCGCCCTACCGCTCACTCGCCGCCGACCTCGGTATCGTCCGTAACACCGTCGCCGACGCCTACGCCGAACTGGTCGCCGAGGGCTGGCTCAGCGCCCGCCAGGGCTCCGGCACCCGCGTCGCCCGGCGGCACCTCCCGGACGGAGTCCGGGGGAGCACCGAGCCGCTGACGCCCGGCCGCGCCCCGGCCCACCGTGCCCAGGCGAGCCGCCCCACCCACAACCTCCTCCAGGGCCGGCCGGACGCCGCGTCCTTCCCGCGCACCGCCTGGCTCGCCGCCGCCCGCCGCGCACTGACCGCCGCCCCGCACGACGCCTTCGGCCCCGGCGACCCCCGTGGCCGCCCCGAACTGCGCCGCGCTCTCGCCGACTACCTGGCCCGCACCCGCGGCGTGCGCACCGACCCCGAACGCATCGTCATCTGCTCCGGCTTCGCCCACGCCCTGCGCCTGCTCCTGCCCGCCGTCCTCCCCGGCCCGCTCGCCGTCGAGTCCTACGGCCTCCCCTTCCACCGTCACCTCCTGACCACCACCGGCCTCCGCACCCACCCCCTCGACCTCGACGCACACGGCGCCGACACCGCGCAGTTGGCCCGACTCGACGGCATGGGCGCGGCCCTCCTCACCCCCGCCCACCAGTTCCCCACCGGCGTACCGCTCCACCCCGACCGCCGGACGGCCGCCATCAACTGGGCACGCGCCACCGGCGGGTTCATTTTGGAGGACGACTACGACGGCGAATTCCGCTACGACCGCAAGCCCGTCGGCGCCCTCCAGGGCCTCGATCCGGAGCGCGTCCTGCACATCGGCTCGGTCAGCAAGAGCCTGTCCCCCGCGGTGCGCCTGGGCTGGATGGTGCTCCCCGACCGTCTCGTCGACGCCGTACTGGAGGCCAAGGGCGAGCGCGAGGCCTGGGCCGGCGTCACCGACCAGCTCACCCTCGCGGAGTTCCTCACCCACGGCTCCTACGACCGGCACATCCGCCGTATGCGCCAGCGCTACCGCAGACGCCGCGACCAGCTGATCGACGCGGTGACCACCCACGCGCCGGACCTCACCGTCACCGGCATCTCCGCCGGACTGCACGCCGTCCTCCAACTCCCCGACGACGCGGCCGAGTCGGATGAACACACGGCCCTGCGCGCCGCCCGCCGGCAGGGCCTGGCCCTCGACGGCCTCTCCGGCTACCGCCACCCCGCCGCCACCATGCCGCCCCGTCACGGCCTGGTCATCGGCTACGCAACACCCACCGACAGCGCCTTCCCCGGCGCCCTGGCGGCGCTGTGCCGGGCCTTGTTGCCGCCGAAGGCTCGGAGCTAGCTCATTCGGCGCCGGAGAGCATCGCTGAGAAGTGCAGGGCAAGGGCGCACGCGCGGGTAGTACTGGATTCCTGCGGACTCGGAAATCCCGGAGAAGGAGCGCCAACCATGATCCTCCCGAAGGTCCGGGACCCCCGCTTCGTGACGATCCGCCGCGGTGGGACCCTCACTGATGCGGATCACCATCTCCTCGCTCTCTGGGCGGCATCTTGTGCGGAGCACGTCCTTGGCCTCTTCGAGTCGGCTCGGCCCGAGGACCCACGGCCGCGTCAGGCGATCGAGCATGCCCGCGCCTGGGTGCGTGGCGAGGTCAGGATGATGCAGGCTCGCGCGGCGGGAGGCCATGCCATGGGCGCGGCCCGAGACCTGCGTGGTGCAGCCCGGCATGCCGCGTACGCCGCCGGCCAGGCCGGGGTCGTCGCACACGTCGCCGCACACGAGCTCGGTGCGGCCGCCTATGCGATCAAGGCCGCACGCGCTGCCGCGCCGGAGGGCGAGGGCGAGGCCGCAGGGCGACGCGAGTGCCAATGGCAGCGTGACCAGCTCCCGGCGGAGATTCGCGAGCTCGTGCTTGACGACCAGCGATTGCGGAACGGCATCTGCTGGTCGGTGTTCGACTGCTGAGCGCGCGTCGGGGCACCTGCACCGTCCACCCGGCGATGACCGCCGCCGGCATCTCTCGGTCTTCGAACCCGCACGGCGGGCCGTGCGCGGCCCACCAGCCCGACCGCCTCTGCCGGGCGGCCAGGCTGCCGGCGAACCTGTTCGCGGCCGGCTGCTGACTCGTCCTCGACGATGCGCACTTCACCCGCCGCGGCTACGGAGACGACGCTGCCGACGACACACCGGGAGCCGGCCCGCCTCGCCTCCCGGCCTCCGCCTCCCGGCCTCCGCCTCCCGGCTCCCGGCCCTCGCCTACCGACTCCCGGCCCTCGCCTACCGGTTCGCGAACTTCTGGCTGATGTCGTGGAAGACCCGCTCGGCCTCCGGGCCGAGGTGCGGACCGGCCAGCCAGGTGTGGGCGTTGGAGCTGATCGAGGTGTTGGACACCAGCGTCAGCTTGCCGCCGTGGTTGACGAACCAGCCGCCGCCGGAGGTGCCGCCGGTCATGTTGCAGCCGATGCGGTTCATGGCGGGTGTGCCCTGCTGCATGACGAGGCGGCCGGGGCGGGCCGGGCAGTTCATCATGCGCGCGCCGTCGAACGGCGGCGCCGCCGGATAGCCGAAGGCGTCCAGGGAGGCGATGCGGTCGGCGGAGGGAGTGTCGAACGCGACCCGGGCGGCGTTCCCCACGGTCTCCTGGAGCGACTTGCCGCCGCCGTTCTCCGGCTTCACGTGCAGCACCGCGAAGTCGTAGGCGGAGCCGCCGTTGCCGGTGTGCTGGCTGCCCATGTTGATCCACTCACCGGACGTGGTGATCCAGTCGGCCCAGAACCGGCCGTACGGGGTGACCTGCTGGGAGGGGGCGCCGCTGACCTGGTTCATCGCCACGCCGTTGTCGTTGTAGGACGGCACGAAGACGATGTTGCGCATCCAGCCGCCCTGCTTGCCGGAGTGCACGCAGTGGCCCGCGGTCCACACCAGGTTGGACTTGCCCGGGTGCGCGGGGTCCTCGACGATCGTGCCGGAGCAGACCATCGGGCCCTTCGGGCTGTCGAAGAAGATCTTTCCGACCGGTGCCATGTGCTGGTGGTACGGGCGGGCGACCTGCTTGGCGGTGATGGGCTGCGGCTCGGGGTCCGTGGCGTCGAACTCGCTGCCCGCGCCGGTGGCCTTCACCCCGATCTCGGGCGAGTTCTTCGCCTTGGCCAGCCGGTCCGACTTCCAGTGGTCCTTGATGACCGGGTTGGCGAAGTCCGACGCCTTGCGGGCCCACTTGTCCCAGTTCTGCCAACCGCCGTCCTTCCACTTCTTCAGATCGTCCAGGCTGGTCGGCATGCCCTTGGGGATCTGGAGCCCCCCGTCACCCTGGCCTTTCTGGTCGGCGGCACCCGAAGCGGCGGCCTTGTCGTCACTGGGGCCGCAGGCGGTGACGGTGCCCGTGAGCAGCGCGACCAGTGCCGCGGCCGCGGCGGTGGAGCGGCGGATGGATGGCATCGAGCGAAGTCCCCCTGCTAGGCGGCGGCGCCGGGCGAGCAGCGCGCCGTAATTGTCATGTCCCTCATCGGGCTGCGCTCTACTATGCCGTGGCGCCAAGACCGCCGGGCAGCCAGGTCCCGGCGTCCCGACGTCCCGGCGCCCCGGCGTCACAGGGTCACAGCGTCACAGCGTCACAGCGGACAACAGGACGGGACGGAGCAAAGGGTGAGACACCGGCAGTCGTTGGGGCGGGAGTTCGGTTGGCTGTGGGCCGCGTACGCCGCCAGCGCCGCCGGGACCTGGCTTTCGCTCGATGCGTTCCCGCTCATCGCCGTGCTGGTGCTGCACAGCGGAACGGCGCAGGTGTCCGTGCTGTCCGCGGCAGGCCTGGCGGTGGGGGCGTTGATCGCGATCCCGCTGGGGCCGTGGGTGGAGTTCCGTCGTAAACGGCCGGTCATGGTGGGTATGGACCTGCTCCGGTTCACGGCGTTGCTGACCGTGCCCGCCGCGTACGCGCTCGGCGGGTTGAGCTTCGCCCAGCTCGTCGTCGTATCGGTGATCGTCGCGGCTGCCAACATCGTGTTCACCGCCGCGAGCGGCGCGTATCTGAAGGCCCTGGTGAGGCCCGACGACCTCTTGGTGGCCAACGGCAGGTTCGAAACCACCACTTGGACGGCCACCGCGCTCGGTCCGCCCCTGGGGGGTGTCGCCATCGGGGTGTTCGGGCCGTTGACGACGGTGGCGGCGAACGCGGTCAGCTTCCTGCTCTCCGCACTCGGGATCCGGGCGATCGGCGGCCAGGAAGCGCAGGCGCCGGGCCGCCCCGCCCAGCGGTTCACCATGGCCGACGTCGTTGAGGGCTGGCGCTACATCCTGGGCCACCCCCACCTGCGGCCGCTGTTCTTCAACACCGGCCTGGTGAACGGGCTGATCATGGCGACCATGCCGCTGCTGACCGTCCTCCTCCTGCACGACCTTGGCTTTGCACCGTGGCAGTACGGCCTGGCCTTCGGTGTGTCGTGCATCGGCGGCCTCGTCGGCTCACGGCTCGCCCGGCCCTTGGTCACGAGGTTCGGACAGCACCGGGTACTGCTCACCGCCGGCGCCCTGCGGGCGTGCTGGTCCGTGGGGCTGGGGTTCATCGGTCCCGGCCCCTCGGGGCTCGCCCTCCTCATCGTTGTCGAGTTCGGCCTGATCCTGTGCATGGGCATCTTCACCCCGGTGTTCGCCACCTACCGGCTCGCCCACACCGCCACCGACCGCGTGACCCGCACCCTGACGGCGTGGTCCATCACGAGCAGCACCACCACCGCGGCCCTGACGGCGTGCTGGGGACTGCTCGCCGGCCTCACCGGCACCCGCACCGCCATCGTCCTTGCCGGTGCGCTCCTCCTGTGCACTCCTCTGCTGCTGCCCCGCCGCGCACCCGCGCCGCAGGCCGCCCCTCGGGAGCCCGTTGGGGAGCAGGCGTGACCCGCGGCGCCTCGCTGCTGAACGACGCCCGGTCCAGCTGTCCCGCCGAGTGACGCACGGCGGGCGCGGCCCCGGTTCCTGGCTCAGAGCGGCCGGTGGTCGGCGCGGGCTTCGGCGGCGGACTTCAGGTTGCGCAGCCATGCTTCGAGGCCCTCGCGGAGGATCTTGGTCGCGGTGGGAACGTCCGCTTCGACCTGGGCGCCGGTGTGGGTCTCCTCGGTACTCACCCGGACGCCGCCCTTGACCTTGGTGAAGTTCCATACGTGGACACCGTCGATGCGCAGCCCTTCGCCGATCGCCGGGCCGGTCCAGCGGAGGCACGAGTGGCCCTTGATCTGCCGGACGGTCGAGGTGATCTCCAGACTGGTGGCGGGAGTCGAGGGGTTGGGGGGTACCGGGGTCGTCCACCGGAATGCCGAACCCTTGCGGAACGGGCCGTGGTCGAGGCGTTGCACGGTCTCGACGGGGGCCTGCCAGGACGGCCAGTGCTCCACGTCGGTCTGCAGCTTCCAGACGGTGCGCAGCGGGGCATGGATCACGGTCTCGGTCCGGTGGCGGACGAGAGCGTCGGGGTCGACGCCCTTCCCCCGGCAGGTGAGGGACGTGCCGGGGTGGGAGGGGTGAGAGATGCGGGAGGTGGGGGAGCCGGCCGCCCCCGCGGGTACGGCGGCGGTGCCAAGGAGGCCGAGAGCGAGCGGGACGGCGAACAGGGCGGCGCGGAAGCCGGTGCTCCGGGAGCCAGTGTGACGGAAGCCGGTGCTGCGGAAGCCGGTGCTGCGGAAGCCGGACATGGAGTTCCCCTCTGTCGGTCGGGGGTGTGAGCGCTGCCCGTCCGGCGGGGGCGCGACCACACCGCACGCATTCGGACTACAACCTCACACCTTCGTTAGCACTTATAACGCCACCCAGAGCGGCAGGTCAACAGTTGCGTGATAACCTCTAACCAACTCTTGAAGATATATCCGGATGCATGGGGACGGTGACAGGCCATGGCGACGACGGGCGCGAACACCCCGCGGGAGCGCTATCGGGCCCAGGTGCGGGCAGAGATCACGGAACGCGCCTGGGAGCAGATCGCCACGGCGGGGGCGTCCGCGCTCTCCCTCAACGCGATCGCCAAGCAGATGGGCATGAGCGGACCGGCGCTCTACCGCTACTTCGCCAGCCGCGACGACCTGATCACCGAACTCGTCCGGGAGGCGTACCGAAGCCTCGCCGAGACCCTCCGCGCGGCCTCCACCGATGGCGCCGACCTGGCCGGGCTGGCACACGCCCTGCGCGACTGGGCCCTGGCGGACCCGCAGCGGTACTTCCTCGTCTACGGCACCCCCGTCCCCGGCTACCACGCGCCCGAGGACACCACCGCCATCTCCTCCGAGATCATGACGACCCTGGTCGACGCGTGCACGGAGCTCGCCCCGGAAGACGCCACGACGCCCTTCGACACCTACCTGGCGGACCACCGGGACTGGGCCGCCGGCCACCCCGCCCCACCCGCGGCCCTCCACCGGTTCCTGACCTTCTGGACCCGCCTGCACGGCGTCCTGTCGCTGGAACTCGCCGGCCACTTCACCGGCATGAACCTCGACCCCGCCCTGCTCTTCACGGCCGAACTGGACGACCTGCTGGCACCACGGTCCTGAGGTCGCACGCGGCGCGGCCTAGGCGTCGTGCGCATACCAGCGGAGCTCGACGATATTGCCGTCCGGGTCGCTGACGTACAGGGACTCACCCTCGCCGCGGGCGCCGAAGCGCGGCCCGGGGCCGTCGACCACCGTGAACTCGCCCGAGTCGATGACCTCCTGCCAGTCGACGGGCTCGACGACCAGGCAGAGGTGGTCGACGTTGGAGCCCTCGCGGGGCCCCTGGGCGAGGTCGATGATGGTCGTCGGGCTCACGCGCACGGAGGGGAAGGGCACCTCGCCCGCACGCCAGGCGTCGACGCGGACCGGCTCCAGACCGAGCCGGCCGCAGTAGAAGTCGAGCGAGCGGTCGACGTCGGAGACGTTCAGGACGAGATGGTCGAAGGCAGTGACGCGCATGGGAGCTCCTCTGGGGGCGCCCGGCTGGGACAGAGCGCCGTCGGTGGTTTCACGACGAACGTATCTGCCCGATCAGGGAGTCCGGATCGGCCGTTGGTCCCGGTCCTGGTCCATCGGTCCTGCTACTCCGGTCCTGGTCCGCTGGCCCTGGTCCGCCGCCCCTGAACCGCCGTTCCTGAACCCCCGGCCCTGGCCCACCAGTCCTGAACCGCTGGTCCGGCCTAACCCTCCTCGCGCAGCACCAGGCCGAGCAGCCCCGGAAAGCGGGCGTCGAACTCCTCGCGGCGCAGGCGGTTGAGGCGCTTGGGGCCCTGGTCGCGCTGTTCCACCAGGCCCGCGGCACGCAGTACGCCGAAGTGGTGGCTCAATGCGGCCTTGCCGACCTCAACCCGGAAGCTGCCGCAGCTGTGCGATCAGTCGGCGGAAGCCGCCAACTCGCGGACCAGCTGGAGTCGTACGGGGTCGGCGAGGGCGGCGAGGGCGGACTCGACGGGGACGTCCTCGGGGTGGGTGTGCACCGGCTCGGCGCGGTGGCTACTGCGATCCGACATTCCTCGATCCCCCTTGATCGCTCTTGCTTGATCGCTCTTGCTTGATCGCTCTTGCCGAGCGTTCGATCCAGATCACACAGTTGGAGTGTTCGCATCCCATTGAACACTCGTGAGGGGTGTGTGCTGTCATGCGTGCGGTGGAGTTCCAGGAGTACGGCGGTCCTGAGTCCTGAGGATCGTGGAGACCGACGTTCCCGAGCCGGGGCCCGGGCAGGTGAGTATCGATGTCGCCTACGCCGGGGTGAACTTCGCCGATCTCAAGGCCCGCGCCGAGGGCTACCGCGTCCCGGCCCTGCCCTTCCGGCCGGGCCTGGAAGCACCGCGGTCTCTGTCGACGGCGGTAACGCTGTCGCTGTGGTCATGGCTACCCCTCTTGCGAGATGGACACCGCCCTATGGTCGACCCACAGGGCGGGTGGCGCCTATCACTCGTGGGAGTGTGGCGGCCGGTCCTCCTCGTTCACGGCGTCGGGGACCAGGAAGGCTCGAATGGGCGGCCGCTCATCGCTGCCGATCGCGACCCGGGCCGTCTTCATGGCCTTCACGACCTCGGCATACTTCGGGTTGATCCACTCCATGGCAGTCCTCTCCGTCCGCGAACTTGAAGGCTAGCGCTAGCCCTTCGGCTTGGGCTGGATGATGATCGGCCGCTCTCGGGGCTCGGAGTGCTGGCACTGCGCGGCCACCGAGACCAGCTCGCCGTCCGGCGGGCCCCACAGGTCCACGTCCACGCTGTACCCGGCCTCTTCGATCAGGGCCATGGTGCGATCCATGATGTCCTGGTCGTAGCGGGTGGGGTCGGGCTCCTCGGGCCGGTGGTGGATGAAGGCTCCCAGCCGGCCGCACAGTTCGGCATAGACCTGCGTGTGCAGGATGAGCGCGTGCCAGCCGGCATCGACCACGCGCGAGGGAACGAGGCGGGCGGCGGGGAAAGTGGCGCAGGCCGCGACGAACGCGAGAGCCTCTTCGAGGATCACCGAGGCGTCGTCCGCCTCGACGTCGGGGTTGTCGGTCCGGATGGTGGAGCAGACGGCGGCGAACTGCTCCTCGCTGAGTAACGATCGTGCAGACTGGCCCATGTGGTTCTCCAATCGGTGAGGTGATGCCTCGCTGTGGAGGCCCGAACCCGTCCCGGCCGCGCTGTCCGGCCAAGGAACCGGCCGGGACGGGGGTCTAGGTGTGCGGTCGGCCGCCGGTGTCGGGGGGACGGGGCGGCGGCCGACGTATCCCGCAGCGCCGTGCGCGGGGGTCTCAGCGCTGCGGGGGCTTCAGGGGCGCAGCCTCTCGGGCTCGCCGGGGAGGGGGACACCGGCGCGCCGCGCGAGGATGCGCGCGACGCCGTCCGGGATGGGCGGCCCGACCGGGCCGGGTGCGCAGGCGCCGCAGCACGTGACCGTGCGCGCGGGCCCGGTGGCGGTGTCGATCTCCACGAGTCGAAGGTCGAGGGTGGCCCCGCAACCGCAGCGGCTATCCATGACCACCCCCGGCGCTGCCGACGGCGATCACGAAAACGATCGCGGCAAGGCACGTCCAGTACGTGACGATGCGTCGCTGCCGGCGCGTCACGGCCGCCTCCCCACCAGCAATGTGCGGCCAAGCCGGTCCGACTCGCCGAACGTCGTTGCGGTCCAGCCGCCCGCCGTGAGGATGCGCGTCTGGAATGCGAGCCGTTCCGTGTCGTCGGCGGAGAGGCGGCCCCAGTTGTGCACCAGGCAGAGCACATCCCGCTCCGCCGCCGCCTCCCGCATCGCGGTGAGCAGCGCGTCCAGCTTCGGGCGCTGCGCGGTCAGGGCGTCGTCACCGCGGTCGATCCAGCGGCCAGCCACGCTCCAGCCCATGCGGTCCACGTAGCTGTCGCAGCCGAGCAGCCGCATCTCCAGATGCCGGACGAAGCGCGACGCGCACCGGTCGTAGACGAAGGCCACCGGAGCCATGGGCGCGGTCACGGGCGGACCGCCGTGGTGTGCATGGCCAGCAGGTACTGGACGTCGCGGGCGATGCCAGCCACCTGTGCGTGGGCCGCGAGCGTGTCAGGCCGGAGCGGCTGCCCGGCCCGCTCCCCGATCCCGGTCAGCCGCGCGGCCACCTGGTGTGCAAGAACGCTGTCCTGCGGCAGCCGAGCCTGATCCGCGCGCACCAGGGGGAGGAGGAGGGCGGTGTGCCCTCGCAGTTCCTCCTGTGCGGCGGTGAGTTCGTCCAGCGCAGGCCGGGCGGCACCCAGGCGCAGCGCCCGGCGGATCGCCTCGCTGATGCTCTCTGCGTCGACCGGCACCTCATGGGTCAGGTCGGGCGTGATGCCCGGCGGACTGTCCATTCCCTGCTCCGATCTTTTCGCGATGGACAGAGCGTGCTCCCAACGCGACAGATCAGGAATGACCAACAAGGGTTACCGAGGCGGTAATAGACTCGTTTCCGGTGCAGCACGACAATCGCTCGTGCCTAGGATCGCTCCGGAAGAGGGCCCTATGGACGCCCCCGTAAACCCGCTCGCTCCCGATGTGTTATCGCGTGACGACCTGCGCCGTGCACTCGACGAGCATGACTTTGCAGCCGCTTTCGCCCTGATCAAGAAGTGGGGCGGTCTGAGCCAAAACCGCATCGCCTCAGCATGCGATCTCACCCCGGGCAAGGTGTCCAACATCATCTCGGGACGCCATCAAATCACCTCAATCACCGTCATCCGTCGTATCGCCGACGGCCTCGGTATCCCCGGTGATCTGCTCGGCCTTGCCCCTCGCCCTTGGGAGGCACAAGCCCGGCACCATCCTTCCCCGCCGCCCGCCGAGGATCGCCAGCCCTCCGAGGAGGTGCCGTGGCGTCCTGACGCCACAGTCGGCCTGGCCGACCACCTAACGAGGAGCGATCTCGTGATGAACCGCCGTGCCGCTGCACGCGCTCTGTCCGCTGCGGCCATTACCGGCGCCGCGCTGCTCGACACCCTTGAGGGGTGGCTACAGCCCGCCAGCGCCGAACGCCGACCCCGGCGCCAAGGCCGGCTCGGAACGCTGGACCTTGACGACCTGGAGACCACCGCTCGTACCTTCCGCGCGTGGGATCACCAGTTCGGCGGGGGCCTGCGCCGAAAGGCGGTCCTCGGTCAGCTCAACGAGGTGGCATCTGCCCTTGATGAGCACCAGAGCCCAGTCATCGAGCAACGTCTCTACGGCGTCATGGCTCAACTCGCGGGTACGGCGGCCACCATGGCATGGGACTCCGGGCACCAACGCCGTGCACAGGACTACTACCTCGTAGCGCTCCGGTCCGCACATGCCGCCAGCGACGCTGCCTTTGGAGCCAACGTGCTGGCCGGCATGGCGCGGCAAGTGCTCTACGCCGGTCGCCCGCATGATGCTCTGGAACTGATCCGTCTGGCGCAGGACGGTGTCCGCACCACGGCGGGGCCACGGCTGCGCGCGATGCTTCACACGCGCGAGGCGTGGGCGTATGCGGCTATGGGGCGGCACGCAGCTTTCCGCCGCGCGAGCGGACAGGCTGGCGAGGCACTGGCCGGAGCCGGGCCAGGCGAGCCGTACTGGATTGACTACTTCGACAGCGCCGAACTCGCTGGCGTCACCGGCGGCCGACTTCTCGACCTGGCTCGCCAAGACCCCCGCACGCACGCGCCCACCGCGGCGCAGGAGATTCGCACGGCCCTCGACCTGCGCGGGCCGGAAGCCAGTCGAAGCCACGCCCTCGACTGGATCGGCCTTGCAGAATGCGGATTCCTGGCGGGCGATATCACCGAGGCAGTGGAAAGCACCCATCGCGCCGTGGGTGCTGCCGCTCGAACTCAATCAGGCCGGGTCCGCAAGCAACTTGCCCAGCTCTACCCGTATACGGTCGGCAGGGACGCCCCCGGCCCGCTACGCGAGGCCCGGGACCATATCCGCGAGCTGCTGGCGACGTAGGGAGATACTGAGAGCATGACCACCATCGCCGTAACGGGGCATATGGACCTCGCACAGAGCACGGTGCCGCTGGTTCAAGAGGCGCTGCGGAACCTGCTCCGCGAATACCGCGACGGTGAGTTGATTGGGGTCACCTGTCTCGCCCGCGGTTCGGACACGTTGTTCGCTGAGGCGGTCGTCGAGGCTGGTGGGCGCCTGGTCGTGGTCGTGCCCTCGCGGGACTACCGGCAGGTGAAGGTGAAGCCTGACCACGCCCCCGCGTTCGATCGGCTGTCCGCCGCTGCGGACGTGGTGACCATGCCGTACGACACAGCGAATCGGGACGCGTATGAAGCGGCCAACGGAGAGCTGCTGAAGCGCGCCGACCGGCTCGTTGCCGTGTGGGACGGCGTCCCGCCGTCAGGCAAGGGGGGCGGCACAGCGGACACCGTCGAGCAGGCGCGCAGCGTCGGGGTCCCTGTGGACGTCGTGTGGCCGAGTGGGGCCCAGCGCGGCAAGTAGGGGCCGTTCGCGTGACGCCTGCGAATAGGGGGGCGGCTGTCGGTGCTGAGCTGTACCGTTCGCCCATGGCCACCCCTGTTACGCCTGATGAGGCGAACGAGGCGATACGCGCCTTCATGACCGAGCGGGCCGGTCGCCCGCTCTGGTCCGACGAACAGGCCCAGTACGAGCAGCTGCTCGACGACTGGTCCACTGCCGTCCATGCCCACACCGTCGCGTCCGCGTGAGCCCTACTGCCGCCGCCGATCAGGCGCAAGCACCGCGGGCGGGCTGGTGGCGCCCGGCGTCGGCTCGGGTGACGGATACGGTGCGCCATTCCGCCGGCACACCAACGCGTCTGGACCGCCAGCCGCAACCTGCAGCGAGCAGCCACTCGGGCAGGTCTGCCCGTTCCGTCCGTCCGCACCACCGCGGCCGTCCGAGCCGTCCGAGCCGTCTTTGCCCGGCTGTCCGGCAGGACCAGCAGGCCCCGCCGGGCCGGGTACGGATGAGTCCGCGCCCGCCTTCCCGTTCGTGCCGTCCTTGCCGTTGCTGCCGGGGGTGCCGTCCTTACCCGTCGCCCCGGACGGCCCGGCCGGGCCGGGTTTGCCCTGCGGTCCCGTCGAGCCGCGGGGGCCAGGAATAGGCACCGGCACCCGCGCACGGTCGGGAAGACCCCTCACGGCCTTCGATGGGTCCGGCGCCACCGGCGTTTCCCCCTCGTCTCCGGGCGCATTCGCGCGGTCGGCGCGGAGGTCGACGGGCTCCGGCCGGGGCAGGAGGTCGCGGCGCTCACGGACGGCGGCGCGTATGCGGATACCGTGGTCGCCGCCGCGGCGAGCGTGTTCCCGCTTCCGCAGGGGGTGAGCCTGCGCACCGCGGCCACCTTGCCGACGGTGCTGCCCACCGCGCATGCCCTGGTGCACGAGGTGGGCCGGCTGCGGGCCGGCGAGACCGTGCTGGTGCAGGGTGCGGCGGGCGGGATCGGCACGGTCGCGGGCCAGTTGGCGAAGGCGGCCGGGGCGGGTGCCGTCTACGGCGTCGTATCGGATGCGTCGAAGGCGGAGCACGCACGCACCTACGGCTACGACGAGGTGTTCGTCGGCCCGGACTTCGACGAGGAGGTGCGGCGGGCCACGGGCGGGCGGGGCGTCGATCTCGCCCTGGACCCCGTCGGCGGTGACACCTTCCGGCGCAGCCTGGAGGCACTTGCCGTCTTCGGCCGCCTGGTGTCGTTCGGTCATGCGAGTTCCGCCGAGCCCTGGCAGGTGGGCCAGCCCGAGCTGTACCCGCGCGGGCGCTCGGTCGCCGGGTTCTCCATCCTGGCGCTGGCCCAGACGGCGCCGGAGGCGCTGCGCGCACTGGCCGGGCGGGCTTTCCGTACGGTCGCCGAAGGGGGCGTGGAACTCCCCGTGACGGCGGAGTTCCCGCTCGCCGAAGCTGCCGGGGCGCACCGGCTCCTCGGCAGTCGCAAGAGCACCGGGAAGCTGCTGCTGCGGGTGGGGTGACACGGGGAACGGGGAACGGGGAACAGGAAACGGAGAACAGGGAAGGCGCGGGGCGGGTGAGGCAGGGGCCAGGGGGCTCCCGCGCTCGTCGCCTCCCTCGCGCCCGGCGGGCGGGCCTCCTACCGCCGCGCCGGTCTGGGGTCCCGGTATGCGGAGGGGTGTGGTCTGCCGGCTGCTCCGTAGCGGTACTCCTGGAGCTGTTCCGCTGTCGGGTACCACTGTTTGTCGCAACGGCAGCACCACCAGCGCCAGTTGTCCCAGTCGGTGTCGGTGTGCGTGGTGTCCTTCCACAGCACGTCGTGGCAGTCGGGCGTGGGGCAGGTCGGCGGCAGCGACATGGCGGGCCTTTCGTCGGTGGCGGCTGCCCAGCCTTCTGCGCCTGCCGCCGCGCCGTGCGGCGGTTCGCCGCCCGCCACCCGAACGGGTAAGGGCCCTGCGGTACCCGGCAGGGGGACCGAGGACCCGACCGGGCCGGAACGCGCTCGCGGGCAGTCGCACACCCTGTGCGACTGCCCGCGAGATCCCGCTGTGCCCTTGCGGCGGCTACGCCCTTGCGGCCGCTACTTCTTGGGCAGCCACTTCTTCCAGACGTCCGGGTGCTTCTCCACCCAGCGCTTGGCCGCCTCGTCGGCGGACAGACCGCCCGAGGCAATCGACTCGGAGACCTCGTTCTGGTCGTCCTTGGTCCACTTGAAGTTCTTCAGGAACGCCGCGGCACTGCCGCCCTTCTTGGCGAATTCCGTGTTGAAGAACTTCTGCAGCGGGGTGGTCGGATAGGCGCAGTCGATGGACTTGGGATCCTTGGCGCCCTTGGCCGCGCAGGCATCGGTGTACTTGGGCAGCTTGACCTCTTCCATCGGCACCTGGTTGAAGAGCCACTGCGGCTCGTACCAGTACGTCAGGAAGGGCTTCTTCTCCTTGGCGAACTGCTGGATCTGGGTGATCTGCGCCGCCTCGGAGCCCGCGAAGACGACCTCGTAGTCCAGCCCGAGGTTCTTCACCAGCGCCTTGTCGTTGGTGACGTAGGACGGCGAACCGTCCATCAGCTGCCCCTTGTTGCCGCTCTCCGACGTACGGAGCTGCTTGGCGAACTTGTTGAGGTTCTTCCAGTTCTTGACCTCGGGGTGCTTGTCGGCCCAGTACTTGGGGACGAACCAGCCGATATGCCCGGTGACGCCGTTGCCGCCGCCCGCGGTGATCGTCTTCTTGTCCTTGACGTACCGCTTCTCCTGGTCGGGGTGGCCCCAGTCCTCCAGGATCGCGTCGACCCGGCCCTGGCTGAGGGCGTCCCAGGCGGGAATCTCGTCCACCTGGACGGTGTCGACGTGGTAGCCCATCTTGTGTTCGAGCAGGTACTTGGCGACCGCGACATTGGACTGGGCGCCGACCCAGGTCTGCACCGAGAGGGTGACCGACTTGGAGCCCTTGGCCGCCGCGAACGGCGAGGACTGCTTGGTCATGTCGGCCTTGCCGCAGGAGGACAAGGAGAGGGAGAGGACCGCCGCGCCGGCCAGCGCGGCCGCCCCGAGGGTCATGGTGCGCTTACGGGACATGGTCAGGCTCCCTTCCCCGTCGTGCGGCGTTCCGTGGGCTGGGTGACCCGGTCGAGCATCAGGCCCAGGCACACGATGGCCACACCCGCGACCAGGCCGAGGCCCAGGTCTCCGGTGGCGAGGCCGGTGACGACGTCGTAGCCGAGGGCACCGCCGCCGACCAGGCCGCCGATGATGACGACGGCGAGGACCATGACCACGCCCTGGTTGACGGCCAGCAGCAGCGAGGGCCGGGCCAGGGGGAGCTGGACCTGGCGGAGGATCTGCCAGCGGGTGGCGCCCAGCGAGCGGGCGGACTCCATGGCGGAGGGGTCCACCTGGCGCAGGCCCTGGGTGGTGATCCGGATGACGGCCGGGAGGGCGTAGACCACGGCAGCGGCGGCGGCCGGGGCGCGGCCCACGGCGAAGAGCGCCACGACCGGGATCAGGTACACGAACTGCGGCATGGTCTGCATGACGTCCAGGACCGGGCGCAGGATCGCTTCGAAGCGCTTGCTGCCCGCTGCCAGGATGCCGACGCCGAAGCCCAGCACCAAGGTCACCGCCAGGGCGGCGAGGACCTGGGAGAGGGTGTTCATCGACGGCTTCCAGACGCCCAGGACGCCGATGGCGGCCATCGCGAGGACGGCGGTCAGGGCGGTGCGCCAGGTGCCGATGAGCCAGGCCAGCGCGGCGACGATGAGCAGCGCGCCGTACCAGGGCAGTGCCGTCAGGCCGTCCCGCAGCGGGTTGAGCACCCAGTCGGTGAAGTGCGCGGCCCAGTCGGCGGTGCCGCCGACGACGGGAACACCGGAGTAGAGGTGGTCGACCATCCACTCCTTGAAGTCGTTGACGGGGCGGGCCAGATCAACGGCCCAGGCGTCCGGCCAGACCAGGGAGCCGGACAGCCGGCCGACGAGGGCGAGGAGGGCGGTGACCGCCGCGACGCCCGCCCAGGCCAGCCGGCCGCGCAGCCACTTCGGGCCGGTGGCCGCGGTGTCGGCGCCGAGACGCTCACCGGCCGCGGCCGTGGTGCGGTCCATGACGATGGCCAGCAGCACGATCGGGATGGCGGCGGAGAGCGCGGCGCCGACGTCGACCGAGGCGAGCGCCTGGTAGACGCGGTCACCGAGACCGGCGGCGCCGATCATCGAGGCGATGACGACCATGCCCAGCGCCATCATGATCGTCTGGTTGACGCCGAGGAGGAGTTCCTTGCGGGCCAGCGGCAGGCGGGCGGTCAGCAGCCGCTGCCGGCCGGTGGCGCCGAGCGAGGAGACGGCCTCCAGGACGCCGGGGTCGGCGCCGCGCAGGCCGAGCGCGGTCAGCCGGGCCATCGGCGGAGCCGCGTAGATGACGGTGGCCAGCAGCGCGGCGGGGACGCCGATGCCGAAGACCAGCACGACGGGGAGGAGGTAGGCGAAGGCAGGCAGGACCTGCATGGTGTCCAGGACCGGGCGGAGCATCCTGAACAGGCGCTCGGAGAGGCCGGCCGCCAGGCCCAGCAGGCCGCCGACCACGACCGAGACGACGACCGCCACGACCATCAGCGCGAACGTCTGCATGGTGGGGACCCACATGCCGAGCAGGCCGCTGACCAGGAAGGAGATCAGGGCGGTGGCGGCGATGCGGAGGCCGGCCACCCGCCAGGCGAGCAGCGTGACACCGGCCGTGACGCCGGTCCAGCCGAGGGCGAGCAGCAGCAGGTAGACACCGCGTACCGAGATCACCACGGCGTTGCTGAGGTGACCGAGGAAGTAGACGAACAGCCAGTGGCTGTCACGGTTGTCGATGATCCAGTCGCTGGTCTTGCCGAGCGGACCGGAGACATCGACGGTCAGCGACGACGGCCAGGCGGCGCCGTACTTGGCCTGCAGCAGCGGGACGAGGACCGCCGCGGCGAGCACCAGCAGCAGGAGCTTGCTCAGGGCGCGGAGCTGCAGTACGGCCCGCAGGGGGCCGGGCCGTACGGCATCGCTCAGCGGGCGCGTCGCAAGGGGAGGCGTGGAGAAGAAGGTCATGCTCGCCCCCGCTTCACGGTGCCGGTGGGCATGTTCAGGGCGGCGCAGCGCTGGGCCTCACGCCAGTGGCGCAGCAGGCTGGCGCGCAGCCGGGCCCGCGGCGTGGCCGCCGGAGCTCTGGAGCCGACGGCGCGCACGGCGCCGCGGTGGGTGGTGGCGGCGTACATCAGGCGGCCACCTCGTCGTGCTGCGGGCCGTCGAGCCGGGCGACCACGTTCAGCAGGCAGGCGTGGTCGACGATGCCCAGGCAGCGGCCGTCGTCGACGACGCGGGCGGCACCGCCGGAGCGGACGACGGCCTCGATGGCGTCGGAGATAAGGGTGTCGGGGGCCAGCGCCGGGCCCTGGTCGGCCTCGCCGTCCTCGGCCGGGCGCATCGCGCGGCGCACCGTCAGCACCTGCTCGCGCGGGACGTCGCGGACGAAGTCGCGGACGTAGTCGTCGGCCGGGGAGCCGACGATCTCCTCGGGGGTGCCGAGCTGGACGATCTCGCCGTCGCGCATCAGGGCGATCCGGTCGCCCAGGCGCAGCGCCTCGCTCAGGTCGTGGGTGATGAAGACCATCGTCCGGCCCTCCTCGCGGTGCAGGCGGACGACCTCTTCCTGCATATCGCGGCGGATAAGCGGGTCGAGCGCGCTGAAGGGCTCGTCGAAGAGGAGGACCTGGGGGTCGACGGCGAGGGCGCGGGCCAGGCCGACGCGCTGCTGCTGGCCGCCGGAGAGCTGGCCGGGGCGGCGCTTCTCCATCCCGGCCAGGCCGACCTTGTCGACCATCTCGTTGGCCTTCTCGCGGCGCTCCGCCTTGCCCATGCCCTGGATCTCCAGGCCGTAGGCGACGTTGTCGACGACGGTGCGGTGCGGCAACAGGCCGAAGTGCTGGAAGACCATGGCGGCACGGCGGCGGCGCAGTTCGCGCAGCGCGGTGCGGTCCATGGCGCGGACGTCCTCGCCATCCATCTCCAGGTCACCGCTGGTCGGCTCGATCAGCCGGGTCAGACACCGCACGAGGGTGGACTTGCCGGAGCCGGACAGGCCCATGACGACGAAGACCTCGCCCTTGTGGACGTCGAAGGAGACATCGCGGACGGCGGCCACACAGCCGGTCTGCTCGCGCAGCTCCTGGGCGCTCAGTGTGGCGACCGAGGAGTCGTCGGGGATGCTCTCGGCTTTGGGGCCGAAGACCTTCCAGAGGTGGCGGACGGAGAAGACGACCTCACGGCCGTCCGCTGCGGAGGCGGACTCGGGCGTGCGGGCGTTGGGTATCTCGGATGCGCCGGCGGCGGTGGTAGCCATCACGCATCACCTCCTTGGGTCGGAGCCTTGTGGAGCAGTTCGGCGCACTTCTCCCCCACCATGAGCACGCCCAGCATCGGGTTGACGGCGGGCATCGTCGGGAAGACGGAGGCGTCGGCGATACGGATGCCGGCCAGCCCGCGGATCTTCAACTCGGGGTCGACCACGGCCAGTTGGTCATCGGCGGCGCCCATCTTGCAGGTACCGGCCGGGTGGTAGACGGTGTGGGCCGCCTTGCGCACCAGCTCGCTGATCTCCGCGTCGTCGGTGACCTCGGGGCCGGGGAAGACCTCGCGCTTGAGCCACTTCTTGAACGGCTCGGCCTGGGCGACCTTGCGGGCCAGCTTGATGCCGTCGACGAGGGTGTCGCCGTCGTAGTCGACCCCGTTCTCGTCGTACTCGAAGTACTTGAAGTCGAGGGCGGGCTTGACCTCGGGGTCGGCGGAGGTGAGGTAGAGGCGGCCGCGGGAGCGGGACTTGGGGATGTTCGGCGTCATCGACACCCCGTGCTCGGGGCGCTCGTAGCCCAGCCGCTCGGGGTTGTCGGTGAACGGAATTTGGTAGAAGTGGAACATCAGGTCGGGGCCCTTGTGCTCCGGGTCCCGCTTGACGAACAGACCCGCGTCGGAGTCCATCGCGGAGTTGCCCGGGATCGGTCCGTCGGTCTCCCAGACGATCACCGACTCGGGGTGGTCGATCAGGTTCTCGCCGACCCCCGGCAGGTCGAGCACACAGGGCAGACCCAGCGCTTCCAGGTCCTTCCGCGGCCCGATGCCGGAGTGCATCAGCAGCCGCGGGGTGTCGACGGCGCCGGCGCACACCAGCACCTCGCGGGCGGCCTCGACGTAGACCTCCTCGCCGTCCTTCGTGCGGACGTGGACGCCCTTGGCGGTGGTCCCGTCCAGCTCCAGCTTGTGCGCCCAGGTCTCCAGCATCAGCGTGAGGTTCGGGCGGTCGCCGGCCTCGATGTGCGGGTGGAGGTAGGCGACCGACGCGGAGGAGCGCTTGTTGTTCTCCGGGTGGTAGGAGAGGTCGAAGAAGCCGACGCCCTCCTCGAAGGGCTGGTCGTTGAAGCCGACGACCTCGGGGACGCCGAGGGCGGTCTTGGTGGCCTCGATCCAGTCGGTGGCGATCTGGTTCTGGTCCTTCTTGGCCACCCGCACGATGTTGTTGCGCAGTTTGCCGAAGTAGGGGTCCATGTGCGTGGCGCCCCAGCCGGCCGCGCCCGCCGCTTCCCACTCGTCCCAGTCGGACGGCAGCGGCTTGAACGAGATCAGCGTGTTGTGCGAGGAGCACCCGCCGAGGACCTTGGCGCGGCTGTGCAGGATGTGCGAGTTGCCGCGCGGCTGCTCGGTGGTCGTGTACTCGTAGTCCAGGTCGCCGCCGAGCAGACCGAGCCACTTGCGCAGTGTCAGGACGTCCTCGCGGTCGATGTCGGACGGACCGCCCTCGATGACAGCGACCGTGACGTCCGGGTCCTCGGTGAGGCGGGAGGCGATGACGGAACCGGCGGTGCCACCGCCGACAACGACATAGTCATACACAGGCATTGGGGGTGCTCCTTCTTACAACGTGCGTGGTGCGGGTGGTGCCAGGTGACGGGCGGGGTCAGCCCGCGAACCAGCGCACCGGCTCCGGCCGGAGGTTTTCGTAAATGTGCTTGCTCTCGCGGTACTCGTCCAGACCTGCGGGGCCCAATTCCCTGCCTATGCCGGACTTGCCGAAGCCGCCCCACTCCGCCTGCGGGAGGTAGGGGTGGTAGTCGTTGATCCAGATCGTGCCGTGCCGCAGCCGGGC
This sequence comes from Streptomyces sp. NPDC015125, assembly GCF_043080045.1. NCBI lineage: Bacteria > Bacillati > Actinomycetota > Actinomycetes > Kitasatosporales > Streptomycetaceae > Streptomyces > Streptomyces sp. NPDC015125. The sequence continues at coordinate 1,036,090 of NZ_JBIBVF010000001.1, forward strand.
GGCGACCCGGCGGGCGCGCGCGGTGTCGCCGGAGAACACCGCACCGGCCAGGCCGTACTCGGTGTCGTTGGCGAGCGCCACGGCCTCGTCCTCGGTGGTGAAGGTCTCGACCGTCAGGATCGGCCCGAAGGTCTCCTCGCGGATCACCTTCATCTCGCGGTGGCAGCCGTCGAGCACGGTCGGCGCGTAGAAGTAGCCGGTGGCCGGGCGGACCTCGGACGGCTTGGGCCGGGCGCCGCCGCAGCGCAGCTGGGCACCCTCGGCGAGCGCGGAGGCGACGTACGCCTCGACCTTGTCGAGCTGCTGCTGGGAGACGACCGGGCCGCACTCGACGCCGTCCTCGGTGCCCCGGCCGAGCTTGATCTTCTCAGCGCGGCGGGCGAGCTCGGCGACGAAGCGGTCGCGCACCGACTCCTCGATGATCAGCCGGGCACCGGCCGAGCAGACCTGGCCGCTGTGGATGAAGGCGGCGTTCAGCGCCTGGTCGACGGCGGTGTCGAAGCCCTCGTCGGTGGCGCAGGCGTCGGCGAACACCACATTGGGGTTCTTGCCGCCCAGCTCCAGCGCGATCTTCTTGGCGCCGGAGACCGCGGCCGCACCGGCCTTCGTCCCGCTGACCAGGCCACCGGTGAAGGAGAACAGGTCGACGTCCGGGTGCTCGGCCAGCCGCTGGCCGACCGGCAGGCCCGCGCCGGTGACGATGTTGGCGACCCCGGCCGGCAGCCCGGCCTCGACCAGCAGCTTGATCAGGTGCACGGTCGACAGCGGGGTGACCTCGCTGGGCTTGATCACAAAAGTGTTGCCGGCCGCGAGGGCCGGCGCGATCTTCCAACTTGCCTGCAGCAGGGGGTAGTTCCACGGCGTGATGAGCGCACAGACACCGACCGGCTCGTGCACGACGATGCTGTGCACATCGGGCGATCCGGCGTCGACGACCCGGCCGCCGCTCTCGTTCATCACCAGGTCGGCGAAGTACCGGAAGGCGTTGGTGACGTCATCGACGTCGACCCGGCCCTCCTCCAGCGTCTTGCCGGTGTCCCGGCTCTCGATGAGGGCGATCTCCTCACGGTCGCGCTGCAGCAGGTCGGCGACCCGGCGCAGCAGCGCGGAACGTTCGGCGACGGCCGTACGGGGCCAGGCACCCGCGCCACCGTCGAAGGCCCGGCGGGCGGCCTCGACCGCCGCGTCGGCATCCCCGGCACCCCCCTCGGACACCAGCTGGAGCGTCGTCGCGTCGGCGGGGTCGAGGACCTCCCGCGTTTCGCCGGATGCGGCGGGGAGCCACACCCCGTCTACGTGAATGGTCTCGATTGACGACACGTCGTTCTGCCTTCCGGTTACCGTTCTGTTCCCACTGGTGCAACCACTGGCGTCACCAGCAACGGGGACCCCTCCCCTGAAGCCGAGCATCTATGCCCAAACATTCATGGAAAGTGACTCGACTCACTGAATGTGCGGCGCAATGTCCCGGAACGTACCCTGAATAGCCGTATGTACCTGGCGGACTGTTCCCTCGGGACCGGAGGTACCGAGATGACCAGCAGACGGCGTGCCGCCTCTGCCACCGCGGCTCTGACCTGCAGCGTGACCCTGCTAGCCGGGATCACCTGCACCGCGGCCGCGGCGGCGGCCGACACCTCGGACGGCGGCGAAGGCGATCTCACGAACAAATCGGCCCAGCAGATCGCCGATGACGCTCTCCGGCAACTGGTCGGCGCGCAATCCCTGCGGTTGCGCACCCAGACCAGTGCTGATCCCACCAAACTCGACCTCACCCTCGACCGCGCCGGTAACTGCACCGGCGCCATCAGTAAGGGCGAATCCGGCAGCGTCGAACTCATCAAGCGCGGAAACCAGGTCTGGATGAAGCCGGACGCGGCCTTCTGGAAGGGCCAGCTGCCCGGCAAGTCGGGCGAGGAAGCCGCGGCGAAGTACGAGAACACGTTCCTGCACGGCACGACGCAGAACTCGTTCCTGCGGAACCTGTCCGCCGCCTGCGACCTCAAGGCGTTCCAGAAATCGGCGTCGACCCCCGGAAAGCCCTCGTCCGGCAGCAGCACCCCCTCACACGCGCCCGCGGTGTCCCTCACCAAGGGCCGGCCGACCACCGAGGAGGGCACCCGCGTCCTCCCCGTCATCAAGAAGGCCGAGGGAGCCGTGCAGACCCTCTACGTGGCCATCGACGGCAAGCACTACCCCCGCAAACTCACCGCCGAGCTCGACCACCGCTCCGGCACCATCCTGCTCAGCAACTACGACACCCCCGTCTCCACCAAGACCCCCGCGCCCGGCGACACGGCCGACATCTCCGTACTGGAGAACCGGCTGAAGGATGCGCAGGGCGCGTGACCGTTCCCCCAGCCGTTTCTCCCCACTGCCGCGCGTGCGGTACGTGACGCGTGCGGTACGTAACCGCTCGTACATTCGTATCGTTGAACCGTGCGGCTGCCCGCGCCCGCGCGGCAGCGGGGAGGAGCGGCACGGTGACCATCGAACTGACCGACAGGACCGAGATGGCCGAGAGCGGCGAGCTGGACGACCTGTTCGAGCGGCTGGATCAGATGCACATCCCCGAGGGCTACAAGGTGGAGATCGTCGAGGGGGACGTGTTCACGGCGCCGCAGCGGGACGTCCATTGGCAGACCATCCGCAGGATCGTGCGGGCGCTGGAGGACCGCTTCGGGATGGACGCCCCGGTCACCTCCGACGTACGGATCGATTTCCCCGGCGAGTTGAACGGCTTTGCCCCGGACGTCGCCAAGTGCGCCGACGATGCCGAGAAGGACGAGCTGGGCCGCTGGCGCTACGAGGATGTCGAGTTCGTCGCCGAAGTCATCTCCAAGGGCACCGCGGCGAATGACTACGGCCCGAAGAAGAGGGCCTACGCCGCCGCCGGGGTCCCCGTGTATGTGATCGTCGACCCTTATCTCGGCTGCTGCCACGTCTTCACCCGCCCGCGGGGCGACGACTACATGAGCGACCTCACCCTCAAGTACGGCGAGCCCATCGATCTGACCGGCAGCTTCGCCGGCCTCACCCTCTCCACCGAAGAGTTCCCCCGCGACTGACTCCGGTGACCGCCCGGCGCCGTCACCCGGCCTGCCGAACCGGAGGGGCCGCGGACGGCGGCCCGGACGACAATGCAGGCATGGCTGACACAGCGGCGAAAGCGGTGCTCGAAGGCGGCCCCGAAGAGCTTCCCGAGCGGATCGTGCCGGTCGATCCTCCCGGGGCCGAGCTGAAGATCCCGTTCCGGAACGGCTATGAACACTTCCGGGCCACCAGTCGGCAGAAGCACACCGCCGAGGGGGCCCTGCCCGTCTACGAGTGGTGGGAGCGGACGGAGCTGCCCGGGTAGTCCGCCCCCCGGCGGGCGTGCGCAGCGCTCAGCGGCCGGGGACGAAGCTCCGCAGGATGTTCTGCTGGGTTTCCTCCTGCTCCGGCCAGTCGGCCTCGGGACCCAGGACGAGGACGGCGTACTGGCGGCCGTCGGCGGCGGTGAAGGCACAGTCGACGACCTTGACCCGCTCACCGAGACGCTCGTTGTCATAGGCATAGACCAGTTGCGTGGCGTCGGCGCCGGGTCCCGGGTACCCCAGTGGTTCGAGGCTTATTTCCTTGTAGCCGGGGTTGCCCGACAGCCCCCGCGACGCCGTCTCCAACGCCTCGTACGGGGTGGTGTCCGGTTCGCTGATCTCGAAGATCTGCAACAGCCGGCGGTCGTCCGGGGAGGTGTAGAACACCCCGGTCCCGCGCACGCTGCGCTTCCAGGTACCGGGGAGGGCCAGCGTGAAGCCCTTCTTGTCGTGGACGAGACGGTAGCCCTCGGGAAGGTCCGTGGAGAGAGGAGTGGGGGTCTTGGTGCCGGCGGGGGCGCTGGTGGGGGCGGTGGCCGTGTTCTCCGAGGCGGAGGCCTTGGTACGGGCCGCCGGGCGCGCGGCGGCCGGGTCGTCGTCGCTGTGGCCCCAGAGCAGATAGCCGCCGCCGACGGCCGCCGCGATCACGGCCACCGCCGCACCGGCCATCAGGCCCACGCTGCGGTGCCGGACACCGGGCCCGGTGACGTACTCGGGCCCGGAGGCAGGCTCGGACGCGAGGAACGAGTCGGCGGGAGGCGTCCGGGCGGAGAACGGCCCGGCGGGAGGCGTCCGGGCGAAGAACGGCTCGGCGGCAGGCGGCCGGGAAGCAGCCGGATCGGCGGCGGGCGGGTCGGCGGGACGCGGCTCCGCGGCTAACGGGTCGGCGGCGGAGGGTCCGGTGGCGGGCGGCGGGACGGCGCCCGTCGGAGCCCCGCCGCCCGCCGCCGACGGCGCGAAGGACGGCCGGGGCGGCATCGGGCCCGTATAGGGCGCGGGCGGTGGGGTGCCGTCCTCCCAGCGCTGGGTCTCGTTGTTCCAGCGGGCCTGGCGTCCGCGCGTCATGGTCAGCCTCCCGCCAGGGCCGCGACCGCCTGGCTCACCGCGGCACCGGAGGCCAGCAGGCCCACCACGGCGCCGGCGTCGGCGAGCGCCGTACGCAGCCGGGCACGCCGGCCGGGGCCCGCCGCCCCGCTGCCCTCGATCTCCGCCTCGGTCTCGGCGAGTTCCCCGCTCAGGGCCGTGATCTGCGGGCTCTCCACCGCCCGGGACAGATCGTCACGCAGTGCGCGGACGGCGTGCAGCAGCGCCTCCTGCGCCGGGTCCGCCGAGGGGCCGGCCCCGCCCTCGTTGTAGGTCACCGCGTTGTGGTCGCCGATGGCGAAGGCACCCCGGACGCTGCCGATGTGGATGCCTTTGCCGCGCTCGTCAGCCGTTGCCACGCTGGGTACTTCCCTTCTAATCGGAGCCGCGAGGGGGAGTGTTGTGGGTGATCGTGTTGTGGTCGCCGACGCCGACGGCGCCCTGTGCGGACTCGATGTAGACGCCGCCCTCGGCCACATGCACCACCCGCTGCTCGAACTCGGCGGTCTGATAGCCCGCCTCGCGCAGCGCCGTGGTCACCCCGGCCACCACCCGCTGCTGAACGGTCCCCAGATAGCGGGCGACGTCCATGTCCTGGAAGAGCGACGACTCACCGAACGAACCCAGCTCGCGTACGGAGGCACCGGGGCCTTCGGGGAGCGCCGCGCCGTGTCCCGCGGTGCCCAGCTGCCAGCTCGCCACCAGGCCGCGCAGCAGCGTGAGGAGGGCATTCACCGCGGAGCGCGGGGTGTGGGACAGCGCCCACACCGCCTTGCCGAAGCGGTCGTGGCGCCGGAACTGGTGGGCGAGCCGGTCGGCGTCCTGGAAGAGCTGCCGCAGCGGCAACAGCACATGCGGTGCCACCTCCAGCATCAGCATCCCGCCCTGCGTGTGCACCCGTACGAAGAGCGTGGTGACGATGCCCTCGTCCCAGCCGCCGATCCGGATGCGCAGGAAGTGCCGGCGGGTCTCGCCACCCTCCTCCACCGCCGCCGCCCGGTGCCCCTCGAACTCCGCCGGTGCGTACGGCGCCGCAGCGCGGGTCGGCAGCCCCTCGGCCGGCAGGAAGACGCACTCGTCCATCTCCAGCGCGCGCAGCCGGTCGCGCACCGCTGCCGCCCCCGGCGAACCGTGCGGTGACGGTACCCGCAGCGCCGCCACCAGGGGGATGATCCGGGCCAGGATGGCGCCGTTGTCCAGCGGTTCGGGCTCGCGGTCCGCCCGGGGGTTCAGCTCCACCGCCAGCGACCAGGTCTTGTACGGGTATCCGGCGCCGCAGAACGGGTGGGCGGCCCGGTACATCACCAGCGGCCCGTGCTGCTCGACCCGCACCCGCTCCCGCAGCTGCCGGGAGCGCTGACTCTGGGACCGTTCGGCAGGGTCGGACATGACGTCGGGGAAGCGTTCCCTGGACAGTTCGCGCGCCAGCGCACGGGCGAACTGCCCGCGTTGCACCGCGACCATGACGGCCAGCGCCAGCGGCAGCAGCAGCGCGATCCGCACCGGCAGCAGGGTGTCGGCCCCGATGCCGCCCCCGAGTGCGGAGACAGCCGTTCCCATGCCGAGGGCGCCCTCCGACGACAGGCTGCCGTACGAGTCGTAGCTGTCCGGGGCGCCACTCGTCAGGGGGTTGAGGGCGTCCGGGAGGGGGAAGAACATCCAGTCCACGCTCACGTTGGCCCCGCCGCACGCCACCACCAGCAGCGACAAGCAGTAGAGCGTCAGCGACAGCCGTCCGTACCAGCGCAGCACGAAGGCGCACAGCACGGCCAGCCAGCGCGGGATCTGTGCCCGGAGGACGGCGCGGCCGAGTGCCATCAGGACGATGGGGAACAGGTAGAGCACCACGAGGCCCGCGGACAACGGGATGGCCGCGATCCATAGCAGCACGATCGCTGCCGCCCAGCTCAGTTCCAGCCGCCGGGCGCGCAACGCATGGGCCAGGACCCGGGCTGCGTCGATACCCAGGGAGGGCGCGGCGAACCGCTCCTCGTGGACGTACAGCTCGTCGATGACGGTGTCGCGGAAGGTGTCGTCCAGGTAGGTGCCGGCGCACAGCAGCCGCGTGGCTTCGCTGGCGCCCGGCGGGGTCGGGGGGAGCGGCGGGGGCCCGGCGCCCTCCGGTGTCCGGCCCGACCGCCGGGGTCCGTCGGGCTCTCCTTGCTGCTGAGGCACATCCGTACGAGCCATCACCCTCCCCCGGAACACCAACTGGCCGCCCCGGTGGCCTGGTTGACGGGCGAGCTGCCGGTGGCCGGGCGCGGGGCAGTGCGGAAGCCGCAGCATAAGGGAGCGGAGCACTCCGTGTCAGCGCGATGACACAAGGTCGCCGCGCAGCCCGCTGACAACCACCAGTGCCAGGCGCTCTCGCATGGGGGCGCGTTGTTCGGGAAGTTCCTCCACCTCCATCCCGCCTCAGCACCCGGCGGAAGCCGTCTCCGTCATCGAACGCCGGTCTTCTCGCCCCGGTCCTGCGCCAGGGGCTTTGCACCGTCATCGGCTGCACCGGGGAGGGTCTTCGGCATCCAGCGCAGGGCGAGGAGGCCGAGCGTGCCGTGCAGGACGCCGGCGACCAGGGCGGCGACATGCAGGCCGGTGACGAATGCGGTCTTCGCGTCACTGATCACCTCGGGTGCGAGGCCGGGGATCTGGAGTGTCTCGCTGAGGGTGTCGGCGATGTCCGGTCCCTGGATGCGGAAGAGCAGGGCGGCGAGCGAGCCGAGGAGTGCGATGCCGAGGGCATTGCCGATCTCGTTGCTGGTTTCGGCGACCGCGGCCGCGGACCCGGCGCGTGCCGTGGGAACGGCGGCGACGGCGGTCTCGGCCACCACGCTGAACGAGATGCCGTAGCCGAGCCCGGCGATGACGGTCGAGACGAGGTACCAGACGATGCCGTCGGAGACGCTGGTGGGCACCAGCAGGAGCAGCCCGATGGCGACGCAGAAGTGGCAGGTGAGGAGCGCCGCCCGTTTGCCGATGCGCCCGACCAGTGCCGGAGTGACGATGCAGGTGACGGTGAGGACGGCGGCGCCGGGCAGGGCGAGGAGAGCCGCGTCCAGGACGGACAGTCCCAGCACCGACTGGAGGTAGCTGCCACCGAGGTAGGCGGCAGCCGACCACGCCATCAGCGGAAGGAGCCCGGTGATGATCGCGATCGTGAACACCCGGTCGCGGAACAGGCCGAAGTCGATCAGCGGATGGTCGAGGCGGCCTTGCCGCCGGGCGAACCAGCCCAGGACGACGGTCCCGGCGATTCCCACGCCGGCCGAGGTGGCCGTCAGCCCTTCTGTGGCGGCGTGCTTGACCGCGTAGACGGTCAGCAGCAGGCCCACAGCGGAGAGCAGGACACTCAAGGCGTCGACGTGGCCGGCCCGGGTGGCACGCACTTCGCGGAGCAGCACCGGGGCCAGAAGCAGGAACAGCACAACGACAGGCAGGTTGATGAGGAAGACCGATCCCCACCAGAACCGGCTCAGCAGCTGCCCGCCGACGACCGGCCCGAGGGCGAACCCTGCGGCGAACGTGGCTGCGAAGACCCCGATCGCCCTTGCTCGCCGGCGTGGGTCGGTGAACAGTTCGCTGAGGAGCGCCAGCACCGACGGCAGCAGAGTGGCACCGGCCACGCCCATCAGCGTGCGGAAGGCGATCAGTAATTCCGGGCCGGGCGCGAACGAGGCTCCCGCCGAGGCGATGCCGAACGCCGCCGCGCCGATCATCAGCAGCTTCAGCCGGCCGTAGCGGTCACCGATGCTGCCGAACGAGATGAGCAGGGACCCGACCGCGAATCCGTAAACGTCCAGGATCCACAGGGCCTGATCGGCGGTCGGCGAGAGGGCCTCGGTGACCTTGGGCATCGCCAAGAACAGGACCGAGCCGTCCATCGCCACCAGCAATACCGGCCCGAGGACCACCAGCAGGCCGAGCCACGCCCGAAGACCGGGCCGGTGAGAAACACGCTGTTCGTTCATGCCGCCGACCGTGCAGCGCCACCCGCGCGGCAACCAGGCCCACGCCATGGGTACACCTCACAGGGACACCCTGAACAAACCCGCGCCGCCTACGCTGGAGGCCATGGAGCTGGAGAGCCTGGGGACGTATCTCAAGACCCGCCGGGCCCGGATCACGCCCGCCGACGCCGGACTGCACACCTATGGCACCACCCGCCGCGTACCGGGTCTGCGTCGCGAGGAGCTGGCCCAACTCGCAGGCGTGAGCGCCGGATACTACGTCAGGCTGGAACAGGACCAGGCCGGCACCGCCTCCCAGCAGGTCCTCAACGCGCTCGCCCGGGTCCTCCAGCTCGACCCGGCCGAGACAGCCCACCTGCACAACCTCGCCCACCAGCCCGCCACGCCCCGCCTCGTCCGGCCCGGCCCCGAAACACCGCACCCACGGGTACTGGCGCTGTTGGCGTCCCTGGGCGAGCACACACCGGCCGTCGTACTCGGCCGCCGCGGCGACGTATTGGCCTGGAACCGCACCGGACACGCCCTCGTCACGGAACACGTCGACTTCGACACCCCACACCACCACGAGCGACGGCCGTCCATCCCCCGCATGTTCTTCCTGGACCCCCTCACCCGCGACCTCTACCGCAACTGGGCAGAACTCGCCCAGAACCATGTCGCCTACCTGCGTCTGACCGCGGGCCGCTATCCCACCGATGCGCGACTGGCCGAACTGATCGGCGAACTCGCCATGCGCAGCGACGACTTCGCCGAGCTATGGGCCGCAGGTGACGTGGCGGACTGCACCGTGGGCCCCATGCTCCTGCAACACCCCACCGTCGGAGAGCTCAACATCGACTACCAGGTGTGGCTGCAGCCGGAGAGCCCCGGCCACCGGCTTGAGGTCTACACCCCCAATGACACCGCCTCGGCCGACGGGCTGCGCCTGTTGGCCACCCAAGTCGCCGCCCCCGTTGCGGACGGCAGCGAGCTGCCGGAAGCGGCCCCCCACGTCGACGCGTGACACGGCTGCGCGTCTTGGCTGCGGGGGGTCAGACGACCGCGGGGAACTCCCCGCTCTTGAGCGCGGCGACGAAGGACGACCAGCCGCCCGTCGGGAAGACCAGCACGGGACCGTGCGGGTCCTTGCTGTCACGGACGGGGACGGCGTCGGGGATACCGGGGGCTATTTCGATGCAGTTGCCGCCGTCGTCGTGGCTGTAGCTGCTCTTCATCCAGGTGAGCGCCGCTTCGACGCAGTCGCCGCCGTCGCGGTCGCTGTAGCTGCTCTTGGTCCATATCGCTGTGCTCAGCTGGTGCTTGTCCATGGTCCCCGTACCCTTCCATGAAGTCGCCGATCAGCGCGGCGGATTCGGGGGCTGACAGAGCATCCGCCCTGAGCACATCATAGGTCTGGCTGTGGCGGGCATAGACGGCCGGATCATCGTTGAAATGGCCACGGTCCAGCGACTCCGAGTACACCCACTGCTCCCCGTTCGGCAGAGCGATCAGGGTCATTGAGGTTTTGGGTCGGATGATTTCAGGGCGGTGCGCCGGGGCGATCTGGATACGGATGTTGGGGCGCTGCCCCACGGCCAGCAGGTGTGCGCACTGGCCGCGCATGACGGCCGCGCTTCCCACCACGTTACGCAGGCAGCTCTCGTCCAGGACCGCGACGTACAGGGGACCGCCACGGCCGAGGTAGCGCCCCTGTCGGCTGAGTCGGGCCCTGACGCGCTCTTCCGCCCTTTCGCTGCTCGCCAGGTCGGAGAACAGCCCCCAGGCGTACTCCTCCGACTGCAACAGCCCTGGCATAACTTGCGCTTGATACTGGCGCAGAGCCACCGCCACCGCATCCATCTCCGCCCGCCGCTCGAACCAGTCCGGATGCTGCACCTCCGGATACCAGTCGATCCGCCCCCATAACCGCAGCAGCACCCCACCCGTCTGCAACAGCTCGTCGCACTGCTTGGCGAAGGATTCCTGCGGTACGCGGGTGCCCGCCTCCACGCGGGCCACCTGCGAGCGGTCGCACGGGATCTTGTTCGCCAGCTCCTCCTGCGTGAATCCCGCCGCCTCCCGGAAGTGCTTCAACACCTCCCCGAACACGGCGGCATTGGTGGCTGCCGGTCCACTCGTGGCGTTGCGTCGTCGTCGGCTCACCGCATCCCCCTTGGTGCCAGATGGTGAGTGTCACGCGTCGGACGTTGCAGTCCCGCACTACGGGGCGCAACGCTGAACACACCCAACGTAATGGGTCATTCGGCCGACTGTGCCGCCTTCTCACGCAACCAACCTCTGGGAGTCAATGAGCATGAGTTACGACCGGGATGCCGCCCCCGTCTGGCCGGGGCTGCGCCTGCTGCCGTGGGAGGGCGAGGGCGGGAAGCCGTGCTTCTTGTCGGCGGACGGCGCCGGGGGTGTGCTGTCCCGGCTGGCCGATGAGATCGAGGCGGAGCAACTGGGTGACGGTGCCGAGGTCCTCAAGGGTGCGGTGGCCGTACTGGACGACGGCAAGGCCGGGGAGCATGCGCTGCGGCTGGCGTTGCGGGCGACCACGCAGGCCTTTGGCAACGTGCTGCGGGTCGCCGACAGCCGGGGCGCGCGCCTGCCCGCGACGGCGGACGGTGACCACGAGGCCGATGGCAGGGAGCTGCGGGCCAGGTCCACATAACCGAGTGTCCACATGACCGAGCCCGCACGGCCGTTGCAGGCCGTACGGGCTCGTCGGTGCTGCGGTGCCGCCCGGGTGGGGCGGCCGCTGCGGTGGGTCAGCCGAGGAGGCCGAGACCGCGGACGGCCTCGCGCTCCTCCGTCAGCTCCTGCACGGACGCGTCGATGCGCCCGCGGGAGAAGTCGTTGATCTCCAGGCCCTGGACGATCTCGTACCTGCCGTCCTTGGTGGTGACGGGGAAGGAGGAGATCAGGCCCTCCGGGACGCCGTAGGAGCCGTCCGAGGGGATGCCCATCGAGGTCCAGTCGCCGGCGGCGGTGCCGTTGACCCAGGTGTGGACGTGGTCGATGGCGGCGTTGGCGGCGGAGGCGGCCGAGGACGCGCCACGGGCCTCGATGATCGCCGCACCGCGCTTGGCGACGGTCGGGATGAAGTCCTCGGCCAGCCACTTCTCGTCGTTGACGGTCTCGGCGGCGTTCTTGCCGGCGACCGTGGCGTGGAAGATGTCGGGGTACTGGGTGGCGGAGTGGTTGCCCCAGATCGTCAGCTTCTGGATCTCGGACACCGGGGTGCCGGTCTTCTTCGAGAGCTGCGAGAGCGCGCGGTTGTGGTCCAGACGCGTCATCGCGGTGAAGCGCTCGGCGGGTACGTCCGGCGCGGCGGCCTGGGCGATCAGGGCGTTGGTGTTGGCGGGGTTGCCGACGACCAGGACCTTGATGTCGTCCGCGGCGTGGTCGTTGATGGCCTTGCCCTGCGGCTTGAAGATGCCGCCGTTGGCCTCCAGGAGGTCGCCGCGCTCCATGCCCTTCGTACGGGGGCGGGCGCCGACGAGCAGTGCGACGTTCGCACCGTCGAAGGCCACGTTCGGGTCGTCCGAGATGTCGATGCCCTGCAGCAGCGGGAAGGCGCAGTCGTCCAGCTCCATGGCGGTGCCCTCGGCGGCCTTCAGACCCTGTGGGATCTCCAGAAGGCGCAGCTTGACCGGCACGTCCGCGCCGAGCAGATGACCGGAAGCGATGCGGAAGAGGAGTGCGTAACCGATCTGGCCGGCGGCGCCGGTGACGGTGACATTGACGGGAGTGCGGGTCATGGCGATCTCCTGCGCGGTGTTTTCCGGGGGCAAGCCCCTGGACCACCATGGGTGGCGGTGGGTGTCCCTGCCCAGCTATCCGGGTCTCTTGGTATCGAGAGACCCGGCCGTCAGGCTATCGGACCCCCGCCCGGTGCAAGCGACGGGCCGGTGTGGAACACCTCACCGGGTGCTTCCGGGAGGCCGTGCGGCCGTCCGTACGGCGGTCCGTACGGACGGCCGCACGGCCATCCGTACACGCGCGTCCACCCGGCGCGGTAGGCGCTCTGCGCAGGTCCTGCAGGAGGAGGGGCGGCGGCCGCCCGCTCAAGGAGGGGGGAGTGCGGGCGGCCGCCAGGTTGTGCCACACCCGTGGGGGGGTATTCGTCGTCTGCCCGAGATCCCGGCGGGCATGCCCCCTGAATTTCGGACAGCTTCCGGGGAGGGTGATCCGGGACTGGAAGCGGGCCGGACGTGGGGCGGAAGCGGGGCGGAAGCGGGGCGAGCGGCCCGGCGTCCGGCCGGTCACCGCCCGCTTCCCAGCGGGTATGGCCCAGCGGACCGCCCAGCCGATTGCTAGCGGACCGCCTGGGTGGACCGGCTGGCCTGCCCGGCGGGCGTGGCCGGAACCGGACGGGCGCAGCTCTTGGCACCCGCCACGGTGGTCTGGCAGGCCGCGACCTTCGCCGGGTCCCCGGACACCGCGACCATCGGGGTGTAGGCGTCGCCACCCCGCTCGGCCTGCGCCGTGGCGCTGTGGCCGCCGGCGCTGATGGTCGCCTGGTCGCCCCGCGCCGCTCGGCTGATCCGCGCCCAGGCGGTATGGCAGACGGCGCTGTAGCGGACCTCGATCACCGCGCGCCCCGCCAGACCGCGGGACGGGGTGACCGCATGCGACCCGCCGCAGCCCATCTTCTCCGGGTCCTTGCCCACGCAGCCCTCCCCGGTGCAGTGCACTCCGGCCGGAAGCTGCGGCTTCGCGCTCGGCGCGGTCGCGGGGGCGGCCGCCGGCTTCGGGGCCGGTTCGGCGGCCGGTTTCAGCAGCAGTACGGCGCCGCCGGCCACCAGCAGCGCGCCGACCGCACCGGCGACGAACACGGCCGTCCGGCCGCGGCGGGCACGCCGGTTCGCGGGTGCGGCAGGTGAGGCGGCCGGCGCCGGGAAGTGGCCCGCTGCGGCTGCCGGCTGCCCGGCGGGAAAGTCGGCGCTCGACGGGAGGTCCAGGCGCGGCTGTTGCGGCAACTGTGCCGTCAGCGGCTCCGCGGCCTGCGCCGACTTCGCACCCTCGGCCTTTGCCGCCTTCGCTTCCTTCGTCGCCTTTGCAGGCTTGGCCGACCTTGCGGACTTCGCGGCCGGCGCGGCCTGTGCCGGCTCCGTGTCGAACTCCCCCAGAGCGGCGCGCGCCTGGGCCACGCTGATCGCTTCCATGGTGACGTCCTGCCGCATCTCGGCCCGGCTCCAGGCCCGCTCGGCCAGCTCCCACAGCGTGGTGAGATGCGCCGGTTGCGCGCCGGTCAACTCGGCGAGCGCGACCACCGCGCGCAGCGGCGGCAGCAGCCGCCCGTTGAGATACCGCTCCCAGGACGTCTTGCTGTAGCCCGTACCGTCCGCGACGGCGGCCACACTCAGCCCGCTGCGGTCCACGAGCCTGCGCAGCTGACCGGTGAACTCCCCTACCTGCGGGTCGAGTTCCTCCGGCAGCGCCTTCCAGCGAGGCATTGCCTCCCCCTATCCCCCCGCTTACGTGCGACAGCGGCTCCCCCGGCCCGCCCTCCTTGCTCCCGGCACGGACGCCCCCGGTCAGGACGGCAGTTCATGTGCACGGACGCACGGGTGCATCCGGGCAGAGGTCACCCACCCGCACGCCCCGCGGCCCCCGCAGTGTCGCATTTCGACCGGACTCCTTACGACTTCCGTACGTTTCTTGACAAGAACAGCCCGCGCAACCCCCTCAGGGGCCTACGGTGCGAAGCACTCCCCTGCCCCGCCGCCCGCCGGATAGAGACACAGACGGATGCCCTCGGGTCCGCGGGCCGCCGCCATCGGCGTGACGAGATACCCCTCGGCATCGAATCGGTCCACCACCCGTACCGACCGCGGCCGCGCCCCCGGCACCGACACCTCCAGACGGTCCCCGACCCGGCCGTTACGGAGCCGGCCCCAGGCCGCGTCGCAGGCCTTGCCGAAACGGAGCTGCACATGCTCCCCCCGGGCGGCCGTGCGCTCCACGGGCGTCTCCACCAGGTCCGGGAGCTCGCAGTGCATCGACTCCGGATCCCTGCCGTCACACGCCATCGCCCGGCAGCCGGTCACCTCGGAGGGCTCGGGTGCGGCACCTTTGGCCGGGCCGGTCCCCACACCCCCCGCTCCCACCCGGAAGACCAGCGCCGCCACCCCGACCGCCAGCAGGCCGACACACGCGCCGGCAACAACGGCCACGACGCGCTGCGGCAGCCGCGGGGACGGCGCACCGGCCGCGGCGCTTCCCGGGGCCCGGCACGGCGCAGTGCCGGGGTCCGACGCCGCGCCCCGACCCGGGAGAGCACCCCTGCCCGGCGCCGCGCCGCGGCCCCACGCCGGGCCCCGGTCCGGTGCCGCCCCCCGGCGCTGCGCCACGCCCCGACTCCCGGCCCCGTCCGGCCGACCGCGGCCGCTCCAGGCCGCATCCGCCAGTTCCCACAGCGCCAGGAGCCCTCCGGGCGGTTCCCCCGCCAGCAGACACAGCGCCTCGACCGCGCCCCGCGGCGGCAGCTTCTTCGCGTTGAGATAGCGCTCCCAGGACGACTTGCTGTACGGCGTCCGCTCGGCGAGACCGGCCAGGGTGAGCCCCGTACGCCCTCTCAACTCCCGCATACGCGCTGCCAGTCGGGAAGTCTCGACGCCTTCCCCGCCTTCCCCCGGTTCGCTGCCGGACCCGCTCACCGGCGCAGCACCTTCCAGGTGTCGGGGCCCACGATCCCGTCCGTGGGCAGCCCGGACCGGGCCTGCAGACGTTTGACGGCACGCAGGGTCTTCCCGCCGACGATGCCGTCCACCACGCCCGGGTCATAGCCCTGGCGGTGCAGCAGACACTGCGCCTCGACGACCTCCCAGCCCGTCGCACCACGGTCCAGGATCGCCGTGTCGGTGCGGCTGTGCCCGGCGTACAGGGCGCCCGCACGGCGCTGCACGGAACAGGGGAGGGCCTCGCCCGGCCGGTGGCTGAACGCCGGTGCGGCACTGGGCCCGCTGACGGCCGGCACGACGTCCTCACCACTGCTGCCTATACCGGAGGCGTCCTCCCAGAGGCGGCCGACCAGCAGCACCGCACCGGCCATGACGAGCACGGCCAGGGCCCCCAGCACCAGCGGCCCGAGCGGCACTTGACGACCGGCCGGGGTCGCGGCGGATGCGGCGGATGAGGCAGGTACAGCCGGTGCGGCCGGTGCGGCCGGTACGGAGGTGGCAGCGGGTCCAGCGGCTACGGCTGCCTCGCCCCGCTCCGCCCCTGTCTTCGCCCCTGCCTCCGCCTGCGGCCGGTCCGCGTGCCAGGCCTGGGCGGCGACCTCGTGCAGCGCCAGCAGCCGGGTCGCATCGGCCGCACAGACGCGCGCCAGCTCCTCCACCGCCTCGCGCGGCGGCAGCTTCTTGCCGTTGAGATAGCGTTCCCAGGACGACTTGCTGTACGAGGTCCTGGCGGCGAGCGCGGCCAGGCTCAGCCCGCTGTGGTCCTTCAATCTCCGTAACCGGACGACCAGCTGCCGCACCCGGTGGTCCAGCGATTCGGGCAGACCTTTCCAACGCGACATGTTCCACCCCACACGCGTTCGTTCTCCCCCCGAGGCCATGAGCCGGCCCCCTGTGCCGCCGATGATGGCGCGGACACGACCTCCGTTCCCGCTTTTTACTCTTTCCACGCGGTACCCGAACCGCCCCGCCGCCCCCTTCACCGTCCCACCGCAGCGTCCACCCCGACGATGTCCCCGCAGGTCACAGCCGGGACATCCCACGGCGTCCGCAGCCGGCGGCCACCGTGTGCCGGACCCCGGCGGGCGGGAGCGCGACCGGTGGCACTCCCCCGGGCCGCACGGCCCGTCCCGCGCCGCCTGCACCGTGGTCCGTGCGCCGCCTCCAGCGCCGTCCGTGCGCCGCCCCCGCCGCGTTCCGTGCGCCGCCCCTTCCGTGCTCTCGCCGTGCTCCGTGCGCCGCCCGCCTCCCGTCGTACGGCACTCGCCTCCGCACAGCACAGCGGCGGCCCGCCTTCTCCCGGAGGAGAGGACGGGCCGCCGTCATCGCGCCGTACCGGACGCTACAGCTGCCGGTACGGCCAGGGAGGAGACCCCCTACCGCACGGTGAAGTGGACGATGTCGTCCAGGAACGGGATGTGGATCCACGGCTTGGGCTGCACCATCAGCGCCAGCATCACGATCACGAAGCCGAGCCCCCCGTACGTCGCCATATCGGTGAAGCGGGAGCGCACGGCCAGCATCCCCACCGACGGCAGCGCCCACCGCAGCACCGCGCCGGCCAGCAGGGAAAGCCCGATCACGATCGACCCGATACGGAACGCATCGAGCGCCACGAGCAGCAGCCCGGCCGCGACCCCGCCCATCACGCTGAGCAGCGGCCACTGCCGGGCGGGCGCGGGGTAGCCGCCCGAGGCGGCCCGCCCGCCGCCTTCCGGCCGCGCGGTGTCGCGGGTCAGCGTCGGAAAGCGGCGCGAGGAGCGCTGCGGCTCACTGGCCCCGCCCGAATGCGCTTCGGCACCCATGGCTGGCAGTCCCTTCGGTGTCCGGATCCGTCTGTCTCAGGGACAGGGTCTCAGATCTCGTGTGGTCAGCCCGCCGCGCGCTCGGCGGCCTCGACGACATTGACCAGCAGCTGGGCGCGGGTCATCGGGCCGACGCCGCCGGGGTTGGGGGCGACCCAGCCGGCCACCTCGGCGACGCCCGGGTGCACATCGCCGACGATCTTGCCGGCCTCGTCGCGGCTGACGCCGACGTCCAGGACCGCCGCACCGGGCTTGACGTCCTCAGGCTTGATGATGTGCGGCACACCGGCCGCGGCGACGATGATGTCGGCCTGCTTGAGGTGCGCGGAGAGATCACGGGTGCCGGTGTGGCACTGGGTCACCGTGGCGTTCTCGGACTTGCGGGTGAGCACCAGCGGCATCGGGCGGCCGATGGTGATGCCGCGGCCGACGACCACCACATGCGCGCCCTTGATCTCGACGTCGTGGTGCCGCAGCAGCTGGACGATGCCGTACGGGGTGCACGGCAGCGGCCCCTCGATGCCGAGCACCAGGCGGCCCAGGCTCATCGGGTGCAGCCCGTCGGCGTCCTTGGCCGGATCCATCAGTTCCAGGACACGGTTCGCGTCGATGCCCTTGGGGAGCGGGAGTTGGACGATGTAGCCGGTGCAGGCCGGGTCCTCGTTCAGCTCCCGTACGACCGCCTCGATCTCCTCCTGGGTGGCGGTTTCCGGCAGCTCCCGCTGGATCGAGGCGATGCCGACCTGAGCGCAGTCACGGTGCTTGCCGTTGACGTACCAGCGGCTGCCGGGGTCGTCGCCCACCAGGAGGGTGCCCAGCCCGGGCTGCACGCCCTTGGCCTTCAGCGCGTCGACGCGGGTGGTGAGCTCGGACTTGATAGCGGCTGCGGTGGCCTTGCCATCCAGGATCTGGGCAGTCATACCCCCCATCTTCGCGGATGAGGGCGGCGGCGTTCCAATCAGGGCATGCGGGGCGTCCATGGCCGGAATTGATCATTGCACTTGCACAACAGCCGGGGGCCTTGACTGGACAGAGTGAATGGGCACCTAGAAGGATTGACACACAGTGCCGCAGGCTTTGTCGGGGGGTGGCCAGTGAAACCTGTTTTTCCTCCGAGTCACGCCGCGTCGTGCCCCAGTCACCCAACGGAGGAAAACAGCAGATGAGTTTCGGCGACCCGAACAACCCCTACGGCCAGCAGCCGCAGGTGCCGCAGGGCCCGTACGGGCAGCAGCCGCAGGCGCCGCAGGGCCCGTACGGGCAGCAGCCCCCGGTACCGCCGCAGGGACAGCCCGGCTACGGTTACCCCCAGCAAGCCCCCCAGCAGCCGTACGGCTACCCCCAGCAGCAGGTCCCGCAGCAGCAGGCCTACGGCTACCCGCAGCAGGCGGCGGCCCCCTACGGCCAGCCCATGCCTGGCATGGGCATGGGCATGCCGCGGGGGTACGCGAGCTGGGGTGCGCGGGTGGGCGCCTTCCTGCTCGACGGCCTGATCATCGCCGCGGTGCCGATCATCCTGTACATCGTCGCCGGCATCATGACGGCAGGCTCGGTCTCCTCGGCCCGCCCGGACTACTCCAACTGCCCGACGGGCGACTACGACTGCATCCGGAACACGGCCAACGACGCCGTGGCGAGCAGCACACCGGTCGGCGCCATCATCATGATCGCGATCGCGTGGCTGATCCTGGTGGGCGGCAGCTTCTTCCTCATGGCCAAGGAAGGCAGCTCCGGCCAGACCCCGGGCAAGAAGACGGTGGGCATCATGGTGCTCAAGGAGACCACCGGCCAGCCCCTCGGCTTCGGCATGACATTCGTGCGTTACCTCTGCCGCTACCTCAACGGCCTGCTGTGCGGCATCGGCTGGCTGTGGCCGCTGTGGGACGAGAAGAACCAGACGTTCGCGGACAAGATCGTCGGCACCGTGGTCGTGAGCGTCAAGTAAGCCCGCCCTGGGCTGCACGGACACCCTCAACGGCACACGAAGGCCCCCTCGCAGCCGCGACCGGGGGCCTTCGCGGCGCCCGCCGATACCGCTTCAAGTCGCCCGAAGGACACCGCTCGTGAGCTATCCCAACCCCAACCCCTACGGCCCCCCGCCGGGCCAGCAGCCCGGTTACGGCTATCCCCAGCAGCCCCCGCCTCCGCAGCAGCCGATGGCCCCGTACGGGCCCTACCCGGGCGGCGGCCAGCTGCCCGGCATGCAGCCGCAGTACCCGGCGGTGATGCCCGGCGGGGCCAAGACCGCCCGGGTGATGCTGTTCGTGCTCTCCGGCCTGAACCTCATCGGGCTGGTCCTCGCCGTGATGGGGCTGGGCGGCGTCAGCAAGGCCGGGCACAACGTCTCGCCTTACGCCGCCGCGGATGACATCACCGCGATCAACGTCGGCAAGGGCCTGCTGATCGCGGCGATCGTGCTCATCGTGATCTTCACCGCGGCCGCGATCACGCTGGCCCTGCAGTTCGCCAACGGCGGCAACGGGGTGCGGATCGGCTGCATCGTCTTCGGTGTCGCCACCATCATGCTGAGCCTGTGCACCTTCCCCTTCGGACTGGTCCACACGGTCCTGGGCGTCCTGGTCGTGGTCTTCGCCTCCAAGGACGAGAGCAACGCCTGGTTCAACAGGCCGCGTTACTGACGTCTTCGGTACAGCGCGGCGAAGGGCCGCACCCCGGCTGGGGTGCGGCCCATTTTTTACGCCGGTACCGGCGCATCAGGCTCAGTGGAAGAAGTGCCGGGTCCCGGTGAAGTACATCGTCACGCCGGCCTTCGCGGCGGCCTCGACGACGAGTTCGTCGCGGACCGAACCGCCCGGCTGGACCACGGCCTTGACGCCGGCCTCGGCCAGCACCTCGAAGCCGTCCGGGAACGGGAAGAAGGCGTCGGAGGCGGCGTAGGAACCGCTCGCCCGCTCCTCGCCCGCCCGCTGCACCGCGAGCTTCGCGGAGTCCACGCGGTTGACCTGACCCATGCCGACACCGACCGTGGCGCTGTCCTTGGCGAGCAGGATGGCGTTGGACTTCACGGCGCGGCAGGCACGCCAGGCGAAGGCCAGCTCGGCCAGCTCACCGGCGGGCAGTGCGGTCCCGCTGGCCAGCGTCCAGTGGGCCGGGTCGTCGCCCTCGGCCTGCAGCCGGTCGGTCTCCTGGAGCAGGGCGCCGCCGTCAACGGCCTTGACCTCCACGGGATTCGACGGCGCGTCGGGGCAGCGCAGCACCCGGATGTTCTTCTTGCGGGCGAGGATCTCGACCGCGCCGTCCTCGTAGCCGGGGGCCACGATGACCTCGGTGAAGATCTCGGCGACCTGCTCGGCCATCGCCACGGAGACCGGGCGGTTGACCGCGATGACGCCGCCGAAGGCGGAGAGCGGGTCACAGGCGTGCGCCTTGCGGTGCGCCTCGGCGACGTCCGCGGCGACCGCGATACCGCACGGGTTGGCGTGCTTGATGATCGCCACACACGGCTCGGCGTGGTCGTACGCGGCCCGGCGCGCGGCGTCGGTGTCCGTGTAGTTGTTGTACGACATCTCCTTGCCGTGCAGCTGCTCGGCCTCCGCGAGCCCGCCGCTGCCGTCCACGTACAGCGCGGCACCCTGGTGCGGGTTCTCGCCGTAGCGCAGGACGTTCTTGCGGGCGTAGGTGGCGCCGAGGAACTCGGGGAAGGCGGAGTCGTCGGCCGCCGCGTAGTCGTCGGCGAACCAGGAGGCGACCGCCACGTCGTAGGCCGCGGTGTGCTGGAAGGCCTCGGCCGCCAGCCGCTTGCGCTGCGCCAGTTCGAAGCCGCCGCCGGTGACGGCCTCCAGGACATCGCCGTAGCGGGCGGGGTTGACGACCACGGCCACCGACGGGTGGTTCTTGGCGGCGGCGCGGACCATCGAGGGGCCGCCGATGTCGATCTGCTCCACGCACTCGTCGGGGGTGGCGCCGGAGGCGACGGTCTCCCGGAACGGGTAGAGGTTCACGATCACCAGGTCGAACGGCTCGACACCGAGCTCGGCCAGCTGCCGGCGGTGGTCCTCCAGGCGGAGGTCGGCCAGGATGCCGGCGTGCACCTTCGGGTGCAGGGTCTTGACCCGGCCGTCCAGGCACTCGGGGAAGCCCGTCAGCTCCTCGACCTTGGTGACCGGCACCCCGGCCGCGGCGATCTTCGCGGCCGTCGACCCGGTCGAGACGAGCTGAACGCCCGCCGCGTGCAGCCCCTGCGCCAGCTCCTCCAGCCCGGACTTGTCATAGACGCTGACCAGCGCGCGGCGGATGGGCCGCTGCGTACCTTCGGTGGCGGTCACGAGATACGTACCTTTCGTCCCTCAATGCGGTAGCCGTGCCGGGCCAGACGCCCCACGACCTCGACGAGCAGCGATCGCTCGACTTCCTTGATGCGCTCATGCAGCGCGGATTCGTCGTCCTCGTCCCGGACCTCGACCACGCCCTGGGCGATGATCGGGCCGGTGTCGACCCCGTCGTCGACGAAGTGGACGGTGCATCCGGTGACCTTTGCGCCGTACGCGAGCGCATCGCGCACGCCATGGGCACCGGGAAAGCTCGGCAGCAGCGCCGGGTGGGTGTTGACGGTGCGGCCGCCGAAGCGGGCGAGGAACTCCTTGCCCAGGATCTTCATGAAACCGGCCGAGACCACCAGATCGGGCTCGTACGCGGCGGTCGCCTCGGTGAGCGCCGCGTCCCAGTCCGGGCGGCTGTCGTAGTCCTTGACCCGGCAGATGAACGTCGGGATCCCGGCGGCCCCGGCGCGCTCCAGGCCCGCGATGGCGCCCCGGTCCGCGCCGACGGCCACGATCTCGGCGCCGTACTCCTCCGGGCCCAGGCCTGCGATGGCGTCCAGCAGCGCCTGCAGGTTCGTTCCGGAACCGGAGACGAGGGCGACGATGCGGGCCGGGCGGCCAGGCTGGGCGGACTGGGCGGGGGGTGGGGAGGAAGCCACGGCGGGGCTCTTTTCCGATCTCGCGTGCTTTGTGTGGTCGTACAAGACTGCGGGTACCGCAGATCCGGGGAACCCTACGAAGGCGCCGACCGTCAGCAACGATACCGGCACACCGAGCGGCCCCCACGGGACGGGGGCGGGCACGGGAGGTAGCGTCAGGCCTAAGACTGCATGCAGTTCGTGGTAACCGGGCGCCGGCCGTGACGGCCCGCGTACGGACGCGCAAGACGAGACAAGGGGAAGACGCACTCCAGATGACGGACCGACGCCGCCGCGCGGCCCTCCTGCTCCCTCCCCCAGCTACCGCTGGGTGGTTCCCCCAGCCCACCACCGCCCCCGGGATGGTGCTGCTGCCGCGTGAGCGCAAGCCGTCGTCCTCGTCCCCGGAGCCCGCCGCCCCGGAATCCCCGGACTCCGACCAGGACAACCCCTTCGCCCCGCCGCCGGCCGACGCACCCGACCAGGAGTGGCGCCCGCGCCACCGCGCCCACACACCGGGCCAGGGCGGCAACGACGAGGAAGAGCCGCCGCAGGACGAGTCGGCGCCGGGCTGGGGCAACCAGTGGAGCCCCCGGCAGCCGGGGCGGCAGAGCGGCGGTTTCGGCACTCGGCCGGGCGGCCGCAACGGCCAGCAGGGCAACGGCCCCGGTGGGTCCGGCAACCCCGGCGGGCTGCGCTGGGACCCCACCGACCCGGCCCAGCGCCGGGCGCGCTTCGCACTGCTCGGCGGGCTGTGGGCGTTCTTCTGCGTGCTGTTCGGCCTGCCGGAGGTCGCCCTCCTGCTGGGCGCGCTGGCGCTGTACTGGGGCGTCAGCTCGCTGCGCGCCAAGCCGAACACCGCGAAGGCCGACGCGGCGGCCACCACCGCCGCCATGGAGGGCCGCCCCGCCCCCGCCGCCCAGCCCGCCACGGACGCGCAGGCCGGTACCCCGTCCTCGCCGGGCAGCACCCGCCCGCAGGTCACCGCGGCGATCGCGGGGCTGGTGATCGGCTCGCTGGCGCTGGTCATGGTGGCCGCGACCTTCACCGTGCAGATCGTCTACCGCGACTACTTCACCTGCGTGAACGACGCCCTGACCCAGTCGGCCGGCAAGTCCTGCGAGAAGCTGCTGCCGCGCGAGCTGCGGCCGCTGCTGAGCACGCAGCAGTAGGCAGCGGTGAGCGGGCCAGCAGGCGGCGGCAGTCGGCAGCCGCAGACGGCAGAAACAGGCCGTAGCAGCAGGCCGTAGCAGCAGGCGGCAGAAACGGGCCGTAGTAGCAGGCGGTGTGGGGTCAGCCGTTGGGGCTGACGGGGGTGGCGGCCGGTTCCGTGACAGCCGGTTCAGCCGGTTCCGTGGCAGCCGCCGACTCCGTGGCCGCGGGGACATCGGGGCGGGGAACAGCGGCGGCGGAGCCGGGAACAGCGGCAGCGGGGCCGGGAACGGTGCCCTTGCCGTCGGCCGCTGCGGTGCCGGGGCCGGGGCCGGGGTCCTCGCCATCGGCCGTCGTGGTGCCGGTACCCGTCGCGGCGCCGGGGCAGGTGTCCTCGTCATGACCCCGCCGGCCCGCCCGCAGCCCCCAGGCCCGTAGCGCGATCGCGCCCGGGACGCCGGTCAGGGCGGTCCAGCCCACTGCCGCCAGGCCCGTACGCCACCAGCTCGGGCCGAATGCGGCGAGCGCTCCGGTGCCCAGCGCGCCACCGGAGAGGCCCGCGAGCACTGCCGTGACGGCGCCGCAGAGACCGGCCCCCAGGGCTGCCGCACATGCCGTCGTCCACCACGACCAGGGGCGTCCCGGAGCGCCGGGCGCCGGCGCGGGACGGGTCACCGAGCGGGCGACCGAGCGGGCCAGCAGCGCCCCCGCGACCAGGGGCACCACGGCCACCGCCCAGGTCAGCGGGCTTCCCGGGCCGGTATCCGGCAGCCCGCCGAGCAGCGGCAGCTGGGGCAGCGCCGAGGGTGCCGAGGTACCCAGCGGGCCGACCGTGCTGCCCGCGCCGACCGTGAAACCCGGCCCCAGGGCGTAAGCGGCGCCCCAGACGGCCGCGTTCGGGAGCAGGACGAGACACAGCAGCAGCACCGTGGCGTGGCTCGCCCAGTCGGGCGCCAGTCGGAGCAGGTCGTCGCGCACCCGGCCCGCGTGCAGGCCGAGGGAGAGCAGGGTGAGCAGGGCGCCGGACACCAGCAGGGCGCCGAGGGCGGCACCGGCGGCACGCTGTGCGGCGGCGAACCGGGAGCCGCCGAGGAGGCTTCGCAGGCCGCCCGGCACCGTGGCCACGGCCCGCAGCGCCCAGGCAGGCAGCAGATCGGCGCCGGGATGCCGCAGCAGGAACCAGCCCGTACCGGCGAGCGTGGCAAGCGCGGTGGCCGGTACGGACGCCAGCACGCTCAGCGGCTCGGCGCTCAGCTGCCCGGTGGAGGCGTAGAGCAGCACCCCGGCCGCGATCAGCAGATAGCCACCGAGCAGCGCACCGAGCAGGGTGCGCGGCACCACCGCCCGGCTGGCGTCCGCCGCGCTGCCGGGGCCCGCGGCGGGGCCGGTGCGGGCGTCGGCAGCGGTCGCCAGGGTGTGGCGGGCGGCCCGGTGGAGCAGCCAGACCGGGAGGACGGCGAGCAGCAGCGGGGTCACGGCGACCGGGGCGACGGAGTGGCCCGTGGTACGTACGAGGGCGCCGCCGTGCGCCATCAGCCACAGGTCGGCGGCGAGGTGCAGGGCCCGGGACGGGCCGCTGTCGGGTGCGGGGGAGGCGACCCACAGCAGCAGCACGGCGACCGCCAGCGCGCCGAGGCCGAGGCCGGCGGCCGTCACGCCGCCGAGGAAGGCCGCGCCGATCGCGGAGGAGCGCTGCGCGGCGGCTCGGCCGTGCGAGGACAACGTGGGGCCACGCTCGGTCAACTGGCTCACGCGGCCATGCTGCCAACAAGAGGCGTTTCCTCCCCGCACTGGCGAAATGCCCGACGTGTCGCGATGCATCCGGTGATGCCGGTTTTCCACACTGCTGTGTATGACCCAGCACGAGATGACCCGATGACCCGGCGCGAGGTGACCCGGCGCGAGGTGACCCAGCGCGAGATGCTCCGGTGCGAACAGGCCGCCACCGCCTTCGACGACCTCCACACCCGGCACGCGGCAGCCCTGATACGGCAGACCTATCTGCTCACCGGGCGGCCGTGGCTCGCGCGGCGGGCCGTGAAGCAGGGGTTCCGGCGGGCCTGGCAGCACTGGCCGCAGGTCGCGGTGGACCCGGATCCGGCGGGGTGGGTGCGGGCGGCCGCGTACGAGTACGCGCTGACGCCGTGGCACCGGCTGTGTCCCGGGCTGCGGACCGCCCGGAAGCCGAAGCAGTTCCACGAGAGCGGCGAGCCCGCGGACCGTGCACTCCTGGAGGCACTGCTGAGGCTGCCCGCCCCCTACCGGCGGGCGCTGTTGCTGCACGACGGGGTCGGGCTGGGGCTCTGCGAGACCGCGGCGGAGATCGAAGCGAGTACCCCGGCCGCGGCCGGGCGGCTGACGCATGCCCGGGAACGGGTCGCCGAGCGGCTGCCGGAGCTGGGGCTCGACGGGCACCCGCCGGCCCGGCAGGGCGAGATCCTGCGGGCCCGGCTCACCGCACTGACGGTCGCTCAGCACGTGACACCGGCTGCCGCGGAGCGCGTACGGAGCGACGCCGAACGCAGCGATCTGCGGACCACACGGGCGGCGTTCGGGCTCGCCGGAGGGTTCGCGCTGGCGGCGGTGGTGATGATGATCGTGACGCCGGACCACTACACGCCGCCGCCGCACAAGCCCCTGGCGACCGCGCCACACGTCGCCGTTTCACCCACCGGGCACCGTGGCCCGGACGTCAGGAAGCAGGGCAATGCCGCCGTGCGGAAGCGGCTCCGGGAGGCCCGTCTGGCGCCGGACGTCCGCTAGCCAGGGGCCGGACGTCGCTCGGGACCGGACGTCCACCAGGGGCCGGATGAGGGCCGGCCCCTGGTGGACGTCCGAGGGCCTTCCGAGGGCCGGCGCCACGCTCCGGTCCGTCGCCCCGGAACGCACACCGCCGGACCCTGCCCCGGGCGCCGAGCGCCCCCGCGGCGGAAGGTTCTTCCACCGCGGGGGCGAGGCGCCACAAGGGCGAGGGTCCGGCGGTACCGATGACGGCCGTCAAGGACGGCGTACGCGATATGCGCGACGTACGTCCCCTCCGGCAACGACGCCGGGAGGCAGTCAGCCGCCGAGGATCTCGCGGGCCAGCCGCGCGGTCTCCGACGGGGTCTTGCCGACCTTGACGCCGGCGGCCTCCAGGGCCTCCTTCTTCGCCTGGGCGGTGCCGGAGGAGCCGGAGACGATGGCGCCGGCGTGGCCCATGGTCTTGCCCTCGGGCGCGGTGAAGCCCGCGACGTAGCCGACGACCGGCTTGGAGACGTTGGCCTTGATGAAGTCGGCCGCACGCTCCTCGGCGTCGCCGCCGATCTCGCCGATCATCACGATCAGGTCGGTGTCGGGGTCCGCCTCGAACGCCTGGAGGGCGTCGATGTGCGTGGTGCCGATGACCGGGTCGCCACCGATGCCGACGGCCGAGGAGAAGCCGATGTCACGGAGCTCGTACATCATCTGGTAGGTCAGCGTGCCCGACTTCGACACCAGACCGATGCGGCCGGGCTTGGTGATGTCGCCCGGGATGATGCCGGCGTTGGACTGGCCGGGGGTGATCAGGCCGGGGCAGTTCGGACCGATGATCCGGGTCTTGTTGCCCTTGGACTTCGCGTACGCCCAGAAGGCGGCGGAGTCGTGGACCGCGATGCCCTCGGTGATCACGACGGCCAGCGGGATCTCGGCGTCGATCGCCTCGACGACGGCGGCCTTGGCGAAGGCCGGCGGCACGAAGAGCACGGACACATCGGCGCCGGTCTTCTCCATCGCCTCGGCGACGGAGCCGAAGACGGGCACGTCGGTGCCGTCGAAGTCGACGCTGGTGCCTGCCTTGCGCGGGTTCACACCGCCGACGATGTTGGTGCCGTCACCGAGCATCAGCTTGGTGTGCTTCATGCCAGTGGCACCGGTCATGCCCTGGACGATGACCTTGCTTTCCTTGGTCAGGAAGATAGCCATGGTTGTTGTGTCCTCGTCCTTTACTTAGCAGCCAGCTCGGCGGCCTTGTCGGCCGCGCCGTCCATGGTGTCCACGCGCTGCACCAGCGGGTGGTTGGCCTTCGACAGGATCTCGCGACCGAGCTCCGCGTTGTTGCCGTCGAGGCGCACGACCAGGGGCTTGTTGACGTCCTCGCCCTTGGACTTGAGCAGCTCCAGGGCCTGGACGATGCCGTTGGCGACCTCGTCACAGGCGGTGATGCCACCGAAGACGTTCACGAAGACGGACTTGACGTCCGGGTCGCCGAGAATGATCTCCAGGCCGTTCGCCATGACCTCGGCGGAGGCGCCGCCACCGATGTCGAGGAAGTTGGCGGGCTTGACGTTGCTGTGCTTCTCGCCGGCGTAGGCGACGACGTCCAGGGTGCTCATGACGAGACCCGCGCCGTTGCCGATGATGCCGACCTGGCCGTCGAGCTTGACGTAGTTCAGACCCTTGGCCTTGGCCGCAGCCTCGAGCGGGTTGGCTGCGTCCTTGTCCTCCAGGGCCTCGTGCTCCGGCTGGCGGAACTCGGCGTTCTCGTCCAGGGACACCTTGCCGTCGAGGGCGATGACGTCACCGCTCGCGACCTTGGCCAGCGGGTTGACCTCGACGAGGAGCGCGTCCTCGGCGACGAAGGTCTTCCACAGGGTCACCATGACCTCGGCGACCTGCTCGGCGACCTCGGCCGGGAACTTCGCCTGGGCGACGATCTCGCGGGCCTTCTCGATCGTGACGCCCTCGTTGGCGTCGACCGGGACCTTCGCGAGCTCGTCGGGCCGGGTGGCCGCGACCTCCTCGATGTCCATGCCGCCGGCGACGGAGGCCATGGCCAGGAAGGTGCGGTTGGTGCGGTCGAGGAGGTACGAGACGTAGTACTCCTCGGCGATCTCCGGAGCGGTCTCGGCGATCATCACCTTGTGGACCGTGTGGCCCTTGATGTCCATGCCCAGGATCTGACCGGCCTTCTCGACCGCGTCGTCCTCACTGGTGGCCAGCTTCACGCCGCCGGCCTTGCCTCGGCCACCGACCTTCACCTGCGCCTTGACGACCGACTTGCCGCCCAGCCGCTGGGTTGCCTCGCGCGCCGCCTCAGGCGTGTCGATGACTTCACCGGCCAGCACCGGTACACCGTGCTTGGCGAAGAGGTCCCTCGCCTGGTACTCGAACAGGTCCACGCGCGTCCGTCCCTTGTCTTCTCAGAATCGCCGTAGTGATCGCGGTTCGTTGTCTGCGATGGGCGTGCCGCGAAGGGCAACGTGACGGCGCTGTCACTGAGGGAGGCGTACACGGTGACCGGATACGCGGCATGTCCGTCTCGCAGGTTATCGCCGTAGGACGTGCGGCCCTAAATCGCAGATCACACTCCAGCGGTGATTACCATCACAGATCTTTTGGCCACGTTACGTCTTCTCGGGATTTCTGCATGCCGTCGGCCGGTTTGTCGTGAGCTGGTTCGCCGTGGACTGGGTTTGCCGCGGGCGTGTTTGCCGCCGGCCGGATTGCCACCGGCCGGTTTGCCGTCGGCCGGTTTGCCGGGGCCGTTATTCGACCTCCTCCGGGCATGTTGAAGATCAGGGGCAGCCGGCCCTTCCGTACGACTCCGCACGACTCCGTACGGCTCCGCACGACTCCGTACGGCTCCGCACGACTCCGTACGACTCCGCGCGTCTCTGTAAGAGTCCGTACGGCGAGCCCGTTGTCACTCGGCTTGCGCGCTCACGTCGCGCATCGTTCGCGACCTCCTCCCGGTACACCTCTGTGCGCCCCGCCTCCGGCGATTCCGGTGACGACGGCACGGGAATCTGGGGGGGGGAAGCCGCGACTCACGCTCAGACCTCCAGACCTCCAGACCTCCAGACCGCCAGACCGCCAGACCGCCGGACCTCCGGACCGCCAGACCTCCAGGCCGCCGCAGACGGTCCGGAAAGGCCTCTTGCCCCTTCAACTTCCCGCTACAGACACTGTCTTGAGCACTTACGGATACCAACGCACCAGGAGTCACACACTTCAACCTTGGTCCCGCTCCCCCTTTCTCGATTTCTCGGTGCCCACCTCCCACCCGGCGCCGGAAGCGACGTACGGCGCGGCGGGTCCGGTGCCGAGCAGGGCACAGACCACCGCGGCGGCCGAAGCCGCGGTCGACGTAGGAGGTACGGACCGATGGCCACTCCCCTGACCGCGAGCAAGCTGATCGCGGCGCTGCGCGATGAGGGCCTGGTGGTCCACGAGGTCCGCGACTGGCGTGAGCACAACCGGAACGCCAAAGGCCCCTGGGGCCCGATGAACGGCGTGATGATCCATCACACCGCCACGCAGGGCACCGACAGCTCGGTGGACCTGTGTTACGACGGGCGCTCCGACCTGCCGGGGCCGCTGTGCCACGGCGTGATCGACAAACAGGGCGAGGTCCATCTCGTCGGCAACGGCCGCGCCAACCACGCCGGGCTCGGTGACGGCGACGTTCTGCGTGCGGTGATCAACGAGGATGCGGAGCTGCCGCCGGACGACGAGGCGGATACCGACGGCAACTCTCACTTCTACGGCTTCGAATGCATCAACCTCGGCGATGGCAAGGACCCTTGGCCCGAGAAGCAGAAGATCGCCATCGAGCAGGCCGCGGCGGCGATCTGCCGGGCGCACGGCTGGAGCGAACGCTCGGTGATCGGGCACAAGGAGTGGCAGCCGGGGAAGGTCGATCCGCGCGGCATCACGATGGACGACCTGCGGGGCCGGATCAAGAGACGACTGGCGAAGCCGGCGGAGGACTCGCCGGAGCCGCAGCAGCCGGCGTACGAGCCGTTTCCCGGCCACGGCTTCTTCCGGTCCGGGACCCGCAGCCCGGTGATCACGGCGATGGGGGAGCGGCTGGTGGCCGAGGACTGCGGCCACTACGACATCGGCCCCGGTCCGGAGTGGACCGAGGCGGACCGGACGTCGTACGCGGCCTGGCAGCGCAAGCTCGGCTTCCACGGCAAGGATGCGGACGGGGTGCCGGGAAAGGTCAGCTGGGAACGGTTGCGGGTGCCCCGCACACAGCCCCGCACATAGCCCAACAGGTAGTCCAACACGTAGCCCAACACGTAGCTCCGGCAAGCCCGTTGGCGCACCGCGGGGCGACAGCGGTGCGGTGGAAACACCAAGGCCGGGCGGCCCTCCCCCACAGAGGTCCGCCCGGCTGTTCATGGGTGTTCCGGCATCGGCCGCCGCCGCGGCCGAGGAGCCGGTGGTGTCGGCCTGAGGCCTCAGACCGCCTGGACCGGCAGGGCCGGCAGGGCCGGCAGCGCCGGGAGGGCCGGGATGTTGGCGGCGTTGGTCAGGTCGGCCAGGTTGGCGGGCACGGCCGGGAGGGCCGGGGCGGCCGGGACGGCAACGGCGTCGGTCAGGTTGGCCGGGACGGCGGGCACGGACGGCACGGCCGGGAGGGCGTCGGTCACGTTGGCGGGCACCGACGGGACGGCGGGCACGGCCGGGAGGGCGTCGGTCACGTTGGCGGGCACCGACGGGACGGCGGGCACGGCCGGGACGGCGGGCACCGACTTCACCGGGGCCAGGCCCTGCACACCGGCGACGGCCTTACCGGCGGTGCCCTGCGCGTCGGTCGCGACGACGCCGGCCAGGCCCTGCGCGAACGGGGTGGCGTCAGCGGCCGCACCCTGGGTGAACGCCACGGTGTCGGTCGCCTTGCCCTGGACGAACGGCACCGCGTCGCCGGCCACACCCTGGGCGAAGGGCACCGCGTCGCCGGCAGCACCCTGCACGAACAGCTGCGCCTGGCCGCCGACCGTGATCACGAACGGGGTGGCCTGGCCGGCCGCGTCACCGGCGAGGTGACCGGCACCGCCGACCGCGCCCTGCGCAACCGGCACGACCTTGACGACGGCCCGGCGGGCGACGGGCGGCAGCGCGTCGGAGGCCGCCTTGTCGACGACCGGACGGGCGGTGGCAAGGCCGCCCTGGGCCTGCTTCGTCAGCTGCTCGGGACGGACGCCCGCACCGGCGAGACCGGCCAGCAGGTTGTCGACCGAGCCCGGAGCCTTGGGCAGCGCGGGGGCCTTGGGGAGCGCCGGGGTGCCGGGCAGGCCCTGGGGCAGACCGCCGGGGAGGTGGGCGGACGGGACGCCCGGGGTGGCGGGCAGCGACGGAACGGAGGGCAGCGTGCCCTTCGCCAGGCGGCCGGCCTTGCCGAGGTCGGCAGCCTTGGCGGCCTTGGCGGCCTTCTTGCTGACGGCCTTGGCAGCCTTCTTGGCCTTCTTCAGGTCGGCGGTCTTGCGCAGCTCACCGGTCTTCGGCAGGCCGGCGCCCTGGGCCTGCTTCTGCACGCCGTCCACCGCACCGGTCAGGTCGCCGGCCTGCGGCAGCTTGCCGGTGGGCAGGTCCTGGGTGGACACGCCGCCGCCGAGGACGCCGGTGGCCTTGCCCGCCGTGTCGCCCACCGTCTTCTTGGCGGTCGTGGTGACGGTCTTGGCCGTCTTCGTCGCGGTGCCGGCCACGTCACCGGTGGGCAGCTGCTTGGCCGTGTCGGTCACCGTGCCGGCGGCCGGCAGGTCCGACCCGACGGGCAGCTCGGCGGCGTTGGCGGCGACGGAGCCCAGGGCCCACAGACCGGTGGCGGCGGCGGCAACGACGATGGAACGGCGGATGTTCGAGCGCATGGAGGTGACGTCCTTCGAATTCAGGAGGGGTGAAAGGGCAGACCTGTCCCGCCCCCGCGCGGCAGGTCAGTTACAGACGCGGAGCGGTCTGCCCTAGCCCGGGAATTCGAGGATTTCTTCGGCACGCCGACGCGTCGGAGCGCCATCGGCCGTGCGGACGCCACCGGGCAGCAGCCGGAAGCGCAGGGGGTCCGCCGGGGCGGCGGCGTGCTGGTCCCCGCCACGGGGGCCGTGGCCGTCACCGGCGGTGTGCGAGGCAGGCGCCATCGGAGCCTGCGGGCACTGTCCCGGAAGGCCGTTGTGGCCCGGGGCGTGCTGCTCGTGGGCGGCGGCCGAGGGGTGCTCGGCGGCCGGCTTGCGCAGGCAGTCGGCGACGTCCGACGACGGCGCGGCAGACGGGCCGGCCGCCCGGGCAGCGGTCCGCGGACCGGCCGGCTGTGCGTCGCCCGGCGTACGGCCGTGCTGGTGCGGTGCGCCGTCTCCGGGACGCCCCGTGTGCTCACCGGACGGGAGGTGTACGGGAAGCGCGGCGCCTGCCGAGTCCCCGACTTCCCGTACGACACGGTTCACCGGCTCGGTGATCCGGCCGGTGACCGGCGCGGCCTGCTCGGCGGCGGGGCGTACGGCCTTGGCCACCGCGTCGGACGCGGCATGGGTGTGCTCGGCGAGCTTCGCGCCGGACGCCTTGCCCTGCCGCTGGAGCGCGGCCTTGGAGCCGGACAGCCCGTTGGCCGCCCCGTCCCGGGTGGCGGCCCGGTCCGGGGTGGACGCCTCGGCCGCGGCCTTGGCCGGGGTCGCCACCCCGGTCAGGTCCGCGCTCCGCGTGCGGTCGTCGGCATGGGCGCCGGGACCGAAGGCGAAGCCGAGGGCGACAAAGCCCACCAGGAAGAGCCCGGCCAGCAGCGCACGCCGCACGGCCACCGTGCGCGGAAGGCGCACGGCGGCAGGCAGGGCGAGCACAGCAGACAAGGAGGGACCTTCCCCTACGGACGGGGACGCCCAAGGCACACGGCCTCGGGGTCACGCGCGTCGCGGGCGATCGAGCGATGGCCTGATCCTTGCACGAGCAGCCAGGTGCCACGCAAGTCCCCCGGGGGTTCCTGTCACCGTTGCTCCGCCATGTCCGGTATGGGCAGCGGCCGTTTCTCGATCGCGGCCGCCATCACGTCCGGAAACAGATCCGGGGTGCAGGCGAACGCCGGTGCGCCCAGGGCCGCGAGGGCCGCGGCGTGGTCACGGTCGTAGGCGGGCGCCCCCTCGTCGGAGAGCGCGAGCAATGTCACGAACTGCACGCCGGACGCCTTCATTGCGGCGACCCGCTTGAGCATCTCGTCCCGGATGCCGCCTTCGTAGAGGTCGCTGATGAGGACGACGACGGTTTCGGTGGGGCGGGTGATGCGGGACTGGCAGTAGGCGAGCGCACGGTTGATGTCCGTGCCTCCGCCGAGCTGGGTGCCGAAGAGAACATCGACCGGGTCGTCCAGTTGGTCCGTCAGATCGACGACCGAGGTGTCGAAGACGACGAGCCGGGTGTCGAGGGCCCGCATGGAGGCGAGCACCGCGCCGAACACCGAGGCATAGACGACCGAGGCGGCCATCGAACCGGACTGGTCGATACAGAGCACCACGTCCTTCTTCACCGACTGCGCCGCGCGGCCGTAGCCGATCAGCCGCTCGGGGACGACCGTGCGGTACTCCGGCAGGTAGTTCTTGAGGTTCGCCCGGATCGTGCGGTCCCAGTCGATATCGCGATGACGCGGCCGGCTGATCCGGGCGGAGCGGTCCAGTGCGCCGGTGAGCGTGGCGCGGGTGCGCTGCGCCAGCTTCTTCTCCAGCTGCTCGACGACCTTGCGGACGACGGCGCGGGCGGTCTCCTTGGTGGTCTCCGGCATGACCTTGTTGAGCGAGAGCAGGGTGCCCACCAGATGCACATCCGCCTCGACGGCCTCCAGCATCTCCGGCTCCAGCAGCAGCGCGGACAGCCCCAGCCGGTCGATGGCGTCCCGTTGCATCACCTGCACCACGGAGGACGGGAAGTACGTACGGATGTCGCCGAGCCAGCGCGCCACCCCGGGCGCCGAAGCCCCGAGCCCCGCCGAGCGCCTGCCGCCGGGTGCCGTGCCGCCGCTTCCCTTCTCCCGGCCGTAGAGCGAGGCCAGCGCGCCGTCCATCGCCGCGTCCCGCTCCCGGAGTTCACACCCCGTACCGTCCGCACCGCCACCACCGAGCACCAGCCGCCAGCGGCGCAGCCGTTCTTCGGCCTCGGAGGCGGCGTCGGGGGCGGGGGCGGCGTCGGCCTCGGGGGCTGGGGCGGGAGCGGGGGCTGGGGCGGCGTGGGCCGGGTCCGGGGCCGCCGTGGTAGCGGCAGCCGGGCTCGTTCCTGCCGCCGGGGCAGTGGTCGTACCCGTTGCCGTCGTCGAGGCGGTGGTCGTACCCGTTGCCGTCGGGTCCGGTGTCGTGCGGGTCATGTGCGTGCCCCCGTGAGGTCGTCGGCCGGTCGGGTGTCGTCGGCCGGTCGGGTGGTGTCCGGTGGGACGTCGTCCGGCCTCTCGCCCGGCTCGTCGCCGAAGCCGTGCGCTCCGATCCCCAGCAGCAGGCGCAGGGTGGGGAGGACGGCCGCGGCGCGGTCGCGGTCCAGGCCGGGGCCGAAGCCGGGTGCGGCGGCGTCCGGCGCCTCGCCTGCCGGATGACGGGACGGGGTCATGGGGCCGCGGCGGATCAGTTCGCCGAGGGTGCGCCGCACGCCGGCCTCGTACTCCGCGAAGGTCCGGCGCAGCAGCGGCAGCACGTCCGTGAACGCGGCGTCCGGCACGCCGGTCAGCCAGCCGTCGACCAGCGCGAGCAGCCGTTCGTCATGGACCAGCAGCATGCCGCCGTCCCCGCCACCGACGAATCCCTCGATCCAGCCGGCGGCATCGGTGGGCGGGGTGCCCGGCGAGAGGGCGAGCCCCATCAGCCGCTCCGCTCCCCCGTCGCCCAACTCTCCTTCGTCAAGCAGCAGTCTGGCCGCCCGGCCACGGATCAGGCCCGGTACGGCGTCCCGTTCGCTCACCGCCCGCAGCACCCCGGCCCACCGCGCCCGCAGAGGCTGCGGGCCGGCCTGTGGTCCCGTCTGTGGTCCGGTCACCGGTCCGGTGTGCGGTCCGGTGTGCGGTCCGGTGTGCGGTCCGGTCACCGGTCCGGTCTGCTGCCCGGCCTGCGGCTGGCCGAGGAGACCGACGGCCTGGTGGGTGGCGTCGAGATGGCCGCGCATTTCGGCGGCGCCGTCGGCATCCAGGCCCAGGCAGGCGGGTGGCAGTCCGACGAAGACCCGCTCGGCCAGGCCCGTCGCCACCTCGCGCAGCGCCGCGGCGTCCGTGCCACGCACATCGCCGTAGCGCACGGACCGTACGAGGGCGGGCAGCGCCTGGGCGAGATGGCCGACGTCCGCATCCAGCGCCGCACGGTCCGACAGCGCCCGCATCACCACCGGGAGGGCGTCGGGGAGTTCGGCCAGCAGGCAGCGCTCGGCAAGCGCCGTGACCTCGGCGAGCGTGGCCGCCCCGGACGCCTCGGACGCGGCCTTGGCCGTGGCGGCCGAGAGCACGGTCGTGCCCCAGATACCGGCCTCCGCGACCCGCACCGACAGTTCGGGCTCCCAGCGCAGCCGCCAGGTCTCCCGGAACGTGCCGGTGCTGCCGCGGGAGCGGCCGGGCTCGCCCCACGGGATGCCGAGCAGCCGGAGCCGGTGCAGCAGGCGGCTGCGGCCGGCGTCGGTCTCCTTGCGCAGGTCCAGCTCCAGTTCCCTGTCCGGCGCCTCCGGTTTGAGCCGCAGCGTCCGCTGGCTGCGGGTGAGATCCCGTTGCAGCGGCACCGCGGGGGCGTCCTGGGGAACCTCGCCCAGCACCTCCCCCACCACCAGCCGGTCGTGGATCAGCAAGGACGGCGCATCGGAGCCGTCCCCCATCACGGCCCGTACCGCGTCGTTCAGTTCCGTCAGGCCCGCCAGCGGGCGGCCGCGTACCGTGGCCAGGCCCTCGGCGAGCCGTACCGCTTCGATGACATGCGCCGACGAGACCGCGTAGTCCTCTTCCCGGAGCAGCCCGGCGACCTTGGTCAGCCAGCGTTCCACGGGGCGGTCGGGGGCGCCGAAGAGATGGCCGTACCAACCCGGTGAGGCGATACCGGCGCCGTAGCCGCTGTGGCGGGAGAGCCGTCGGTGCGTCCAGGGCACCCAGGTCACCGCCGCCTTCACCTTCGGCAGGCCCTTGAGCAGCTGCCGGTCGGCGGCCACGGTGGTGCGCCGCGCCAGGGCCGGTACATGCCAGGCACCGCACACCACGGCGATGTCGTCCCCGAACTCCCGTCGCGCGGCGCGCAGTCGCAGCCGCATATGGGCCTCGCGCACCGGATCACGGTCATGGCCGCCGTCCCCGTACGTCTCGCGCAGCGCCCCCATGGCTTCGGCCAGCGCCGCGAACGGGGCCAGCGCATCCGCGCCGGCGGCTCCCCCACTCCCGGCTCCGCCCCCGCTCCCGGCTCCGCGCCCACTACCGGTTTCGCGCCCACTCCCGGTTTCGCCCGGGCGGCGGGCCTTGCGCGACCGGGAAGTGTCCCCACTACCGCGGTGCTCGACCACGTCCTCCCACCAGCGCTCTGGGTCGTCGTAACCGGCCGCCTCGGCCAGCACCCGGATCGGATCGACCCGCACCTCGGCCTCGGCCTCGGCCTCGGCCTCGGCAGCAGCCTCCTTCTCGCCGTCGGCTCCGTTTCCGTCAACCAGGCTCCCGTCGGCTTCCTCACCGGCGGCCGGCCCCTCGTCGGACGGTCCCTCACCGGACGGCCCCTCGCCGCCCCGGCGGCCCTCGCCGGACGGGCCCTCACCGTCCCCCATCGCCAGGGAGTGCGCCGCGGGCAGATCGATGAAGCGGACGGGGATGCCGCGCTCCAGTGCCCAGCGCATCGCCACCCACTCCGGGGAGAACTCGGCCAGCGGCCAGCACGCCGCGCGGCCGGGATCGTCCTGTGCATGGGCGAGCAGCGCGACGGGTGGACGCATCCCTTCCTGGGCGGCCAGCGGCACCAGCGTGTCCGCCTCCGGTGGTCCCTCGATCAGGACCGCGTCCGGCGTGCACTGGTCGAGGGCGGCACGCACCGCCCGCGCCGAGCCGGGGCCGTGATGCCGCACCCCGAGCAGCACCGGCCCGGTCATGCGCTCACCTCACGGCAGGCGCGGTAGAAGTCCTTCCAGCCGTCGCGCTCGCGCACCACGGTCTCCAGGTACTCCTGCCATACGACCCGGTCCGCCGCCGGATCGCGGACCACGGCTCCCAGGATGCCCGCGGCCACGTCCCCGGCGCGCAGCACACCGTCCCCGAAGTGGGTGGCCAGCGCCAGCCCGTTCGTCACCACCGAGATGGCCTCGGCCGTGGAGAGGGTGCCGGACGGCGACTTGAGCTTGGTGCGGCCGTCGGAGGTGAGGCCGGCCCGCAGCTCGCGGAAGACCGTGACGACACGGCGGATCTCGTCCAGCCCCTCCGGCCCGGCCGGGAGATCCAGCGAGCGCCCGATCTGCTCGACCCGGCGCGAGACGATGTCCACCTCTTCGTCCGGGGTGGCGGGCAGCGGCAGTACGACGGTGTTGAAGCGGCGGCGCAGCGCGCTGGAGAGTTCGTTGACCCCGCGGTCGCGGTCGTTGGCGGTGGCGATCAGGTTGAACCCGCGAACGGCCTGCACCTCCTGCCCCAACTCCGGGATGGGCAGGGTCTTTTCCGACAGGACCGTGATGAGCGTGTCCTGGACGTCGGCGGGGATGCGGGTCAGTTCCTCGACCCGGGCGGTCATGCCCTGGGCCATCGCGCGCATCACCGGGCTGGGCACCAGCGCCTCGCGGCTCGGGCCGTTCGCGAGCAGCCGGGCGTAGTTCCAGCCGTAGCGGATCGCCTCTTCGGGGGTGCCGGCCGTGCCCTGGACCAACAGGGTGGAGTCGCCGCTGACGGCCGCCGCCAGATGCTCGGACACCCAGGTCTTCGCGGTGCCGGGCACGCCGAGCAGGAGCAGTGCGCGGTCCGTCGCCAGGGTCGTCACGGCGACCTCGACGATCCGGCGCGGGCCGACATACTTGGGTGTGATGAGCGTGCCGTCCGCGAGCGTGCCGCCGAGGAGATAGGTCGCGACCGCCCATGGCGAGAGCCGCCAGCGCTCCGGGCGCGGCCGGTCGTCGGCCGCCGCGAGGGCCTTCAGCTCCGCCGCGAAACTTTCCTCGGCGTGCGGTCGCAGCGCTTCGGCGCCCGCGCCCTGCGGCGCCGTCCCACCGTTCGGATTGGTCTCGTCGTCCGTCGTCCTGAAGCTGTTCTCGGACATGGTTCCCCCTCGTCGCAACGTCTGCGGCCGGGACGGCGAAATCCCTGCGGCCGCTTGCGGAATCAAGCCTGCACCACGCCACTGACAATCCCCCGAAAACCCACCCTGAGCTGCGAGTTCAACGCGGTCCGCGGCGATTGTCAGTGGGGCGTCGTAGCGTCGATGACATGAATCCGCAGGGGGAACGCTGGACGACGGATCAGGTGCTCGCGCTGGCACCTGACGAGGCCTCACGCAAGGCGGGCGGCAAGCTCGCGGCGCCGGGGCCGTGGTCGGAAACGGGCGCGGACGAGAGCGCGGTGTGGGGGCAGTGCAAGGGCAGCGGCAAGAAGCCGTATCACACGGCCGTGGACCTCAACGGCCCCGCATTCACGTGCAGTTGCCCGAGCCGCAAATTTCCGTGCAAGCACGCGCTGGGGCTGCTGCTGCTCTGGGCGGGCGGCGGCCGGGAGGTGGCGGCGGGGGAACCGGCGCCGTGGGCGGGCGAGTGGCTGGCCGGACGCCGGGAGCGCGCCGAGCGGTCCGCGGGCTCGGGCCCGGGCGGCGGCACTCCGTCGCGTGCGCCTGCCGACCCGGAGGCCGCCAAGCGGCGGGCGGAGCGCCGGATGCAGCGGATCGGCACCGGCGCGACGGAGCTGGAGCAGCGCCTGGAGGATCTGCTGCAGTCGGGTCTGGCCTCGGCCGGCCACGCCGACGGGGGGATCTCCCGGTCGGGCAGCGGCACTGGGGGTTCGTGGGACGAGACGGCCGCCCGCATGGTCGACGCCCAGGCGCCCGGGCTCGCCTCGCGGGTACGCGAGCTGGGTGCGGTCGTGGCGTCCGGCCCGGACTGGCCGGCCCGGCTGCTGGAGGAGTGCGCCCTGCTGCACCTCCTCGACCAGGGGTTCCTCGGTATCGAGCGGCTGCCGGGCCCGCTCGCTGCGACGGTCCGCTCGCGCGTGGGGCTGACCACGGAGGCGGCGGATCTGCTGACCGGCCCCGAGGCGACGACGGTCCGGGACCGCTGGCTGGTGCTCGCCCAACAGGACACCGAGGACGGCACGTTGACCACCCGAAGAATCTTCCTCCGGGGCGAGCGGACCGGCCGGATGGCGCTGCATCTCTCCTTCGGCGGCGGTTCCCACCGCCCGCTGGATCTTGCCCTGCCCCCCGGTCTGGTGCTCGATGCGGACCTCGCCTACTACCCCGGCGCCCGACCCCTGCGCGCCACCCTGGGCGAGCGGCACGCCCCTGCGGTCCCGGGTCCCGTGCCACCCGGCTGCGGTATCGATGCCGCCCTGGCCGCGTACGGCGACGCCCTGCGCGACGACCCCTGGCTGGATTCCTGGCCGGTGGTGCTCGCCGAGGTCACACCGATTCCGGGACGCGACGGCAAGAGCTGGCAACTGGCGGACGTGGACGGGGAGTCGGCGCTGCCGCTGGACCCGCGCAGTCTGGGACGTACGAGCCTGTGGCAGCTGGCCGCCATATCGGGCGGCGCACCGATCACGGTCTTCGGCGAATGCGGCCACCGCGGCTTTCTGCCGCTGACCGCCTGGGACCCGGCCCCGGTGTCCCTGTGAGCCGCGCTCCCGCCGCACCGCCGACCACGCCCCCGGCCCCCGCCACCCACCGGCCACACACGCCGTCCACCACCGATCCCCGGAGGAAGGGCATGACGACCACCACCACGCCCACGTCACCCACCACGCCCACGTCACCCACTTCACCGGCTGCACCGGCTGCACCCACTCCCGCCGCTCCCGCTGCTCCCGCCTCCGCCACGCCTCCTTCCCTCACCCCGACCGC
Source organism: Streptomyces sp. NPDC015125 (assembly GCF_043080045.1). Taxonomy (NCBI): domain Bacteria; kingdom Bacillati; phylum Actinomycetota; class Actinomycetes; order Kitasatosporales; family Streptomycetaceae; genus Streptomyces; species Streptomyces sp. NPDC015125. The sequence continues at coordinate 1,075,788 of NZ_JBIBVF010000001.1, forward strand.
CCCGGCCCCCTGGGCCGATCTCGTGAGCGCCGCGCTCCTCGGGACCGAGCGGCGGACGCCGCCGGTGCAGGTGCGGCCCGGGCAGGGCGCCGCGGCCGCGCTGCTGGACGCGGCCGCGGTCAGCACGGTGCGTCGCCGCGCCGCGCTGCGCCCCGCACCGGCCGGCGAACGTCCCGCCCCGGCCCCGGCCGACCCACGCCCCCCGCTGCCGCCCGCCGCGCGCCGGCGGCTGGCCCTGCTGCTCGCCGACCGCGGTGGCAGCGGCGGCGGACACCGCGGCACGGCCCCCGACCTCACCGAACTGCTCCCCCAGTGGCTGGCCGCCGCCGGCGAGTACGGCTACCGGGCCCCGGAGGCGCTGCTGCCCGCACTGCTCGACGCGGCCCGCGCCCGTACGGATCTGCGGCCCGCCGCGCTGGCGCTGGCGGGGCCGCGTGCCCTGTGGCTGTCGCGGCTCAACACGGACTGGAAGTTCGCACTCCGGGGGATCGGCGGCCCGGCCGAGCTCTCCGGTGGCGACGACCCCGACGGCGTACGACACCGGTGGGAGGAGGGCCTGTTCGCGGAGCGGGTCGCCCTGCTGACCGCGCTGCGCCGCCAGGACCCGGGGGCCGGCCTGGCCCTGCTGTCCACGACCTGGCCCACGGAGCGGGCCGAGGACCGTCTGATGTTCCTCGACTCGCTGCGTGACGGGCTCTCGGCGTCCGATGAGCCCTTCCTGGAACAGGCGCTGTCCGACCGCAGCAGGAACGTCCGCGCCACGGCCGCCGAGCTGCTCTCCACACTGCCCGGATCCGCCCTCGCCGCCCGGATGGCGCAGCGCGCGCACAGCTGTGTCGGCCTGGACCGTACGGCCGGCGTCCCGGCGATCGCCGTGGAGGCGCCGCACGAGTGCGATGCGGGGATGCAGCGGGACGGCGTGGCGACCAAGCCGCCCTCCGGTCGGGGCGAACGGTCCTGGTGGCTGGGTCAGTTGGTGGAGGCGGCGCCACTGGACGGATGGCACGCCCGCTTCGGGGGCCGTGACGCGGCGGCGATCGTCGCACTGCCGGTGGGAGACGACTGGCGGACGGAGCTGCACGACGCCTGGTGCCGCGCCGCGGTGCGCCAGCGGAACACCGACTGGGCGCGGGCGCTACTGGGTGCGCCGGGCGCTCCCTCCCAGGCGGCCGAGGTCGCACCGGCCGGCTCGTCGCGGGACCTGACCAAGCTGCTGACCGTACTGCCCGATGCCGAACGAGCCCGGTGGGTCGCGGAGTTCATCGCGGTCCACGGACTGTCGGAGGCCTTCCGGATGCTCGGCGTGTGCGCGGTCCCCTGGGCCGAGCCGCTCGGCGGGGCCGTCGTCGACGCCCTGGACATCGCCCGGGACGCAGGCAGCTACCCGTGGAGCTTCAGCGGGGTGATGGGCCTGGCCGAGCGCTGCCTGGACCCGGCAGCGGCGGACCGTCTCGACATGCTCACCGCCGTCGCGGACGAGCCGGAGGGTGCCTCACCGGGCTCCGGCGGCTACTGGTCCGAGGCTTTCCAGCGGCTGGTCGGCACCCTCCGCCTCCGCGCCACCATGCACGCGGAACTCACCCCGGCACCCACCGGCCACGACGGCACGGGCGCCAGCGGCACCGGCGCCAGCGGCACGGGCGCCAGCGGCACAAGCGACAGCCGCGCGGGCGACAACGGCATGGGCAGCAACGGCTCAGTGGATCCTGCCGACACCGGCACAAGTACCGGTACCCGCACGCTCTCCGGCACCGGCACCGGCACGAACTCCGACACCGACACCGACACGGGCACCGGCACGGGCACGGGCACCCCTACCGCTACCCCGGAGCCCGGCCCGGGCCGGGCCACGCGACAGCCCCTCGCCCCATGACCCTCCGCCTGCCCCTCCGCTCCGGAACCGCCCGCGCTCCGGCCGCCCACGCCCCGGCCGCCCGCGCCGCCCGGTCGGCCCGTGGCTCAGACCGCCAGCGAGCGCACATTCGCGTTGACCCACTCCACGATCGAAGTGGTCGTCGCGCCCGGCGTGAAGATCTCCGCGACGCCCTGCGCCTTGAGCGGGGCGATGTCGTCCTCGGGAATGATGCCGCCGCCAAAGACCTTGATGTCCGCGGCGTCGCGCTCCTCCAGGAGGGCGATGACCTTCGCGAAGAGGGTGTTGTGCGCACCGGAGAGGATGGACAGGCCGATCGCGTCGGCGTCCTCCTGGATCGCGGTGTCGACGATCTGCTCCGGGGTCTGGTGCAGCCCGGTGTAGATCACCTCCATACCGGCGTCGCGCAGCGCCCGCGCGATGACCTTGGCGCCCCGGTCGTGCCCGTCCAGGCCCGGCTTGGCCACGACCACACGGATCGGACCCGACCTGCCCGCCGTGCCCTGGCTCCCCGTTTGCGCTCCGTCATGCCGAGCCACACTCATCACTGCCTCCAAGCCATGCACGGCACTGTGGTGCCGCCGAGCCGACAATCGATCGCGCGACCGCGATCCGGCGGCCACGAGCGTGAACGAACGTTATCGCCAGCATCCCGTACCCAGCCGTTTCGTGACATCCGGGGAGGGGGAAATCACACCTGGGACACGTTCGCTACGCGCCGTGTTCCGCGCGTCGTGCCGCCCCGGCCGGGCGGATCCGTACGCGCGGGGCGGGCGCTCGGGGAGTCGCAGCCGGGCCACCGCGCCGCCGGGCGCGCATCAGGGCGGGTACGCCGCATGCCCGCCGTCGCTGCTCATGGCTTCCCACGAGGGCATACGGGGGTCGAAGCCGCCTCCCGCGTGCCGTTCGGGAGGTCGGCCATGCAGGCCCTGCCCTTTCTCTCCGCACCCCTTCTGTCCGCACCCTTTCTCGCCGCACACCGCCTCTCCGCTCCCTTTCTGTCCGCACCCCTTCTCTCCGCGCCCCTTCTCTCCGCGCCCCTGCTGCTCGCGCGCCTTTGCACCGCACCCTTCCAGCGCGCACGCCGGCTTCCCACCCGTGCCTCTTCCCTGCTCCTGCGCAGCACGGTCGTGGAACTGGCGGTCCTCGCCGGCCATCTCCTCCTCTACCCGACCGGCATCTCCCGGGAACGACCCGTGCCACCACCCGCACCGCACCCCGCCGCGGGGCCCCCGGAGGGACACCCGGCACCGGAGACCGTGCAGCCCGACCCCGGCGCGCCGTCGATGCTGCCGACCGAGGGCCGGGCCCATCCGCCGGTCCTCCTGCTCCACGGCTTCATCGACAACCGCTCCGTCTTCCTGCTGCTGCGCCGCTCGCTGCACCGGCACGGCTGGCGTCATGTCGAGGCGCTCAACTACTCCCCGCTGACCTGTGATCTCCGTAAGGCCGCCGAACTGCTGAGCCGCCATGTGGAGGAGGTGTGCGCGCGGACCGGTCATCGCCGGGTGGACATCGTGGGCCACAGCCTGGGCGGGCTCATCGCCCGCTATTACGTGCAGCGGCTCGGCGGCGACGCCCGCGTCCGTACGCTGATCACGCTCGGCACCCCGCACTCCGGCACCGGCATCGCCCCCCTGATGTCGGCGCACCCGATCGTCCGCCAGATGCGCCCCGATTCCGCGGTGATTACGGAGTTGTCGTTTCCGGCGCCGCATTGCCGGACGCACTTTGTCGCTTTCTGGAGCGAGGAAGACCGGGTGATGGTCCCCGCCACGACGGCCAGAATCAATCATCCGGATTTGCATGCGGACAATGTGCATGTCGCCGGTGTCGGACATCTCGCGCTACCGGTCAACGGCACCGTCGCCGCCGGCATACGCGAGGCACTGACCTCGGCGGAGAGCGCGGAGGGGGCCGCGGACGTCATTTCGGTGGCCTGACCCCGACCGGTGATGACGGCCTGACTACCGTCCCGCGCGACGCGGAAACGGCGCCGCAGTGGCCGCCTGATCTTGACGTTGTGTCGAACAGGCATCGAACGGGGCGCCAAGAGCTCGCATGGGGACTGCCGAAAGGCGGCCAAATGCCCGGTCTCGCCGAGCCCAAAACCTGTTGAAGATTGTCGCCGCCGCGTACCGCCGGGTACAGTCACCGCTAATTCTCCTGCTGCCGAGGCGAAAGAGAAGTTGGTGAACGACCGTCACCCATCGGGGGCTCAGCTCCCGACCGGATCCGCTTCCGACGCCTCGTATGCGCACTATCCGGCCTACGACTCCTACGGGCAGCAGCACCCCCCGTCAGGCAACGCCGAATACGGCGACGGCGACCCGCTCTTCGGCTCGCTTCCCGGCTCGTACGAGACCGGTATGTACGACACCGGTACTTACGACACCGGCAGCTATGACACCGGGACGTACGACACCGGCACCCACAGCGCAGGCGCCTACGGGATGAGTGCCTACGGCACGGGCACCTTCCACACCGGCACTTTCCACACCGGCGCGTACGACACGGGTGCGTACGCAGCGGGCGACGGCTACGCCACCGGCTCGTACGACACCGGCGGCTATGCCTCGACGCAGTGGGACACCGGCGCCTACGAGGCCGGCGCCTACGACAGCGGCGCCTACGCCGCCGCCGACCCGCACTCGGCCGCCGCGGGCTACGACCCCTATGCGCACACCTCGTACGAGACCCCGGCGCAGGACCCGGCCGCGTACGCGTCTCCCGCCTACGACACGGCGGCCGCATACGAGAACGCCGCATACGAAGCCACGGCCTACGGGCACGGCGGGTACGACACCGGGAGCTACCCCACCGGCACGTATGACACCGGGAGTTACGCCACCGGCGCATACGAGACCTCCGGCGTATACGAGGCCTCCGGCGGCTTCGGGACCGCCGGCCGGCAGGCCACCGCCCTCCAGGAAACCGCGCTCGAAGAGACCGCCCGCCAGGAGACCGCGAGCTACGAGGCCACGGCGATCTGGCCGACCACGGACCGGAACCTGATCGCCGGCATCCCGGCCCAGGCCGGCCCGCCCCCGACCGACACCGTCCACTGGGACACCACCGTTTGGGGCGAAACCCCGCACTTCGACACCGGTCGGCCCGCCACCGGTCAGGGCGACACCGGGCAGCTCGACGTCCATCAGCTCGACACCGGGCAGCTCGACGTGAGCCAGCTCGACACCCAGCAGTTTGCCGCCCAGCAGTTTGCCGCCGACGGCTTCGAGACCGACGTTTTCGAGGCCGGCCGGCCCGAGACCCACGGCGGCTCCCCCGGTGCGGGCGGTCGCTCCGACGGCGGCACCGACACCGGCGATGCCGCTGCCGTGGCGGACGCCATGACGCAGGCCATGCCGGTCACCGCCGCGGCCCCCACCGCGCGGCGGGTCGCCGGGCCGGACGCCGGAAAGGCCGTCCGTGGCCGCGGCCGGAAGCGCCCGGTGAAGCGGTCGGCACTGCTGACCGTCGCCGTCCCCTCGGTCGCCGCCATGGGCGTGTGCGCCGTGGCCGCCGCGTCCGTCACCGGATTCACCGGGGACGACAAGAGCGAGGCGACCGCCCAGGCCGCGCCCGACGCGGGCGCCGTCAAACCGTCCGCGGCCAACAACAAGCTCGACACCCAGCTCGCCGGGCTCAGCGCCAGCGCCGACGACTTCCGCGACCGGGCCAGCCGCACCCAGGAGCGGATCGACCTCAAGGAGCGCCAGGCAGAGGCGCGGGTGCGCAAGGCGAAGGAGGCGGCGCGCAAAGAGGCCATGCGCCCCAAGTTCGTCCTGCCGGTCACCCAGCACGGGCTGAGCGCCACCTTCGGCCAGGCCGGGGTGAACTGGATGTCCGTGCACACCGGCATCGACTTCCCGGTCAGCTACGGCACCCCCGTGATGTCCGCCACCGACGGCACCATCCGCACCCAGTGGAACTCCGCCTACGGGAATATGGCGATCGTGACCGCGCCCGACGGCACCGAGACGTGGTACTGCCATCTGAGCAGCACCAAGATCCGATCCGGGTCGGTCAAGGCCGGTGAGCAGATTGCCTATTCGGGTAATTCCGGCAACTCCACGGGACCGCATCTGCACTTCGAGGTGCGCCCCGGCGGCGGCGCGGCGGTCGACCCGCAGCCGTGGCTGCGCGATCACGGCCTCAACCCGAACTGAAGCGCGGCCTCCACCCGCACCGACCGCGTTCCACCGTGCCGCCGTGCCGCCGTTCTCCCGTGCTGCCGTTCCGCCGGGTGACGATCCCCGTCACCCGGCCCGCGCGGCTCCCCGTTACAGCTTCTCCACCGGCGCATACCGCAGCAGCAGCCGCTTCGGCTTCTCGCCGCCGAAGTCGATGGTCGCCTCGGCGTTGTCGCCGCTGCCCTTGACGCCGACGACCGTGCCGAGCCCGAAGCTGTCGTGGGTGACCCGGTCGCCGATGGTCAGCGGGACGACCGGACGGTCGCCGGCGCGACGGGTCGCGAAGCCGCTCGGGCCCTTGGCGCGCGCCGACGAGAACGTGGAGCCGAAGCCGCCTCCTCCGCCGCCGCCTGCCGACATGCCGCCCATCGACGCGGACGGCGTCGCCGGGCCCGTACGCTTCCACTCCAGGTAGTCGACCGGGATCTCCTCCAGGAACCTGGAGGGCGGGTTGTACGAGGGCTGCCCCCAGGCGCTGCGCATCGTCGAGCGGGTGACGTAGAGCCGCTCGCGGGCGCGGGTGATGCCGACGTAGGCGAGGCGTCGCTCCTCCTCCAACTCCTTGGTCTGGCCCAGCGAGCGCATATGCGGGAAGACGCCGTCCTCCAGGCCGGTCAGGAAGACGGTCGGGAATTCCAGGCCCTTGGCGGTGTGCAGCGTCATGAGGGTGATCACGCCGCTGCCCTCCTCGTCCTCGTCCGGGATCTGGTCGGAGTCGGCGACCAGCGCGACCTGCTCCAGGAAGTCGGAGAGCGTGCCGGGGCCCGGGGCGGCAGCCCCCGATGTCGCAGCTTCGCCGCGGTCCTGCTCGAACTCCAGGGCCACGGCGGCGAGTTCCTGGAGGTTCTCGATCCGGGTCTCGTCCTGCGGGTCGGTGGAGGCCTGGAGTTCGGCGAGGTAGCCCGTGCGCTCCAGGACCGCTTCCAGGATCGTGGCGGGGCCGGCACCGGACTCGACGATGGTGCGCAGCTCCTCCATGAGGACGTTGAAGCGCTTGACGGCGTTGGCGGAGCGGGCCGCCATGCCGTACGCCTCGTCGACCCGGCTCAGCGCCTGCGGGAAGGTGATCTTCTCGCGCAGCGACAGGGCGTCGATCATCGCCTCGGCGCGGTCGCCGATGCCGCGCTTGGGGACGTTCAGGATGCGGCGGAGCGGGACGGTGTCCTCGGGGTTGCTGAGCACCCGCAGATAGGCGAGGACATCGCGGACCTCCTTGCGCTCGTAGAAACGCACCCCTCCGACGACCTTGTAGGGCAGCCCGACCCGGATGAAGATCTCTTCGAAGACCCGGGACTGGGCGTTGGTGCGGTAGAACACCGCGACGTCGCCGGCCTTGGCGTCACCGGCGTCGGTCAGCCGGTCGATCTCGTCGGCGACGAACTGCGCCTCGTCGTGCTCGGTGTCGGCGACATAGCCGGTGATCTTGGGGCCGGCGCCGGCGTCCGTCCAGAGGTTCTTGGGGCGGCGGTTCTCGTTGCGTTCGATGACGGCATTGGCGGCGGACAGGATCGTCTGCGAGGAGCGGTAGTTCTGCTCCAGCAGGATCGTGGTCGCGTCCGGGTAGTCCTCCTCGAACTGGAGGATGTTGCGGATCGTGGCGCCGCGGAAGGCGTAGATCGACTGGTCGGCGTCACCGACGACGCACAGCTCGGCGGCGGATTCGGCGGGGCCGACCAGCTCGCGGACGAGGGTGTACTGGGCGTGGTTGGTGTCCTGGTACTCGTCGACGAGGACGTGGCGGAAGCGGCGGCGGTAGTGCTCGGCGACATCCGGGAAGGCCTGGAGCAGATTGACCGTCGTCATGATGATGTCGTCGAAGTCCAGGGCGTTGGCCTCGCGCAGCCGGGCCTGGTACATGGCATACGCCTCGGCCAAGGTCTTCTCGAAACCATCGGCAGCCGTCCCTGCGAAGGTCTCCTCGTCGATGAGCTCGTTCTTGAGGTTGGAGATCTTCGCGCTGAAGGACTTGGGCGGGTAGCGCTTGGGGTCCAGGTCCAGATCGCGGCAGACCAGGGCCATCAGGCGCTTGGAGTCGGCGGCGTCGTAGATCGAGAAGGAGGAGGTGAAGCCCAGCTTCTTGGACTCGCGGCGCAGGATGCGGACGCAGGCGCTGTGGAAGGTGGAGACCCACATGGCGTTGGCGCGCGGGCCGACGAGCTCCTCGACGCGCTCCTTCATCTCGCCGGCGGCCTTGTTCGTGAACGTGATCGCGAGGATCTGGCCGGGGTGGACATGGCGCTCGGCGAGCAGATGCGCGATGCGGTGGGTCAGCACCCGGGTCTTGCCGGAGCCGGCACCGGCGACGATCAGCAGCGGGCCGCCGGTGTGCACCACGGCGGCCTTCTGCTCGTCGTTGAGCCCCTCCAGCAGCGTCGCCGGGTCGAGGGCGGGACGGGCGGCGCCGTCGCGGTAGTACGCCTCTCTGGGCGGAGGCGCGTCGAACTTCCCGCCGAAGAGGTCGGCGGGGATCTCCTCCGGGGCCGGGCCGTGCTCGTCCTCGGGAGGGGGAGGGTGCTCCTCCTCTCCCTTGTGGCCGAGGTCCGCCAGGAAGCTGTCGTCAAAGAGGCTGCTCATCGCCCACCGAGTCTAGGCCGCCGCACTGACAGCCCGCGGCCCAGTAGCCGATCGCGGCCCGCTTTCGGAGCGGCCGTGGCACCGCGGCAGGTCAGGGGGCCGGGGTCGGCACAGATCGGTCGGCGGCTCGTCTACCCGAATCAGACATCTGCCACAACAACCCCCGCATCGCGTTCAGGTCACAAAAAGGTTTCGGGCATATCGAACATCAGCCTTCACAGGAGCCACACGAGTTGGCTAACGTCCTCGCTCAGGCAGCCCGCCTCCCCGTGGACGACAGCGTCCGCACGGGCCGCCCACGCCGAGTCCGGCCCTGCCTCAGGCACCCGGAGCCGGGGACCCACCAGCACCACCGGGGTGAATCGATCCGGACAGCCGTCGCCAGCGGACATCCGGACCGTAGGGCAAGCCTTCCGTCAGCGACACCGCCCGAACCCGACAGCTAACCCGGTAGGCGGTCCACGGAAGGAGTCGCCGGCCTTGGCGTCGCATCGCAAGCCGCGCACCAGCATTCTCACCTCACCCGGAGGACGCCGTACGGCGGTCGGGCTCACCACCGCCGCCCTCGCCTCGGCCACGCTGCTCTCGCAGTCCGCCGACGCGGCCCCCCGGGCGCCCAAGCCCAGCATCGAAGAGGTCAAGCAGAAGGTCGACGGCCTCTACCACCAGGCCGAGGTGGCCACCCAGAAGTACAACGCCGCCAAGGAGCACGCCGACGACCAGCGCGACCGCGTCGACGGGCTGCTCGACGCCGCTGCCGAGCGGGCCGAGAAGATGAACGAGGCCCGGCGGCGGCTGGGCACCTTCGCCGCGGCGCAGTACCGCAGCGGCGGCATGAACCCGACGGCACAGCTGATGCTCGCCAAGGACCCGCAGCAGTTCTTCGACCGCAGCCACCTCATGGAGCGGCTGACCGGGCGACAGAAGGAGGCTGTCTCCGACTACCAGGAGCAGCAGGCCGCGGCCGCCCGGCAGCGGGCGGAGGCCACCCACGACCTGGAGCGGCTGCAGACGTCGCAGGCCGCGCTCAAGGAGTCCAAGCAGTCCGTCCAGCAGAAGCTGGCCGAGGCCCGGCAGCTGCTGTCCGAGCTGACCGCACAGGAGAAGGCGCGGCTGGCGGAACTGGAGCGCCAGAAGGAGGCGGCGGCCAAGCGCAAGGCCGAGGAGGAGGCCCGCAAGCAGCAGGAGCGCGAGCGCCAGCGGCAGCACGACGGGGGCGGCCCGTCCGGCGGTCAGACCGGTGGCGGCGCCGACAACGGCGGCTCGACCGGCGGTTCGTCCTCCGCCCAGGCCGGGAAGGCGCTCGCCTTCGCCCGCTCCCAGATGGGCAAGCCGTACGTATGGGGCGCGACCGGACCCAGCTCCTACGACTGCTCGGGGCTGACCCAGGCGGCGTGGAAGGCGGCCGGCGTCACACTGCCGCGGACCACCTGGGACCAGGTCAAGACCGGCCAGCGGGTCGCCACCAAGGACCTCAAGCCCGGTGACCTGGTCTTCTTCTATGACGACATCAGCCATGTGGGCATGTACATAGGCGGCGGCAAGATGATCCACGCCCCGCACCCGGGCGCCAACGTCCGGGAGGAGTCGATCTACTACATGCCGATCTACGGGAGCGTCCGCCCGGGCTGAGGCCCGGCCCCCGCTCCCCCGTCGGACCACCCCCCACGGCCACCCCCCACACGCCACCGCGCGGCCGTCGCCTCCGGACGAGGAGTGCGATGACCGCGCGGTGTGCCGTGGAGGAGCCTGTGCGCCGCCGCCCGAAGCCCTGTTTCCGGGGAGCCCGCCGTTCCGCTCAGGTCCAGAGCACGGCGATGAAGATGTTGGCCACCGTCAGCGCACCGACCGCACCGAAGAGCGGCGGGGCGATCTTCTCCTCGTCCCGCTTGACGTAGACCAGCGCCAGGATGACCACCAGAACGGCCATCTTGATGGCGAGCTTGACGGTGTTGAGGCTGTGACCCTCGGCCTGGTTGAGGCCGACCAGCACGATGCCGGTGACCAGCATCGTCAGCGCGCCGTGCAGCATCGCCGGCACAAAGCGGGCGGTGCCCGCGCCCATCGCCTTCATCTGGGTCAGAAAGCCGCCCAGCAGGGAGGCGATGCCGATGATGTGCAGGCCGACGAAGAGATTGATTACTACGTCCATAGTGCTGGATCGTAGCCGCCGCATAGCACGGCCCTTCCGGCAGGGCGCCCACAATCGCCGCTTCGGTCAGGCCGGGCCCGGTCCCGGCCGTGCGGCCGTGGCGGCATGGTCACCCGCGCGCCGACCGCGGTCGAAAGCGAACAATCCCGGGCAAGCGGACTCATCACCGTGACACCCAGGCTTAGCGTCCTCCTCCAGGCGGTCGACTCCCCGCCCTCGCCGGCCTCCCACCGGCGTCCTGTCGGCCGCCCCGCCGTGAGGTGCGGCGGTGGTCCGTTCCCTCGTGACGGACCGCCGCCGGGCCCACGGGCACCAAGGGAAGGAAGTGACGGCCACCGTGGCCTCGCACCGCAAGCCCCGGCAGCATCCGCTCGCCGCGCTCACCGGCGGCTCACGCAGCGCACGCACCGCCCGCACGGCCGCCACCCTGGCCCTGGCCGGTGCCGCCACCGCCACCGGCTTCACTCCGGCGGAAGGCGCCCCCGTCGCCGCTGTTGTCGACGGCACCGGCCAGGCCGCGCACCGGCTCACCCCCGACCGGGTCAAAGACCGGGTCAACGCGCTGTACCAGGAGGCAGAGGTGGCCACGCAGAGCTACAACGGCGCGAAGGAAGCCGCCGGCGCCGCACGCGAGGAGCTGAGCCGGCTGCAGGACGAGGCGGCCCGCAGAACCGCGGAACTGAACGCCGCCCGCAGCGAACTGGGCACCCTGGCCGCGAGCCAGTACCGCTCCGGCGGCGTCGACCCGACCGTACGGCTGCTGCTGTCCGCGGACCCGCAGCGCTATCTGGACGGCGCCGCGGTCCTGGAGCGTACGGGCAGCCACCAGGCGACCGCGGTGGCCGGATACGCGCGCCGGCTCGGCAGCGTACGGCAGGTCCAGCGGCGGGCCGAGGACACTGCGGAGCGGCTGGCGGGCACCGAGGCGGCGCTGAAGAAGCACCGGGTCACGGTCGTCCACAAGCTGGGCGCCGCCGAGCAGTTGCTGAACCGGCTCACCGCGGAGCAACGGCAGCGGATGGCGGGCCGTGGCGGTGCGCACGGCGGCGCCGGCCGGGGCCCCGCGGACCGCGGGACGGGGTACGGGGACGGTCTCCCCGGCACGGTCCCCGCCGGTCCGGGAGCCGCCGCGGCCGCGGCGCAGGCCCCCGACCCCCGGGCCGCGCGGGCCGTCGCCTTCGCCTACGCCGCCCTCGGCAAGCCGTACGTCTGGGGTGCGACGGGCCCCTCCGGCTTCGACTGCTCGGGGCTGACCCAGGCCGCCTGGAAGTCGGGCGGGGTGTCGCTGCCCCGTACGACCTACACCCAGATCAGCTCCGGACCGCGCATCGACAGGTCCCGACTCGCCCCCGGTGACCTGGTGTTCTTCTACTCCGGCATCAGCCATGTGGGGCTCTACATCGGCGACGGCAAGATGATCCATGCGCCGCATCCGGGGGCGCCGGTGCGGATCGCGCCGATCGACCAGATGCCGTTCGCGGCGGCGACCCGGCCGGCGTAGGGCCGGTCTTCGAAGTCCCGCCTGCCCGGCGGCTCCCCCGGCCGGGCGCGCCGTGCGCTCGCTCACGCCCTGAGCTGCGTCCCCAGCCAGCGGAAGACCTGCGGCACCTGGCGCTCCCACACCTTCATGGTGTGGCCGCCGGCGCCCGACGAGATCTGGTGGACGTTCACCGTCGTCGGATACCTCGCGAACTGCCGCAGACCGAGGCCGGCTTGGTAGCCGTCGCCCGCCGCGCCCGACACGTACAGGGCCGTACGCGGCGGCTTCCCTGCCGCGTTGGCGGACTTCAGGAGGTGCATCGGGTTGGTCTCGATGCGCAGCTTGGGGTCCTTGCCGGCCAGCGAGTCACGTTCGAGCGCCGGGTCGTTGTAGCCGGACATGGCGACCGCGGCGCGGTAGCGGTCCGGGTGGGACAGGGCGAGCTTGGCGGCGCAGTGTGCACCCGCCGAGTAGCCGGCCAGGGCCCAGGAGTCCGGTGTGCTGCCGGCCCGGAAGTTGTCGACGATCATCTTGCGGACATCGACGGTCAGCCAGCTGTCGGCGTTGACCTTCCCGGGGATGTTGACGCAGCCGGTGTCGGCGCCGGGGAAGACGTCGGTCCGCGGTGACACCAGGATGACCGGCTTGACCTGGCCGTTTTGCATCATCGGCCGGAGCTGCTCGGCCACCCGCAGGGAGCCCAGCCAGGTCTTCGCCGAGCCCGGGTAGCCGGGCAGCAGCTCGACCACCGGGAACTTCTTGTTCCGGTAGGCCGGGTCGTTGTACTGCGGTGGCAGCCATACGTAGACCTCGCCCTGCACGCCCGAGATCCGGCCCTTGAGTTCGGTCATCTGCACGCCCGGGCCCACCTTGGGGTCGTCGGCCGGGCGGAACTGCTGGAGCTGCTTGGGCTCGTTCTTGATCTGCCGGCCGCCCATGCCGTCGGGGCCGAGGTTCCGGGCCTCCTCGATATGGCTGCCGGTGCCGAGCAGATCGCCCCAGGTGTCGTAGAGATTGTTGGCGTTGTTGACCAGGACGAAGACCACGGTGATGGCCGTGACCTGGGCGAACAGCAGCATCAGCAGCCGGCCGAGGCCGCGCAGCAGGGGCGGCCCGGCTATCCGGCCCCACAGGGCGAGCGGCAGCACAAAGGCGACGATCAACAGCAGGATCGAGGTGAGGAAGAAGGGCGTGCCCGTCAGGCTCATCGGGATCTCGTTTCCAGGACAACTGCGCGAAGGACGTGGGGATGGTTCCGGCCCCGCCTTCGGCAGTGAGCCTCTCCGCGCCCTTAGATGGTGATCCGCGTGGTCCTGGTTGCCCTTCTTTGGTCGTTCTTTACGACCACGCTCCCCGGCGGCCCGTCAGCGGGCGCGGGACGGCGGTGCAGGTCAGACCAGCCGCCGGGCCGCCGCCCAGCGGGTCAGCTCATGGCGGTTGGAGAGCTGCAGCTTGCGCAGCACCGCCGAGACATGGGATTCCACGGTCTTCACGGAGATGAAGAGCTGCTTGGCGATTTCCTTGTACGCATAGCCGCGGGCGATCAGCCGCAGGACCTCGCGCTCGCGCTGGGTGAGGCGGTCCAGGTCCTCGTCGACCGGCGGGGCATCCGTGGAGGCGAAGGCGTCCAGGACGAAGCCGGCCAGCCGCGGGGAGAACACCGCATCGCCGTCGGAGACCCGGAAGATCGCGTTGACCAGGTCCGTGCCGGTGATGGTCTTGGTGACATAACCGCGGGCGCCGCCGCGGATGACGCCGATGACGTCCTCGGCCGCGTCGGAGACGGAGAGCGCGAGGAAGCGGACCGGGCGCTCCGCGTCGGCCATCATCGCGGCGCTACGGCGCAGCACCTCGACACCGCCGCCCCCGGGGAGATGGACGTCCAGCAGGACGACCTCGGGGCGGGTGGCCGTGATGACCGTGATCGCCTGGTCGACGTCGGCCGCCTCACCGACCACCTCGACGCCGGTGCGCCCGGTGTCGCCGATCTCGGCCTGGACGCCCGTACGGAACATCCGGTGGTCGTCGACCAGCACGACCCGTACGGTCCGACCCTCGGCCGCGCCGCCGCCGGTCTCGCCCTGCTGTGCGCCCTCGCTGCTCATCTGTTCCGCCCGTCCCTCGATGTCTGCCCCGCCATCATCCCGTGCTCCGTCCCGCGGTGTCGCCACCGGCTGCCGCTCGTCCGGCCCGCTCATGTGCCGCCCTCCGTCGCCGGGCGCTCCATCTCCAGTTCGACGACCGTGCCGCCCTCGGGGGCCGAACGCAGCCGGGCCGTGCCGCCATTGCGCTCCATACGGCCGATGATGGACTCCCGTACGCCCATCCGGTCCTCGGGGACCGCGTCCAGGTCGAATCCGGGTCCGCGGTCGCGCACCGAGACGAAGACCGTACGGCCCTCGACCTCGGCGAACACCTGCACCGCGCCGCCCTCGCCACCGTACTTGGCGGCGTTGACCATCGCCTCGCGTGCGGCCTGTATCTGGGCGCCGAGCGTTTCGTCCAGCGGACAGTCGCCGACGATCACGACTTCGATGGGGACGCCGTGGGCGTCCTCCACCTCGGCAGCGGACGCACGGACCGCCTCCGCCAGGGTGGTTGGTTCCTCGTCCTCCTCCTTGCCGCGGCCCTCGGGTTTGTAGAGCCAGGCGCGCAGCTCCCGCTCCTGGGCGCGGGCCAGCCGCGCCACCTCCCTGGGGTCCTCGGCGTTGCGCTGGATCAGGGTGAGGGTGTGCAGGACGGAGTCATGGACATGGGCGGCCACTTCGGCGCGTTCCTGGGCGCGGATGCGCATCAACCGCTCCGCGGAGAGCTCCTGGGTGATCCGCACGAGATAGGGACCCCCCAGCAGCGCGATGCCGACGACGACGGCGAGCGAGGCCTGCAGCACCGAGCCGAGATGGCGCACCGAGCCCTGCAGCACGACGATGCCGGTCACCCCGACGCCGACCAGCAGCACACCGGCCGCGCCGCGCAGCACCGGCAGCACGCCCTTGCGGCGGCCGAGCTCAAGCCACTGCGCCCGGCGGGAGTTGTCCGCCTGGCGCCACACCAGGGCGACACCGGCACCGATCAGCAGCACCGGCCAGACATAGCCCTTGGCCTGGCCCAGCTGAAATCTGGAGGCGACGATCGCGGTGCCGATGAGCAGCGCGATCAGTGCGAAGACCTGGCCCTTGTCGGGCTTGTGCCGGCGCAGCGGCCGTTTCCCGCCGACCCCTGCGGGGTGCCGGCGGTCCACGCCGCCGACGCCCAGCGGGACGAAGAACCAGAACGCGGCGTACAGCACGGCGCCCATGCCGTCGGCCAGGAACAGGGCCACGAACACGATCCGTACCCAGGAGACCGGCAGCCCGAGATGCCCCGCCAGACCGCGCGCGACACCACCGAGCAGCCGCCCGTCGGCGCTGCGGTACAGCCTGCGCACGGGCGGTTCAGCGGGGTCCGGCGCCGGGGCGTAGCTCGTCTCGGCACGGGGCGGAACGGTGGTCATGTCCCCGATCGTCACACGGCGCCGGGGCCCGGGGCATCAGGGTCGACCCTGAACCCGTCCCTGACGTTTCTCCCCCTCGCCGCTCCCGACCGTTGCTCCGCTCGCCGCCTCAGCTCTTCGGGTCGGTCCGGCGGAAGCCGTCCTTCACCACCGAGAAGACCTTCTCGTACTTCGTCCAGTCGGCTTGCGGTGCGGAGACATAGAGCGCGTATTCCTTGCCGCCCTCGCGACCGAACCCGAGGTCCATCGCCCGGAAGGTGCGGGCCCGGCCTCCGAAGGTGAACTCCCAGATCGCGGCGGGATCGCCCTGGTAGGTCGTGGGCTGCATCCGCAGCTGCGAGTAGATGGGGTACTTCTTCTTGAAGAAGGCCTCGACGTCCCTGAAGTGCTGCACCTGATCGGGCGAGGAGAAGTCCAGAACGCTCAGGGTCAGCTGGGCGCGCTCGGTGTCCGTCGCCTCGGTGAGCCCCGAGGCGTAGACGATCTGCCGGCCGCCGTCATTGACAATGCGCCTCCACCCCTTGGGTACCGGGAGGGTCACGCCGAGCGCGGACTCCTTTGCCGTCCGGAAGCCGTCGGGGAGGGGCGGCGGCGGCCCGATGCTGTGGTCCGGGGCCTTGGGAACGGATGGTGCGCCCTTGTCGGAGGCGCTTTGGGTCACAGCGGAGTCGTCACGGTTCATCAGGTACCAGGCCGCGCCGGCACCGCCCCCGGCGAACAGCACCCCGGTGACGCTCCAGACCACGGCCACTGCGGCACGCCGCTTACGGGGGGCCTTTCCGTCGGACAGCGCTTCCGTACGGTCCCCGTCGGCCCGCCCGGCGCCGCCCCCGTCCGGGAGAGCCATGGGGCCGGTCACGCCGCCGAGGTCCGTACCCGAGCCGGTGCCGGTACCCGAGCCCGTGTCCGAACGCATGCCCGTGGCCGTGCCCGCCGTCCCGGTTCCGGTACCGGTACCGGTGCCCGTACCGGTTCCGCTTCCGGTGCCCGTCCCGGTTCCGGTCCCGGTGCGGTCCGACGTGTCTCCCGTCGCGCCCGTGTGCGGCACCTGACGCGTCGGTGCCTCCGTCTGCCCGCCCGGCGTGGCCGGTTCCGGCGCACCGCGTCCGACGGTGCCCAGCGCCAGCGTCGGCCAGCCGTGCAGCGCCGTCTCCGCCTCGGCCTCGACGGCCCGCAGCGCCTGCTCGACGACCTCGGCCGTCGGGCGGTCGGCCGGCTCCTTGGCGAGCAGCGCCTCGATCAGCGGGCTCAGCGACCCTGCGTTGCGCGGCGCGTCGAGCGGGTCCATGGCGATCGCGTACGCCGTCTCGACCGCGGTGTCCTTCCGGAACGGGGGCCTCCCCTCGACCGCTTGATAGAGCGTCGCGCCCAGCGCCCACAGGTCGGAGGCGGGCCCCGGGCTGCCGCTTCTGACCCGCTCGGGCGCCAAGTAGTCGATGGAGCCCACCAGCTCACCCGTCTTGGTGAGCGTGGACGTACCACTGGCGACCGCGATGCCGAAGTCGGTGAGCACGACCCGGCCGTCCTCACCGAGCAGCACATTGCCCGGCTTGACGTCACGGTGCAGCACACCGGCGGAGTGTGCGGCCCGCAGCGCCGCCACCATGCCGCGTCCGATACGGGCGGCCTCGCGCGGGGTGACCGAACTCTCTTGGCGGGCCGCTTCCTTGATGACATCGCCGAGCGTCAACGAGGGGACGTACTCCATGACGATGCACGGCATCCCGGCATCGTCCACGACGTCGTGCACCCCCACCACATTGGGGTGGTTGATGCGTGCAGCGGCCTGCGCCTCGCGGGTGGTGCGCTCATGGCGCCTCGCCAGTTCGTCCGCATCCAGATGCGGCGCCACATGCAGACGCTTGACCGCGACTTGACGCCCAAGGACCTCGTCGCGGGCCCGCCAGACGGTACCCATACCGCCTTGGCCTATCCGCTCAACCAGGCGATACCGCCCGGCGACCAGTCGCCCCTTGTCCACCGACGCCGCCTCCGTCACCGCACGCCCCTCCGGAAACCCGTACGTATTCAGGGGGCAACGATAGTCGCCCGTGCCGGTGGAAAGCCCGCCCCCCACCGCCCGTCCGCACCCGTGTTCCGGCTGGGCCCGAGGGGCCGGGGGCATATGCGCAGGCACGAGGGGTTTCGGGACCCCCCAGGGGCATATCGGGGGTCGTCATCGAGGATCTCAGGGATCTGCCAGGGTTTCCACTGATGCCGGAAGCACGTGGCGCTTGTCACCATGGGTCCATGAACGATGCAGCCCCCGTCGAGGAGTCGGCGCCCTCCGGCCCCGTCGGCCCCACCCCGCCGCATGCCCCGCTGCGCCGCAGCCGGCGGCACAAGGTGATCGGCGGGGTGTGCGGCGGGCTGGGCCGTCAGTGGGATCTCGACCCGGTGATTTTCCGGATCGTGCTCGCCGTGCTCTGCGTCGGCGGTCTCGGCCTCATCGCCTACGGCTTCGCCTGGCTGCTCATCCCCCTCGACGGGGAGGACGAGAACGAGGGCCGCAGGCTGCTCTCCGGCCGGGTCGAGGGTTCAGCGCTGACGGCCCTGCTCTTCGCGCTGGTCGGCTGCGGACTGTTCCTGACGACTCTCGCCAAGGGCAGCATGATGTCGTTCGCCATCATGCTGACGCTGGCGGCGGCAGGTTCCGCCTACTGGTCCCGGCGGCGCCGGGAGGTGGAGACCAAGGGCCCGGAGTCGGTGGACGCCGCCACCGCCCAGGCCGTCGCCGATGCCCCGCCCGAGACCACGGCGCCCCCGGTGCCGGACAGTCCGTCCTGGTGGCGCAACCAGCGCTCCAGGGAGGCGGGTGGCCCGCGCTATCTGTGGGGGCCCGAGAACACCCCGCTTCCGCTGGACATCACCTACCGCCCCGAGCACGGCGCGGGCGCGCCGACTGCCGACCGGCCCCGCTCCTGGTCCGACGCCGGCAGTCCGCCCGGCCCGCCCCCGCACGGCGCACCGCCCGCCCCCGCCCCGCGGCGAACTCGCCGCAGCGGCCGCCCGATCGGCGGCTGGACATTCCTGCTCGCACTGCTCGCCGGAGGCGCCACGGCCCTCGCCGTCTCCCGCCAGGACGGCTTCGCGCCCTCCCTCCAGGCAGGGCTGGCCGGTGCGCTGGTCGTCTTCGGCCTGGGGCTCGTCCTCAGCACCTGGTGCGGCCGGACGGGCGGCGGCACGGTCTTCATGGTGGTGTGTACGGCCGTACTGCTGGCGGCCGCGACGGCACTGCCCGACAACCTCACCACCGACTGGCAGAAGCGCACCTGGACCCCCACCGCCCTCGGCTCGGTCCGTCCGCACTACGAGGTCGGTTCGGGGGAAGGGAGGTTGGACCTCGGTGCCCTGCCCCTCAAGGACGGCCGTACGGTCCACACCAGCGCGCGGGTGGGCTTCGGCCGCCTCCAAGTGACGCTGCCGCAAGGTGTCACCACCCGGCTCCATATCTCCCTCGGCCTGGGCGACATCCAGTTGCCCGGTGAATCGCCGCATGAAGTGGACCTCTCCGCGGGAGGCGAACAACGGACCATCACGCTGCCCGCCGACGGCCTCAAGAAGGGCGAGAAGCCGCGCGGCTCGCTCGATCTCGACCTCGAACTCGGCGCGGGCCAGGTCGCCATCGAGCGCGCGACGCCCGCTTCCCGCACGTCGGCACCCGCCCCGTCGGCACCCTCACCGTCGACGCAGATCCTGTCGACACCCTCACCATCGGCACCCGCGCCGTCGGAGCCCACCCCCTGGGCCTCCGCACCGCCGGTCCCCGTACGGCCGACCGCCCCGACCCCCGAGGGAGCCCCCGAGTGAAACGTCATCGCTTCGAACCGGCTCGCCTGATCGCGGGCCTCACCGCCCTCGCCATCGGCTCGGGCTACGGTCTCGACGCCCTCGGCGTCTGGCAGGCCCCCGGCCTCTGGCTCTTCCTCGCCCTGCCCGCCGGCCTGGCCCTCTCCGGCATCACCGCCGCCGTCCGGTCCACGACCCGCCGCGACACCCCGCCCACCGACCCGCCACCCCTGCCACACTCCTGACGGCACCGGTGACGCCACCCCGGACCGCCCCACGCCGCCGGGGAACGAAGGCCCGCCCCGGGGGGCTTACGAGGTGCCGTCAACTCGCCGCCCGGACAACTGCGCCTCCGCCCGGAAAACTGCACCTCCGGCCGGAAAAATGCGCCACAAGCCGGACAACTGCGTCTCGCTAGCCGAACAGCTGCGTCCCGTGCCGCTTGCGGCGATGCGCCCAGGCCGCGTCCAGGGAGAACCTCGGGGTGCCGGCCAGTACGAGCGGGACCCAGGCCATCAGATAGGCCAGGTCGTTGCCGTAGTAGTACGGAGTGGTCGCCCAGCTCACGGTGAGCCACAGGGACAGCGAAATCAGCGCACCGCCCAGCGCCGCCAGCCGCCCCAGCAGGCCCACGAGGGTCCCGAGGCCCACCGCGAGTTCACCCGCCGCGATGGCATAGCCGAAGCCCACCGGAC
This sequence comes from Streptomyces sp. NPDC015125, assembly GCF_043080045.1. Classification (NCBI taxonomy): domain Bacteria; kingdom Bacillati; phylum Actinomycetota; class Actinomycetes; order Kitasatosporales; family Streptomycetaceae; genus Streptomyces; species Streptomyces sp. NPDC015125. Next base: position 1,096,037 of record NZ_JBIBVF010000001.1, read on the forward strand.
TCTGCTGTGCGAGGTCCACGAGCTGCGGCAGCGCCGCCGCGTCATGGACCTGGCGCAGCGTTTCACCGATCGACCCCGCACCACCGGCCGCCAGGAACGCCCGGTCCATCAGCTTGTCGATGCCCGCATAGAGGAAGGTCGCCCCCAAAAACAGCCGCAACGGCAGCAGCGCATGGCGCGCCAGCCGCCCCCGCAACCCGGCGCCGGAGCCCTCAACGGCCACTCCTCCCAATTCGGCACCGATCGTGCGATTCGCGTGAACCATGACGTCCGCCTCTCCGTTGCCTCCGGGCGCAGACGATTGTGCCCCCGCCCGCGCCTCCTGGGGAGATACGTACGCACGTGCGCGAGAGGTTCAACGGACCGACGCACTTCGAACGGTTGCGGCACACAAAATCCTCACGCAACGGCGACCCGGCCGGAGCCGCACCGCCCGCGTCCCCAACCTCACAGGGCAATACACCTAGGGGGCCGTTTCACACTCCCCGGACCAGCCACATTCCGGACCAGCCACATTCCCCGGGCGAACCCGCCACACGTTCCGGACCTGCCCCCGGACCCGCCACATCCCCCGGACCTGCCATATCCCGGCCCCGCCACACCCCGGCTCCACCCACCGTGGCCCTCAGTCCAGCACGTCGACCGGGTAGCCGTTCGACTCCACACCCGCCGCCGTGATCACCCGGACCGTCACCCGGCCCGGCTCGACGTCGACCGGCACCGGGACGGTCAGCACCCCGTCCGTCGGATTGGCGAAGCCACCGGCCACCGGCACCAGGGGAACCGGGACATGGACATCACCGATCCGTACGACGGTCCGGGCGAGCCGGTCGGGTGTCCCGGCGCCCGGCGGAACGAAGCCGGCGCCACGGATCTCGATGTCGTCGCCGGTACGGACCGGTGCGGCGAGATCACCCAGCTCACGGGAGCGGACGACGGAGAGGATCACCGGGCGCCCGCCCGCCACCGCCTTCCCCCACAGATAGGTCGCCCCGGAGAGGGCGAGGAGCACCACCAGCCCCCAGGGAAGCTGCGGCAGGTGCCCCGGCTGCCCGGCCTGCCGCACCAGGGCGCACACCAGCACGGCCGCATTCACCAGGACGTACTGCACGTCCAGGAGGCTGCCCCGGCCCGCGTCGTCCGCCAGCAGGTCGGCGGCCCGCGGCCGCTCCGCGGGAACCTTCTGCAGCCGCCCCGACCGCACCCGCGCGGCCACCAGCCCGTACGCCAGCACGGCCACCCCGCACCCGATGGCGAGCGTCGTCAACAGGGCACCGGACCGGGCGAGTTCCAGGCCCTGGAGCAGCGCGCGCCGCTCCCCCGGCCCGGCGGCCGTCGCCAGGTGCACGGCCGTCGTCAGCACGGCGTACAGCACCGCGACCGCCCAGCCCGCCGCCACCGTCCGCGAGGTGGACAGCCGCCCGTCCTCGCCGATCAGCGGCGCCAGCGCCCCGCCGTGCGCCCGGTGCCACCAGGCGGCCGCCGTCAGCCCCAGTGCGAGGACGACCGCCGCGAGCAGCCCCGCCGTACGGGCCGCCGTCCAGCCACCGCCGATGGCGGTCAGCGCCTGCCCGAGCAGCAGCGCGATCACCGCGCCCCAGACGACGAGCAGGGTGCGCCACCGTACGGACGCCGGCCAGGCGGCCCCTTCGGCGGCGCCCCGCTTGGCCACCTCCCGCGCGGACAGCGTCAGTTCATCGGAGACCCACTGCCGGGCCGCACCGGCGGAGCGGGCGAGCCCGGCCGGCACGCCGCGCCCGGCGGCGAAGTCCTCGCGCAGCGCGATGAACGCGGCGACCGCCTGCCGGTGCCCCGCACGGGCGCCGTGCGGGCACCGCCCGCACTGGCACTCGCCACCGGTGGCGCGCTCCGCGCCGTCCCCCGGCTCGCCCGTTCCGGCCATCCTGCCCGCCGCCTCAACCGACACGTCCGTTACCGCCCGCCGCCGCTCGCCGCCAACTTGTTTTCCACAAAGGCGAATTGTGCCCCAGGTGGCCGGGGCGGATGTCAAACGTCCAGTTGGTGACGGGTGGCGGACGCAGCGGCGCGTTGACGTACGAGAAGTGGCGGCCCCGGCCGTCGCACGCGCCCCGATGGATCCGTACCGGTGTCCGCAGACTTGGCCCACTTTCCGCACACCTGACCGGTGGCCGGACCACGCGATCCCGGCGCTTCCCCTATTCGGGCGAACCGGGGCACGGCGACGGCTGAGCGGTCCACGCGCTGCGCAAGCTCTCGCCGTGTGCCAAATAGACGGAACTCATGGATCGCACCGCCGCGTTGACCTGGACAGACCACACGCCCGGGACAGCCCGACGGAACCGAACGGACCCCACGGACGCGGCGACCCCGGCGGAACACCACCCCGAGACCACACCCACCGGCGCCGGGCCCAGCACCGGGCCCAGCACCGGTCCCAGCACCGGTCCCAGCACCGGTCCCAGCACCGGGCCCAGCCCCGATCCCGGCACCGGGGCCGCCCCCCTCACCCCCCTCACCCCCTCGACCACATCCGGCGCCTGGGGGCCGCTCTTCTGGCCGCCGCCGCTTTCCTGCTCCTGACCGGTGCGGCCGCGCTGCTCGTCAGCGCGCCACCGGCAACCGCCCATGACCGCTACCACCGCCCGCCCGCCGGCGACAACTGCGCCTATGCGGGTACCGCGCCCCCCGTGGACGTACCGACCGGCTTCCCCATGCCCCGTCACTGGCACTTCCCCTGCACCGGGACCAAGCCCCCGCCCCCGCCCTCCCACAAACCGGCACCCCGTCCGCAGAGCCCGAAGCCCGCACCCCCACCGCCGCCCGCACCCAGACCCCGGCCGACACCGCCACCCCCGCCGCCTCCGCCCCCCACTCCCCGTGCCCGCCCCGCGGCCCCGCCGCCCGAGCCGACACACAAGCCCGAGCCCAAGCCCGAGCCGGTCGTCCGCCGCCCGGCGTCACCTCCGCCCGCCCTGCCCCGCAGCTATGCGCCGGTGTCCCACAAACCGCGCGCCGGGCGCTCCGTGGTGACCACGACCCTGCTGATCACCGCCCCGGCAGTCCTGGCCGGAGCCGCCCTCCGTCCCCGTTCGAGCTCCTCGTCCGGTTCCGCCGGGCGCCGTTCCTCGTAGGAGGTCTCCATGTCGCAATGGCTGGTGCTGACCCTCGCCATGGTCGCCGCCTGTGGCGTCGTCCTGACCATCACCGTCCTCAAGGAACGGCGGATCACCGAGGACGACGACCCGACCGAAACACCCGATGTGATCGAGTATCTGACGATGATGGTGGGAGTGGTGTACGCGATCGTGCTGGGCCTGGCCATCGCCGGAGTCTGGGAGGCCAGGAGCGCGGCCGAGGACACCGTACGGACCGAGGCACAGGCGCTGCACGAGGTCAGCGCACGGGCCCGGGCCTACCCCGCGCCGGTCCGGGACCGTATCCGCTCGGACGTCGACACCTATGTGTCCTACGTCGTGCACAAGGAATGGCCGGTCATGGCCGAGCGGGGGGAGCTGACCGGGCGCGGCACCGACCTGCTGACGAAGGTCCGGGCGGATGTCACCGACTACCACCCGCGCAACGACTTCGAAGGGCAGTCCTACCAGCCCCTCGTCGACCAGGTCGCGGTGGCCGACGGCGCCCGCTCCGCCCGTGCGGACGCAGCCGATTCGACGCTGCCGGGCGTGGTGTGGTTCGGGCTGATCATCGGCGGCGCCATTTCGATCGGCGTCATGTTCACCCTGCAGATCCGGCGTTCGGGGCGGGAGCTGCTGATGGCCGGGCTCTTCAGCGCCTTGATCGCCTTCCTGCTGTTCCTCGTCTGGGACTTCGACGCACCCTTCAGCCGGGGCATCGCCGCCACCGCCGCACCGTTCTTCGATCTGTTCCCGCATCCGTGAGACGGCGCCGGGCCTTGCGGGACGGCCATCCGTCCGGCAGGGCCCGGCCGGCTCGCCCCTCCGGAAGGAAGGCCCGGGTGGGCCGTCCGGTGGTTCGCGTGGACACGCACGGACGCGCGGACACAATCCGTAACCGGATGGATACAGTGCGCGCACATGGTCGATGTATCGACCTTCGCGTCGTCACGTCCTCAAGGAGAGATCTGTGGAACGAGAAGCCCGACACGGAGCAGTGACCCGGCCCAAGTCCAGGGCTCAACTTCACCTCGCGGACTGGCAGGCTGCCGGCCTGGAGGCCGGCAAGTTCTTCCCCGCCGCAGAAGCCGGCCTCACCGACCCGTACGCGCCGGACGACGTCCCCAACTTCGAGCCGCCCCCGGACGGCCGGATCGCCAGTGCAGGGAAGGACTTCGCCGCCAAGCTCGACGAGCCCGACGCGCAGCAGGACTGGCACAAGCACCAGACACCCGCCGGCCAGGCGCTGGAGATCACCTGGAACTACCACGCCCCGCACAAGACCCGCCGCTGGAACTACTTCCTCACCAAGAACGGCTGGGACCCGGGGGCGCGCCTGACGCGGGCGCAGTTCGACCTGGAGCCGATCGCCACGTACCAGAACAGCGGCCAGCCGTACTGGAGCGCCGACGACCTCCTCCCCGAGGACCCGACGATCCACCACATCACGCTGCCCGGTGACCGCAAGGGGTACCACGTGCTGTTGTCGGTGTGGGAGGTCGCCGACACCGGCAACGCCTTCTACCAGGTCATCGACCTCAACATCAGCTAGCTCGACGCGCAGTCCGGGCCCGGCACCGGCGCCCCGTCGCCTTCCTCGGCGACGGGGCGCCGCCACGGACCGGATGGCGCTCCCGGAACCCACCGGACCTGCCACCGCCACCCTCGCCGCCACCGGACCCGCCACCGCCACCGCCACCTGCCCCGCCCTAGCCGAAGAGATCCGGCTCGCTGCGCACGATCTGCTGGTACAGCGGCTGGTAGTTGATCCAGGCCACCAGGTCGTTGCCCAGCTGTTCGCGGGTGCGGACGGCGTTGTGGTGGTCGATCAGGACCGGTTTACCGGCGGCCTTCGCGGTCAGCTGGACCTGGCAGGAGCGTTCCATCGTGACGAACCACCACGCCGCCGCATCCACCGAGGCGCCGACCGTCAGCAGGCCGTGGTTGCGCAGGATCACCGCCTTGTGCGGCCCGAGGGCGGCCGCGATCCGCCGGCCCTCCGCCTCGTCCACCACGACGCCCGTGTAGTCGTCGAAGAGCGCATGGTCCTCGTAGAACGCACAGACGTCCTGGGTGATCGGGTCCAGCAGCTCCCCCAGCGCGGACAGTGCCCGGCCGTACGTGGAGTGGCTGTGGGCCGCCGCGATGACGTCGGGACGGGCCCGGTGGACCTGGGCATGGATGGCGAACGCCGCCTGGTTGACGTGATGGCGGCCCCGGACGACCTTCCCCTCCGCGTTCACCAGCAGCAGATCACCGACCGTGAGGTGCCGGAAGGACATTCCGAAGGGATTGACCCAGAAGCAGTGGGGGAACTCCGGGTCGCGCACGGTGATATGGCCCGCGACACCCTCCTCGAAGCCGAAGCGCCCGAAGAGGCGCAGCGCCACGACCAGGCGCTCCTGGCGGTGGCGCCGTTCGTCCTCGACGGTCTGGTGCGTCGGCGGCATCGCGAACTGCAGCTGATCGGTGGGTATCGGGGTCGGCTCGGGCATCGCGGCTCTCCTCCTGGCACGTACGGCGCTTGATGCTCGATGCGGAAGCTACCTTCCACTACCGCAGGTCACCAGGGGCGCGACCGGCGGGAATGCGCGGCGAAGCGGTGGCACCCGGGCATTCACTCCCGAAGCCGGCCCAGGACGGCCGAGGCGAGCGCCGCGTCCAGTGCTCCGACACCGGTGAGGTCGGCGACCGTGATCGCGGTGTCGGGCCGGTCCACGGGCGCCCGGAGCAGCAGCCCGGCCGCCATATCACCGTCCTCGGCGGCGGCCCCGGCACGGACGGCGTGGCCGAAGTCTCCGTGGTCGAGGCACTGGGCGTGGTCGTCGGTGGCGATGAGCCGTGCGCGGCGGAAGAGCGCGGGCGGCAGCTCGTTCTTGTGCGGCATGTCCGTGCCGATGCCGGTCACATGGGCGCCCGGGCGCACCCGGCCGGCGTCCAGGACGGGGGAGGTGGCCGGTGTCGCGGTGATGATCATGTCGGCCTGGGCCGCCTCCGCCGCCGCAGCGGGCCGGGCGGCCAGCCCGTGCGCACCGAGTGCGTCGCACAGGGCGCGGGCCTTGTCCGGAGTGCGGCCGTGGACCAGGACCAGGCCGAGCGGCCGCAGTTCGGCCAGCCAGAGCGCCTGGAGACGGGCCTGTTCGCCGGTGCCGAAGACGGCCAGCGTGCCGGCGGCGGGCCGGGCCATGGCATGGGTGATCAGAGCGCCCGCGGCGGCGGTGCGCCAGGCGGTCAGCAGACCGCGGTCGTCGAGGAGCGCGCGGGGCTGTCCGGTGCGGGCGCTGATGACGCAGACCAGACCGTGGTTGGACGGCAGGCCGAGCGCCGGGTTGCCGTAGAAGCCGGTCGCGATCTTGACGGTGAAGTCGGCGGCCCCGGTGAGCCGGCCGGCTTTGACGTGGCAGTCCCCGTCGGCTTCGGGGAAGTCCAGGTGCAGCGGCGGTGGCACGCTGGTGCGGCCTTCCGCGTGTGCGATCAGCGCCTCACGGACGGTGTCGAGGACCAGTCGCGAGGTGACGGCCCGTTCGATGGCGGCGGCGTCGAAGACAGCGAGCGTCATCGGCGCGCCCGCATCCAGTCGGCGAAGGCCGCCAGGCCTTCTTCCGGGTTGCGGCGGCCGATGCCGATGCGGAAACGGTCGGCGGGGGTGGCGGTGAGCTCGGAGCGGTAGATGCTCGCGGGCAGCAGCAGGACACCGGCTTCCTCGACCAGGCGGGTGCAGAACTCCTCCACCCCGTCGGCACCGAGGTAGCGGGGGTAGGCGACACATCCGCCGTCCGGCCGCTGCCACTCGATATCGTCCGCGAACTCGGCGAAGAACGCCTCGAAAGCCGGCAGATTGGCGGCGATCAGGGCCCGGTTACGGTGCAGGATCGTCTCGCGGGCCTTCAGGGCGATACGGGCCAGGACCTCGCTGGGCGCGGAGTTGCAGATGGTGGTGTAGTGCTTGGCCCGCTCCAGACGGGCGCGCAGCGCGCGGTCGCGGCAGGTGATCCAGCCGATGCGCAGCCCGGGAAGCCCCAGGGACTTCGAGGTCACGTTCAACGACAGTGCGCGCTCGGACACATCGGCGGCCTGCGGCAGGGTGCGGGCCGGGTCGCGTTCCAGGCCGCGGTAGACCTCGTCGCTGAACAGATGGATGCCACGCTCGTCGCACAGGCGGACCAGTGCGCGGAAGTCGGCGGCGTCGAGGACCTTGCCGGTCGGGTTGTTGGGGAAGTTCACCGACACGACCCGGGTGTTCGGCCGGATCGCCGCCACCACCTCGTCGAGGTCCAGGGCCCAGTCCCGGTCCGCGTCGAGGGCCACGCCGGTGACCTCGCACAGCGCCAGCGGCACGGTCTCGGCGGCCTGGTAGTTCGGGGTCAGCACCACCGCGTGGTCGCCGGCGCCGAGCAGCACGTTCATCGCCAGGTACAGGGCTTCCTCGGCGCCCGCGAAACAGATGACGTCGTCCGCGCCGGCCTGCTCGTACGTCTGGGCGATCGCTTCCCGCAGGGCCGGGTCGCCGAAGGTCTCGGTGTAGCCCAGGGACAGGTGCTCGAAGGCCTCGCGGTCCTGGTCGTCGGCCAGCCCGAGCAGCTCGCCGAGGGTCATGGTCTGGACGTCGGAGGCGGTCAGGTGGTGGCGGGCGGTGAACTCCCAGCGGGAAAAGTACGTTTCGAGGCGGAAGTCGGGCAGCCGGGTCATGCTGGTTCTTCCTTTGCGCTGGATGCTCTGAGTTCGGCCAGCAGGCCGTAGACGGTGGACCGGGACACCCGCAGGGCCCCGGCGACGACCGGCGCGGCGCGGCGCACCGCGAACACCCGGGCCTCGTCCAGCCGGCCGAGGACGGCCAGGCGGTCCTGGCGGGTCATGCGCTCGACGGGACGGCCCGTTTCGCGGACGTGGCCGCCGATGATGTGCTGGATGCGCTCGGACCAGTCCTGCTCGAACAGCGGCTCGGGGCGCTGCACGGCCGGGGCGCCGAAGGCGGACAGCACCGCCGCGGCCTGTTCCAGCGGGGTGCGGTCGAGGTTGATGCACAGCACGGCCGACGGCCGGTCGTGCGCATCGCGCAGGACCGCGCTCACCGACGAGAGCCGGCGGCCGTCCGCGAGCAGCTTCTCGTACGGCCCGTACACGTCCTGCGGCGACGGGTCGAGCCCGTCCAGTTCGCCGAGCAGGGAGGGGTCCCCCGGGCCACGGGAGCCCATCGGATTCCAGATCTCCAGGACCCGGTCGGTGTCCGGATCGTGCAGCACCACCTCGGCGTACGGCCCGAGCAACTGCGCGACGGCCTGGCACACCGGCGCCCACATCCGCACACGAGCGTCCCGGGGCTGTTCTGCTTGTCCCATGCTTGGACTGTAAGTCCAAACTGGACAGAAAGTCCATCCGACCGACGCGGCGCCGCCGCCCCCACCAAACGACGACGCCGCCGCTCAGCACAGGCTGAGCGGCGGCGTCGTCATACGGCCGGTGGGATCACCCCGGCCCGACGGGCGGGATCACTCCCACTCGATGGTGCCCGGGGGCTTGCTGGTGACATCGAGGACGACGCGGTTGACGTCGGCGACCTCGTTGGTGATGCGGGTCGAGATCCGCGCCAGCACGTCGTACGGCATCCGCGTCCAGTCCGCGGTCATCGCGTCCTCGGAGGACACCGGGCGCAGCACGATCGGATGGCCGTACGTCCGGCCGTCGCCCTGGACGCCGACCGAGCGGACATCGGCGAGCAGGACCACCGGGCACTGCCAGATCTCGCGGTCCAGACCGGCCGCGGTCAGCTCCTCGCGGGCGATGGCGTCGGCCTCGCGCAGCAGGTCCAGGCGCTCCTTGGTGACCTCGCCGACGATCCGGATGCCCAGGCCGGGGCCGGGGAACGGCTGGCGGTGGACGATCTCGTCCGGCAGGCCGAGCTCCGAGCCGACCATCCGGACCTCGTCCTTGAACAGCTGCCGCAGCGGCTCGACGAGCTGGAACTCGATGTCGTCGGGGAGCCCGCCCACGTTGTGGTGCGACTTGATGTTGGCGGTGCCCGTGCCGCCGCCGGACTCGACGATGTCCGGGTAGAGCGTGCCCTGGACCAGGAAGGCGACTTCCTCGCCCTCGGCGCCGGCCTCGGCGACCAGCTCGGCCTGGGCCTGCTCGAAGACCCGGATGAACTCGCGCCCGATGATCTTCCGCTTCTGCTCGGGGTCACTGACCCCGGCCAGCGCGGTCAGGAAGCGCTCCTCGGCGTCGACGACCTTCAGCTGGACGCCGGTGGCGGCCACGAAGTCCTTCTCGACCTGCTCGGACTCACCCTTGCGCTGGAGGCCGTGGTCGACGTAGACGCAGGTCAGCTGGTCGCCGATGGCCTTCTGCACGATGGCCGCGGCCACCGAGGAGTCCACTCCGCCGGACAGCGCGCAGATGGCGCGCTTGGTGCCGACCTGCTCGCGGATCGCGGCGACCTGCTCCTCGACCACGCTGGTGGTGGTCCAGCTCGGCTCGATGCCCGCACCGCGGTAGAGGAAGTGCTCCAGGACCTGCTGGCCGTGCGTGGAGTGCATGACCTCGGGGTGGTACTGGACGCCGTAGAGCTTCTTCTCGTCGTTCTCGAAGGCGGCGACCGGCACCACGTCCGTGGACGCGGTGACCGTGAAGCCCTCGGGCGCGGCCGAGCAGGCGTCACCGTGGGACATCCACACCGACTGCTCGGTGGGGGTGCCCTCGAAGAGGGTGGATCCGGGACGGGAGACGGTCAACGGGGTACGGCCGTACTCCCGGGCGCCGGTGTTGTCGACGGTGCCGCCGAGGGCGATCGCCATGAGCTGGAATCCGTAGCACATGCCGAAGACCGGAACACCGGCCTCGAACAGCGAACGGTCCAGGCTGGGGGCGTCTTCGGCGTAGACCGACGAGGGACCGCCGGAGAGGATGATCGCCTTCGGGTTCTTGGCGAGCATCTCGGCCACCGGCATGGTGGACGGCACGATCTCGCTGTAGACCCGGGCCTCACGGACCCGTCGGGCGATGAGCTGGGCGTACTGTGCGCCGAAGTCGACTACGAGGACGACGTCCGGGGCAGCGGCAGGGGGCGCTGATGGCACTTCGGCGGCCTTCCGGCGGTGTGGAGCAGGGGTTGGACTTTCGATTCTAACGGGCTCATACTTGGCCCCATGTCCAAGCAGCTGACCTTCGTCTTTACCTATGGCACCGGCCCGTCCGGCTGCCATGGTCGTGCTGCTTGATCCACTGACAAGCAACTTCCCAGGCGCCCCGGGCCGAAAAGGTCCGGGGCGTCTTGCGTCTGTCGGGACCGATCATCGGCTCCGGGGCCACGCACCCCAGGAGATACGGACATGAGCCCTCGGACCACCACCTCCCCCGCCCCCGGCACCGGCGCCCACACGCCGGAGGCGGCCGGGATCATCCATGACGCACGGCAGCGGATCGATGATCTCGACGGCCGGATCATCGGCCTCGTCCAGGAACGGATGGCCGTCTCGGCCGTCATCCAGCGCGAGCGCCTCACATCCGGCGGACGGCGGGTGAACCTCTCCCGCGAGATGGAGATCCTCGCCCACTACCGCGACCAGCTCGGCAAGCCGGGCACCGCGCTGGCGATGACCCTGCTGGAGCTGTCCCGGGGCCGGATCTGAGGCGGCCCGGAGGCGGGGAGCCCGGCCGGCTGCCGGGGGTGGCCGGATCCGGCCGGTGTTCCGGCGGTTCCGGCACCGGGGACCCGAGGGCGGCCATGGCTGGTTCTGGACGGTATGTGGTCGGTTTCGGGGTCGGTTGCGGGGTCGGTCGGGGCGCGTGGCGAAGCGCACGCGCCCCGGCGCAGCTGCCGGACCTGCGTTCGGTCGCCGACTCACCCATACGGCGCGTGACCGGCCGCCGCGAGGCTTCGTTGTTCCCGGTGCCACGCCAGCCAGGCGCGGCCTGCAGGACTACGCGTAGACGCCGCCTCACGGGCGGAAACCCGGAGCGATGAGACGCCGGCCGCCAGCCGCGGCCCGCGTCGTGGGACCTCGCTCCGGAGCCGTGACCGGTCAGCAGGGGACAGCAGCCCGGTCACATCCGATGGGGTGGTCGGTCCTGGGGACGCCCGGGACCGACCGCATCCGGTCGAAACGGTTGCGCCAGGTGAGGCGTATCCAGGACGATGCTTGACGAACGACCTGCCGTATCCGGTACGGACTTTTGCACTGCCATTGGTCCGACCACCGCAGCATTCGCACCATCGCGCACCACCCAAAAGCCAGCGGCGCTACCCCCCCCCCAGCGCCGCCCGTCGGTGCCGGCGCTGCCCTGACGCCGGCACCGAAAGCAAAGGGCCCCGTGGCCGTCCGCACCCCCCCTCGCGGACGGTATCCGGGGCCCTTCGCTGTGGGGGGAGTGCGCCCGGCGCACGGCCGTCGCCGAACCCGTGCCGTGCAGTGCCTTCGTGACTTCTGCGCGGTGGCCGTGAGGCTGCTGCGGGACCGGCGTGGGACTGCTGTGACGGATGTGACGGATGTGATCGGCATCACGGCAGGCTTCTTGTTGAGCGGACACCCTTTTTCGGCCAGGAACGGTCCTGGCCGGGTAGGTAGGTGTCCTCGTGCGGCCCTTCGTCGTATGCCGTCCCGCCGGGCCGCTACCTCAGGGACTTCTTCGGCGGCACCGGCGGGACGGCCAGGAACGGCAGGTTCAGCGCGCCGAAGGCCTTCGGAGGGACGGCGGGGCGGACCGGCTCGACGGGCGCCAGCCGCCGGTAGGCCCGGCCCTGGGCGGGGCGCGGGTCCGGTTCGCCCTTGTTGGGCCACAGCGACATCGCGCGCTCGGCCTGTGCGGTGATGGTCAGGGACGGGTTGACGCCGAGGTTGGCGGAGACCGCGGAGCCGTCGACGACCGAGATCCCCGGATGGCCGTAGAGGCGGTGGTACGCGTCGATGACGCCGTGGTCCGCGTCCTCGCCGATCGGGCAGCCGCCCAGGAAGTGTGCGGTCAGCGGTGTCCCCATCAGCTCGCCGACGTTGCTGCCCGCGAAACCGTTGATCTCCTGGGCGAGCAGGGTGGCGGCCTCGGTGGCTTCGGGGATCTGCTCGGGGTTGGGGGCGCCATGGCCCTGGCGGGCGGTGAGCAGGCCCTTTCCGAGGCCGCTCGGTTTGCGGTAGGTCGTCAGGGAGTTGTCCAGGGACTGCATCACCAGGCCGATGATGGTGCGCTCGGACCAGCGGCGGTTGGAGAGCGACCGGAGCAGCAGCATCGGGTGCCGTGCACAGTTGGCGGCCCACCGGGCGGCGCGCGAGCCGCGGCCGGCGAGGGGCACCTGGAGGATGGACATGGCGCCCATCGCATTGGAGCCCTTGCCGTAACGGACCGGCTCGATATGGGTGTGGGCGTCGGGGTGGATCGACGAGGTGATCGCGACCCCGCGGGTGAAGTCGGCCTCGGTGCCGTGCCGTTTGCGGTAGCGGCGGTTGTCGGTCTGTGCGCCCACCAGCGCCTCGGAGTTCGTCCGCGTCAGCTCGCCGAGCCGGCCGGAGAGGCCGGGGAGCAGTCCGCTGTCCTTCATCTTGTGCAGCAGGGTCTGGGTGCCGTACGTACCGGCCGCGAGGACGACCCGGCGGGCGGTGAAGGTGCGGCCCCGGCCGGTGCGTTTGTTGTCGGTGGGCAGGGTGGCGACGGCGAAACCGCCGCGGGAGTCCTCGGTGACGGTGACGACCGAGGTCATGGGGTGGATGACGGCGCCGGCCTGCTCGGCGAGGTGGAGGTAGTTCTCGTTGAGGGTGTTCTTGGCGCCGTGCCGGCACCCGGTCATGCACTCCCCGCACTCCGTACACGCCTTACGGGACGGGCCCTTGCCGCCGAAATACGGGTCGGGGACCTCGGTACCCGGCGTCGTCTTCGACGTGGCGTCCGCGTCCTCCCCGCTGACGGCGTCCCGTCCGTCCCCGAAGAAGACGCCCACCGGCGCGAGGTGGAAGGAGTCGCCGACGCCCATCTTCTCGGCGGTCCGTTGGAGATGGACGTCGGAGGGCGTCATCGTCGGGTTGAGGCGCACCCCGAGCATCCGCTTGGCCTGGTCGTAGTACGGCGCAAGCTCCGCGTGCCAGTCGGTGATATGGCCCCACTGCTGGTCCTCGAAGAACTGCTGCGGGGGGACGTAGAGGGTGTTGGCGTAGTTCAGCGAGCCACCGCCCACCCCGGCGCCGGCCAGCACCATGACGTTGCCGAGCAGATGTACCCGCTGGATGCCGTAGCAGCCGAGCGCCGGGGCCCACAGATAGTTGCGGATGTCCCAGGAGTTCTTCGGCAGCGTCTGCCGGGTGAAGCGGCGGCCGGCCTCCAGGACGCCGACGCGATAGCCCTTCTCGGTCAGCCGGAGTGCGGAGACCGAGCCGCCGAAGCCGGAGCCGACGACGAGCACGTCGTAGTCGTAGTCATGGCCCTGGCGGTCGGAGCCGCCGGCACGGGTGTCGGGGGCGTCATGGGTCTCAGGGCTGTCCCGGCCGCCGTTCGCGTCCCGGTCGCCGTTCGCTTCCCGGTCGCCGTTCACGTCCCGGTCACCGTTCGCGTCCCGGGCGCCGTTCGCGTCCCGGTCGCCGTTCGCGTCCCGGTCGCCGTTCACGTCCCGGTCACCGTTCGCGTCCCGGTCACCGTTCGCGTCCCGGTCACCGTTCGCGTCCCGGTCACCGTTCGCGTCCCGGTCACCGTTCGCGTCCTGATTCCGGGCAGAGTTCTCCTGGGGCACTGGCTCTCCCTGCTGAGGGGCTGTTAGCGGAGTCGGAACGCCTTCATCGCGCGCAGGCTGCGGGTCATGAACTGTGCGTACTTCTCGTCGGTCATTCCGAAGGACGGCGCGAGTGGCATCAGGCGCTGCTGGGCGACGGTCTGCGCCTCGGTGTACTTGAGGATGCCCTCGGAACCGTGCCGGCGGCCCAGGCCCGAGTCCCCCATGCCGCCCATCGGCGCCTGGACGCTGCCGTAGCCGGCCGCATAGGACTCGTTGACATTGACGGTGCCGGTGCGCAGCCGGGCGGCGACCGCACGGCCGCGGCGGCCGTCCTTCGTCCAGACACTGGAATTCAGCCCGTACGGCGTGGCGTTGGCGAGCGCCACCGCCTCGTCCTCGTCGCGGAAGCGGTAGACCGAGACGACCGGGCCGAAGGTCTCCTCGCCACAGACCGCCATCGGGGCCTGGACGCCGTCGAGGATGGTCGGCTCGTAGAAGAGCGGGCCGATGTCGGGGCGGGGGCGGCCGCCGGCGACCAGTTCGGCGCCCTTGGCGACGGCCTCCTCGACATGGCGGGTGACCGTCTCCAACTGGCGCTCGCCGACCAGTGAGCCCATGTCGGCGCCGTAGGCGAGGGCGTTGCCCAGCCGCATCGCCTTCGTACGGGCGGCGAACCGCTGGAGGAAATCGTCGGCGATGGACTCGTGGACGTACAGCCGCTCGATGGAGATGCACAGCTGGCCGGCGGAGGAGAAGCAGCCGCGGACGGCACCGGCGGCGGCCTTCTCCACATCGGCGTCCTGCAGCACCAACATGGCGTTCTTGCCGCCGAGTTCGAGCGAGACGCCGACCAGCCGGGCGGCGGCGCCCTGGGCGACCTCGCGGCCCGTACGGGTCGAGCCGGTGAAGGAGACGTAGTCGGCGTGCTCGACGACGGCGGGGCCGACGACCGGGCCCTCGCCGAGCACGACCTGCCAGACGTCCTCCGGCAGCCCGGCCTCGATGAGCTGCTCACGGGCCCACAGCGCGGTCAGCGCGGTCTCCGTATCGGGCTTCATGACGACGGCGTTGCCCGCGACGAAGGCCGGCAGGGCATCGCCGACGGACAGCTCGAAGGGGTAGTTCCAGGGGGCGATCTGCCCCACGACGCCCCGGGGCTGGCGGAGTTCGGTGACCTTGGTGAGGGTCGGTACGACGCCGGTGCGGGCCTTGGGCTTGAGGTAGGCGTGGGCCTTGCGGCCGTAGTGGCGGGCGGTGACGGTGACCGCCTGCACCTCCTCATGGGCGTGCAGCCGTGCCTTGCCGGTCTCCAGCTGGATCAGGTCGAGCACCTCGGCCTGGCGGCGCAGCACCAGGTCGTGGAAGCGGAGCAGGACCGCGGCGCGCTGCTTGACCGGGACCTTGGCCCAGCGTTCCTGGGCGGCGCGGGCCCGCTCGAAGGCGGTGGCGACGTCCTCGGGGGTGGACTCGGGCAGGTCGGCCAGCTTCTCGCCGGTGAACGGGGTGTGGTTGGCGGTGCGGCCCGCGCCGACCACACCACGGGTGAGCCGGGCGGCGAGTTCGGGGGTGACCACGTCCGCTGCGGTACGGGCGCCTGCCGGGGTGGCGGCGACCGGGTTGCCGTCGGCGGGGGCGGCGGGGGCCTCGTCGGCGGCGGGGGCCTCAGCAGCGGCCTCGTCGGGGGCGGCCTCGGGAGCCTCGCCAGGGGCGGCGGCCTCGGCAGCGGCCTCCGGAGCCTCGGCGGGGGCGGTGGCCTCGGGGGCCTCGTCGGCGGCGGGGCGGGGGGCATCTCCCGCCCGGGCGGAGCCGAGGGTGCGGGAGGCTGTTCCGGTGTCCTGCGAGTCCGTCATGTCGGCGAGCGTATTCCTCCCCGGACGCTTTGTGTACCCGGGAGTAATGAGTTTTCACGCCGGACGCACCATCGCGCCAGTGTCCGCTGGCCGCAAGGGGGCTGGTCTGGGACGACCAGGACCCCGGGTCACGCCCCGGTCAGCCGGAACGCGTCGAGCGCGGTGTCGAAGTGCCGCGTGGCCTCGGTGCGTGCGCCGACCGGGGAGGAGAGCCACACGTCGATCATCCGGCCGCCCTCGTCCCAGCTGAGGTCGTAGGTGCAGCGGGAGCCGCCGTCCTGCACACCGCCGTCCCAGACGAACTCCCAGCGCCCGGCCCGGCGCCCGTTGTGGGTGGTCTCGGTGACCTGCCCCTGACGGTAGCCGCGGTAGTGCGCCGGGCCTTCCGCGTCCGCCGTCCGCATCGCCCCCAGCGGCCCCTCCGGGACCCGCTTCTGGAGTTGGATGCCGATCCGGAACCGTTTCCGCTGCGAGGAGTAGTAGACGCGGTCGTTCTCGTACGAGCGGGTGAAGCCGTCCGGTACGGCGAGCACGAAGCCGGCCGGGTCGTGGACGAGGCGGTACCCGGCGGGGATCTTGCCGGTGGCCCCCGGGGCGGGCGACGAGGTGACCGTGACGGTGGGCCGTGCGCTGCCGGGGCCGGGGCTCCGCGCCGGTCCCGGCCCCGCGTCCGAGGCCTGCGGGGACCGGCCGCCGGCCTCGCCGTCGCTCCCCTTCGGGTGCATCAGGAGGACGGCGAGGCCCGCACCCGTGCCGCCGATCAGCACCGCCGCGAGCGCCACCAGCAGCGCGGTGCGGAGCCGGCCGGTGTGCGGCCGGGCGGCCGCCGCCAGCGCCCGGTCGTCGAGCGCCGCCCGGATCGGCGTACCCGGGGACCGGCCGCCCGCGCGCCCGCCGGGCCGCCCGCCGCCACCTCGGCCTGCGCTTCCATCTCCACCTGCGCCTGCGCCTCCACCTCCACCTGTGTCTCCGCCGCCGTCTCCGGTGGGAGCACGGCCGGGACCGGCCGGGGCCGCGGGCGGCGTCCCCGCGGCCAACGGGTCCTCGCTGGGCGGGTGTTCACTGGGCAGGCCGTCGCCGGGTCCGTCCTGCGGGGAGGCGTGGACATCGGGTCCGGGGTGGTGCGGGGCGTGACGGCCCCCGGAGCGGGACCCCGCCGACCCCGGCGGCCCCGCCGGCCCCGGCCCGCTCGCGCCCGCCACGGCCTCGGCGGCGCGGCCCGCGCCCCCGTCACCCGCGTGGACGTGGCCCTGGCCCTGGCCCTGGCCCTGGCCCTGGCCCTGATCCTGATCCTGGCCCTGGCCCCGGCCCTGGGCCTGGCCCTGGTCCTGACCCTGGCTGTAGCCGTAGCCGCGATCACGGCCGCCCCCGTGACCGTAGCCATGACCACCCCCGTGACCATGGCCGCGCCCGGTCCCCTGGTCACGACCGGGCCCCTGGTCGCCCGTCCCGCGCCCCGGAGAGCGGCCCGACCGCAGATAGCCGCGCAACAGCCGCTCCGTCTCGGCGACACCCAGCCGACGCGCCGGATCGCGCTCCAGCAACCCCTCGACGACGGCGCGCAACGCCCGTGCTGCCTCCGGGAATTGGATGTCCTCGTACACCACGGCATGCAGCACGCCGCCCAACGAGTCGCGGCGGAACGGCGAGGCACCACTGAGCGCGGCGCACAGCAGCACCCCGAGCGACCAGAGATCGGCCTCGGGCCCCGTGCCGCGGCCGGACATCCGTTCCGGCGCGGTGTATTCGGGGGAGCCGACGAAGCCGCCGGTGTCGGTCAGCGTGGTGACACCGGGGACCTGGGCGATACCGAAGTCGGTGAGGACGACCCGGCCGGTGCCCGACTCCATCAGGACGTTGGCGGGCTTGATGTCGCGGTGCAGCACCCCGCGGGTGTGCGCGGCCCGCAGCGCGCCCAGCAGCGCGACACCGATCCGGGCGGCCTCGCGCGGCGCGACCGGTCCGCCGCTCTGCAGCCGGTCGGCCAGCGACGGGCCCTCCACCAGCTCCATCACGATCCACGGCCGGCCGTCCTGCTCGACGACGTCATGCACAACAATCACATTCGGGTGCTTGATCCCGGCGACCGTCCGCGCCTCCCGCATCGCCCGCTCACGCTGCCCCCTCGACCCGGACCCGGACCCGGGCCGGGACCCGGACCGGGACCCGGCCACACCCTCGCCCTCACCCTCGCCCGCACCCCCGTCCGCCCCCTCACCAGCACCTTCGTCCAAGTGCAGCTCTTTCACCGCGACTTGACGGGCCAACAGCTCGTCGGTGGCACGCCAGACCGTCCCCATACCGCCGCGGCCCAGCCGTACTCCCAGGCGGTACCGGCCACCGATCAGCCGGCCCTCGCCCCCGAAGATCCCCATGGGCCCATCTTCCCGCACCGGCCCCTCACGGGAAGGGCGTCACCTCGGGGACCGGCCAAGGTCGCCCATGCCCGACGCCGCCCTGACACCGCCCCGACACCGCCCCGACGCCGCCCCGGCCCGCCGTGATCCACCGCCCCGTGGACGCAGTTGTCGCGCTGCCCACCCGGAACCCCTGACCGCACGACACACGGGGTGGAACCTCCACCTGCTCTTCCACCGTCCTTGACACAGTGAGGCTGTCGTACGGGAACAACCGGTGCGCGGTGGCCACGAGAAGCGGATCGGGGGTCGGTCATGGTGATGCAGGACGGTGGAACGGTGGATGTCCGTCCGGGCCCCGACCCCGGCCGGGCCGCCCCGGAGCACAGCGGCGCCTACCGTACGACCGCCCTGTCCCTCGCCCTCTACTCCGGTGTGCTGCTCGCCTGGACGGCCTACGGCATCGCCCAAGGGGACGGCAACGTCTGGGACTTCCTGGAGGGCCTGTTCAACCCGGGCGCCGCCCCCACGACCCAGATCCTCGGCCCGTACGAATGGGCCTTCACCGTCGGGTTCCTGGTGATCGCCGGGCTGGCACTGGCCCGGCGACGGGTGGCGCGCTCCGCGGCGCTGCTGTCCGGTTGGGTGCTGATCGCCGTCTCCCTGCGGGAGGGCGTGGGCCTCTTGGACGCCACCTACCGCGACCTGTACGGCCACGACCCACTGGGCGGCTGGGTGCTCACCACCCGCGGTCTGGGGCTGGTGGTGGCGCTGGTCGTGCTGTGCGCGATGGCCCCGGCCACCGAGCGCCGCCGTGGCGGGCACCCGTCCGCCCCGGGGGCGGACGGCCCGGAAACCTGGTCGCGCCCGGAAACCTGGTGGCGCCGCCAGTCCCAGATCTGCGGGGTGCTGTTCCTGCTGATGTGCCTGGCACGCATCGGCTGGCTCGTCGCCGATCTGACGACCCCCGAGGGGGACGTGGGCCACTATCTGCGTAATGCGGTCGACGGCTCGGTGCTCGGCACCCTCGATCTGGCCGCGCCCAGCGCGTTCGCCACCCTCGGATCGGTGCTCGCGCTCCTCGTTCTCGGGGTGCTGGCCTTACGAGGACGACGGGAAGTGCGCGGCGCGCTCCTGGTGTTCGCCGCGCTGGAGCTGTACATCACCGTGCGGATCGTCGTCTCGCTGACCGTCACGGACTTCTTCAACCGCTCCTTCGAAACCCCCCAGGGCGCCCTGTCGCTCGCCACGACGGCCTACGCCCTGGCAGCCATGACCTCGGTCGTCGTCCTGGCCACCGGCCGCGGCTTCGGCCCGTACGGGGGCATGCGGACGGAGGGGTTCCGGGCGGCTGCGGTGGGGCGGAGTGGGGGTTGTAGGGGGTTGTAGGGGGTTGTAGGGGGCGTCGGCGCCGCACACGGGCGTAGCGCGTGCGGCACTCGAAGAGGACGGGTCAGCAGGCGGTGTTCGCCCCGGTCCCCAGCTCCCTGGCCCAGTCCCGCAGTTCGGGGTCGGCCAGACTGGTGCCCAGCCAGTCGTGATCGAGGTCGGCTCCTGAGAGGGACGGTACGACCGCGACGTAGAGCCCGGCGGCACGCGCCGAGGCGATGCCCGTGGCCGAGTCCTCGAAGGCGACGGAACGCTCCGGGGCCACACCGAGCGCTTCGCATGCCGTGAGGTAGAGCTCCGGTGCGGGCTTGGGGGAACGTACCTCGTCGGCGGCGAACGAGTGGGTGAAGCAGTCGGTGAGGCCGGCCGACCACAGTGCCGCGTCCAGCAGTTCCCGGGGGCTGTTGCTGGCTACGGCGACGGGAACGGCCGCCCGGCAGGCGCGCACCAGGTCCGCCGCCCCGGGGAGGGCCGCGGCGCCCCGGGAAAGCTCCTTGCGGACTCTTTGGAGGAGCTCGGCGGCGAGTTCGGCACCGGCGCCGGGCCGCCCGAAGTATTGCGCCATGGCCTCTCCGGCGCCCTCCACGGTGCGGCCGATGACCAGGGCTTTCTGTTCGGGACCGAAGGGATGGCCGTGCGCCGCGAAGATGGCCGTCTCCGCAACGGTCGCGCAGGCTTCGGTGTCGACCAGCAAGCCGTCGCAGTCGAAGACCACGGCCTCGGCGCTGAGGGGGAGCGAGCACATACAGATGTCCTTTCGCTTCGGGTGAGGCGCGGGTTGCCCGTTCCGCGACTGTGGGTGGCCTTGCGGTGGCGTCTCCCGGTACCTCACTGCCCGAGCCCGAGCCCGAGCCGGAGCCCGAGCCGGATGCCGAAGGCGGCGATGACCGTGCCGGTGATGCGGTCGAGGTAGCGGCGGACCGAGGGCCGTTGCGGGCGGTCTCGGAACACGCGCGCGAAGGCGATCAGTGCGCACGCCCAGACGACGCCCAAGAGAAGGTGCACACCGGTCAGGACCACGCCTGGAGCAAGGTGCGAGGCGCCGGCGGGGATGAACTGCGGGAGCACCGCCACGCAGAAGGCACCCCTCTTCGGGTTGAGGAGATGGGTCGCGATCCCTTGCCGCCAGCCGCCGATCAGGGAGTCGCCGGCGCCTGTCCCGGCCTTGGCCTCGCCCCCGGCCCCCGCTGTCTGCGGGCTCTCGCTCGATGAGTGGCGCCAGGTGGCCCACAGCAGTCTGCCGCCCATCCCCACCAGGTACGCGGCTCCGGCCCAACGAAGAGTCTCGTACGCGAGGTGAGACGCGGTCAGCAGTGCGGTCACACCGAGCGAGGTGAGCACGCCCCAGACCAGCGTGCCGCTCTGGATGCCGAGGACCACACCCCAGGCGCGTCGGCGGCGTCCGAGCGCCGCGGTCCGCAGGATGAGTGCGGTATCCAGCCCGGGAGTGAGCGTAAGGAGCCCCACTATCAGGGCAAAAGCCCCTATTGCGGCTAAGGTGATCATGAGCGAACACCCTAGGTCGGGACCCATGGAACGTCCACATTTCTGCCCGGAACCGGGCAGGGGATGGCGGTGTTCGCATTTGGCTTTGCGCCTCACGCCTCAGGTGATGTGCCCGGGATACACCTCATGTGACATGGGGTCAGCCGATCACATGGGATCCCCCGGAACGAGGGCGCCCAGGGGGCGCCGTACACAGGCGTAGCGCGGTCGGTACGTCCTTCTGCAGAGACGGAAAGCGGCACAGCACGTCACCGTCCGGGGCGCAGGCCCTTGCCCAGCGTTGCCGCACCGTCAAGAACGACGGGCCCAGCGGCCGTCGCGAACTGCCCGGGGCCGTGCCACCGCACGACAGCAGGTCGACGCGACCCAGGCCCCCCATCCGCACCCCATCCGCGCCCCCTCCGTGCGCACCCCCTCCGTGCGCACCGGCACAACACGCAAGCGGAGGCGAAGGCCGAGGCGGAGGCCGAGGCGGAGGCGGCCCGATGAGCACACCCCCCACCCCGCGGCTGCTCCCGTGGACCGGCGCGGACGACAAGCCCTGCCATCTCCTCACGGACCGGGACGACAGCCCTCTCGCCCGGCGCGCCGATCAGATCGAGGCGCTGCAACACAGGATGGGCACAGGACTGCTGGAGCACGCCCGGGTTCCGATCGATGATCCGGCGGTGGACTCGCGGCAGTTGCGGTTTTTGTCGGCCCAGCTCCGTACGGCGCAGCGGGCCGCCTTACGGGTCGCACAGAGCCACGGTGCGCGGACAACCGACGACGACACCCTGCCTGACCTGGAGTTTTGAGGACGCACCAGGTGCTTGCCGGGCGTGCGGGGGAGATCCCCCTCCGGAACGCCCCCGCACGCGCGAAGCGGCCGCCGCGTGTGGGGGTCGCGGCGGCCGCCGATGTGAACTGCAACGCGTCCTGGGCTTGTGGCCTCTTCAGTGGTGCAGCATGTGAACAACTCTGCCCGCGGGGTCCTCCCCGCGGCATCCTCCAGAGGTCGCGGGCTCACCCCCGCCGCTCGGCGGGGGTGCGGGGCCACCACAGGGCGGTCCCGGGTGACAGGCAAGCGGAATCGCGCGATGCCGGGCGGTTTTGCGAGCTGGAGTGGGCGCGAAGGAGAAAGGGGCGGCCGGTGATCCGTGTCGCTGTGGTGGACGACGAGCGGCTGGTCAGATCCGGACTGCGGATGATTCTGGGGACCGCCCCGGACATCGAGATGGTCGCGGACTGCAGTGGCGCCGAGGCCGTGGAGACCGTGCTGCGGTGCGCAGCCGATGTCGTGTTGCTGGACATCCGGATGCCGGACGTGGACGGGCTGACCGTACTGCGCCGGCTGCGCGCCGCCCCGAAGCCGCCCGTGGTGGCGATGCTGACCACCTTCGACGCCCAGGAGTACCTGACGGCGGCGCTGCGCGAAGGTGCGGCCGGGTTTCTGCTCAAGGACTCCGACCCGGAACAACTCGTACGGGCCGTCAGGACGCTGGCGGCGGGCGGCAGCGTGCTCGATCCCGGCGTCACCCGTGCCGTGATCGGGGGCTATCTGACCGCCGAGGACCAAGCCGCCGCGAACCGGGCGGTGAGCGGGCTGACCCCGCGGGAGTCCGAGGTGCTGGCCCTGCTCGGCGAGGGCCTGGCCAACGCCCAGATAGCCGACCGGATGGGGCTCGCCCCCAGTACGGTCAAGGACCATGTGCGCGCCCTGCTGGGCAAATTGGGCGGGATCAACCGCATCCAGGCGGCCATCGTCGCCGACCGGGCGGGCCTGGTCGCGGGCGCCCCTCGGGGGTCGTGGTGAGAACCGGGGGCGGGAGCGGCAGAGGGAGCGGTTTGGTGACCTCCGGCCTGGGGACGCCCGGCCGGGTGACATCCGGCCGGGGCGCGGCGGCGCCGGGCACCGGCGCGGGGCGGGCGCTGCTGCGTGGGCCGGTCGGGCGGCGGCTGCGCAAGGTCGCTCCGCTGGCGGTCCCCGTTCTGCTGGCGATCGCCGACGCGATGCTGGTCAACGGCGTCGAACTCGACCTGGAAGTGGGCGTCTCGATGGCGGCAGCGGCCGCCCTGCTGATCCGCCGTCGCTTCCCGCTGCTGGTTTTCCTCTTCACCCTCCCCGGGCTCTACATCGGCTACATCTGGTTCGCGCCGATGATCGCGCTCTACACCCTGGCCGCCCGGCGGCCCGGCCGGGCGCGGCTCGGCTGCTGTGCGCTGCTGCTGATCGCCGCGCACTTCTTCCCGTATCCGATCTCCGACTTCGAACTCACCGCGTACCGGGAGAACACCCTGGTACTGATCGACGCCAGCGTCACCTCGGCCGCGCCCATCGCCCTGGGACTGCTGATGCGCACCCGCCGGGAACTGGCCGCCCGCGTCGAGGATCTGACCCGCAGCCTGCGCCGTGAGGACCGGCTGCTCGCCGACCGGGTCAAGACCACCGAACGTGCCCGGCTCGCCCGGGAGATGCATGACGTGGTGGCCCATCAGGTCAGCCTGATCAGCCTGCAGGCGGGGGCGGTGCAGGTGAGCACCGAGGACGCGGAGGCGCGCGCGGGTGCCAGGACGATCCGGGAGCTGTCTGTACGGACGCTGGAGGAACTGCGGCACATGGTGGGCGTACTGCGGGCGGACGGCGGTGAGGCGGCGGAGGCGCGTGACCTGGCTCCCCAGCCGGACCTGGAGGAGCTGCCGCGGCTGATCGAGATGAGCGCGCTGGATGTGACGTACGAGCGCGGAGTGGTGGCCGGCGCCGGCGGCGTGAGCGGCGCGAAGACGGTGGAGCGGGCGGCCTTCCGCACGGTCCAGGAGGCGCTGACCAACGTCCGCAAGCACGCTCCGGGAGCGCGGGTGCGGGTGCGGGTGGATCCGGTGGACACGGTCCGGGGCGTGGTGGCGGACGGAGCAGAAGTGGCCTACGGGGCACAGGCGGCCGACGGGGCACAGGCGGCGGACGGAGCGGAGGCGGCCGACGGGGGCCGTTCGGCGCACGGGCTGCGGGTGGAGATACGCAACGGGCCGCCGGACGCGACGGCGACGGTCCCCGCGCTGCCCGGGGGCGGACACGGCCTGGTGGGGCTGCGCGAGCGCGCCCAGAGCCTCGGCGGAACGCTGGAGGCGCGGAGCACCTCCGACGGCGGCTTCGTCGTACGGGCGGAATTCCCGTACGGAGCGGGGTGAAGGAGGGCCGGCCACGGGGCAGGAACAGCGGCCGGGCCGGTCCTGGTCCTGGTCCTGGTCCTGGTCCTGGTGCCGAGGCGTCAACCCGAGGCCTCAGCCCGAGGCTTCAGGCGGAGAGCGGTGCGGCGGCCTCGTCGACGGCGGTGCCCAGGTCCGGGTAGACCTCGAAGAGCCGACGCACGCCCAGTGCGGCCAGCACCCGGTTGACGTGTGAGCCGTCCACGGCACCCTGGGCGGGGAGGATCAGCCGCAGCCGCCCCTGGCAGGAGCGCATCAACCGGCGGGCGGCGATCAGTACGCCGACGCCGCTGGAATCGCAGAACCGCACCTCGGAGAGATCGAGCACCAGAGATCTCCGCCCGTCCGCCACCGCGTCGTGCACATGCTGGCGCACCGCCGGTGAGGTGACCAGGTCCATCTCACCGGACACCTGGAGTACGGCCCAGGGGCCCTTTTCGTCCTCTGCCACCTTCAACGACACGCGCTCGAAGCCTTTCGCTCGCTTTCGTACCGGATGAATACGGACCGCATCCGGAACTCATCCTTCCCCGCTCGACTGCCCGGCCCCTCTCCCCTGAAACTCTTCCGAATCCTTGGCGCAACAGGCAGTACGCCTAAGGCTATGCCCCGAGGAGCGCAGCTCTTCGCCGACATTCGGTCACACACGGATAACACATGGCCCCATACGGGCACGAACGATCCGCATCGATCCACTGCGATCGGGCATTATCGCCACAAAGCGAGGGCATCGGTCCGTCAGGGCTTTACCATCCCCGTACCCCTCAGGGCTCGGTTTGCCGCAAAGGAGCGTGCGTTGTCAGACCCGCGCATTACATTCGAGGGCACGGCGGTCCTGTGACGGTGCACACAGGTCCGGGCAAGCGGGTGCAGGAGTGACGGCCGAGGTGTGAGCCCGGAGGCGCCGGGCAGGGATGGGGATCCGATGGGACACGACGCCCCACCGCGGTGGGACAGGCGGATGCAGCAGCGGCTCGCCCACGGCGAGGCGGCCGCGCTGGGTGAGCTCTACGACCGCTTCGCCTCTCTGGTGCACAGCCTCGCCTACCGCGTCCTGGACGACGAGGACGCCGCCGACCGCGTGACCCGCGAGGTGTTCGGCTACATCTGGGAGCACCCGGATTCCTATGACCCCAAGCAGGGCCCGCTGCGCTCCTGGGTCGCCGGCATCACCCGCCATCAGGCCGTCCAGCGGCTGCGCCAGGCCGAGGCGGCCTCGGCGCGCGACTGCGGACCCGACGCCCCCGCACCCGCCGAAATAGAGCAGAAGATCCGCGAGGCCTCCACCGCGGCCCGCGCCGACTTCATCGTCACCTCCATGCCCGCGCCGCTGCGGGCCGCCCTGGAGCTGGCGTACTTCCAGCGCCGGGACTACCGCCAGACCGCCGCCGACCTCGGCGTCACGGAGGACGAGGCCCGGCGTCGGCTCCGCCTGGGCCTGCAGCTGCTGTCCACCGCTCACAGCCACCAGGCCCTGCCGCCCGCCCACCGCTCCGCACCCGCCCCGCGCTCCGCACCCGCCTCGTCCCATGGACCGCAGGCGCCGCGCACTCCCCGCGGACCCCGCCCGCCACACTCCCAGCACACCGGCCCGGGGACCTCCGCACCGCCCGGCGGCCCGGGACACGGACGGCCCCGGTGAACGGCCCGGACGAGTGGGACGACCGCGAGCTGCCCGGCAGCCCCGGCGAACAACCGCGGATACCCGCACCGCGCACCGCGGCCGAGGACCACGGCCCGCTCCCGGACGACCTGCCGGTACCCGTCCGCGACCCGGTGCAGGAGACCGGCGGCGGCCCCCGCGAACCGGAAGCCGAGCCCGTGACCGAGCTGCCCGCTGCCGTCCCCTTCCCCCTGCCGGCGCCCGGACCACCGCACCGGATCCTCAAGTCGCTGCTCGGCGCCTGGGCGCTGTCGGCCTGCTCCCCCGAGGAGACGGCCGCGGTCGAGGCACATCTGACCGACTGCGCCTCCTGTGCGGACGAAGCGCTGCGGCTGCGCGATGCCGTCGGGCTGCTGCACCCCGCCGACAGCCTCGACCTCGATCCGCTGCTGCGCTCCCGGGTGCTGGAGGGCTGCCTGGGCCGCCGTCCGGCCCGTATCCCGGTGCCCGAGTGGGCGACGCCCTATGACGCGGAGACCGCCAAACTGGACGCGCTACTGCGCGACATGGGCGAATCGGAATGGCGTGCTCCGGTGCGGCTGCGCTGGTTCGAGGGGGAGCGTCCGGTCGGGCGGGAGTCCACCGTCGCCGGCGTCATGGGGCATCTGATGGCGGTCGACGGCCTGGTCGCGACGGCTCTCGGGCTGCCCGACCCGCTCGGCACGACCGCCCCGCCGGGCACCCCGGACCCTCTTATCCGTACGGAAACGTTCTGGCGGACGCCGGCCGAAGCGCACAGCCCGCTCGCCCTGCGCGCACCGTGGCGCGACCAGAGCTATGCGCTGATACGGCAGGTGTCGTTCGCCGGCGACAAGGTGGCCGAGCTCGCCGTGCCGTACGGGGAGTTCCGGCTCACGCTGTGCGACGCGTTCCTGGACCGCGCCTTCGAGTGCTGGGTGCATGCCGGGGATATCGCGGAGGCGGTGGACTATCCGTACGAGCCGCCGGCGTCGGGGCACCTCCACCAGATGGTCGACCTCGCCGCCCGGCTGCTGCCCAGCGCGCTGGCCGACCGCCGCCGGGCCGGGCTGGCCGCGCCGCCGCAGCGGCTGGTCGAGGCGGGCGCCCCGGGCCGTACGCTCCATCTGGAGATCGAGGGCAATGGCGGCGGCCACTGGTACATAGCGCTGGACTCACCGGCCGCGCTCGGCACCCCGGACCGCACGGTCGCCCATATCGCCCTGGACAGCGCCGAGTTCTGCCAGTTGGCCGCGGGCCATATCTCTCCCGAGGAGGCCGCCGCAGGTCAGCACGGCGAACGCGACGCGATCCGCGATGTCCTCTTCGCCACCGCGTCGCTGTCCCGCCTCTAGACGGTCCCGCCTCTGGACGCTCGCCACTAAGGGGCGGTCGAACACACCCCGTAGGGGGGCCGAGGGCCCCCTCGGGGCCACAACGTGCTGGGTGGGGAGGGTATTCCGCGGTGGCGGAGAGGCCTGCTTACGCGAAGACGACCGTCCGGCTGCCGTTGAGCAGGACCCGGCGCTCGCTGTGCCACTTCACGGCCCGCGCCAGCGCCTGGCACTCCACGTCCCGGCCGATCGCCACGAGCTGGTCCGGCGTGACCTGATGGCCGACGCGCTCGACCTCCTGCTCGATGATCGGGCCCTCGTCGAGGTCGGCGGTCACATAGTGCGCGGTGGCACCGATGAGCTTCACACCGCGGGCGTGCGCCTGGTGGTACGGCTTGGCGCCCTTGAAGCTCGGGAGGAAGGAGTGGTGGATGTTGATGATCCGGCCGGACAGCGCCTTGCACAGATCGTCGGAGAGCACCTGCATATAGCGGGCGAGCACCACCAGCTCGACGTTCTCGGCCTGCACCAGCTCCAGCAACTGCGCCTCGGCCTGGGCCTTGGTGTCGCGGGTGACCGGAATGTGGTGGAAGGGGATGTCGTACGAGGCGACCAGCTCGGCGAAGTCCGTGTGGTTGGAGACCACGGCCGCGATCTCGACCGGCAGGGCGCCGATCCGGGAGCGGAAGAGCAGGTCGTTGAGGCAGTGCCCGAACTTGGACACCATCAGGACGATCCGCATCTTCTCCTCGGCCCGGTGGATCTGCCAGTCCATGCCGAAGGAGTCGCCCACCGCCGCGAAGCTGGCCCGCAGCTTGTCGACGCTCACCGAGGAGTCCGCACTGAAGTGGACCCGCATGAAGAACAGCCCGGTGTCGTGGTCGCCGAACTGCTGACTGTCCTCGATGTTGCAGCCGGTGATGAAGAGATAGCTGGAGACGGCGTGCACGATCCCCTGCTTGTCCGGGCAGGACAAGGTGAGGACGTACTGATCGTTCCGATCGTGCTGACGGGGCTGGGTGGGCTGCGACTCGCTCATGACCTCATAGGGTCGCACACCTGCCGAGCAGGTCAGGCCGGGGCATCCGCCTGACCGGTCATGATGGCCAGCACCTCCAGCGAGCGCGGCGCGGCGCCGGGGTCCTCGCCGTCCGCCGTCGCCAGCTGCACATGGGCCTCCCGGGCCGCATGGACGGCCTCCGGCCAGCCCTGGTGCTCCAGATAGGCGGTCACCGGAGCATCCGCGCCGACCTGGTGCATGATCCGCAGCACCCGGAGCACGGCGGCATCGACGAGCTGCGCCTCCTGGGAGTCCCGGAAGATCGTGCCGACGTATTTCTCGGCGGACCAGTTGTCCAGCCAGGTGTCCTCGACGAGGCGGTAGACGGCGTCGGTGACGTCTCCGTACCCGGGCAGGCCGGCCAGCCAGGCCTCCTGCTGGAAGGCGGGGTCGGAGAGCATGTGCAGCGCGGAACGCACATTGCTGCGCCAGCGCCACCACGGCATGTCGTTGAGTGGCATACCGCCCATGGTGGTCGAGCGGCGCCCGCGACGGGAAGACTTCTCCGAACCTTGCACAGCAATCGATCGTACGTTCTTCACCAACGATCTCAAGCAGCCCCCCGGAGTTCACCTCTACGTCACCATCCATTGCCTCGTCGTCACCAACCCGTTCCGGGCAGGACGGAAGGCTGCTGTGCCATGACCGGACGGCGACGCTCCCTCCCCCGCCCCCTTTCCTCGGTTCCCGCGGCCGCCACCGCTTCGGCGGCGGCGTGCACGGCGGTCCTCGCGTCGCTGCTCTCGGGCTGCGGCTCGCCCGCCGGGGCGGCGGAGGGTTCCGGGGACAAGGCGCCGATCACGGTGATGACCTGGGCCCCCGAGGGCACCAAGGCGACCAATATGCCGGGTATGCCGGCCATGGCGCAGGCCTACGCACGCTGGGTCAACTCCCGGGGCGGTATCAGGGGCCACCATCTGCGGGTGCTGACCTGCAACGAGCAGAACGACTCGGTGACCGCGGCGCACTGCGCCCAGCGCGCGGTGAGCGAGGGCGCCGCCGCCGTCGTCGGCTCGTACAGCCAGTTCGGCCGCTCGTTCATGTCGCCGCTGGAGGTCAAGGGCATCCCCTTCATCGGCGGCTACGGCGCCTCGGACGAAGAGTTCGAGAGCCCGCTGTCCTACCCCGTCAACGGCGGCCAGGCCTCCCTGCTCGCCGGCAACGGCCGCCAGCTGGCACACGACTGCACGCGCGTCGCGCTGGTCCGGCCGGACACCATCCAGGGCGACCAGATGCCGTCCCTGCTCAACTCCGGCCTCCAGAGCGGCAACCGTCACCCGGCCAAGGACATCAAGGCGCCCGAGGACGGTACCGACTACTCGTCCGAGGTGAACCACGCGCTGGACGGCGTGGGCGCCGACCCGGCCGTCCACGGCACCTCGGCGGCCGGCGGAAAGGTGCCCGGCTCCTGCGTGGCCGCCTCGCTCGGCGACCACACGGACGCGTTCTTCGACTCGTTCCGGCGGCTGCAGGAGGACCGCCCCAAGGTGCGGGTCGCCTCCGTCCTGGGCAGCGTCGGCCAGTCGCTGCTGAACCGCACGGGCGGCAGTGCCGGGCCGCTGGAGGACGCCGACATCACCGGCTGGTACCCGGTCGCCCACGATCCGCGCTGGCAGCCGATGCGCAAGGTCATCAACGACTTCGCCTTCGACGACAACCGCATCGACCCGGCCGACCAGGGCGTCCAGACGACCTGGATCGCCTATACCGTGCTGCGCGCCCTGATCGGGCAGCTCGACGACGCGGGCGTGGAGGACATCACCCCGCACGCCCTGCAGACGACGCTGGACCGCGGTGACCACGCCATCGACACCGGCGGACTGACCCCGAAGCTGCGCTGGCGGGACGACGACATGCTCGCCGTCCAGGACTTCCCGCGGATCGTGAACGGGATGGTGACCTACCAGGTCGTCAGGGACGGCGAGTTGACCGCCGCCAAGGACGGCTTTGTGAACGTCACCAAGACGCTGGAACGGCGGCACACGGACAGCTGAGCGGGCGGGGCGGACAGGAGCCGGAGCGCGGGGAGAACCGAGCGGGGCGGGCAGCCGGGTGGGCTCCCGCCCCTGCCCCCGCTCGGATGACCTTGCTCGGATGACCCTGCTCAGAGCTGCTCGGGGGGCTCAGAGCTGTTCGGGGCGGCGCTCCGTCAGGCCGTACTTCTTGGCGAGCGGATTCCAGACCTGGGCCGCCTGCTTCTTGGCCGTGGTCGCCTGGCCGCTGGCCGCATTGCCCTGGGCGGTCTGTCTGCTGAGCCGGGCCTTGCCCTTGTGGCAGCCCTTCTTGCTGCCGACCTGGCCGGCCCAGGCCGCGTAATGGTTGTCCGCGGCTGCCGAGGACTGCCAGGCCTTGGTCAGCATGGCGGTCAGCTGGGAGTGTTGGGGGATCTTGTCGACGGGGAGCTGCTGCAGCCGCTTCACCAGGGCGCTGCGCTGGCCGGCCGCGGCCCGCAGGTCCTTGGCCGCGCCGCCCAGGTTGCTGCAGGACTTGATGCTGTTGACGGCGCCGATCACCGAGGAACGGCTGTTGTTGCTGTCGCCCAGCAGCGCGTCCAGGCCCTTGGCCTGTGCCTCGGCCGGATCGGCGGACGGCTTCGGCTGCTCCGAGTCCTTGGCCGCCTTCGTCGTACCGGCGCCGGTGTCCTGCTTCTTCGCGGTGCCCTCGTCGCTTCCCCCGCTCAGCGCCCAGCCGAGGCCGAGGCCGGCCCCCGCGAGCGCCACGATGACGATGCCGACGATCACGGCCGGGGCGAGCCGGCGGCGGCCGCCACCGTCGTCGTACGAGGCCTGCTGGTCGTAGCCGCCGCCGGGCGGGAACTGCTGCCCCTGGTACCCCTGACCCTGCTGGCCGTGGCCCTGCTGCCCGTGGCCCTGCTGGCCGTACGGCGGCCGGCCCGGGTCCTCGAAGCGCGGTAGCTGCGCGGTGGAGTCCGGGGCGCCGGTCTGGCCGGGTGCGCCCGGCCCGTCGCGGAACAGGCCGTCGAACTCGGCGGGGGTGGGACGGTCGCTGGGCCCACCGGGGCGGACGCCGTACGGCGCGCCGGGCGGCGGGGGCGGCGCACCGGCGCCGACCGGCGGGATGAGCTGGGTGGCCTCGGAGTCGCCCGCGCCCTGGGCACCGGGCATCGGCTGCGACTGCGGCATCGGCTGGCCCTGGCCCTGGGGCCTGGCCTGGTTCGGCTTGATGGCGCGCAGCATCGTGGTGGACTCGTCGGGCGTCTCGGGCCGTGCGCCCGCCTCGGGCGGCAGCGGCGCGGCACCGGGGCCGCCGGACTGCTTGTCGAAGGGGGAGATGAGCGCGGTGGCCTCCGCATCGCTCGCGGCGGGCGGCAGCGGCGCACCGGCCTGCGGGGTCGCCCGCACCAGCTCTCCGGACGGGCCCTGCGGCGGCTGCCCGTACTGCTGCTGAGGCTGCTGAGGCTGCTGGGGCGCCTGCTGTGGCATCGAGGGCGGGGGCGGCGGCACCGGAGGCTGCCCCTGGGGCGCCGCCGGGAAGCCCTGGCCGCCCTGCGGCTGCGGCGGCTGCTGTGGCTGCTGCGGCGCGGGCGCCTGGGGGGCCTGGGGGTGCTGCCCCTGTTCCGGGGCGTATCCCTGCGGGCCCTGACCGTAACCCTGCTGGCCCTGGCCATGCGGCTGCGGCTGCGGCTGCTGGTAGCCCTGGCCGTACGCCTGCGCTTGCTGCGGGGCGGGCGCCTCGCCGTACTGGCCAGGTGCCTCGCCGTACTGGCCGGGCGCCTCGCCGTACCCCTGCTGCGAGCCGGGTCCCCAGGGCTGGCCCCACGGCTGCCCGGCCGGCGGCGCGGCCTGCTGGTCGGGCACCCACGGCTCACCGTTGGCGGGCAGCACAATGCCCTCTCGCGCGGGACCGGCCGCAGAATTCTGCGGGTCGTGACCCTGTCCGCTCTGCGTCACCGTGACTCCTACCAACGTGCAGACCTACGGAATCGTCGGCTGCACGCTACCGGGTCGCAGCAACGTTCGACCACGTCGCCTGGTCACCACCCCCGTCCGCCCCCGGAACGCACCGGGCGGGCCCGGTGCGCGGCCCACCCGACGGCGTACGACAAACCCGACGCCGTACAACAAAGCCCTACAACGAAGCCCCAGAACACAGCCGGGCAACGAAACCGGGCAACAAAGCGGCCCCCTCCGCCTTGCCGCCTTCGCTCCCGTCGTGAGGTGTTGTTCACGTTTTCCGCGGCACCGCTCACGCCGCCGTGGCCCGCAGCTCCAGCCGGGTACTGAATTCCCGCACCACCGGTTCGTCCCGGAAGGGCTCCAGACGCAGCTGAAAGTCCTCCAGATACTCCGCACCGCGGTCCGAACGCAGCCCGCTCAGCAGCTCCACCGCCCGGGTGCCCGTATGGCAGGCCTGCTCCACCTCCCGCTGCTGCGCCTGGGCACCGGCCAGCAGCAGCAGACCGATGGCCCGCCGCCGCGCCCGGCCTTCGGGGTGCCCGTCCAGCGCCTCCTGCGCACGCTGCCCGGTGGGCCCCGGCTGCCCCAAGTCCCGGTGGCAGTGGGCGAGTTCATCGGCCAGATATGCCTGGTCGAAGTGGGAGATCCAGATCGGGTCGTCGCCCGCCTCGGCCGATGCGTCGGCGCGCTCCATCGCGGCGACCGCCCGGCCGGCCACCGCCTGGAAGGCCCGGCCGTCACCCATCAGGGCGTGCCCGCGCGCCTCCGCCGCGCAGAACATCGCCTCCACCCGCGGGGTGACATGGCCGCGGGCGCCCTCCTGGGCGGCGCGTGCGAGCTGGGCGATCTCCCGGGGATTGCCGAGCGAGGCGGCGAGATGGCTCATGCTCGCGGCCAGGACGTAGCCGCCGTAGCCGCGGTCCCCGGCTGCCTGGGCCAGCCGCAGCGCCTGGATGTAGTAGCGCTGGGCGAGGCCGGGCTGGCCGGTGTCGACGGCCATATAGCCGCCGAGTTCGGTCAACCGCGCGACGGCGGCGAAGAGTTCCCGTCCGACGGACTCGCGGTACGAACCGGCCAGCAGCCCCGAGACCACGCTGTTGAGGTAGTGCACGACGACCGGCCTGACGTGCCCGGCGCCGAACCGGTGGTCGAGTTCACTGAGCGCCGTGGTCATGGCGCGTACCGCCTCGACGTCCGAGATCCCGACCCGGGCACCGGCGTTCCGGGCGACCTGGCTGTCCGCTCCGGTGATCAGCCAGTCGCGGCTGGGCTCGACCAGGGCGGAGGCCGCGACCGTGGAGCCGCTGAGGAAGTCGCGCCGCCCGACGTCGCTGCGCCACAGCTCGCAGACCTGCTCGATGGCCCCGAGGACGGTCGGCGAGAACTGCAGGCCCACCCCGGATGCGAGGTTCTTACCGTCGGCCATCCCGATCTCGTCGATGGTGACCGTGCGCCCCAGCTTGCGCCCCAGCGCCTCCGCGATGACGGCCGGTGCACGGCCCCGCGGCTGCTGTCCGCGCAGCCATCTGGCCACGGAGGTCTTGTCGTAGCGGAGGTCGAGACCGTGCTCCGCACCGCACATGTTGACGCGGCGGGCGAGCCCCGCGTTGGAACAGGCGGCTTCCTGGATCAGCGTCTGCAGCCGTTCATTGGGCTGCCGTGCGACGAGTGGCCTGGCGGCCATGCATGTACCCCCTGTGTACCGCTGTGCGTTCACCGGCGAACGCCGTTCCCCGTGATCGATTCCCCGCGAATATGCCGGATATCCGAGAGATCCGGGATATGCGCGATAGGAGAGATCGGAGTGATACGCACTTTGCAGCGGATGCTCAGTTGTGAGCGTTTTAGGCCCTGTCCGGAGCATCCCGGGTGCGCAGCGCTCGTTCACGAGGAGGAAGGGTGCGCGGTGCCGTGCACAGATCGCGGCGCCGCCGTGCCGGGCTCCCCCGGGTGCACTTCGGCCTGCCGCCGGGCGGTCTCTCCGCCCGTCAGGCAGGTGGCTACCCGCTCCGCGGGCCCCGCCCGCATATGCGCCCCCACCGGTGCACCCATGCGCCCCAGGTGCGAGAACGATGCGCCGGGGGGTCGGCCATTCGGCCGTAACCCTTGGTGACACCGGAAGTTGTCCTCAGCGTGGAAGAGACCATAGGAATCACAAGTACCTCGCAGATCCCCGGGCAGCGCGGCGGGCCGCGCGGCGAGGAGCTGCTCGACACTGCGGTGCGTTACGCGGAGGAACGGCATTGGGACGTGTTCCCCGGCGCATGGCTGGAACACGACGGCGACACACTGCGCTGCTCGTGCGACGCCGGTGACTGCGCGGCGCCCGGCGCACACCCCACCGCCCCCGGCTGGGCCGGACAGGCCACCGGCAGTGCCACCGCCGTCCGCCGTATGTGGGGCAAGCAGCCGCGGGCCTCGATCCTGTTGCCGACGGGCCGGACGTTCGAGGCGCTGGATGTCCCCGAGACCGCGGGCTGTCTGGCGCTGGCCCGGATGGAACGGATGGCGCTGCCGCTCGGACCGGTGACCCGCACCCCCGGCCGCCGGATGCTCTTTCTCGTCCTTCCCGGTGCCTCGGTGAAGGTCCCGGCGCTGGTACGGAACCTGGGCTGGGCGCCGGCCGCGCTCGATCTGATCTGCCGCGGCGAGGGCGAGTACATCGCCGCACCGCCGACCCGGGTGGGTGCGCACGGCTCGGTGCAGTGGGCGCGCCGCCCCACCACGACCAACCGCTGGCTGCCGGACGCCGAGGAGCTGATCAGCGCGCTCGCGTACGCCTGCGCACGGGACGCGGTCGCGGCCCGGGGGCGCTGATCCGGACCGGCCGGGTCCGCTGGCCTCGGGGGCGCCCATCGCCCGGCACCCTCCGATACCCGGTCGTATCGTGGGGTCCCTGACGGGGGCCAGGACGGCCTCTGCGGGGACGTCGAAGGGCAGGGCCGGTGGCGAACGAGCCGGAAGACATCGATCAGCACACCGATCAGCAGGTCGATCAGCACACCGAGCAGCACGTCGACCAGCAGGCCGGGGCGGCACCGCCGGAGCACCCCACGGCCGCTTCTCCGGACGGGTCGGCCGGGGCCCCCGAGGGCGCCGCGGCCGGCCCGCCCGCCGTACGCATCCAGGGTCTGTGGAAGAAGTTCGGCGAGCAGATCGCCGTCAACGGCATCGATCTGACGCTGCCGGCCGGGCGCTTCATCGGTCTGGTCGGCCCCAACGGCGCGGGCAAGACCACCACGCTCTCCATGGTGACGGGCCTGCTGCGACCGGACGCCGGACTGGTCGAGATCGGCGGGCACGACGTCTGGCGGGACCCGGTGTCCGTCAAGTCCCGGATCGGGGTGCTGCCCGAGGGACTGCGGCTCTTCGAGCGGCTCTCCGGGCGTGAACTCCTCGGTTATATAGGCCGGTTGCGCGGGCTGCCGGGCGACGAGGTCGACAAGCGGGCCGGGCAGCTGCTGGAGGTGCTCGACCTGTCGGGCGCGCAGAACAAGCTGGTGGTGGACTACTCCACCGGTATGCGCAAGAAGATCGGGTTGGCGGCGGCGCTGCTGCACAACCCCGAGATCCTCTTCCTCGACGAGCCCTTCGAGGGCGTGGACCCGGTGTCGGCGCAGACCATCCGCGGTGTGCTGGAGCGCTATACCGCCTCCGGGGCGACCGTGATCTTCTCCAGCCATGTGATGGAGCTGGTCGAGTCGCTGTGCGACTGGGTCGCGGTGATCGCCGCCGGGCGGATCCGTGCGGACGGCCCGCTCGCGGAGGTACGGGGCGCGGCGCCCTCGCTGCAGGACGCGTTCCTCGAACTCGTCGGCGCACGGGGCCGCGGTGCGGGAACGAACCTCGACTGGCTGGGCGGTGGCGGCGCCCGATGAGCACCGAATCCGCCGGGGCGACTGCCGGACCGGCCGCTGACCCCTCCCCCTCCCTGACCGGCGTCTTCGTCCGGCTGAAGCTGTCGCTGCTGCGCAACGGACTGCGCCAGTCCACCGGGCGCACGCTGGCTTATATCGCGTCCGTCGTCGTCGGTCTGCTGTTCACCGCCGGTGCCGTCCTGGGGCTGATCGCCCTGCGCGGCACCGCGCATGTCGGCGCACTGGTCGTCCTGCTCACCGGGATCCTCACCCTGGGCTGGGCGGTGATGCCGCTGTTCTTCCCCACGGGCGACGAGACGCTCGATCCGACCCGGCTGGTGATGCTGCCGCTGCGGCCGCGGCCCCTGATCGTGTCGCTGCTGGTGGCCTCGCTCGTCGGCATCGGCCCGGTCGTCACGCTCGCGCTGGCGGCCGGCTCGGTGATCGCGGTCGCCGACGGCCCGGCCGCCGCGGCCGTGGGCGTGGTGGCCGTCGTGCTGGTGGTGCTGGTGTGCGTGTCGCTGGCACGGGCGGTCGCCACCGCCTCGGTGCGGCTGCTGACCAGCCGCCGTGGCCGTGATCTCGCCGTACTGGGCGGCCTGTTCATCGCCATCGGCGCCCAGGGCATCAATATCGCCGCCCAGAAGCTGGGCCGGCCGGACGGCCTGTCCGTATTGGAGCCGGTGGGCGAGGTGCTGCGCTGGGTGCCGCCGGCCTCGGCGGTCAGCGCCGTGGAGGACGCCGGACACGGGGCGTACGGGCGGGCGCTGGCCGGTCTGGCGCTGACGGCGGTGGCACTGGTGCTGCTGCTGTGGTGGTGGCAGCGCACCCTGACCACCCTGATGACGGCCCCGGACTCCTCGACCCTCCAGGCGGTGGAGAAGGACAGCGCACGCCGGGCCGGCAAGCGGGAGCGGGGGCTCGGGCGGCTGCTGCCCGACGGGCGGACCGGCG
Source organism: Streptomyces sp. NPDC015125 (assembly GCF_043080045.1). NCBI lineage: Bacteria > Bacillati > Actinomycetota > Actinomycetes > Kitasatosporales > Streptomycetaceae > Streptomyces > Streptomyces sp. NPDC015125. The sequence continues at coordinate 1,132,874 of NZ_JBIBVF010000001.1, forward strand.
CGGTCATGCTCCGTACGCTGCGCTACGCCTGGCGCGACCCCAAGTCGAAGATGGCATGGGCGACCGCGCTCGGCGTCGGCCTGCTGGTGCCGGTCGTCTCGGCCGCGCAGGGCAACGGCAGCATCTATACGTCGTTCTCGGCGTCGGCGCTGCTCGGGTCGCAGATGTACAACCAGTTCGGGCAGGACACCTCGGCGTTCTGGATGGTCGCCTCGACGATCGCCACCCCGCGGGACGCCTACCGGGAACTGCGGGCGCGGGCCTGCGCACTGGCGCTGGTGGCCGTCCCGTACGTCACGCTGGTCGTCGCCGGCACCGCCGCCGTCATCGGCCCGTGGTCGGACTTCGTGGAGGTGTACGGGCTCTCGCTGGCCGTGCTGGGTGCGCTGCTGGCGACCGGGGCACTGGCGTCGGTGGTCTTCCCGTACTCGATCCCCTCGGAGGGCAACAAGAACGTCGCGCCGGGACAGGGCGCGATCGCCTGGTTCAGCCTCTTCGGCGGGGTGCTGGTGGGCGCCGTGCTGTGCGCGCCGCTGCTGGGCCTGACCATCTGGCTGCACGTGGCCGGTCTGCACGCTCTGCTGTGGGTGCTGCTGCCGGTCGGTGCGGTCTACGGCGTGGGCATCGCGGAGCTGGGGCTTCGGGTGGCGGCGCCCCGGGTGGCGGGGCGGCTGCCGGAGATTCTGGTGGCGGTCAGCAAGGCCTGAGGACACGCGCCGCTGGGGGGCCGGCGGGCTGGACGGAAGGTGGGCTGGACGGGGGGCGGGCCGACCTGGCACGCCCCCCGGACCTCCGAGCACGCGGACGCCGCAATGCCTTGCGGCGTGGGGCCTTGGGCCGTGGGCCTTGGGCCGTGGGCCTTGGGCCGTGGGCCTTGGGCCGTGGGCCGTGGGCCGTGGGCAGCGAGCCGTGTGCCTCTCAGCCGGACATCGTGGCCGTACAGAGAAAGGGCTCGATGGCGGCGCACCAGGCGTCGGGTTGTTCCCAGGGGAGCAGATGACCGGCGTCGGGGATTTCGGCGTAGGCGCCGCGCGGCAGCACCCGGACCATCTCCATGGCCTCGGCGCGGCCGAGTTCGGCATCGAGGCCGCGGACGACCAGGGTCGGGCACGGGACCTGGGCGAGCTCTTCCCAATGAGCGTCATGCACCCAGGTCTCCCGGGCGGTGAGCATCTGCCGGCGGGAGAAGACCGGACGCCAGCCGTCGGCGCGCTCGGCCATCACCTCGGCGAAGAACTCGCCGCGGGCGGGTCTGGGCCGCTCCAGGGTCGGGTCGTCCTCGCCGAACCACTTGCGGACATCCGCGAGGGTGGCGAACGGCAGCGGCCAGGATCGGAACCATTCGGTCCACTCGCGCTGCGAGGCCGCCCCGAGCGCCGAGGCCCGCATATCGCAGATGACCAGCGCACTGACCAGATCCGGTCTTCGGGCCGCTAACTGCCACGCCGTCAGGGCGCCCATGGCGTGCCCGACAAGGGCGACCGGGGCGAGGCCGAGCTGCTCGACGGCCGCGATGGCGTCATCGACGTACGCCTCGCGGTCGTACGGCCCCTCGGTGGGCTTCGCGCTGCGCCCGTGGCCCCGCTGATCCAGCGCAACGGGGCGGTGACGCGCGCTCAGACGGCGCGCGGTGGCCGCCCAGTGCGAGGCGCGGCCCATCAGGCCGTGGAGCAGGAGTACGCCCGGCCGTTGCTCGCTCTCCTCCAGCCCGCCGCCGATCTTGGGCGGGTCGGTGAATTCCCAGGCGGCGAGGCCTACACCGCCGGCCCCTGTGACATCGATGCGCTGCACCATGTGCCTTGGCACCCCCAATCGTCCCTTGAGCAGCTCCACACTATCGAACCCCTATTCGAACGCACCGTTTCGGCGCGCAATACCCCTCGTTCGAGTGACCTCACTCAAGGATTGGCCGCGCCCGCCACGGGGAGACATCTGCCGGGAGGCGGGCCCTACCGGGAAGGGGGCCCGTGGGGGAAGACCCTGGGAGCTCGGGGCTCCGGGTCTTGGGTGGGGGACATGGGGAGGCAGGGCCCCGGCTGCTCGCAGCGCCGGGGCCCTGACTGTCTCCGTCATACGTGGATGCATCCGAACCCCCTCCCCGGCCAGGACAGGCCGATGCATGGCCATGCGTCAGGGTGACACGAGACCGGCCGTATCGCACGGATTCGCACAAGTCCGTTCAACCGGAAAGAACGTGCCGAGCCCGCCGAGAGGCGCATCGGCGCAGTTCAGCGGGCTCGCAGGGAGGCTTCGGCCGGAAGCGCCGAAAAGAAAGAGGCCGAAACTGCTGTCAGCGCTTGGCGACAAACACATGGGCGGCGATCTCGGAGTCCAGCTCGGCGGCCTCGCCGCTGCTGCCGACCAGCACCCCGGCCGACGACTCCGTCACGCTCACCACCGCGCCCGGCTGCACACCGGCCCGCCGGAGGGTGTACATCAGCTGGGCATCGGCCTGGATCGGCTCTCCGATCCGCCGCACCACGGCCGTCTTCCCTTCGGCCCCGGCGTCCAGATCCATCAGGCTCACCATCCCGGCGTCCAGGAACGGGTCGCCCCCGGCCTTCTCGCCGAGCTCTTCCAGCCCCGGGATGGGGTTGCCGTACGGCGACTCCGTCGGATGCCGCAGCAGCTCCACGACGCGGCGCTCGACCGCCTCGCTCATCACATGCTCCCAGCGGCACGCCTCGGCGTGCACCTGCTCCCATTCGAGCCCGATGACGTCGACGAGCAGGCACTCGGCGAGACGGTGCTTGCGCATCACCCGGGTCGCCAGCCGGCGGCCCTCTTCCGTCAGCTCCAGATGCCGGTCGCCCGCGACCGTCAGCAGCCCGTCCCGCTCCATGCGCGCGACCGTCTGGCTCACCGTCGGGCCGCTCTGTTCGAGCCGCTCCGCGATGCGGGCGCGCATGGGCACCACACCCTCCTCTTCGAGTTCGAGGATGGTGCGGAGATACATCTCCGTGGTGTCGATCAGTCCGGACATGCGTGCCCCTCGATGTGTGGTGCGGTGGCCCTGAACTCAATTCTGACGCATCTCACCGACAACAGTGCCTCCTCGTCTCCGGACCGGACCCCCACGGCCGTATTGACAGGGCACTGGTCCAGACCGCAACGTGATCCGCGCCACTGATCAGATACGACGAGATGCGCCGGGCGCCGAGCAATACGGCGTGACCCGACGAGAGGGGCCCGCGTCCATGGCTGAGAGCGACCGGAGCAACCGGCTGGCCGGGGAGTACTTCGACGCCGCGATCGATCTGCTGCGACAGGTCCGCGATGACGAGGGCGACCGGATCGCCGCGGCCGGGCAGCTGATCGCGGACACCGTTGCGGCGGGCGGCCGGGTCTTCTCCTTCGGCGCCGGGCACTCCTCGCTCCCCGCGCAGGACACCGTCTACCGCGCGGGCGGCCTGGCGATCATGAACCTGCTGTCCGTCCCGGGGGTCGTCGGCGTGGACGTACGGCCCGCGACGCTCGGCAGCGCCCTGGAGCGGGTCGACGGGCTGGCCGGGGCCGTCCTGGACACCAGCCCGCTGGAGGCGGGCGATGTGCTGGTGATCATCTCGCTCTCCGGCCGGAACTCGCTGCCGGTCGAGATGGCGCGGAACGCCCGCGCCCTCGGCATCAAGGTCATCGGTGTGACGTCGGTGGCGTATGCGGACACGACCACCTCCCGGCACGCCTCCGGCAGCTTCCTGAAGGACCACTGCGACCTGGTGCTGGACAGCCGGATCCCGGTCGGCGACGCGGAGTTGACGCTGCCGGGCATCGACGCGCCGTTCGCCCCCGCCTCCACCGTCGTCACCAGCGCGATCATGCAGGCCATGGTGGCGACGGCCGCGGGCACCCTCGCCGAGCGGGGCATCGACCCGCCGCTGCTGCGCTCGGGGAACGTCGACGGCGGGCACGACTGGAATGCCCGGGTGATGAGCGCGTACGCGGACCGGATCTTCTACCGGCAGTAAGCGGCGGCCCGCCGCAAAGCAGCCCCGGAGCAACCGCCGGCCCCGGAGCAACCGCCCGTCCGGAACGGCGGCCCGCCTCAGAGCGACGCCGCGCCCGCGAGGTCGAGGGCCGCGGCCAGCCGGGCCGCCACCTCCTCCGCGTAGTCCGCGTCCGCGCGGTCGAAGGGGCGGCGCGCGGGCGCCCGCAGAAAGGTCGCGACACCGAGCGTGCGGCCCCGGCTGCGCAGCACCACACACAGCCCGTGCACCGTGCCGTCCGGCCAGTTGCGAGCGGCCGCCCAGCCCTCGGACGAGGCGGGACCGGCGCTGGTACGCACCGAACCGCCCCGCTCGTACGCCTGGAGCGCCGGATGTCCCGGCACGTACGGCGTGGGGATTCCGGTCGCCGGCAACCGCTCCGAGGGACCGGGCGAACCGGCCGGGGAAGCCAGCATCCGCACCAGCCGCGGCGTGGACCGCCGCGGAGGCCGGCCGGTATCCGCGCGGGCGGTATTCGCACGGGCGGTGGCCGCACGGGCGGTGGCCGCCAGGGAATGTGCCGTCGGCTCGGCGCCGTCCACGTCAGACGCCTCGGACTCCGCGTCTGGCCCCGCTTCGGGCTCCGTGTCGGACTCCTCGTCCGGCGCGGCATCGGGGGCGTCCTCGTACGGGCCGCCCTCGGCGACCGCCCCGTACGGCTGGGGCGGCCTCGCCGCGGCGAGGTCGACCAGGCCGTGGTCGGCGAAGCCCGCCAGGGCGAAGTCGAGGTGGACCGCGGCGGCCTCGGCCGGGTCCGGGCACTCCGCGGCCGCCCGGCCGGCCCGATGGAGCTGATGGGCGCGGAAACGCAGCAGGGAGCTGTCCTGCTCGGCGCGTTTGGCGGCCGTGACGTCCTGGAAGAGCCAGGCCACACCCAGCGGCACCGGCTCCTCCGCCAGCGGGGAGGCCAGCCGGACGAAGCCGCTGCGCCAGCACCGGCGCGGCAGCTCGGCGTCCTCGGAGCGCAGCGTCACCCACAGCTCGGCGACGGCCGGCGGCGCGCCCTCGGCGAGGACGTGCTGCAGGGCGCACTCCAGCTCCTCGACGCCCTGTGCCAGCAGCTCGCCCAGGGGGCGCCCCAGCAGGGCGGTGCGCCCCACACCCAGGGCGCGGGCGGCGTGTGCATTGACGACGGCGGGCCGCAGATCCGCGTCGATCAGCACCACGCCCCACGACGCGTCCTCGAACAGCGCCTCGCTGAGCGCGATGGACCGCTCCAGGTCCATCTGGGTGTGCACCTCGCTGAAGGCGCAGTACACCCCCGCGACCCGGCCGCCGGGCCCGCGGACCGCGGAGGCCTGGGTACGGACGAGCACGCGGTGGCCGTCCTTGGTCAGCAGGGCGAATTCCTGCACCTGGCGGCCCGGGGAGCGCATGGCGGCCGCGAGTGCGGTGTCGATCCCGTCGGCGTCCTCCTTGCGGACCGCCCAGCCGGACAGGCCCGTACGGCCGACGGCTTCGGTGGTGGTCCAGCCCAGGATGCGTTCGGCTTCGTGGTTCCAGTGGGTGACCGTGCCGTCCGCGGCGAAGGCGACCAGGGCGGCGTCCATCCCGTCCAGGAGCGCGGCGAGCAGACCCGAGTCATCGGCCTCGTCGGCGGACCAGCGGGCCTCCGACGAGGCAGAAGAAGCTGACGAAGCAGTCACTGGCACCCCTTACGAAACCCGGCCGCACGTGCTCCACCTGGGAACATTCAACTGGAACGTGACACACCCCACAGGCGGTTTGCGGAAATCGTTGCCAACGGGAAATTCCCTTGTGTGCGGCCGACCGGCTTCCTACTGTGTGGAGCACACGAGAAGGGAGGTGGTTCGGCCAATGATTTCGCACCGGACGCGTGAGGTGGCTGCGGGCTAGCGGCCCGTCGCTTCACCCGAAGTGCAGCGCCGGACCAGCGCATACTGCAGATGCGCAGCCGGCCAATCCCAAGCAGTCACCCGACCCGCGGGCTGCCGGTTCGTCCGACCGGCCCTCTGCGCCACCGAGCGCGGAGGAAACAGCCCGCGGGTCGTCTGCGTTCTCCACGTCCTCCACGTCCGCCACGTCCGCCACGCCGGGCCCCGCCGTCAGGGCGCCAGGCGCTCCACCCGCCAGGACCCGTGCTCGCGTACATACCGCAGCCGGTCGTGCAGCCGGTTGAGCCGGCCCTGCCAGAATTCGACCGTCTCGGCGGCGATCCGGTAGCCGCCCCAGTGCGGGGGCGCCGGTACCTGCTCGCCCTCCGGGTAGCGGGCCGCCAATTCCTCGTAGGCCTGCTCCAGTTCTGCGCGCGAGGCGACCGGTGCGGACTGGTCACTGGCCCAGGCGCCGAGCTGGGAGCCGTGCGGGCGGGTGCGGAAGTAGGCGGCGGTCTCGTCCCGGCCGATGCGTTCCGCGGTGCCGGTCACCACGACCTGGCGGGCGAGCGGGTGCCACGGGAACAGCAGCGAAATGGCCGGATTTTCGGCCAGTTCGCGCCCCTTCCGGCTGTTGTAGTTGGTGAAGAACACAAAGCCGCGGTCGTCGAATGCCTTGAGGAGCACGGTCCGTGAACTCGGCCGGCCGTCGGCGTCCGCCGTGCAGACGACCATCGCATTCGGCTCGTGCAGACCGGCCACCGTCGCGTCCTTGAACCAGCGCGCGAACTGGTTGTAGGGGCTGGCGGCGAGGTCGGACTCGACGAGTCCCTCGGCGCGGTAGTGCGCACGCATGGAGGAGGGATCGGGGTTCTCGGCATGAGGCGCGTCGGCTGGGTGCACGGCCTCATCTTGCAACATCGGATCCGGCACGGTCAGCCGAGCGGTGCGGAAGTCTGCCCCTCGTCGACCTGCCGTAACCCTCCCGTGGGCGGATCGACCGTTGTGCCGAGTCTCACCCCTCCTGGCAGGTGAGAGACCCGCCAGAATGAGGGGGCGCCCCACTGTGGCCTCCGGACGGGGAGAGCTATCGTGTCCGTCCGGCCTGAAGGTCCGTCCGGCCGGAAGGGACGCACCACACCGCACCTGCCCGCCCGCGGTCCGACCCACTGCGGGCAAGACAGCCGCGTGACCCACGCCCTGGCGGGGCATCACCGGCGTGACCGGTACGGACCGCGAGCTGCCCGGCGCAGCCGCGTAACCGCACCGCACCGCACACCTAAGACTCGACCGCACGGCAGCCGGTAACGGACCGTTTGCCGTCCCCATCTTGAGGAGCTGCCTGATGTCCGACTTCGTACCCGGACTCGAGGGAATCATCGCGTTCGAGACGGAGATCGCCGAACCGGATAAGGAAGGCGGCTCGCTCCGCTATCGCGGCGTCGACATCGAAGAGCTCGTCGGGAAGGTGTCCTTCGAAAATGTCTGGGGGCTGCTGGTCGACGGGGCGTTCCACCCGGGTCTGCCGCCCGCCGAGCCGTTCCCGATTCCCGTGCACTCCGGTGACATCCGGGTCGATGTGCAGTCGGCGCTCGCCATGCTCGCGCCCGTGTGGGGCCTGAAGCCGCTGCTGGACATCGACGAGCCGACGGCCCGTGACAACCTTGCCCGCGCCGCGGTGATGGCCCTGTCGTACGTGGCCCAGTCGGCGCGCGGGCCGGGCCTGCCGATGGTGCCCCAGAAGGAGATCGACACGGCGGAGACCGTCGTGGAGCGCTTTATGAAGCGCTGGCGCGGGGAGCCCGACCCCCAGCACGTCAAGGCCGTCGACGCCTACTGGACCTCGGCCGCCGAGCACGGCATGAACCCCTCCACCTTCACCGCCCGGTCCATCGCCTCCACGGGCGCGGATGTGGCGGCCGCGCTGTCCGGCGCGGTCGGCGCGATGTCCGGCCCGCTGCACGGCGGCGCGCCGTCCCGCGTCCTCGGCATGATCGAGGAGATCGAACGGTCCGGCGACGCCTCCGCGTACGTCCGGCGGGCGCTGGATGCGGGCGAGCGGCTGATGGGCTTCGGCCACCGCGTCTACCGTGCCGAGGACCCGCGGGCGCGGGTGCTGCGGCGGACCGCCCGGGACCTGAACGCCCCGCGCTTCGAGGTCGCCGAGGCACTGGAGAAGGCCGCGCTGGAGGAGCTGCGCAGCCGCCGTCCGGACCGGGTGCTGGCCACCAACGTCGAGTTCTGGGCGGCCATCGTCCTGGACTTCGCCGAGGTCCCGGCGCACATGTTCACCTCGATGTTCACCTGCGCCCGTACGGCCGGCTGGAGCGCGCACATCCTGGAGCAGAAGCGGACGGGCCGACTGGTCCGGCCGTCGGCCCGGTATGTGGGGCCAGCCGCGCGCGGCCCGCAGGAGATCGCGGGGTTCGGGGACATCGCGCCACGGTAGCGCTTTGCCTCGGGCCGTTTTCGGCTTTCCCGCCGTGGAGGCTGCTCGCCGTTGCGCTTTGCCTCGGCACGCATTTTCGGCTGTCCCGCCGTGGGGGCTGCTCGCCGTTGCGCTTTGCCTCGGCACGCATTTTCGGCTGTCCCGCCGTGGGGGCTGCTCGCCGTTGCGCCTGCGGCGGGCCGGGTCCGCTGCGCGGGGCCGTTCCGCTGCGCTTTGCCTCGGCACGTTTTTGGCTTTCCCGCCATTGCGCCTGGCGGCGAGCCGGGTCCGCTGCGCGGGGCTGTGGGTGCGGTGACGGGCCTCCGGGGCAGGGGTGTGGGACTGCTTCGCTTTACGTCCCACACCCCTGCCCCTCCGGCCCGTCCCCTCCCGTGGGTGAGT
>NZ_JBIBVF010000002.1:0-12845 GCF_043080045.1 Streptomyces sp. NPDC015125
CCGCTACGAGAAGACCGCAACCATCTACCTGGCCGGCCTCCACATCGCAGGCATCTTCCTCTGGTCAGCCCGATGATCCAAACGAAACTGCCTAGGCCTCGACCACCAGCAACCGAGGCCCCGCCCCATCGGGCGGGGCCTCGCCGCACACCGACCGCCCCGCGCCGTCTCCGTGCTCTTGACGCACACGTGAGGCGCCTCGGATCCGAACGGGGCACCGGCTCTACGTGCGGGTTGCCTTAACGGAGGTTGGCGGACACCAACGTCGACAACCCGAACCGAAAGGTGAAGCTGAGCTTCCTGGAATGACCTTGGACAGGTCATCCTGCAGGGCCTGGTCCGGGTGCCGGCTCTCGTGCGCTCTCGGGAGCCACGGCTGGGGGCCGGACGTTCGCCGTGCCGGTTTGCTCGGTGGGGCCGACGCAGACGCTGTCCTACCTGCCCGCGTGCAGGTTTTTGCCGGCGCCAGGAGGACGCGCGCAACTGGGGCGCTCTGGTTCGTGTGCCATAGGCTGGATGCGCAGGGTGTGAAGGAAGACTTCGCTGAAGTACCGTGGAGTGGAGCGGCTTTGGGGGAGTGCGGGTGGATATCGACGGCGTGGTCGACCCTGTGTCGGGGCAGCCGGGACCAGCGGCCGGATCCGCGGAGTCCGAGCCCATGACGCCGTCACGAGCCAGCAGGCTCGACGACCAAGTTCCGTTCCTGGCCCGGTTGGAGCACCAGGAGCGGGTCGCGCTGATGGAGCTGGGCCGGCCCATGAAGTACAGCCCGCGGTCCGTCCTGGTGCATCAGGACGAACCGTCCACCCACGTGATGGTCATCCTCGCCGGCTGGACCAAGGTCATCCACTCCGCGGCCAACGGCTACGAAGCTCTGCTCGCCCTGCGGGGGCCGGGCGACATCGTCGGTGAGGCCTCCGCAGTCAGCGGCCGCTCGCGCTCGGCGACGGTCGCCGCACTCGGAAAGGTCGAGGCCGTCACGATCGAGCGCGGCAGATTCCTGGACCATCTCGCGGAGTTCCCGGCTACTGCCCTCCAACTGCTCAGCCTCATTGGGGACCGGACACAGGCCAGCGACCGGCGACGCGTGGAGCAAGGAGCGCTCGGCGTTCGTGAGCGGTTGTCGCTCCTGATCCTGGAGCTGTCGCGCACACACGGGGTGCAGGATGCGGAGGGGATGCGCCTGACCACCGGTCTCAGCCAGCACGAGCTGGCAGGCGCGGTCGGAGCCTCCCGCGAGGCGGTGGCCAGGCTTCTTAAAGAGCTTCGGGAACGCGACATCGTCCGCACCAGCCGCAGAGGACTGGTCATCGTCCGCCCGGACCTGCTGCGCCGGATAGGGGGCGGCGAATAGCCGACGCCTCTGCAGTCGAGGCGAGTTGTGTGCCATCGGCTACAGACGCTGTGTGCAGCTGTTCCTTTTCCACTGTCAGACCCCTACGAGATAGTGCTCCGGACCGAGCCCGACCGTCCGAGAGGCACCCATGACTCTGGCCCTGACAGAACCCGTCAACCGCACCATTCTGCTGCTGGACATCGAGGACTTCAGCCGACGGGGCGATGTGGTGCAGGCCTGCCTGCGCCGGGAACTGCACAACGTGGTGGAGGACACCCTGGCTGAGGCGGGTGTCGAGAGGAACATGCAGTACCGCGAGGACCGCGGGGATGGCCTGATCGTGCTGGTCAGCGCCGACATCCCGAAAACTGTGCTCCTCCGGGCCCTGTTGACGACCACCCCGGATGCGTTGTGCCAGTACAACCGGCTGGCATCGAGCAGTGCCCAGATGCGGCTGCGGATGGTACTGGCCGCAGGCGAGGTCGCCTTTGACCCGAAGCAGGGCACGGTCGGCGGGCTCGTCGGCCACGACCTCAACCAGTCCTGCCGGCTGCTCGATGCCGACGCCCTGCGCGAAGGGCTCGCGCAGCGGGACGCGGACTGTGTGCTGGGGGTCTCGTCCCCTGTTTACGAAGGAGTGGTCCGCCACGGACACCGCGGACTGCGCCCGGAGGAGTTCCACCACGCCGCGGTGGCTGTGAAGAAGGACCGGCTCGACCTGTGGCTGCACGGTCCGCTCCCGCACGTCACCACCGTCCCCGCCCCGGGACCCGCGCCCGCCGGACGCGGCGTCGGGGGTACGCACAGCGATGCCGCCGGGCAGGCTCCTGCGGCGCCTGTCTCAGTGCCTGCGAGCACCGGGGCGGCATTCGCGTTCAACGGCGGGACCGTGTCGGTCGGCGGCAGCCAGGTCAACGGCGATCAGACCGGGGTCAGCGGCGGCCACGTCACCGGGGACGTGGTCATGGGCTCCGTCCGGCACGAGGGTCGGAGCGAGCAGGCATGAGCGAACAGCCCGGTGACAAGCAGACGGATCGCTCCCAGGACGACTCCGACCCGGCGGCCGACCAACAGGAGCAGACCAACGACGAGCACACCGAGGCGGAGGACGACCGCCCGCAGGACCCGTGGGCGGCGCGGCGTGAGCTGTACGAGCACGTACCGGCCGCGGTCAGCGGCAGCCTGGTCGGCGGCGATCAGACCGGGGTCAGCGGGGGCAGCGTCCGAGGCGACGTCGTTCTCGGCACGAAGGTGGAGCACCACTACCGATTCGGCGCCGCCACCCGCACCTCCGGAGACATCCCCTCGCCCGAACTCGACCAGCTGTCCATGGAGTTCGCCGGGTACGAGGAACTCGTGCACCCCCTGCGCGAACGGCTGCGCGAGAAGCGGGTGCTCGTGCTGTACGGCGCGCCCTTTACCGGCCGCCGCAGCGCTGCCCTGATGCTGCTGCGCTCCCTGGACGCCGTGCCCGTACGCGCCGTCGACCCCAACACCCCGCCGACCGCGCTGAAGGACGAGGTGAACAGCGATTCGCACGGCTACCTCGTGAGCGACCTGGTGACGGGCAGGGAGAACCCACTGCGCGACATCGACCTGTGGGCCCTGCGGGACGCCCTCCAGGAGAAGGACGCATATCTGGTCATCACCGTCGACCTGTTCGCGACCCTGCGGGGCGTTGAACCCGTCCCATGGGTGCCGCCGTCGCCCCAGGCTGTGCTCCGGTCGCACCTGCACGCCCTGGTGGACGACCCGCGGCGGGAGCGGGAGCTGCTGGCTCTGGAACTCTCCCAGGAGTTCCTCGGCCGGGACGACCACCAGCTACGGGAGGCGGCGGCGTTCGCGAAGGCACTGGCCGAACACGCGGACGGCACGACTACTCGGGAGCAGCTGGCGAACGTCGGCCCGAGACTGGTCCGGGAGCAGGTCCGGGAATGGTTCGGGGGCGACGAAACCCAGCTCCGGGACAAGGCGTTCCTCATCTCCCTGGCAGCGTTCGACGAGGCCGCCTACGCCCTGACCGCGGAGCTCAGCGACACCCTGTACGCAGAGTTCCAGAGAACGGAGGACGCAGGGAGGGAGCCCCGGGTCGGTATCTTCGGGACGTCCATCACCACACGCCTGCGCCTGGCCCGAGCTGTCGAGTATTGGAGGGAGGAGCACACCGAGTGGGGCCCCGTACGCCAGCGTGTGGCCCGCTTTCAGGAGCCCCGGGCCTCGGTCGAGGTCCTCCGCGAGGTCTGGACGAGCCACCCCTCCGCGCGGCCTGCTCTGCTCGCGTGGCTCCGGAAGCTCGCACAGGACGGCCGGCCGCTGGTGCGTACCCGCGCGGCAGTGACCGCCGCGGTGCTCGCCCAGACCGACTTGCCGTCGGCGATGGCCCTGCTCATCGAGGGCTGGGCGAAGTCGAAGCTCTACCGCGACTGCCTCGTCGCCGCCAACGCCCTCGCGACGGCGCACGCCGTCGGCGCCCCGAACATCCCGCCGATCCTGCGTTCCTGGTGCGAGGAGGAGGCCGGACCACGGCTTCGCTGGACAGCCATCCGGGCCTACGCCCTGGTGGGCCCGAGGATGCCCGACGAAGCGCTGCAGGCGTTGGCGAAAGCCGCTCGCACCGGGGATGACGAGCAGGAGGCGCAGCCCATCGCCGAGTCCGTCGCGCTGCTGCTGAGCGATGAATCGGCATCGGTGCGCAGCCGGGTGCTGCGGGGCCTGGTCGAACTCCTCCGGGACGGGCCTTCCGGCCGTCGCCTGACGCTGCACGCGTTTGTCCTGGCCTGCGCGCGCGCCGACAGCCGGCTGTTGTTGCGGTGGCACGCGGAGGCCGCCTCAACGGGCCCGACCGAGGACGCACGGTGGCTGTCCCTGCTCTGGCAGACCGCCCTGGGTGATCTGCGGTACACAGCCGATGGGTTGAAGGCCCTGGCCGGATGGGTCCTTGAGGCGGACGGCGATCCGCAGGCCGAGCGGGAACTGGCGATGCTGCTTCCGACGCTTGTCGGCTCCGATGAGGACCGTAAGCGCCTCGATCACCTGCTCGGGACACTGCGCGACCGGCGAGGGGGCGGCCCGCCCGCGGTGGCCCATCGTCTGATGGCCGTGCTGTAAGGCGCCGCCTCTCGTCTGCGGCCATGGGCCGCGAAATTCCGGATCACCACTGAGTGAGGAGAGAGGAACCATGGTGGACATCCGCCGCGAGCCCGACTGGGACCAGGGAGCGAACCGGCACAGTGAGCTGGTCGACCCGGTGTTGACCGTGCGCCAGTTGTCCCGGTTCGACCACCGCAAGGGGTACAGCCGCATCGACAATGCGCTGGTCTTCACCACGGACCAAGGGGAGTTCGATGTTTACCTGCCACCTCATCGGCCGACGCGCCCTCTGTTCGCCACCATGCGGTACACCGCGGTCTACGAAGTCGACATGGGGGTGCACACCTGCACCGTGTCGCTGTTGCTGCCCAGCGACAACGACGCCTTCGACTTCACTGCCGAGGTAGAGCTGACCTGGCAAGTTTCCCGGCCGCAAAAGTTCGTGGCCAGCGGAGAGCGGAACGTGCCCGCTCTCCTGAAACGCCGGCTGGAGCAGCTGATGTACCCAGTCAGCCGGGGCTTTCCGATCGACCGGAGTGCGGATGCCGAACGCGCCGTGTACCAGGTGCTCGCCAGGGTGGGCGAGTTGGGAGACGAAGTCGGGCTGCGTACGTCGTGTGCCGTGCGGCTCAGGCTGGACGACGCGGCGATTGCCCACCAGCGGGAGCTACGCCGCATCCGGTACACCGACGAACAGCTGGGCATGTCCCACGACGTGGCCATGCGGGAGGACCGGCTCAGGGCGGAGCGGGATGTGGAGCGGGCCCAGCACGATCACGAACTGGTCATGCTGCAGGGTCGCCAGGACGAGGAAGCGCGTCAGTTGGAAGCGGAGAAGGTCCGCTACTACGAGTACTACCTCCAGCACGGCGGCGTGGCGATGTGGGCCCTGCACCTGGCGCAGCATCCGGAGGATTCCCGGCTGGTGATGGAAAACCTGCAGAGGGATCAACTGGCCCTGATCCGAAGTCAGTCCGAGGTCGCTCTTCAGGTGTTGAAGGAAGGGAATCCGGAGGACTACCAGCGTGCGGGACTGAACAAGCAGGCCGTGGAGATCCTGGAGGGGCTCCTCGCCCGTAACCTGCCCGGTATCGCTTCTGCTCCTCCCACACCGGACTCCCTGCCCTGGGCAGGGCCCACCGGTACCCCGGTGCACTTCCACAAGGAGCGGGACGGGGCGTCCGCCAACAGCGCCGAGGAGGAGCGATGAGCAGCAGCGGGACGGAGATCCCGTCCGTGGGAGCCCGTCTGCTCGCGGAGCTGCGATCCGAGACGGCCCGTGCGGACAGTAAGGCGTCTCTGCTTCTAGGGGTCATGAGCATGACCGTGAGTCTGCTCGGTGGCCTGGTCCCGGTCCACGGATGGTCTTTATCGGGGCTCTCCGTCCCAGGGAGCGTGCTGTCGTGGGTAGCCATGGCCGCTCTGGCCGGGGCACTGGGGTGCCTGCTCCTCGCCGTCCTGCCCCGGTACGGCACCAGCCGGTGGTCTCCGGGGCGGCCGTTGACGTACTTCGACGACATCCGCCGTGCCGCGGAGGGCGGTCGGCTCGCAGAGGCCCTCGCCGTCACCGAGGCAAACCAGGCCGATGGGGTACTTGAGGCGCTGGCCCAGAACAGCCGCATCGTCGGTGCCAAGCACTGGTGGATCCGGACAGGCCTGGCCGCCTATTGCGCGGGAGTGGTGCTTCTGGCCATCGCGCAACTCATCCACTGAACGCACGTCACCGGTGCGGCTTCTTACCGCATCGTCACGATCCGGTCCGTACGCCCAGACAGGAAGCTCCCATGGCCACTCCTCCCGATCCGGCCCACGTCGGCCGCATGCCCCTGCCCGATCCTCCGGTCTATCCGGCTGCTGTGGCCTTTCCGTCCCCGCACCGTCCGAACGAGACGGTACCGCCCCCGCCGCCGTACGCGGGCGGCACGACGCCATACGATGCCGCCCGCCATGGCGGCGGGCCGGAGGACCACTCCGGTCCCGGCCCCGGGAAACGTGAGCCGCACGAGGATTTCGGCCACCGTGGGCGTGTGCATCTCGCCAAGCGCCAGCGGAGCATCGATGTGACGGCGATGGTCCACCTGCTGCTGCAGTTGCCCTCGTTCCTCGCAAGCCTGGTGATCGTTGCCGTGCTCTCTCAGCTCCTGCTCCCTGACATGGGCTGGCTGGGGGGCTTGCTCTGGCTCGCTTCGGGTGCCATGGCGTTTCACCGGCCCACGGAGAGAGCCCTCGCCCGCCATCTGCTGAACCTTCGTCACCCCACCTCACGGGAACTGAGTCGGCTGGAACCTCTGTGGCGGACAGTGACCGCCCGGACGGGTGTCGAGGGCCGCGCATACGAGCTGTGGATCGAGGACAGCGATCATCTGAACGCCCTGGCCGCGGCAGGCCACATCGTGGGCGTTACCCGGTTTTCGCTGGAGCGTCTGTCCGATGGCCAGCTGGCCGCGGTACTCGCTCATGAACTGGGGCACCACGTCCGCGGCCATGCATGGTCCTCGCTCCTGGGGCAGTGGTACACGGTTCCGGGACGTCTTGTGTGGGCTATTGTGCGGAAGCTGATCCGGCTTGTCACCGTCACCGGGCATGGGCGCATGGGTTTCTGGACGACAGTGCTGCTTCTGGTGGCGGGTGCCGTCGTCCTGCTGCTCGCGCTGGAGTACTGGTTCGTCACTCTGACGCTGGTCGCTGCCCCGTATCTGCTTGCCGCCGTGACCCGCCGGGCCGAAGTACGGGCGGATCACCATGCGGCAGCGGCCGGCTTCGGGCCGATGCTCGCCGAGGTGTTGCACATGATGCAGGCGGCGGATCGGGAAAGTGGATCCGTGACGGCTTCCGCCCTGTCCGGGTGCGGTAAAACGGCTGCGATGGGCACGAGAACCCCAGCTCGTGGCCGCAGACAGGGCCTCTTGGGAAAGCTCCTGTCCTCGCACCCCGACTACCACACGCGCCTGCACCACCTCGCGCCGTATCTAAAGCAACGATGAGCCTGCCGCAAGTCGCATCCCGGGCCCGGGCCGCCGTCTCCGTGTACTCGACGCACACGTGAGGCGCCTCGGATCCGAAAGGGGCACCGAGTATCGTGCGGGTTGCCTTAACGGAGGTTGGCGGACACGAACACGAGTAACACGGACCGTCGGGTCCGGTTGAGCTTCCTGGGGTGACATTCTGCACGAGGCTTTCGTCTCACTGGCCTGCGGCCTTATCTGCTGGAGACGCCTCAAGGAGACCCGCATGTGATCGTGACGAGCTCTTACCGGTTGTCCTTCCGGTCCTCCCATGGGCGCCAGTGGCCGGTGTCGTCGACGGTGCCGAGTTGCTGGTCGGCGAAGTGCACACCGAAGCCGAAGACGTCGTCCTGGGCCATGAATTCCACGAGTCGGCGACGTGAGTGCTCGGCCTGTGCACGGTCGTGGTCGAGGACGACTTCCCAGTCGGGGTGCTGGATTTGGACGGGTGAGTGCATGGCGTCGCCGAAGGCCACGATCCGGCGGCCGTCGCCGGTGTCGAGGACCCAGGCCGTGTGCCCGGTGGTGTGTCCGGGCAGCGCCCAGGCATGTATTCCCGCGGCGATCTCTGTTCCGTCGGCGACGGCTGTGGTCCGTTCGCTCGGTCCGGCGAGCCGTGGGCCGGAGGCGGGGTCCAGGCCCTGCAGTTCTCCTTCCCCGACGATCCAGCGCGCGTTGCGGAACAGACTGCGCAGGTCGTCGGCGGCGTCCGGCCGGGCCCATCCCGTGTGGTCGTCGTGCAGGTGGGTGAAGGCGACCGTCTCCAGCGTGGCCGGGTCGACGCCCAGGCGTTGCAGGTGATCGGGGAGGGCCTGTACGTGGTCGAAACCGTGTTGGAAGTGTTCGGGGTCCTCGCCCGAGATGCGGCCGTGGCCGGCGTCCAGGAGCAGGCGCTTCCCACGACGCTCGACAAGCAACGCGCCGCATCCCATGGCCAGGTGACCTGCGTCCGTGAGGTGGGGACCGTGGCCCATCCAGTCCTCGTCGGCGGAGGCGGGGTAGACCCGGGTGGGGATCATGTGGACGCCGGCGTCGGGGACGTAGGTGATGGTGAGGTCGCCCAGGGTCCGCGTCCACAGATGCGGCAGGCGGCCCCCCGAATCGTCGGCGGGATCGTGCTGCGGGTGGGCGGTGGTGGTCTGCTCGCTGGTGGTCATGGTGGGTCCCCTTCCTTGTTCGTGTGTGGAGGGCGTGGTCCGCTCATGGCGTGAGCAGGCGGACCGGTTCGTCGGCGGCGTAGGCGAGGATGTCGCCGAGTGCGTCGCGGTAGAAGATCTCGAAGGCGTCGGCGGTGACCTGGCCCAGGTGTGGGGTGAGGACGGTTCGCGGAGCGCTACGCCATGGCGAATCGGTGGGCAGCGGCTCGGCGAAGTGGACGTCCAGGGCGGCGCCGCCCAACGTTCCGGCGTGCAGCGCGGCCAGCAGCCTCCTCGTCGACGACGGGTGCCCGGGAGGTGTTGATCAGCAGCGCGTCCGGCTGCATGAGGGCGGGTTCGTCGGTACCGATGAGGCCGACGGTGTGTGGGGAAAGCCGGACATGAAGCGTCACCACGTCCGAGGTGGTCAGCAGTTCCCGTTTGCTGACGGGTGTGACGCCCGGTGCTTTCGCGTGCCGGGGATCGAGGTGGGCGCTCCAGGCAACGACGTCCATGCCGAAGGCGACCCCGACCTGGGCCACGCGACTGCCCACGCCGCCCGGTCCGATAACGCCCGGGCGGGCGCCGTGCAGGTCACGACCCACGGTCTGCTGCCGAGCGCCCTCGCGTAGGTTGCGGACCTCGGTGGGGAGCGAGCGGGTCAGGGCGTGCAGGAGTCCCCATGTCAGCTCGGCCGTCGAGGTCAGTGGTGCGGCGCGGGTGCCGGACACCACGATTCCGCGCCGCGCGGCCGCGGCCGTGTCGATGGCCGCCTTGGCGGGGCCCGTGGTCACCAGCAGGCGCAGGGGGTTCGGCAGCCGGTCGAGCACCTCGGCGGGGAAGGGGGTGCGCTCGCGCATGGCGCCGACCACATCGAACGGCTCCAGCGCGGCGATCACCTCCTCGGGGCTGCCCAAGTGCTCGAAGAAGTAGGTGAGGTGGGCGCCTTCGGGCAGGGAATCCCAGGCGGCATACCGGTGTGCCGTGTGCTGGTAGTCGTCCAGGGTCCCCACTCGGCGGATCTCAGGCATGAGCGGTCCCCTTGGCGTGTGCGTGGGTGCGGTCCGCGCGTGCGCTGGAGGTACGGGCCGCGTGGACGTTTTCGTCCGCCGACGGGTCGGCGAGCGGTTCCGCGGGACTCGGGCGGAGCAGTTCCAGGGACCAGATCGCGAGGCCGATCAGCGCGATCGCCGCTCCCAGCGCGGAGACCCCTGACCAGCCCACGAGCGGATACAGCGCGGCCGTCAGTGCGGACGTGACAGTACTTCCGGCGAAGGCGGAGACCATGAGCGCTGTGGTGGCCCGGCTGCGTGCGTGCGGGATGCGGCGGTACAGGACGCTCTGGTGGCTGATCAGCAGCGACTGCTGTGCCAGGTTGAGCGCCACGATGCCGACCATCAGCGCGCTCAGACCGAGTGGGCCTCCCCGGCCGGCGAAAATGAGCACGCCCCAGCTGCCCATGAGCACGATCAGCCCGCCGGTCGTCACCTGGCGGGCGCGACCGCGGTCCGCCAGTCGGCCGGCCACCGACGCGGCGGCGGCCCCGACGACCCCGACCAGACCGAACAGGCCGATGACCGCCGGACCGTACCCGTAAGCGGGGCCGGCCAGCAGGAACGACGAGGCGGTCCACAGGACCGTGAAGCCGCCCATGCCGACCGCGGCCAGAGCCATGCGCCTGCGCAGCAGCGACTCGGTGCGCACCAGAGTCACCACCGAGTGCAGCAGCCGGGGATAAGGCGTCTTCGCGGCCGGCGGTACGAGAGGCAGAATCAGGCGCAGGGTGATCGCCAGCACCACCATGAGGCCCGCTGCGAAGACGAACACCAGCCGCCAGTCCCCGAATTCGGCCAGCACCCCGGCAACCGTCCGCGCGAGCATGATGCCGATGAGCAGGCCGCTCATGACCGTGCCTACCACCGCGCCGCGTTCATGGTCGGCGGCCAAAGAGGCGGCCATCGGCACCACGATCTGCGCCACGGCGGAGGTCACCCCGACCAGCGCGACCGAGGCGTACAGCGCACCCAGCGAGGGGGAGGCCGCCGCACCGAGGAGAGCGACGGCGCTCAGGGCGAGCAGCCCGCTCACCAGCCGGCGCCGCTCCAGTACGTCACCCAGGGGCACCAGCAGTGCCAGCGAGAGCGCGTAACCGATCTGCGAGGAGGTGACGATCAGACCTCCGGCCCCCTCGGAGACTCCCAGCGCCTTGGAGACAACGGGCAGCAACGGCTGCGCGTAATAGATGTTCGCGACCGCCGCGCCGCACGTCACCGCCAGCAGCAGCGCCATGGCGCTGCTGAGCGGGGAGCGGACGCCGGCGTCGCCCTCCCTGGATTCTGGATCGTTCATACCGAAATGCTGGCCCTGGCTTGACGTGCTGGTCAAGCGGTTTCAGATCGATTGATCCATAAGTGATCAGGGTCACTGCGAGTCGTCGGCGCCCGGGCGCTTCGGTGCGTGGCACTTTGTGGAGCAGTTGGTCCAATATGGGAGGCAGGAAGTGCTCCCCAGGCCGGAACGCCCGTCTTGTGATGCAGGAGGTCCATATGCCGCCAGCCGGCCGTCCCCGCGCCTTCGATATGGAGGCCGTACTGGAGGCTGCGATGCTGCTGTTCTGGGAGCAGGGTTACGAAGCGACCTCACTGGCACAGCTGCGCGCCGCCACCGGGCTGTCCTCCGCGAGCCTGTACGGCGCCTTCGGCTCGAAAGAAGGGCTGTTCAAGCAGGTCGTCGAGCACTACATGAAGGGGCCGGGCGGCGCCATCGACGACATCGAGGACGAAACGGTCTGCCCGCGAGAGGCCGTGGCCGGCCTGCTGCACTGCTCGATCGACATGCAGGCCGACTCGTCTCACCCCACCGGCTGTCTTATCGCCCTGTCCGGCACGATGCGGGCACCGGGAGAGGAGCATGCCGGAGTGCGCGCGGCCGTCGCGGCACGGCGTGAAGCGGACCGGGTGCGCATCAGGGCCTGCGTGGAGCGGGGCATCGCCGCGGGCGAACTCGATGCCGACGCCGACGCCGACGGGGTGACCACTATGATTCACAGCTTTCTCCTCGGCCTCTCCACGCAGCTGCGCGACGGGGTGGCCGCAGCGACTCTGCACGCTGCGGTCGACGTACTGCTGCTCAACTGGCGCCGCGCATAAGGTTCTTGGCACGACCATGAGCGGGTCTTCTCAAGGCGGCGCCGGCAGCTGAGGCCGCAGACCAGGGGGGCGAGGGGCAGGATCCGGCGCTTGCGGAGTTCGTCGCGGTTGGGATTGGGGTCGTGGCCCTTGTCGCCGAGCAGGGATTCGGGACGTCTGTGGGGACGGCAGGTGCGGCCTGCGATGGGACCGCGCCAGGTCCCGGCGGAGGTGGCCGCTTACCTGGCCGAGCAGTTGCAGATCGCAGACCTGTCGTGCCTGAAGGAGTGCGGCGAGCGGGACGGGACGGCCCGCACTCGCCGCTGTCGTAGCCCTTGCGGGCCACCAGGCGCCGGAAAAGCTCCCTCTGCATTCGGGTCCTGTGAGTGACCACCCATATCGCAGGCTTACTGGACGCCAGGCACCTCACAGCCAGGTGGGTGCGCAAGACCCGAAAACCCCTCTGGGCGTCGTATACGAAGCCAGTTACCGGGCACCCGCTGAACGGCGCGAGATGCGCGTCGCGGGCTTCGTCGCCCGCGCAAGCCACCACTGAGGAGGCGTAGTGATGAGCACGGTGAAGGAAACGGTGGACGTCGAGGTCCCGGTCCACACCGCCTACAACCAGTGGACGCAGTTCGAGGAATTCCCGAAGTTCATGGAGGGTGTCGAGAAGATCACCCAGCTCGACGACCGGCATAACCGCTGGACCACCAAAATCGGCGGCGTGCGGCGGGAGTTCGACACCGAGATCGTCGATCAGCTTCCGGACGACCGCATCGCCTGGCGTACCACCACCGGCGATACCCGGCAGAAGGGCCTGGTCAGCTTCCAGCGCCTGGATGAGACCCACACGCGGGTGGAGCTCGTCATGGACGTCGAGCCCTCGGGCATGGCAGAGAAGGCCGCCGACATGTCGGGAACCATCGAACGGCGAGTCAAGGGCGATATGCGGCGCTTCAAGGACTGCATCGAGCACCGGGGTGCCGAATCAGGAGCCTGGCGCGGCCGGATCAAGCCCGGCTGATCCAACCCGGCGGCGGGGGGGGGGGGCCCCCCCCCCCCCCCCCCCCCCCCCCCCCCCCCGGGGGGGGGGGGGGGGGGGGGGCCCGGGGGGGGGCCCCCCCCCCCCCGGGGGGGGGGCCCCGCC